>CAWACS010000001.1:0-8685 GCA_963780535.1 uncultured Verrucomicrobiae bacterium
CTTTCAGCGATGTGCAAATAAATAAGGGTTGTCTTAATCATGCGTGGTTTCAAAGGGGCATTTCAAGATTGGTTGCACGTGTCGGTTGGGGTTCCTATCCTTGGAGCGTTTCCAAAGGGACACCCGCCCAGCTCTGCCGGAGGGATGGATAGATGCCACTGGTGGCTTGGGTGCGATGGAGGCGAGCCATGTGATTAAATCTCCTGACCGGCAAACCGGTAGGCTGGTGCTTGCCGCAGTCGCTCTTTTACTTTTTCAAAATTGCGCACATAAATGATATTGCCACCAGCGCCGTCGGGCAGGCGATGCAGCAACCGCGCCCTCGGTTCATAAGCACAAGGGATGAGGGACAGGCTGCGGATGTATTCATGCAAGGAGCCTTCATTCTGGCCGAACCGATCCGCATTTCCCAGTCGTTCAACAATCATTACCTGTAAAGAAGTTTTAGCCAGAAAGTTTCGGGCGCCGTCCAACACCTCCTGTTCAAAGCCCTCGACGTCAATTTTGGCAACCACCGTGTCATAGCTGATATCCAAGGAATCCAAAGTTGACAATTCCACCTCCACACTTTCGGACGGTTTTTTACCCAGCACGACGTAATTTTCCGTGCCGAGACCGGTCGTGATACGGATTTTGCCCGTATGGCTGCCCAACGCCGCGTTTCGCGCATCTACCAGTGAAGTCAGATTGTTCAGGCGAATATTTCTCAACAGAAAGTCAAAAGCGAACGGCGCCGGTTCAAATGCCAGGGTATGGGCGCCCACCACGCCGCTGGCCAAAATTGTGAAAATTCCAATATTGGCACCGGCATCCACAAACAGATCATCGGGCCTCAAATAGTGCAATACAAACGACATCTCTTCAAAGTCGTAAAGTCCGGGCCAGATGAAGTGTACCGCGCCTTTCATGCGGGGCGGGATCAGCAGCCGGGTTTCATTTGGCAGTGGAACGCAAACGTCACCCGAAACCAGCCGCGCCCCCATTTGTGCCCGCGCAAAGGCAAACATGGCCTTCATTCCTGAACCTTGATGGAGCGGGTGTCTCGCCGCCCAGCGGAGCATGGCCCATAATTTGCCTGTCATTGCCTTTAGCCTAGTTTGCCTCGAAACCTTCGAAAAGAAAAAATCGGCGGTGGCCGATAACACCGGAGGCATTTTTGTCATTTAAGCGTTTGTTTGACCTGCAAATCGGCAATGAGTTTTTTGTCCCCGCCGCGACGTTTAAAGGTCAGCACGCCCCAGGCGTTGCCGAACACACTGCCGAGACAGGCCGGTGCATGCCAGAGCCAGCACAAGTCCCGGTCGCGCGTCAAACCCCGCAACGTATGCCAGAGCGGACCCACCAGGGTCAGGCAATAAGTGGTCGCGAGCCACAACGGCACGGGCGGTTTTTCCTTCATCCAGTTTATGTCTGATTGCTTCTGCACGCGCAGAAAGTGCACGGTGGCCCGCCGGCGCTTCTGAATGAAACCGCCCAGGGTCTGGATGTAATAATGATGCACACCGCGCCCACGAATCCGCAACCATTCGCGCCGGCCGGCGCGCATCAGTTGCAACGCCACATGCGTGTCTTGGAAATGTTCGTCCGCCTTGACGGAATCCAAGTCCGCGCGCCGAAAGACAAAGCCGTTGGCGCCGAGCGGATAGGAAAGTGAATCACCGGGCAGGGTCCAGCGTTCCACTTCGCCGTGGCGCGCGACCAGCGTCGGATTTGTGCTCATCAGCCAGCAAATCGGGTCGCTGATGTGCAGCCGGTGGGTGAGGTAGGCGCAGAACGAACTCATTTTGGGCGAAGGCAAATAATAGCTTTCCACGCCCAGCGCCTGTGGGTTGGCCGCCAGGGCTGTTACGGCCAGTTCAATGTAATCGGGGTGGGTGATTTCATTGTCGGCGTCCAGGAAGACGATGTATTCGCCGGTGGCGTGCTGGAGTGCGAGCCGTTTGCCTTCCTCCATGTTTCTACCATTGTCGTCCATCACCCGGGCGCCATATTTTCCGGCGATTTCGCGGGTGCGGTCTTTGGAGTGCGCATCGGCCAAAATGATTTCGTACCGGTCGCGCGGGTAAGACTGGCGTGCGATGGACGCAAGGCAGTTGTCCAGCAACGCCCCGGCGTTCAGCGTCGGGATGATGAAACTGACCTGTGGTGAATTTTCCAAGCCGGACTGCATGGTGGGAAGTGTGGCTGATGACGAAGGTAAATTCAAACCGGCATTAAACCGCGGGTTTAGGCCGGCGCAGTGCGCCAAACCAGACTGAAAACAGGATGAAAAACGCGGCTCCCGCGGTGACCGGCATCACGTGCAGCAGTTCCGCCGGACTTTTGCCCAGAAACAGAAGGGTCAGCCAGTAGCCGAGTCCCAGCGCGCCGTAGAGCAGCGAGATTTTCATCCACCGACTGGCCAATGCCCACAGCGCCAGCGCCTGGAGCAGGCCGACAAAGACCATGGTGACAACGAGGCGGGCGATCATCGACGCGGCTTCCGGCGATGATCTGCCCAGGATGAGTTTCACGCAAAAATCCCGCGTCACAAACAGTATCGCCGCGCCAGCTGTCAGGCCGAGGAGGTACAGTCCCAGCAGTTTCAATTGATCGCCGACGATGCCGCCCGTGCGCGCGCCCGAGCGGGAGGTGAACAACACCGTGAGCAGCGGCGCGACGGCAATCGGCAACGCCGCCGCCAGCCGCTCGGCGCAGTTGTAAGCATCGTTTTCCCCGCCGGAAAAGAATCTTTTGGCGACGAGCAAATCGCCTTGCGTGAAAAAATATCCGCCGCCGACGCAGGCCGCGCTGACGACGAGGTAATAAACGAATTCAGGATTCCAGGGGGAGACGGCTTCGCCGCGCACGACCAGATCGTTTTTCCAGAACAGCAGGACCAGATAGGCGAGCAATGCGAAGGCTGAGGCCAGCACGGCGGTTTCCGGCGTTGGCCATTTTAGTGTCACGAACCAGCCAAAAGAAATCCGCAGCAAC
Source organism: uncultured Verrucomicrobiae bacterium (assembly GCA_963780535.1). Classification (GTDB taxonomy): domain Bacteria; phylum Verrucomicrobiota; class Verrucomicrobiia; order Limisphaerales; family UBA11358; genus UBA11358. Next base: position 2,977 of record CAWACS010000001.1, read on the forward strand.
ATCGCGAGCAGCCCGATGAAGGCGAGCCGTTTGAACCACGCTAATCCCTGGCACAAGGCGCCGGCCAGGGAGGCCCACAAACTCAACAGCGTGCAAACCAGCGTCGCCAGCATCAACGTCGGGCTGTAATGGAAAAAAATGCTCAACGGTTTAATGACCAGCACCGCCACCGCCGAGCCGGCGAGGGTCAGGCGGAACAAAAATTTCCGGCAGCCGGCCAGCAGCCCCTGCAACCGCCCGCTGTCACCGGAAGCGTAAAAATGAGCCACATAATGCGCGACGGCGAACGTGGCGATGCCCGGCGCCAGGCTTAGCAGCGGCATCAGCGCATTGAGCGCGCTGTTCGCGTTGCCGTATTGGCCCTGCTCCTTCAAATGCCGCGCCATCACGCCTTGAAAGGCCATGTTGCCCAGCCCGGTGACAAAACTGATGGCCGAAAAAACCAAACCGCTTTGTAACAATCCGCCTGTTTGCGAATTACCTTTCATGCAGACAAATTCTTCGGCTTCGAGATCGGACTGGTCATAGATATTATGTCGCCACACTGTTGCGCGGTGGCCTTCAGCTTTTACGGGAACGGTTGGAGACGCAAGCGGATTGTGGCGGTCTGAGCCTTCGACATGATTTCGGGCCGTATCGCGACGGTTCAAAACGTCAAATCCGTAGAAAAGTCGGCAATGGGTTGGTTTGGTGGGGCGCCCGTCCTCCGTCCCGATAAATCGGGACTACGGAGGGTGGAAGGCTGCGGACGAGCCGGCCTTGGCGCGTCAAAGCGTAGCGGCGACGGCTCGCGAGGATCACCGCAGGGCGGGACAGGCTGCTCGCCCCACCAAAATTGCCAACTGACCCGCCACCAAAAAGTCGGAAACACTGGCCGGAATTTTGTTCACTTCGGCAGATAGTTCCGCCTCGGTTGCCTCCGCGGGCTTTTTCAGTCAGTCAGGACTTTCGGCGGAGGCTGAGGCGTGCTGGGCGCGACAGGGCGGTCCAGCACGCCGGGTATCCGGCGGCAAGGCTCGGAATCGGGCTTGCCATTCTTACTCAGCAGCGGCGGCGGCGTACCACAAGTGCGGTTGCGCCGATGGCGAGCAGCCCCAAAGTCGAGGGTTCGGGCACCGGCAAGGTTTGTCCTTGGAAGGCCAGTCCAGTTTCAGGACCAGCTAACCCCGATGCAAAAGTACTTTGCACCCCACCCGGCGTGTATTCATAAATGCTGCCGGGGCTGCCGCTGCCGCTGCCGAAATCCGTTACGAATAGATCGCCCGCGCTGTTAAAAGCCAGTCCTTCGGGATGAATTAATCCAGAGGCAAAGGTGCTTTGCACTCCGCCCGGCGTGAATTCATAGATGTTGCCGCTGCTCCAATCCGCCTCAAACAGGTTACCCGCGCTGTCAAAGGCCAGTCCAAGGGGTTTCGATAACCCCGAAGCAAAGGTGCTTCGCACTCCGCCCGGCGTGAATTCATTGATGATACCGCTGCTTATATCCGTCTCAAACAGGTTGCCCGCGCTGTCAAAGGCCAGTCCTTGAGGGCCTGACAACCCGGAGGCAAAGGTGCTTCGCACTCCGCCCGGCGTGAATTCATAGATGTTGCCGCTTTGGGAATCCGCCTCAAACAGATTGCCCGCGCTGTTGAAGGCCAGTTCAAGAGGTCCATTCAACCCGGAAGCAAAGGTACTTCGTACTCCGCCTGGCGTGAATTCATAGATGTTGCCGCCGAGATAATCTGCTAGAAACAGGTTGCCCGCGCTGTCAAAGGCCAGTCCTTCAGGATAATTGCTCAATCCAGAGGCAAAGGTGCTTTGCGCTCCGCCCGGCGTGAATTGATAGATGTTGCCGCCAACATCCGACACAAACAGATTTTGCGCCTGCACGCTGGCGGCGGTCAGCAGGACCACTCCTGCACAGACCACGCTGCCGAATGAATGACACGCGGAAGGAATAGAGGATTTGATGGTTGTTTTCATAATTTTCGCTTTCATGGAAGTTTCATCTAAGAATAGAAGTTGTTTCGCTAACTGCCGCAAGAATGCTATCAAAACGAATAATGCATGGCAAGTTTTTTGTAGAAGCCATCCCAAAAACGTTCTGGGGATGAGTTAAGTGGTTATGTCGGACTTGACCAACGAACGACTGGGAAGTCATGGACAAGCCTTTGCCCACTGGCAAGGTGCGGGCAAATCATCGCGGGCAAGAAGTGCTGGTGAAACTGGGTCGGTGTGACTACACTTCGTCCTTCGAATGAACGTAATTTTCGTCACCGGCGCGGCGGGTTTCATCGGCAGCAACCTGGTGGATCGCCTGCTCGCTGACGGCAAAACCGTTGTCGGTTGGGACAATTTTTCCACCGGCCGGAAAAAATTTCTCACCGGCGCGACCGGGAACTCGCAGTTCAAGTTCGTCCCGGGCGACAATCTTGATCTGCCGGCGCTGACGCAGGCGATGGCCGGCTGTGACACCGTGTTTCACCTGGCCGCCAACGCCGATGTTCGTTTCGGGCTCGAACATCCGTCCAAGGATTTGCAGCAAAACACCGTCGCCACCTTCCATGTGCTTGAAGCCATGCGCGCGAACGGGATCAAGCGCATTGCCTTCAGCTCCACCGGCAGCGTTTATGGCGAAGCGGAGGTCATTCCCACGCCCGAAAATGCGCCGTTTCCCGTGCAAACCTCGCTCTACGCCGCCTCCAAGGTGGCCGGTGAGTCCCTGATTCAATCCTATTGTGAAGGTTTTGGCTTTGAGGGCTACCTCTTTCGATTCGTCTCGATTCTGGGGGAACGTTACACGCATGGGCACGTCTTCGATTTTTACCGCCAGTTGCTCGACCACCCCGATCGCTTGAAAGTTCTGGGCGACGGAACCCAGCGCAAATCGTACCTGTACATCGGCGATTGTGTGGATGCCATGCTGCAGGTCATGCGGATGCAGACCGCGCTGAAAGCCAGACACCGCGTCGAGATTTACAATCTCGGCGCCGACGAATACGTCCGGGTCAACGACTCCATCCGCTTTATCTGTGAGGCGCTTGATCTCCATCCCAGGCTCGAATATGCCGGCGGCAACCAGGGCTGGGTGGGCGACAACCCGTTCATATTTCTCGACACAAGGAAAATCCGCGCGACCGGCTGGAACAACAAGCTCTCCATTCAACGGGGCATCATTCGCACGTTGGAATGGCTGCAACAGAACCGGTGGGTGTATGAGGCGCGAACCTAGCAGAGGATGAAACTGGCTCTCTCCATGTTGTGCGAGCATCCCCGGCGCAAAACCGGTTTAACGTCCACGTATCACGAATTCGTCGGCAGATCGTTGAAAATTTCCGAGGAACTTTCCTGGGTCGTGTTTGTCGGGCCCAACCAGGACTGGCACGTCTCAGACCCTCGCGTGGAAGTTGTCCGGCGTTTTCCCGCCAATGATCGCCTGTACCCGCGGCTGTTGGCTGACCATCTACGGGTGCCGCCGGCAGCGCGCGCCCGGGGCGCGGATCTGCTGATCACCACGGGCTTTGTTCCGCTGCGGAAGAGTCTGCCGGTCGTGATGAACGTGTTCTCGTTGCAGCATCTCGACCGTAATAATCGCGTGGGGCTCTTCCGCGAGTGGTATCGCAGCTGGGTCACGCGCAGTTGGCCCCGGGCAGATCTCGTCATTACCAATTCTCAATTCGCCGTCTCGCAGATTCTGGGGCTTTTCCCGGAATTGCGCGACCGCCTCGTCCAGTCCTACGAAGGATTGCAACACGAGGAGTTCAATGCGAACGTGCAACCGGATGAGGCCGCGCGATTGAAAATGGAGCTGGGGCTCGATCCGGGTTATTTCCTTTGGGTGTCCAATTTTTATCCCTATAAACAGTCCGACCTGCTGTTGGCGGGATACGGGCAACTTGACACCCATTTCCGGAAAAAGCATCCTCTGGTAATGGTTGGCGGAGAATGGGATGGCTATCGCGCCAAAGCCCAGCAGCAGGCCAACGCCATGGGTCTGGGGGAGGATGTGAAATTTTTCGGCTGGGTTGGCGACAAGCTCCTGGCCCCACTTTATCGGCAGGCGATGGCGCATGTCCTGCCCAGCCGCGAGGAAACCTTTGGGCGGACGGTGATTGAATCGATGGCCTGCGGCACTGCGGTGGTTGTGAACGACATTCCCATCATGCACGAGGTCACGGCCAATCAGGCGATCATCGTCAACTTCAATGATACCGCCGCCGTAACCGGCGCCCTTGCGCGGATCGCCCAGGACGATGTTACACGGGCAAAATTGAGGGCCGGCGGGCTCGCGCGGGCGCAGGATTTCACATTCGAGAAACTTACCGGCGAGCGCATCGCCGCCATGCGGCGGCTGGTGTCCGCCTGGCGGGCCGGGCGTGATTTCAAAATGTAACCGGTTCACTGGACCCTTTATTTGCATTCATGAAGATTGTTATTACCGGCACGAGTGGAGGCATCGGCCGCTATTTGGCACGGCATTTCGGCCTGGCCGGGCACGAAATCTGGGGGTTGGCCCTCTCCCCCCAAAAGCAGTTTCAACAGGAGTGCGAAGCGAAGGGCATCTCCTTCCACTACTCACAAGCGAACATCGCCGACTGGCCGCAAATATCAGGCTTCAGCCGCGAGGTGGCCGCGGCATGGCCGCAATTGGATGTCCTCATCTGCTGCGCCGGCATGCAAGGACCGCTCGGGCCAGGCATGGCGGCGGATCCGCTGGCCTGGAGCAACAGCGTTCGCACCAACCTCGATGGAACCTATTATACCCTGCGCGCCTTCCACGAACTGTTGCTGCGCCACGCGATTCCCCGCGCCAAAGTATTATGCCTCTCCGGGGGAGGCTCGACGTCGCCGCGCATTAATTTTACCCCCTACGCAGTGGCCAAGACCGGACTGGTGCGTCTGGTCGAAACCCTCGCTCTGGAGTGGTCCGGCGGCACGATCGATATCAATGCCATTGCGCCCGGAGCCATCAACACCCGTATGACCGAGGAGGTGCTCAACTCCGGTCCCTCGGTCGTAGGTGAAAAAGAGTTTGCGATTGCGACCCGGCAAAAGCGCGAAGGCGGAGCCTCGCTTGCCCGTGTCGCAACCATGCTGGAGCTGCTGATTTCCGAGGCCGGCGACAATATTTCCGGGCGTCTCATCAGCACCCTGTGGGATCCCTGGGAAACGCTTTCGCGGCACCGGGAGGAATTGGCCGAGACGGACATTTTCACGCTTCGCCGCATCGTGCCCCGGGATCGCGGGAAAAACTGGGCCGTGAGAGCCGATGCAGACGGGGAGATGGCTCCGACCGCCCAGGCAAAATTAAAGATCACCGTCCTGGGTCTCTGGCATCTGGGTTCGGTAACCGCTGCGTGTTGCGCGCGGCATTTCAACGTCTTCGGGCTGGAGTTTGATTCGACGGTGGCCGCCAATCTCAAGCTCGGCAGGGCGCCGTTGTCCGAACCGGGGCTGGACGACCTCATCTCCGCCGGTCTCGCGGCGCAGCAACTGGATTTCACGACTGATCCCGCAACCGCGTGCAGCAGGGCCGACGTCCTCTGGCTTTGCTACGACACGCCGGTGAATGACAACGACGAATCGGATGTGGAATATGTTCTCGCGAATCTGCGCCGTGCGCTGCCGCATGTGCCAAAGGACACGCTCGTCCTGATCTCCGCGCAACTGCCCGTCGGCACTTGCCGCCAGTTGGAGTCGGAATACCCGGAACTTCATTTCGCCTGC
>CAWACS010000002.1:0-4206 GCA_963780535.1 uncultured Verrucomicrobiae bacterium
AAGACGCAAAGCGCGCAAAAATACGTCATCTGCAACGCCGACGAAGGCGATCCCGGTGCATTCATGGATCGCAGCGTTTTGGAGAGCGACCCGCATAGCGTGCTCGAAGGCATGGCCATTGCCGCTTATGCCGTCGGCGCGAACCAGGGTTTCATTTACTGCCGCGCCGAATATCCGCTGGCCATCAAGCGGTTGCAGAACGCCATCCGGCAGGCCAAGACGCTTGGTCTGCTGGGCAGCGGCATTTTTGAATCGCCGTTCAGTTTCAACATTGACATCCGCATCGGCGCCGGCGCGTTTGTTTGCGGCGAGGAAACGGCGTTGATGGCTTCCGTCGAAGGCAAGCGTGGCACGCCGCGTCCGCGTCCGCCGTTTCCGGCGGAAAGCGGATTATGGAGCTGCCCCACCTTGATCAACAACGTGGAGACCTTTGCCAACGTGCCGCCGATTCTTCGCAAGGGCGCCGAGTGGTTCGCCTCGATTGGCACGGAAAAAAGCAAGGGCACCAAGGTGTTTGCCCTCGCCGGTAAAATCACCAACACCGGCCTCATCGAGGTGCCGATGGGCACGCCCCTGCGGCAGATTGTCGAGGAAATGGGCGGCGGCGCAACGGATGGCGGCAAAATCAAGGCCGTCCAGACCGGCGGCCCCTCCGGCGGCTGCATCCCCGCCGATGCGCTCGATACCCCGGTGGATTACGACTCACTCACCAAACTCGGCTCCATCATGGGGTCGGGCGGCATGATTGTGATGGACGACACGACGAAGATGGTGGACGTCGCTCGTTACTTCATGGAATTCTGCGTGGACGAATCGTGCGGCAAATGTGTTCCCTGCCGCGCCGGCACGGTGCAGATGCTGCATCTGCTGGAAAAAATCCTCAACCGCCAGGCCACCGCGCGCGATCTGGCGAAACTCGAGGAGCTTTGCGACATGGTCAAAAACACCAGCCTCTGCGGTCTGGGCCAGACGGCGCCGAACCCGGTCATGAGCACGCTGCGGTTTTTCCGCAATGAATACGAGGAACTGCTTCAACCGGACCCCTTTGGACCGCGCGGCAATGGTGAACCCAGGAAGGAAACCCTCGCCAAATGAACATGAAATTCACCGCTGGATTTTTGGATTTCTGGATGAGTGGGTGGTTGATTGGTTCAACCGGTCGCGGATCAGAAGTCCCTTTAGCCACCAATCCATCAATCCATTCATCCCTTTGATTTATGGCCGCCAAAACTTTAACCATTGATGGAAAACAGGTCAGCGCCGAGGAAGGCGCGACCATTCTCGAGGTCGCCACGGACGCCGGGATCAAGCTCCCGACGCTCTGTCATCTGGACGGCGTCTATGACGTGGGCGCCTGCCGCCTGTGTCTCGTGGAGGTCGCTGGCATTGGTAAATTGCTGCCGGCCTGCACGACCAAAATCAGCGAGGGCATGGACGTGAAGACCGACAGCGAACGCCTGCGGAAATACCGCCGCATGACGCTGGAATTGCTGTTCGCCGAACGCAACCACGTCTGTGCCGTGTGTGTGGCCAACGGCCATTGTGAACTGCAAACGCTCGCCTACAGCCAGGGCATGGATCACGTGCGTTATGAATATTGTTTTCCGAAATGGAACGTGGATGTGACGCACCGGCTGTTCGGCATGGACCACAACCGTTGTATTCTGTGCGCCCGCTGTGTGCGCGTCTGCTGGCACATCGAAGGCGCGGGCACCAAGAACGTTTCCGGTCGCGGCGCCCGGGCCACCATCATCAGTGACCTCAACCAACCGTGGGGCGATTCCGAAACCTGCACGGCCTGCGGCAAGTGCGTCATGTCCTGTCCGACCGGCGCGCTTTTTCACAAAGGCTCGACCGTGGCCGAGATGGAACATGACCGCGATAAGCTGGAATTTATAGTCAATGCGCGGGAGAAAAAACAATGGCTGCCGTAAAATGTGAATTATGAAATTGCGTGTTGCAACTGTCTGGCTGGGTGGCTGCTCCGGTTGCCACATGTCGTTCCTCGACCTCGACGAGTTCCTCATCGAACTCGCGGGCAAGATCGAACTCGTTTACAGCCCGGTCATGGACGTGAAGGAATATCCGAAAAATGTGGATGTCTGCCTCATCGAAGGCGCCGTCTGCAACGAAGACAACCTCGAAATCCTCCACCAAATCCGCGCGCGCACCAAGGTGCTGGTCGCCTTCGGCGATTGCGCCGTCACCGGCAACGTGCCCGCCATCCGCAACCAGCTCGGTCTCCGCAACGATGAGAATGTGCTCCAGCGGGCCTACATCGACAGCGCGCAGGACAATCCGCTGGTGCCGAAGGCCGACGGCATTGTGCCGGCACTGCTCAAACGCGTCCTGCCCGTGCACGAAGCCGTCTTCGTCGAGTATTACCTGCCCGGTTGTCCGCCACCGGCCGACCGCATCAAGGCGCTGATGGTCCAGGTGTTGGGCGGCCAGACGCCGAAACTGGAAGGTTTGAATTTGAAATTTGGTTAAACATTTAATCGCGTGAAACGTGAAACGTAATTCGTGATTCACGTTTCACGCATCACGAATCACAAATCATGTCAAAACGCATCGTCATTGACCCCGTGACCCGAATTGAGGGCCATGCCAAGATTAGCATCTTCCTGGACGACGCGGGCAACGTGTCCGACGCCATATTCCATGTCGTGGAATTCCGCGGCTTCGAGAAATTTTGCGAAGGCCGGCCTTATGGCGAAATGCCCGGCATCACGCCGCGCATTTGCGGCATCTGTCCGGTCAGCCATTTGCTGGCTTCGGCCAAGGCCGGCGACGCCATCATGGCCGTCAATATCCCGCCCGCCGCCGACAAGCTGCGCCGGCTGATGAATCTCGGCCAGTTCGTCCAGAGTCACGCGCTCAGCTTCTTCCATTTGAGCGCGCCGGATTTTCTGATGGGCTGGGACACGCCGCCGGCACAGCGCAACGTTTTTGGTTTGATTGCGTCCAACGCCGATCTGGCCCGCGCCGGCATCCGATTGCGCCAGTTCGGTCAGGAAATCATCGAAGTGCTGGGCGGCAAAAAGATCCATCCTGCGTGGGCCGTGCCCGGCGGCGTGCGCAGTCCGTTGACCGAGGAAGCACGCCGGTGGATCAAGGCGTGGCTGCCGGAGGTTTTTACCACCACCAGTGCCGGCCTGGATCTGTTTAAGAAAACGCTCGAAACACACCAGCGCGAAATCCAGATTTTCGGGGATTTTCCGTCGTTGTTCATGGGTCTCGTTGCGCCAGATGGCACGTGGGAACATCACGGCGGCAAACTGCGGTTCACCGACGGCTGCGGCAACATCGTCGCCGATCAACTCGACCCGCAAAAATACCGCGATTACATCGGTGAATCGGTCCAAAACTCGTCCTATCTGAAATCGCCTTTTTACCTGCCGCTGGGCCTGCAGAACGGCATGTATCGCGTCGGCCCGCTGGCGCGGCTGAATGTTTGCAAACACATGGGGGTGCCCAAGGCGGACGCGGAACTGGAACATTTCAGGGGTTTTGGGCGCGGCGCCGTCACGTCGTCGTTCCTTTACCACTACGCGCGGCTCATTGAAATTCTGGCGGCGCTCGAATACATCGAACGCTATCTGGATGACGCGGATCTGTTCAGCGCCAACGTGCGGGCGGAGGCGGGCATCAATAGCCTGCGCGGCGTGGGGGTGAGCGAAGCCCCGCGCGGCACGTTGTTTCATGATTACACCGTGGACGCCAACGGCCTGCTCCAGAAGGTCAATCTCATCGTTGCCACCGGCCAGAACAATCTGGCGATGAACCGGACCGTCGCGCAGATCGCGAAGCATTACGTTCACGGCAGGGATATTCCCGAACCGATGCTCAACCGCATCGAACACGGCATCCGGTGTTATGATCCCTGTTTGAGCTGCTCGACGCATGCCGTCGGTCAAATGCCGTTATTGGTGCGGCTCATCGCGCCGGATGGCACGGTGCTTAACGAGTTGGCGCGCGGGTGACCAAAACCGCAATTCCCGCCCGCGCAGTCTGAAAACGAAATGACTCGGATTGTGAGGGCTTGCTTTGAGCGCTGAAAAGGAATCGCAGCCGGATTTGACGCGAATGCTCGTGGTCAAGGAACCGTTGCCCTGGGGCAACGTCGGCCCCTTCACGCTGCCGCACCGGGACGTGCTGACCGCCCTGTTCCCCCAGCTTGAGATTCTAGAATTGCTCGGTCACGGC
>CAWACS010000003.1:0-23643 GCA_963780535.1 uncultured Verrucomicrobiae bacterium
GGCCAAAAGGCTTGTTCCGCCGTGGCTGTTTTGGTAGCCCTGCGTGGCGATGCCAACCAAACAAGGCTCCATTCATCTGTTCCGGCTTTTCGGAATTGACGTGTATTTGCATTGGGCCTGGTTCCTGGCGGTCTGGTATTTCGTCAGCGGCGCCAAAGGTTATACTTCGACCACCTGGAGCGTGGTGGAATGCCTGGCGCTGTTCCTGATTGTGCTGATGCACGAATTCGGCCATCAACTCGCGTGCCGCCAGGTCGGCGGTCAAACCCACGACATCATCCTCTGGCCGCTCGGCGGCGTGGCTTACGTCTCCCCGCCGCAACGCCCCGGCGCCCAACTCTGGAGCATCGCCGCCGGACCGCTGGTCAACGTGGCGTTGTTTCCGATCTTCAGCGTGGCGGTGTTCCTGGCGCGGTCCGCCGGTTGGGAAGACACGATGCCGGATGCCTATCTTTTTGTCCTGACGCTTTGGTACATCAATACCGTGTTGCTCGCGTTCAACCTGTTGCCGATTTATCCACTCGACGGCGGCCAAATCCTGCGTTCGCTGCTCTGGTTTATGTTTGGACGGGCGCGCAGTCTGATGATCGCAACCGTCATCGGCTTTATCGGCATTGCCGCTTTCGTTCCCATTGTCATCTGGACCAACCACCTGTGGTATTACCTCCTGGCCGGGTTCGCCCTGTTGAATTGCTGGAACGGTCTGATGCAGGCGCGCGCCCTGGCCCGCGTGGCCAAAATGCCCCGCCGCGAAGGTTTTGCCTGTCCCAACTGCAAAGCCGTGCCGCCGCAAGGCGCGTTGTGGGTGTGCGGCAAATGCCGGAAACCGTTTGACACCTTTGCCACCCAGGGCGTCTGCCCCCATTGCGGCACCCAATATGCCGCCACGTCCTGTCCCGAATGCGGATCCATGCGGCCTTTCAGCGAGTGGATGATTTCGACGAACGTTCCCCCGCCGTTGCAATAATCCTGAATTGGAACGCCGGGCACCGCCCCGGCATGTTGATGACTATTTCGCGTTCGAGCCGAGACGGTGCTCGGCGCTCCGTCCGTCGGTGAAACAATTCTCAAATGCATTTCCTGCCGCAGACAATATTTTCATCACGGACCATTTTGCTGCGGAATGGCATTCCGCGCGAACGGCATGTCTTGATCGGAATGGAGGCGGTTGCCCGCCGAATCAACCAGGTTAACGGTGACAAAGACGAGCAATTCGCGGCTGTCGGGCTTCTGAATATCTTTTACGCCGACCACCTCGGTTTTAAATTCGCGGGAGACGGACTCCGGAACATTGTCCGCGCCGACAGTCCGGTTTTTGATTCTGCCGAGCAATAACGTTTGGCCGTCATACAAATTAACGTGAGTGCTGGCTTGTCGAACGCGGAGCCGGGGCAAAATCCCGGGCAAATCGATTTTTTCACCCGCCGAGTTGTTTGTCGCAGTCGTGTGGGTCGGAACGGCATAGCCCAAAAATTCCGTCAGCGAGACCTTGGCATCCAAATCAACCGTATCACCATCCGGCAAAACGGTTGCCATCGTAGATAGAATCGGTCCGGTTTCCACCGCATTGGTTTGGGGAAAAATAATTGAATTGGTCATGGTCTCCCGGTAGGCGAAATTGGTTATGATCGTTATGGTTTCCGTTGCCCGCATCTCCATCTGCCGTCCGCTCGTCGTGGTCGCTTCCGGCTCGGCCAGTTCTTCGACCCCGGCGCGCGATTCCAATGCCTTCGTCTCCGCCTGCGTATTTTCACTGGTCAGGATTCCAACGAATTGATCCGGTTCATTGGTGCTTCCAGTTATTTTTGTAGACCCAAACCCATCCAAAGTTCCATTTGGCACTTTCAAAAACCGCGCTTTGATGTGGATTTGCGGCGGCAGGCAATTTAAAGTTTCGAGAACTTTTTCGACCTTATCCAGATCCGGTTCGGTGGCACGGACAAACAGCAGGCCCATTCGATCGTTATAGAAAATCGACTTGGGCGGCGTGAGTTCCACACCGGCGGTTAAGCAAAGTTGGCGCACAACTGTCGTGACATTGGTCTTTGAGCTATCCCGCTTCCGCAAATTGGCAAGAAAGGCATCGTTATTAAGATTGAATACACGGCTGTAAAGCCGCGGTGCTTCCCGGCCGTTTCCAAGTGCAAAGACAACTCCATCCTCGGATATCGCATATTCGATGGGTTTATTTGCAGTCATAACTATAGCGTCTAACACATTTGCCAAGGTCACGTTTGTTAAAGTTTGATTAATCATGATGATAACGGAATTGATGTCCGTACCGTTTGAAGAGGAAGCTTTCGCCGGCAGGCCGGTGTTGGGGTCAATCTTTGGCTGCCGCCCGTCGGCATTGTCAGCCGTCGAAAAGCGGATGCCGGCCTTGTCGGAATCAAACCCGGCACTCAACTGGTTTAGCTCGCGAACGACTTCCTTCAGCGGCCACCGGTTGTTGGGTCCGAATTGGTCAAACCGGATACGGTTGAGCATCTCTACAATTTGTTTACGACGATTCTGAGCCTGAATCCTTTGCGAGCCTGGACCAGCAGCCTTTGACGCCTGGACCAGATTCAAATAGTAATGGGCCGCCGGATTTTCCGGATCCCGGGCCAGGACTTCCCGGAGGCATGCTTCTGCTTCGTCAAATTTGCCCATTTCATAAAGCAGTTTGCCATCCCGAACCAACTGGTCAGCCTCCGCTTTTTCATCAATAGCATTGGTGCGATCGGAAAGAATGGCCGCTGTGGAAATGCCGGGATTCGCCTGGTTCAAATTATAGCCGGTAGCTGGCGAAGTTTGACTGGTCACTTCCGCCGGCGCCTGACCCATCGGCAGGGCCAAGGCGCTGAATACGAAAATGCCACAGAGCGATGCGACGGTCAGCCCGGCTTTCCGCGGCGCGCGGAAGTTTACCAGCCGTTCGATGCGTTGCCGCAGCGCGCTCCGTGATTCCATGATGCCAACCAGCCCCAGGCTCAGGCGCGGACGACGAAACGCCAGCCTGGCCACCTCGAGCAGCGTCGGCGCGTAGTCTTCCGCCTCGTCACGTAATGCCAGCATCACCGCGTCGTCCACCGCCTCCTCGCGCACGCGACGGATGCGGGCGTTGGCCAGCCACAACAGCGGATGCCACCAGTAGAGAATTTGCAGCAACGCCTGGGCGCAGTTCACCCAGACATCCTTGCGCCGGAGATGAAATAATTCGTGCAACAACACTGTGCGCAATTGACCGGCTGACAGTTTTTCCACCAGCGTTCGCGGCAGCAGGATCACCGGACGGAACAGGCCGCACACGGCCGGAGACAATTGACCATCCACAATTTTCAACCGCACGCCGGAACGTAAACCAGCCATTTGTTGCGCGGCTTCCAGCGGACCAGCAAATTCCGGGCTCACCGTTGCCCCACGAACCTTCCGCATGACCCGCCGCCAGCGGAACCCCAGCCACAACAGCAGTCCCGCGCTCACCGTGACGGAACCAAGGAACGCTCCGCCGGCGCCGCCCAACTTCGGGGCGGACGCGGAGACCGGAAAGGTTGGCGGAACGAAATCGGCCGGCGGCGTAGTGGCACCATCGGTAATGACATATTGTTTGGCCGGAACCACAACGGCCGGTTGGCTTCGGAACAACCACCATGCCGCGCTCGTGGGCAGCGCCAGCGTCGGTGGCAACAGCAACTTGACCAGCACCGCCAGCCATAACGCATAACGGATGGACGCCCGGATTTTTTTGGCCAGCAATAAATCCAGCGCCAGGACCATCGCGATGAGCAGGCTGGACTGCCAGAATATCGGCCAGGCAAAACTCAAAAAACTTCCGCCCCATTGATTCAAGGTTTCGATGAAGGAATTCACGCGCGCCTCCTGAAATTTGATTATGGTTTCGCGGACTTTCGCTTCGCCTTGATGAGCGATTCCAATTTCCCCAGCTCATTCGCGTCCATTTCATGGTTCTCCAGCAGGCATTGCACCATCGGCGTGAGGGCACCGTTGAAGGCGTGTTTGAGCGCATAAAACAACTCGCCGCGCTGCGCCTGCGCGCGCGTGACCACGGACTGATAAATGGTCAGTTTGCCTTCCTTGCGCGCCTTCAGCACGCCCTTGGCCACCATCCGGTCCATCAACGTGCGGACGGTCGAATACGTCCAGCCGGTCGGCGGGAACAGTTTTTCCTGGATGGCGGGTGCGGTGCAGGGTTCGTTCTCCCAAATGGCTTTGATGACGGACCATTCGGACTCGGTCAGTTCCACAGTCGGCTTGGACATGCGCTGATGTTCTCTACAAGCGTAGAGAATGTCAAGTGGATTCTTTACAAATGTAGATCTGGCAGGATTTAACCGGGCGAAAGCCCGCCAGCGACCCTTATTTTAGGGACGGCGACACGCCGCCCCCCCCAAAATCTATTTCAACTTTGCCAGCGCGGCCTTGATGGCCTCGAAGTTCGGCAAATCCTTCGGTGTCGGCGTCTGCTCACTGTATTGCACCACGCCGTGCTTATCAATCACGAACGCCGCGCGCGCCGCCGTGTCGCCCACGCCGGCCAGCATCGGGAACACCGCGTTGTACGACTTGATGGTCGTCTTGTTCAAATCGCTGGCGAGCGTGATGCCGATTTTTTCCTGCTTCGCCCACGCCTCCTGCGCAAACGGGCTGTCCACGCTGACGCCGATGATGTCGGCGTTGAGGCCGGCATAGGCGCCCAACCCGGCGGTGAGGTCGCACAGCTCCTTGGTGCAGACGCTCGTGAAGGCAAGCGGGAAAAAGAGCAGCACGGTGTTCTTCTTGCCAAAGTTATCGCTGAGTTTCACGTCCACGAGACCGGACGCCTGTTTGGATTTCAAGGTGAAATCGGGGGCCTTGGTGCCAGCGGAAATTGCCATAATCTTTTTTGGTTTTAAGTTTAACTTTCTCTTGCGGTCGACAGTCTGGGAATTTGCCGCGCGCGTGTCAAAGGGGATTTTTGCGAAAGCGATCCGGGCCACAGCCGCCAAGGAGGTGGGACAGGAGATGTCCACTGAAAAAACGGCCGTGTGCCCGGATCAAAAATGTTTGTCGTCGGTAAAAATGCCGGCCCGCTCCCAGTCCCTGCGCTCGTCTTCGCGGCCCGGCTGCACGCCCAGGTGAAACCCCGTCTCATCTTCAAAACCGACCGGAATTCTCCGGCTGATGGCGAGGCCGATTTTCCCGGCCACCTGATGCAGCCAGTTGCCCAGGTCCGGCTCGGCGAACTGGTCCAGGTCCGGCTCCGCAAACCCGCGGTCCAGCCGCGCCGTGGCGCCGGTTGAAACCCGGTTTCGCAGGATCTGGCTGCCAGTCATCATGCATTGACCTTCAACCCATCGTGATTTTATGACCAACCGTTTATTGGCAGCCAATCAACAATAATTGTCAAAAATGGACCAGCAAACCCCTGAAGCTCAACGGGAGCGAAGACCTTGGATAGTAGCACCATTTGGTGGGGCGAGGCTGCTGACGAGCCGGCTCGCGAGGACGCTCGCCCCACCGGAAGTTGCAACATATACCACCATCAAACCTTACAAAGCCGCGAGCACTTCCGCCGCATGCTCGTCCGGCTTCACCTGCGGCCAGATTTTTTTGATGCGGCCGTCCGGGCCGATGAGAAACGTCACGCGATGCGTGCCCAGATATTTCCGGCCCATGAAACTTTTTTCGCCCCATACGCCGTAGGCGGTGACGATCCGTTTGTCCTCATCCGCCAGCAGGGTGAAGGGCAGCCGGAATTTCTCCACAAACTTGTCATGCGACTTCACCGGATCGGTGCTGACGCCGAGCACGACCGCGCCGCGCTTTTTAAATTCGGCGAACCCGTCGCGGAACGCGCACGCTTCCTTGGTGCAACCGGGCGTGTCGTCCTTGGGATAAAAATAGAGGATGACGGGTTTGCCCTTGAAATCGGCGAGCGAGATGTTTCCGCCGCCATTGGTGGCCGCCGAAAACTCCGGCGCCACATCGCCTGCCCTGAGCGTCAGTTTCAGTTCCTTTGCCATGATTCGTCAGCCACAGATGAACACAGATTCACACAGATGGAAGCCAAAAAGGACGCCGCTGGTTTTATTTCTTATCAGTGTTTCATCTGTGCCCATCTGTGGCTTTATTCAGACGGGGTCGGCAAGCTGGCCGGGTGCGCGCCGAGTTGTTTCACGGCATCCCAGACGTACAGCAGGCCGGAAATTCCGGTGAACGCCGCCGCCCCAATGACCCACACCTTGAACCAGCGCACATTCAAATCGCGATCCCATTCCAGCAGAATCCAGATCACGACCACCATCTGGAAGACCGTGGCAATTTTGCCGGCGACGCGCGGGCGCACGACCACCTTGCCGACGATGAGCCGGATGACAAAAATGCCGATGAGCAGCAGCAGGTCGCGGCCGAGGATGGTGCCGGTGAGCCAGAGCGGAATCTGTCCCAGGCGCGGCGTGTGATTGAAGCTTAGCAGCACCACGCCGGACACGAGCAGCAGCTTGTCCGCCAGCGGATCGAGGATGGCGCCGAGTTCGCTGCGCTGGTTGTAGCGCCGGGCGATGTAGCCATCCACCCCGTCCAGAATGGCCGTGACCGCAAACGCCAACAGGGCCACCAGCCGGTGAATCTCGTTGCCGGTCTCGACGTAGTAAAGGGTTTCGACAACAAAAAACGGGATCAGCAGGATGCGCAGGATCGTGACTTTGTTGGCCGTCGTCATGAGCAGAAAATATTTAACGCAAAGGCACGAGGATGCAAAGGCGCAAAGGAGGGTTTATTTTAAATCTTCGCGCCTTTGCGGCCTGGGCTTCAAATTTTGTTTCTTGCCAAACGCGCAATTTCTTCGCTCAATTTTGCCCGCATGAGCAAGACAAAATCCTCCGGGCCGCGGGTCGGCATCCTGATGGGCAGCGATTCCGACTGGCCGACCATGAAGGCCGCCGCTGACGTGCTCGCCGAATTCGGCGTGGCCAGCGAAGCGAAGGTCATCTCCGCGCATCGCACCCCGAAGGATTTGGAGCAATACGCCGGTGGCGCGACGGAACGCGGCCTGCGCGTCATCATTGCGGGCGCGGGCGGCGCGGCGCATCTGCCGGGCGTCACGGCGGCGTTCACCATCCTGCCCGTCATCGGCGTGCCGATTGAAAGCAAATCGTTGAAAGGTCTCGACTCGCTGCTGTCCATCGTGCAAATGCCGCCGGGGGTGCCGGTGGCAACGGTGGGCATTGGCGCGGCGAAGAACGCCGGGCTGCTCGCGGTGCAAATCCTCGCTGTCGGCGACGCGCGCCTGCAAAAGGCCCTGGCCGGTTTCAAACAGAAGCTGGCCGAGGAATCCCGCGCGAAAAACAAAACGCTCGCCGCCTGACTCGTTTGCGGATGAGTGTCAAAAGGGTGTGTCTCCAGCGAGGACATTCCATGAAATCTGCCCGCAGTTCCCGCGATAGATTTCCCTAATCACGAACACGTTCCATTCGTCTGGCATAAAGTCTGCTAAACGCGGGAATCGGAACCGATCCGGCCGAAAACGGCCTGACCAAAACGATACCCTGAAGCTATGACTGAATATTTTGTAAAACGCACGAGCAAGCTGCTGTTTCCGTCCCTGGCCCGTGACGAACGGAAACGTTTGATGTGTCACATTCTGCTGGTTATGTTTGCCTGCCTGGTCAGCGATGGCGGGCTGTCGGTGTGGATGTTGTTGGCCGGCGCCAGTGGCGGCCATTGCTTCGTCAGCCCGAACCTCTCCCTTTGGCCGCAATAGCCGGCCGTTCAAGCAACCGTCTGCCATGGCGGAAGAATTGGCGTGCCTCAACTCACGCTTCATCCTTTGCCGGCGGCGCAACCGGCTCCGGCTTGCTTGCTTCACCCCGGGCGCGCGGCAGCAGACACAAGACGGCGACGGTCAGGAATCATCCGCACAACGCCGTCCAGGTGGCGGCGGCGCGGGCGCCCGACGCCGGCAACGACGCGGCGGCCACCGCCATCATCGTCAGGTTCGGACAAAACAACAGGTGGGTTTCCCGTGGCGCCACCAGTCCCAAGCCCAATCCGAAGATGACATTGAACGCATTGGCCATCGCCGGCCGGCCGATTTTTTGGCGCAAATCCGGCATGGCCATGAACAACAAAATCAGCAGATGACAGTTTCGATGCTGTTCATGTTCCAAAAACGGCATGTACCCCGGCACTGCGCGCATTGTCACGCGGCAGTGTCCTGATTTGACCGGGGCGCGAGTTGTCCCAACTCGCAGCGGCGGCGTCAGACCTGACGCGATTGGTTTTATTAAGACGCGCTAAATGGCTGTTCACGCGCTGCGGATTGAGGACAATCCGCGCTCCGAAAATTGGCAAATCAGGACACTGCCTGTCGCCCTAGTCAATGGACATCCGCCAGACCCTTTGTTAAGCTGCCGGACAATTGTTATGAGTCTGGAAACCAAAGTACCGGTCGCGCCCGCGCCCTCCGATTTTATCCGCGACATCGTGGCCCAACACGTCGCCGATAAGAAATATCCGCAGATTCATACCCGCTTTCCACCGGAACCGAATGGCTATCTCCACATCGGCCACGCCAAGAGCATCTGCCTGAACTTCGGCATCGCCCACGAATTCGGCGGCACCTGCAACCTCCGCATGGACGACACCAACCCGACCAGGGAAGACGTCGAATACGTGGACTCCATCACCGAGGACGTGAACTGGCTCATCGCCGGCTGGGCCGATAAAAACCTAGGATTGAAACCCAAAGGCAAAACGCCGGAGACCATCGCCGAGGAAGGCAAGCGGGACTTTTATCTCGAAGCAGTTGTGGGTAGGGCGGGCAGCCTGTCCCGCTCTGCGGTTGATCCTCTGCCCGCCGACGGCGCGCACGGAGTGACGCGCCCTACCTTGGAACCTTTCTACGCTTCGGATTACTTCGACCAGCTTTACGATTACGCCGAGCAGTTGATTGAAAAAGGCAAAGCCTACGTTTGTGACCTGACGCCGGAAGAAACCGACGAGTACCGCCGCAACGCCAAGGAAAGCCCGTACCGCAACCGGCCCGTCACTGAAAACCTGGACCTTTTCCAGCGCATGAAGAAAGGCGAGTTTCCCGACGGCAAACGTTCGCTGCGCGCGAAGATTCAGGTGGACTCGCCGAACGTCTGGATGCGCGATCCCCTGCTCTACCGCATCCGCCACGCCGAACATCATCATACCGGCGGCAAATGGTGCATCTATCCGATGTACGACTTCGCCCATTGCCTGAGCGATTACATCGAAGGCATCACGCACAGCATCTGCACGCTGGAATTTGAGGTGCACCGGCCGTTGTACGATTGGATTCTGGAAAGCCTCGACCTGCCGCGCCTGCTGCCGCATCAGTATGAATTCGCCCGGCTCAACCTCGGCTACACCATCATGAGCAAACGCAAACTCATGCAGCTCGTGAACGAAAAACTCGTCTCCGGCTGGGACGACCCGCGCATGCCGACAATTTCCGGAATCCGCCGGCGTGGGGTAACCCCGGAAGCACTGCGAAGCTTTGCCTACAACATCGGCATCACCAAATACAACGGCATCACTGACGTGGCCGTGCTCGAACACGCCATCCGTGAGGACTTGAACAAACGCGCCCTGCGCCGGCTCGCCGTGCTGAGACCCATCAAGGTTGTCCTGACGAATTATCCCGAAGGCAAGACCGAGGAGCTGGACGCCGTCAACAATCCCGAAGACCCGAATGCCGGGACGCGCAAAATTCCGTTCAGTCGCGAACTGTATATTGAACAGGACGATTTCAAGGAAGTGCCGCCCCCGAAATTCTTCCGGCTGAAACCCGGTGGCGAAGTCCGGTTGAAATACGCCTACATCATCAAATGCGACGAGGTGGTGAAGGACGCGAGTGGCAAGATTGTGGAACTGCGCTGCACCGCCGATCTCGACAGCAAGAGTGGCGGAGCCACCGCGGCGCGCAAAATGAAAGGGACAGTTCATTGGGTAAGCGCCGCGCACGCGATTGACGCCGAATGCCGCCTGTACGACCGGCTGTTCACGGAAGCTGAACCCGAGAAAGATGGGTCCGCCTCCGCAGAAAGCTCCGGCGCGACAAAGCGCGATTTCAAATCCGTGCTCAACCCGCACTCACTTGAAGTGGTAACGGCCAAATGCGAACCATCCCTCAAGGATGCCCGACCGGAGGTCCGTTATCAGTTCGAGCGCCTCGCCTATTTCGCGTTGGACAAAGACTCAAGCCCTAAGCCCAGCGCATTGCGCCTCATCTTCAATCGCACGATTACTCTGAGAGACACCTGGGTGAAGGAGGCACAAAAGGCCTGAATATTAGGATAGGATGGAAATTAATCTTTCGCACTCTTTAGCAGATCGTCAACCGCTTGTAGGAATTGTTTTACGTCGAATGGTTTCGTGAGAAATTTAATTTCGCGGTTTTCAGCAAGGCCAGCTTCTAGAAATAGTTGTTGAAAGGAATCAGGTGTTGCATATCCAGAAATAACGAGCGTGGGAACACTTTTATGCAACAACTCCAACTTTCTGAGCAGTCTGACCCCATCTAAGCGAGGCATCATGATGTCAGTGATTAATACGGATGGAGAGTTCAACTCGAATATTCTAATCGCTTCCTCTCCGTCGGAAGCCTCCTCAACAATGAGCGACGGATCATGTCCCTTCAAGGTCATGCTAATCATGTCTCGCAACCATGGTTCGTCATCGACTATAAGCACACGGGTTTGCTTCTTGTTGGTTGGCTTAAGGGGCTTGGGCGGCGGAGCCGATCTTACTTTTTCAATATCGCTTACAAAGTCTTCTCGTTTACGCTTTTCAAACTCAAGATGATCCTTAAGGAGTTTGATCCTAAGATGTTGAAACCAAATATAGATGGCACAAAGAGAAAGCAACAAAAGCCCAAGTGATTTTGGGCTAAGATATTTCTCAAGAAAATCAATCATGCCCTACTATTTGAGGTCGGTCGAAACCATTTAACCACCGTCTCGCACTCAAGCAAGAATTATTAAATATAAGAAAGTTACGGCGCGGTCACGGGCGGAGGTGTCTCGCGCAGGACCCGGGTGGCAAAAGGCAGGACGTCCGCGTTCATAAAGCGGACGCCAACGTCGGGTTTGAAGTGCATCGGATCGGCCCGATAGAAGTTGGTGGCGGCATCGTAGGAGCTGAAGGAGAGGTCAATCACATGGGGAAAAATCGTGTTCAGTTGCCGTTTCCACGCCGCCACTTCCGCGGCCGCGGACCCGCTCTGCGCTGATCGCGCCACGGCTTCCTGGGTCGGCGGAATGACCACCACGCAGGGAATCCCGCGCTGTCGCAGGCATTCGCTGATCTTGACGTAGAATGACATCTGCGCCAGCGGCGGACATCGATATCCATCCCACATCTGTTGCATGGCCTTGATCCGGTAAGCCTCCTGTTCGGGATCGTTGCGGTCCGCGTCCAGCATCGAACTGCCCACGGGCACCAGGCCGTCCAGCCCGATCGGCTCGGGATGTTTAGATAATGATTCGGAGATGGTCCGGATCGAATACTCGGTCGTTTGCAGGTTGAGCAGGTTATCCAGGGCCGAAACCAGTCCCTTGGGCGCGAAGATATCCCCGTGCCGTTCCGCCGGGTCCTGCTCACCGATGTCCACGGCGAGAACGACCAGTCGCTGGTGCCGGGCGAAATGTTGCAAAAAGAAATAGATTTCCTCGGGCGTGGCGCCGGAAAAGGCGCCGTTGAAGAACTGGAAACCTTCCAATTGCGCGGGCGGAATCCGGATTTCGCGACTGTTACCGACCAGCAATGCGTCATGAGGAAACCGTTGGACGTAGGTGGACTTGCACTCCCGTTCCGCCGAGATATAGACCCCGAGATGATTGAGGCCATACCGGTTGAATGGATCGACGATGAGATTCAGCAGGGCCACCCCACCGGTCAGGCCAAGGGCCAGGCCCAAGGCCAGTAACACAAAACGGCGGGCGATTCGGTTCATCTCAAAAATTGTAATAGAGGAATTCGCCGGCGCGGGAGAGGCCCAGGATGGACAACGCCAGCAACAATCCTGTGAGACACGCCCACCGGGCAGTCAGTTCCCATCGCAGCCGACCCGGCGGGGCGGAAGGACCGCCACCCGCCGGTGCGGGCAGCCGGGTATGCCGACCCATGATTTCCACGGTGTTGGGCAACCACCACACGAATGCCAGCAGACCGCCGAGCCACCACCAGGTTTTTGCCTTCACCAGGAGCGGGCTGCCCAGGATCGGCCCCGCGCCGAGACCGAACATGGCCGCGAACACATGCCGCGCAGTCGGCACATCCGCCGAGCGAAACAAGACCCAGCCCACCATGACAAAAAGCAGGGTCAGAGTCCGACCGCCCCAGGTGGACAGCCCAGCCGGCCACCAGGTCGGGCGGTCCGGCAAGATCTTCGACCAGAACGCCTGCCAGCCATGCTGGATGGCCAGGCCGGCGCCATGGAACAGCCCCCAAAGGACAAACGTCCAGGCTGCGCCGTGCCACAAGCCACCGAGACCCATCGTCACCATCAGGTTCACATAGCGCCGAAATTCCCCGCGCCGGTTTCCGCCGAGCGGGATGTACAGATAATCGCGCAGGAAACGGGAAAGCGTCATGTGCCATCGCCGCCAGAAATCGCTGATGTTCCGCGCCTTGTAGGGTGAGTTGAAATTCTGTGGCAGGACGATGCCGAACATCCGGGCCAGGGCGATGGCCATGTCCGAGTAACCGGAGAAATCGAAGTAGATCTGGAACGTGTAGGCGAACACTCCCGCCCATGCGTCCTGCGGGTAAAGCCCATTGCCGGAAGTCGCCGCGCCAAACACCTTGCTTGCATAACCACCCATCCCATCCGCGATGACGACCTTCTTGAAAAGACCCAGGGAAAACAAGCCCAGGCCGATGGCCAGATTGCTCCAGCGAAAATGATAGGTCCGCGGTTCGGCAAACTGCGGCATCATTTCCGAATGATGGATAATCGGACCCGCAATCAGGTGTGGAAAAAAGGTGACGAACAACAGAAAATCACCCAGGTCATACTCGCAGACGACGCCCCGGCGGACATCCACGAGATAAGCGATCTGCGTGAAGGTGAAAAAGGATATTCCCAATGGAAGCATGATCCGGCCCAGGTCCCAGTGCGAGCCGAACACCCCATTGACAGTGTGGATGAAGAAATGGGCATATTTGAAATAGCCCAGCAACGCCAGGTTCGCCGCAACGCCGAAAAACAGCGCGCCTCCCGCCCACCGATCCGACTGCACGCGCCGGCCGATGTGGCGTCCGACCGAGTAATTGAACATCATGGATGCCAGGATGAGGCCGACATAGACCGGGTTCCACCAGCCATAGAAGAAGAGCGAAGCCAGCACCAGCCAGAGCTTGGCGGCTTTAGGACCCCGATACCGCGACAGCAGACCAAACCCAACCAGGGTCAGCGGCAGGAAGAAAAAGAGGAAGATATACGAACTGAATAGCATGAAGTTGGAGGAATTCGCTTTTGGACTGTTCGCTCTTAACCTTCGTCCATACTGCGCAGGAACCAGCCACTCGTCAAAACGGATTTTAGGGTGGTGGCACCTTTTGCAATCTGCGGCGGCTAGCAGCCTCGCGAGCCGGCCCTGGCGCGTCAAAGCGTAGCGACGAAGGCTCGCGAGGACGCTCGCCCCGCCAAAACCGGACCACTACCCCAAAGTTGACAGGATTGCCACCGCCGACCATGCTGGTCTTCGGCCATGCTTGAGCAAACCCGAAGCGTCCAGTGAAAATTCCCAATGACAGATGCTTCGGCTGGCTGAGTCTCGTGATGGTGGCGGGTTACTGCGTGGTGGGCCTGTGGCTGTTCGACTTCCGTCCTCACAACCAGGTCAACTGGTCGGGGCGCAGCGTCGGCCTGCATTTTCAACCTTACAGCATCGCCTACGATCCCGCGCCACTGCCGATGCAGCCGAATGTGAGCGGCGCCCCCGGAATACCCGCCAGCTTTACCGTGGAACTTTGGATCGCCACGCGCCGTGAACCCGCCAACAACGTGTTTAACATCGTGACCGTCCACAATCCCCGTTTGCCGCTTGATTTTGTCCTGGGTCAATGGAAACAGGATTTTTTGTTGCGGGCGACGACCCAGCAGCCGCAGCCGACGGATACCATCCGCGAGGTGGGCGTGTACCATGCGTTGCCGGAACGAGAGGCACGGTTCATCACCGTCCGGGGTGATGGCGCCGGAACTGATTTTTACATGGACGGAACGGTCGCCGGGCACTTTCCCCAATTCACCTTGAATGC
Organism: uncultured Verrucomicrobiae bacterium; assembly: GCA_963780535.1. Taxonomy (GTDB): domain Bacteria; phylum Verrucomicrobiota; class Verrucomicrobiia; order Limisphaerales; family UBA11358; genus UBA11358. The sequence goes on from CAWACS010000003.1 coordinate 14,275, forward strand.
GAGGGCATTGGACGGGCAGCTTATTCTGGGGAACAACGCATCCGGAAAAGCTCCGTGGACCGGGTGGCTGTTTGGATTTGCGCTGTACAACCGGGCGCTCAATCCGACGGAAATCGCCTGGCACCGCGCGCTGTGGACGCGGGGCCGCGCCCGGCAACTCATAGGGACGCCCGGTCTGACGGCACTCTATCTTTTCGACGAGGGCCACGGGCAGCAGGTGAAAGACTACTCCGGCAACGACCACCACCTGTTCATTCCCGCCATCTTTCAGCCGATCCAGCGGGAGTTCTTGATCCCACCTTGGAAGGATGTGTCCTACAACCGGCCGGATTATTCGGATATTGCCATCAACGTCCTGGGTTTCCTGCCATTTGGATTCTGTTTTTTCCTGTATCGCCATGCGCGCCGGCCGCACCGGCTGGTCACCAACGCCTTGCTGGTGGTTCTCGCCGGAGTCGCGATCAGCCTGACAATTGAAGTCACCCAGGCCTGGCTGCCCAACCGAACGTCTTCCGTCACCGACCTGATGACAGACACCGCCGGCATACTGCTCGGGGTGGCCCTGGCCCTGGCCGTTCGCCACAAAGTCGCGAACGCCTGAATTGTTGCATTGGCGCTGTGCGCCGGCTCATTCGAGCCGCAGGTTCGCCGCTGCAAAACCCGAATTCCGAAGTTGCCGGTGGTGGCGGGTTGGCTGAGGCCGCCCCGGAGTGCGCCCGTCCTCGGACGCAGCAACAGGCTTCCTTTCAGCCACAGAACAGGTTCCAACAGCTCACTCATCCCACGTTGCTGCGGCCGGGACGGCCGCACTCCGCAAACGCAGAAATTTTACCTCGGTTTTCGGGTTTAATCGGGACACCGCCCCTCACACCCAACTTCACACCCAAAGTTGACAGGTTTGCCGTTGGCGACCATGCTGGCAGTGCCGATGCTTGAGCAAACCGTCCAGATTGTTTCCAACGAGCGCGACACCGATTCTTATTTCCGTCTGGTTCTGCGCGCGCCGCAAATCGCACCGCTCATCCAACCCGGTCAGTTCGCCCATGTCCGCGTCTCCACCTTGAAGGACGCCCTGCTCCGCCGGCCGTTCAGCATCTTTCAGGTCGCCGGCGACGCGTTTTCCATCCTCTATAAAACCGTCGGCAAGGGCACCGACGCCCTCGCCCGGATGGGCCACGGCGAGGAACTCAGCGTCATCGCGCCGCTCGGCCACGGATTTACCGTGCCCAAACGCGGCGGCGAGACTCCCCTGCTCGTCGCGGGCGGCTACGGCATGGCGGCCATGTATCTGCTCGCGCAACGGTCGCCGCAAAAGGGCATCGTCTTTGTCGGCGGGCGCAAACGGATTGACATCCTGTGCGAAAAGGAATTTCAGGCGCTCGGCTGGGACGTGCGCGTGACGACCGAGGACGGCAGCCACGGCGAAAGGGGATTGGTTACCGGGCCCTTGGTTAAAGAATTAAAACGAAAAGTGACCCACCGGAAGGTGTTTGCGTGCGGCCCGACGGGCATGTTGAAGGCGGTTGGCAAAATCGCCGGGGAATTCGACGTGCCGGCGGAACTTTCGATGGATGAACACATGTGTTGCGGCGTCGGCGTCTGCCTGACGTGCGTGATTCCGGTCAGGACCGGTCCCGCACTGCGGGACTGGGAATATCAACGCACCTGCACCGAAGGACCGGTGTTCGATTCGCGCCAGGTCGAGTGGGAGGCGGCGAAGTGAAGGCTAAAGTTCAAAGGCTAAAGGCTAAAGTTGCAAAATCCGAAGTGCGGAATGCGGAGGGCAAAGTGAATTTGTCCGTCCAGATTGGCACAATGACGCTGCACAACCCGGTGATGGTGGCTTCGGGCACATTCGGTTACGGCGTCGAGTATGCAAAACTGCTCGACTTGAACCAGCTCGGCGCGGTGGTGGTGAAAGGCATCCGGCTGCATCCGGTGCGCGGCAATCGCACGCCCCGCACGGTCGAAATGACCAGCGGACTCATCAACGCCATCGGCCTGCAAGGACCGGGCGTGGACGGGTTCATCAAAAAATACTGGCCGTTCCTCGAGACTCTGAAGGTCCCGACCATCATCAACATCTGGGGCACCACGGTCGAGGAATACGCCGACGTGGCGCGGCGGTTCGACGCCCTCGGCGGCGTGGGCGCGCTGGAACTCAACGTGTCCTGCCCGAACATCAAGGAAGGCGGCGCGCAGTTCGGCACGGACGTGAGATTGATCGCCCAGGTCGTGGCGGCGTGCCGTAAAGTGACGAAGCTGCCGCTGATTACGAAGATGAGCCCAAACGTGGTGAGCATCGCGCCGTTCGCCAGGGCGGCAGCGGATGCGGGCAGCGACGCGCTGTCCATCATGAACAGCTATCCGGCCATGGCGATTGACATCGAAACACGCCAGCCGAAACTGGCGAACATTACCGGCGGCCTGACCGGACCGTGTATCAAACCGATTGCCATCAAGCTGGTCTGGGAAGCGGCGCAGGCAGTAAAAATTCCCATCATCGGCATGGGCGGCATTCAAAACGCGGCGGATGCGATTGAATTCATGGTGGCCGGCGCGGTGGCGGTGGCGGTGGGCACGGCCAATTTCTACGAACCGCAGACCCCGTTGCACGTGATTGCCGGTATCCGGGAATTTTTGAAGCAGCACGGCCTGAAGGACGTGCGCGAGCTGGTCGGCACCGTGCAGGTGGCAAAATGAGATTACAAACGGAACAACCTCCAGGCAGGGCGGGCAGTCCCTTGCCCGCCAAACACACATCTGATAATCGCGGCGCGCACGGAGTGGCGCGCCCTACCAACGCCTGATTCCATGTTCGAGCATCGCTCCAAACCACTGTTGCCGCGCCGGCAATTTTACCTGCGCCTGGCCCGGGGCGTGTGCCTTGGCCTGATGGTCATCGCGTTCGCGCTCGGCCTGGGGATGGTCGGTTACCGGACCTTCGAGGGGATGTCCTGGGTGGACGCCTTTGTGAATGCGGCGATGATTTTGTCCGGCATGGGCCCGGTGTCATCGCTGCAAACCACCGGCGGGAAAATTTTTGCCGGGTGCTACGCGCTGTTCAGCGGACTGGCATTCATCGCCATCCTCGGCATCATTTTTGCGCCGGTGTTTCACCGGTTCCTTCACAAGTTTCACGCGGGGGAAGCCCGGCACGCCGCCAAACCGCCGGACCAGCCCTGATTCTGTTTTGCGCTTCGCGCGCGGCGGGGTATGCTGGATTCATGTTGTGGGCATTTACCAAGTATCACGGGCTGGGCAACGACTACCTCGTCATTGACCCGAAGAACCTGCCGGCGCCGCTGACGGCCGCGCAAATCAAGACGATCTGCCATCGTAATTACGGCATCGGTTCGGACGGCATCCTGCTCGGACCGCTCCCGTCCAAAAAGGCGAAGTTCGCGGTCCGCATTTTCAATCCCGACGGCAGCGAGGCGGAAAAGAGCGGCAACGGCCTGCGGATTTTTTCGCGTTACCTGTGGGACAAGAAACTGGTGGACAAGGACGAATTCGCCGTCGAAACCGCCGGCGGCCTGGTGAAGGCCACGGTGACGGACCGCGGCAAAATCGTGCGCGTGGAGATGGGCAGGGTCAGTTTTTGGAGCGACGAAATTCCCGTGGCCGGCCCGCGCCGCGAAGTCATCAACGAGCCCATCCATCTGCGCGGGGAACGATTCAACTTTTGCGCGGCGACAGTGGGCAATCCGCACTGTGTGCTGCCGATGCCCAAAATCAGCGCGGAACTGGCGAAACAAATCGGCCCGTTGCTGGAGACGCACCTGCGCTTTCCGAACCGCACCAACGTGCAATTCATGAAGGTGCTCGACCGCCACAACATCCAGATTGAAATCTGGGAACGCGGCGCGGGTTACACGCTGGCGAGCGGCAGCAGCAGCAGCGCGGCGGCGGCGGTGGCGCACAAGCTCGGCCTGTGCGACCGCGACCTCTCCGTGCACATGCCCGGCGGCACCATTGAAATCGAGATTGGCGACGACTATGCGATCCGCATGACCGGCGCGGTGACCAAGGTGGCCGACGGCGTGATCGCGAAGGAAATGTTCAGTGCGTCCATCGCCGGCGGATGAAGCTGACCGGCGGAGGTCATGGGTTCCATTGATGGGATTCAACCCCAACGGGGCGCCAGCCACCGTGGTTAATTTCCGGAGAGCAAATCCCTGGCCGCGTCATAGTCCCGGGACGCAACCTGGACCCGGACATAACCAAAGGTGTTCAGGTTAAACCCGATCGTCTGCATCAAACACTCGTCGGGAATAAACGCCTGAATTCCGGCCGCCTGGAGCCGGCTGACAACCAGGTCCGCCGCCACCAGTGTTCCACACGTGACCAACGTGACCAAATCCTGCTGCCGTTCGGCCGGCGATCGCGGCGGGAACTCATAATCCGGCCGGGCCGGGCCGGACCGCGGCGGCGAATTTGGCGCCGGTACGATGCCCGGTTCGAACAGCGGCGTATGGTCAATCGGGCATTCCGGCACATCGTCGGAATATTCCGCACCACAATACGAGCATTTGTTCATGGTCAGATTCCACGCTCAACCAACCAACCCCTAGTGCGGGGTACGCGTCACCGGAAGTCAAGCGTCGGCGAACCTGGAAGCTGGCCGATCACACCGCCGGCGGTGGAGTTGAAAAGAGCGGAAAAGCTGAAATCACTTCGCCGGCTGCAGTTTGGCGCGCAGGACGTGGATGAGGGACTTGACGGTGAGTTCAATGAAGAGAAACGGCTTGGCGATGAAATCGTTGCCGCCGGCCATCATGGAACTGGTGCGGCTGTCAAAGTCGCTGAGCGCGGTGACAAAAACGACGGGGGTTTTTTTGTACTGCGGCATGGCGCGCAGCTTGGTGCAGAGTTCAAAGCCGGTCATGCCGGGCATATCCACGTCCAGAAACACGAGGTCGAAAGGAATTTCGGTCAGCAATTTCAGCGCGGCGTTGGGATCGGCGGTGCTGGTGGAAGGCAACTGCGCCTTTTCCAGCGCGTAAACCACGGCGCGCTGCGAAATCGGCTCGTCATCCACCACCAGGATGTTGACGGGCGGCGGGTCCGGATTGTCCGGCCGTTTGCCGCGCTCGAAAAGAAAGCCGAGAAAATCCACGGCGGCGGCGACGGTACGGAGGGTGGAGGTGTTGATGCTCTTCGGTTTTTCGTAGAGTTCCCTGAGCAACGCCTCCAGGGCGGAGGACATGTGCGCCACGTGCATGAACCCGGCCAGGCCGGCGTTGCCGGCGAGCGCATGGCTGCGGCGGTAGAGCTCGTGGATATCCTTGAGTTGGACGGTTTCGCTGTTCGCCTTGATGAGGTTTTGCAAACCGGCGCGCAACGCGGCCAGGTTCGCGGGCTGGCCGTCAATGAAGGCCTGCCGCAGTTCCGAGAGGAATTTGGTGTCGCCTGCGATGTCGCTGAAGTCGGGTTGGGCGGCCGCGGCCGGCCGGCTGGGCGCGCCCGGTTTGGCGGCTGCTTCCGGCACGGCCCCGCCGCCGATGGTCTGGCGCACGATGTCCAACACGTCCTTGGGTGTGCAATTGGTCTTGGACAGGCATTTGTTGGCGCCGGCCTTCCAGGCTTCCTGGATCATGTTGGTCAGGTACGTGTTGGAAAAAACGATGATGGGCGTCTTGGCAAAATCCGCCTCGCTGCGGGCGTTAATGATGAAATCCACGCCCGACATCTTGGGCAGGACCAGATCCAGCACCATGATGTCAGGCTTAAATGTCCGCATGGTTTTCAAGCCGCTTTCACCATTATAGGCCACCTCGGCCTGATAACCCTCCCCCGCGAATTTATTTCGATAAATGTTCGCAATCACCTGGTCGTCTTCAATGATGAGGATTTTTTTCATGAAGGAACCGGGGTTGCGGCCGTTCCGGCCAGGGAGGGATGCTTGGCCAGAAAATCCTGGGCGCGTTTGAATTCGCGCGCGAGGTCGGCATACAATGTTTCCGCGCCGCTCAACTGGCCGGCCTTGCCCTGCCGTTCCAATTCCCGCAACAGCGGCACCAGCCGGGCCATGCCCAGGGTGGCGCTGGCGCCGGCGCAACTATGCGCCACGTGGCGGACCACCTCGGAATGATTCGCGCGGATCGCCGACTCCAATTGCGCAAGCTGTTCCGTGGTCTGCCGGGAATAAAGGTCCAACAATTCGCGCAAACTTTCCGAACTGCCGCCGCTTAAATCCAACAACCGGTCCATCTCCACCGGTGATTCCTCCGCTTCCGGCGGCGGGGCGGGTGCGGCCGGAACCGCGGGTGCGGCCGGAGCGAACGCGGGCGTGGGCCGGGCTGACGCCAACAAACTTATGTGCTCACCCCAGCGTTCGATGACGCCGCGCACGTCTTTGGGACGGATGGGCTTGGACAGATAATCGTCCATGCCCGCTTCGAGACATTTCTCGCGATCGCCCTGCATCGCCTGGGCGGTCATGGCGATGATGATGATGTGGGAATTAAAATTGACGCTGCCGCCGCTCGCCTCAAGCTTGCGGATCATGCGCGTCGCTTCCAACCCGTCCATCTCCGGCATCATCACGTCCATGAAAACCAGATCATAGGGTTTCCGGTCAAGCGCCTTGAGCGCTTCCCGGCCATTGTCGGCCAGATCCGGCTCATAACCCAACTGCTGTAAAATGCGCACGGCAACCTTCTGGTTGATGGTGTTATCGTCGCACAACAACACACGCAGGGGCTGGCGGCTGGCCAGGGTTTCCGCGGCCTGAACCGTTGCCGGCGCCGGCTCGCGCGGCGGTTCGGTTTTGGATAAAACACGGGTCAGGACTTCAAAGAACTGGGAAGGTTTGAGGGGCTTGTTGGCAAAGACCACCCGCGGAATATTTGCCGTCAACGAAGCTTCGTGGCGCAGGCCGATGGGTGTGAGCAGCACCAGCGGCAGCGCGGACCGCGCGGGCATCTGTTGGATTGCGGCGGCCAGGGTGAAACCGTCCATGCCCGGCAGTTGCACGTCGAGGATGGCCAGGTCAAGGGGATCGCCATTCCGGAGCAAATGCATCGCCTGTTGCGCGTCCGCGGCCTCCCGGGGAATCATGCCCCAGCGGGTCACCAACTCGGCCAGCAGCCGCCGGCTGGTCGCGTTGTGTTCCACAATCAAAACGCGCCGGTTGGCCAGCGGGTCCTGCCGGCCCGCGAGCGCGAACGGCGCGGTTTGCGACTGGACCATTACGTTGATGGTGAAATGAAACGCCGAGCCTTCGCCCGGCACGCTCTCGGCCCACATTTTGCCACCCATCAGCTCGACCAGTTGTTTGCTGATGGCCAGGCCCAGTCCGGTGCCGCCATAACGGTGCGCCGTGGAGGGGTCCGCCTGCATGAACGGTTTGAACAGGCGTGCCAGACTCTCCGGCGGAATGCCAATCCCGGTGTCGCGCACGGAAAAATGAACGTGAAACAGGGAGCGTTTCTGCTCCTCCTCCTTGGCTGAAAGCAAGTTGACCTGAACGTGGATTTCACCGGTCTTGGTGAACTTGATGGCGTTGCTCAACAGATTGACCAAAACCTGGCGCAGGCGCAACGCGTCGCCTTCCACCAGCGCGGAAATCCGGTCGTCCATCTGGTAAACCAGTTCGAGATTCTTTTCGAATGCCCGCGCGGCCATCAAATCCAGTGTTTCCTCCACACACCCGCGCAAATCGAAGGGCCGCGAATCGAGATCGAGCTTGCCCGCCTCGATTTTTGAAAAATCGAGGATGTCGTTGATGATGGTGAGCAAGGCCTCGCTGCTCGCGTGGATGGTCTCCAGGTAACCGCGCTGCTCGGCGGTCAGCGGCGTTTCCAACAGCAGGCCGACCATCGCCACCACGCCGTTCATGGGTGTGCGGATTTCATGGCTCATCGCCGCCAGAAAATCCGATTTCGCGCGCGCGGCGGATTCGGCGGCGATCCGGGCGGCCATCAACTCGCGCTGATGACGGAGAAGTTCGCCAAACTGCCGTTTGATTTTCAGGGCGGCGTGCAGGCGCGCCCGCAGTTCTTTGGCGTCAAACGGCCGGGCCACACAGTCGTGGGCCCCCAGTTCAAACGCGCGCAGCTTTTCCGCCGGCGCCTCCGCGGCGGTAAACACGATGACGGGGATGGTCTGGGTGGCCGGGACCTCCTTGAGTTCCTGCAGCAACGCCAGATCGGCGGCCCCCAACAGGATCAGATCGGCCGGGTGGTCGCGCAGCAATTCGAAAATCCCGTCGCCAGATGGCACCCGCCGGATGATCAGGTCATCCGCCCGCAGCAGTTCGGATAACACCGCCGGCAATTCCGGGTCGTTGCCAACCAGAAAAATTTGAGCTGCGGCATGTGTCATGACGGCAATTCCAATGTGATTCCGATGTCTATTTTAAGGACGCGGTTGTTCAGAATGCTTATTCAACATCAGTTTGGCCATTTTAGCCAACCCGTTTTTTTGTTTACCGCAATTCCAATGCCGAAAGAAACGTTGCTGGCGCGGAGTTTTGGCGATAAAATCGGCCCATGCTGCAAACGGTGCTCGAGCCTGGCACGGCGGAAAACGCGGCTTTGTTTCGTGAAACGCATCTGGCCGCTTACCGCTTCATGTTGCAGGCACGGTTGTTGGATGACAAATTCGCGGCGCTTTGGCGCTCCGGCAGAATTCATGGCGGCGTCTTCCTCGGACGCGGCCAGGAAGCCCTGAGCGCGGCGACCGGCGTCGCGTTACAAAAGGGCGATGTGTTCGCGCCCTTGATTCGCGACGCCGCGGGGCGGCTGGCCTTTGGCGAGACCATCCAGGACGCCGCACGCACCTATCTCGGCTCGGCCCTGGGACCGATGCGTGGCCGCGATGGCAACGTCCACCGCGGCAAGCCCAAGGATGGTTATCTGCCGATGATCAGCCATCTCGGCGCCATGATTTCCGTGGTGAACGGCATTTTGCTGGCGCGCCGGCTCAAGCAGGTCTCCGGCACGGTCGGCGCGGCCAGCATTGGCGACGGCGCGACCTCCACCGGCGCATTTCACGAGGCGCTCAACCAGGCGGCGGTGGAGAAATTGCCGCTCATTCTGGTGGTGGCCGACAATCAGTACGCCTATTCAACCCCCACGGCGCGCCAGTTTGCCTGCCATAACCTGGTGGACAAGGCGGCCGGCTACGGCGTGGAGGTGGATTCGCTGGACGGCACTGATTTGAGTGCGTGCCTGAAAACCATCGGGCAGGCGGTCGCGCGTGCACGGACCGGCCGGGGACCACAGTTGATTGTTGCCACCTTGCTCCGGCTTTGCGGCCACGGCGAACACGACGATGCCGGTTACATCGATCCCAAATTAAAAGCGTCACCCGCCGGACGCGACTGCTTGAAAGTGGCCGAGGACGATCTGGTCCGCCGGAAAT
>CAWACS010000004.1:0-6553 GCA_963780535.1 uncultured Verrucomicrobiae bacterium
CGTGAACCTCGCCGGTGCGCTCAAACATACCGGCGCAAAGATTGGATTGCTGGACTGCGACATTTACGGGCCGAGCATTCCCCTGATGATGGGTGTTCACGAACGTCCGACCATCAGTGCGCAGGAACGGCTGGTGCCGCCACTGGGGCATGGCGTGAAGGTGATGAGCATCGGTTTGCTGCTCACGGATGAACAGCCGGTCATCTGGCGCGGGCCGATGATTACCAAGACCATCCAGCAGTTTCTGCTGGCGGTGGAATGGGGTGAACTGGATTATTTGTTGGTGGACTTGCCACCGGGCACCGGCGACGCGCAATTGTCGCTCTGCCAGACCGTGCCGCTCGATGGCGGCGTCATTGTCACCACACCGCAGGAGGCGTCGCTGGGGGTTGTGCGCAAAGGCATTGCGATGTTCAACAAGGTGAACGTGCCGATCCTCGGCATCGTCGAGAACATGAGCTATTTCACCGCCCCGAACGGCGAACGGGTGGAAATTTTCGGCCACGGCGGTGGCCAAGCCGAAGCGGCGCGGCAAAAGGTTAAATTCCTCGGCGAGGTGCCGATTTTTAAAGAAATTCGTGAAGGAGGTGACCAGGGCATGCCGGTGGTGGTCTCGGCGCCGGATGGCCCGGCCGCCCGGGTATTTGCTCAAATCGCCGCCTCTTTGCGCAAGCAATTGGAGTGAGCCGGATTGCACAACCTGTTCGCCATGCGCGGGTTGCGATGCCGGGACGAGATTTTTATTGCAATCGGGTGGAAAAACCCTAATTTTGCGTCACATTTTCTATGTCGATCGCTATGAAAGCTGCATCTCCCGCGGACGATTTGCTGAAGAATTCCTCGCTTTATCGGGAATTTCAGGCCGAGCGCGAGGAAATTCTCAGGCATAAGTGGATTGAGTCGGAAAAGGCCGGGCACGACATCGGATTCGAACGGGCGTTGACGGATTGGATCATCAAGCACCGGGCGAGCTGGCGCCGGGCACGCCAAACCACCAGCCATTGACCGAAGACTGAATGTTCCTTTAAGGCGGCCCCGCGAGGTCGCCAAGGAAGAATATGAACGCATACTGCGCGACGCGAATCAACTCCGCCCGGCGGAGTGGTTCGCGATTTTTGCTGTACCAATCGCCCTCGAGCTCCTTCTCGTCCTCGATTTGTGAATTTTCGATTACGAGGACGAGCACGACGACGAGGAAGATGTTGCCCAATGCCTGAATCCACCGTCATCCTTGATGCCGTCGCGATGCAACGCGCGCTGACCCGTATCGCGCACGAAATCGCCGAGCGCAATGAAAACGGTTCGGAGGTGGTCCTGACCGGCATACCGGTGGGCGGCGACCATCTGGCCAAGCGGCTGGGCAAAATCCTCTCCGAACTCTGGCAGCTGACCGTTCCGGTCGGCATTCTCGACGTGTCCATGCACCGCGACGACCTGGACCGGCGGGCCGCGCCGACAGTTCATCCCACCGTCATTCCGTTTGACGTGACCGGCAAAACGGTCGTGCTGGTGGACAACGTTCTGTTCAGCGGCCGCACCACCCGCGCGGCCATGGACGCACTGAACGATTTCGGCCGGCCCAAAAAAATTCAACTGGCGGTGGTCATTGACCGCGGCCATCGCGAACTGCCGATCAAGGCGGATTTTGTCGGCAAAAACGTGCCCACCGCCGAAGGCGAAAAAATCCGCGTGCGGCTGGTGGAAAACGACGGCGTGGACGAAGTCGTGCTGGAAAGGCCCAAATGACCTGGACCCGCAAACATCTGCTCGACATCGAATCGCTCACGCCGGACGAAATCGTCACGGTGCTCGACACGGCGCGGGCGTTCAAGGCCGTCGGCGAACGCGCCATCAAGAAGGTCCCGGCGCTGCGCGGCAAGACCGTGGTCAACCTGTTCGTGGAGCCATCCACCCGAACCCGCATCAGTTTTGAATTGGCCGAACAACGCCTGTCCGCCGACGTCATCAATTTTTCCGCCGAGGCGTCGTCCTTTAAAAAGGGTGAGACCCTCAAGGATACTGCGCGCAACCTTGAAGCGCTCAACGCCGATTTCATCGTCATCCGCCACAGCGCCTCCGGCGCGCCGCATTTTCTGGCGCGCGTGCTTAAATCCAGCGTCATCAACGCCGGCGATGGCGCGCACGAACATCCCACCCAGGCCTTGCTGGACGTGTTCACCATCCGCGAGCACAAGGGCAAGATCGCCGGATTGAACGTCACCATCCTGGGCGACATCCTTTACAGCCGCGTGGCGCGCTCGAACATCTGGGCGCTGCGGAAACTCGGGGCCACCGTGACGCTTTGCGGACCGGCCACGCTGGTGCCGAAAACGTTCGAGCAAATGGGCTGTCGCGTGACCCATGACGTGGACGAGGCGATCCGGGACGCGGACATCATCAACCTGCTGCGCATCCAGCACGAGCGCCAGCGCAAGACGATGTTTCCCAGCATCAACGAATACATCCAGTTGTTTGGTCTCAACAAGGCGCGCCTCGCGAAGGCGAAACCCGACGCGCTCGTCATGCATCCCGGACCGATCAACCGCGGCGTGGAGATTGACAGCGACATCGCGGATTCCGGCCGGTCCCTGATCCTGGAACAGGTGACCAACGGTCTGGCGGTGCGAATGGCCGTCTTGTTTCTGGTCAACGGCGGCAAAGGGCTGCCGGAAGTGACGGGCAATTAGATTTTATTTCCGCTTCCAAAAAATCAGCAGCGTGCCGAACAATCCCAGCGCCGCCCCGGCCAGATAATAATGGGTGGCCCTGCCCAGCGGCGCGCCGGTAAACGCCTTCGTGAACTGCGAGCCGATGGAATCAGCCACGTCGTGGCCGCGCAGCACCAGGTAAATGCCGATCGCCAGGCAAATGCCGCCTATCATTTTTTGCATGGTTCCATTACTCATGAGGGGGATTCGTTGAAGCCGGTCAGACCTGCAGCAGCTTGATTTGTTCGTTCTCCTTCTCCACGGCTTCACCGAGCGTTTGCGCCTGGCGGCGGCGGCGTTCAATGATGTGCTTGTCCAGCACCGGGTCGTACGGCACGGGGTAGTGGCCGTCGTAACAGGCCATGCAGAAGGATTCCGAGGGCAGACCGGTCGCCTTGACCATGCCCGCCTGGGACAGGTAGTGGAGTGAATCGGCGTTGAGGTAGCGGCGGATTTCGTCCAGGCTGTGATTGGCCGCCATCAGCTTGCTCCGGTCCGGAAAATCAATGCCATAAACGCACGGGTTCATGTGTGGCGGGCAGCTCACGAGCACGTGCACCTCCTTTGCGCCGGCTTCCTTCAGCGTTTTCACGCGCGTCTTGCAGGTCGTGCCGCGCACAATGGAATCGTCCACAATAACGACCCGCTTGTCTTTCACCAGCGAGGCAATGAGATTCAATTTCACGCGCACGTCGAAATCGCGGATGAGCTGCGTCGGTTGCAGGAAACTGCGCCCAACGTAGTGATTGCGGATGAACGCCATCTCGAACGGGATGCCGGATTCCTCGGAATAGCCGAGCCCGGCGCATACGCCGCTGTCCGGCACGGGAATCACCAGATCGGCCTGGACGGGATGTTCGCGCGCGAGCTGGCGGCCCATTTCCTTGCGCACGTTGTAAACGCTGCGCCCGCCGATGTTGCTGTCCGGCCGCGCAAAATAAACGTATTCAAAAATGCAAAACGCCCGGCGCCGATGTTCGGGAAACGCCTGCAGGCTGATCACCCCTTTTTCGTTGATGATCACGATTTCACCCGGTTCCACGTCGCGGACGAATTCCGCCTGAATCTGATCAAACGCCACCGATTCGCTCGATAGCGCCCAGGCGCCGTTCACGCGGCCTAGCGCCAGCGGACGGAACCCGAACGGATCGCGCGCCCCAATCAGTTCCTTTTCGGTCATGATGACCAGCGAATACGCGCCCTCGATGCGACGGAGCGTTTGCACGATGGTGTTTTCGACGCCGCCCAGCAGCGGCTGCGCCAGCATCATGATGATGATTTCGCTGTCCACGGTCGTTTGAAAAACCAGCCCGTGACTTTCCAGTTCGTCGCGCAGCTTCGCCGCGTTGGTCAGATTGCCGTTGTGGGCGACGGCGATCTGGCCGCGGGCGCAGTCCACCGTGAGCGGCTGCGCGTTGCGAAGATTGGATGTGCCCGTGGTCGAGTAACGCGTATGGCCGACGGCCATGTTGCCGACCAGATCATGCAGCAGTCTGGGATTGAACACCTGCGACACGAGTCCCATGCCGTGGTGTTTGAAAAATTTCCCCTCGTGGCAGGTGACGATGCCGGCGCTTTCCTGGCCCCGGTGCTGGAGCGCATAGAGGCCGTAATAGGTCAGTTCCGCGGCATTCGGGTGGCCGAAAATGCCGAACACACCGCAATAATGTTTGGGGTAATTTTGTTGCATCGTTGACTCGCGCCCGCCGCTGAATTGTCGCAGACACAAACCCGGTGCGCAAGGCGGAAGGGAACGAATGACGAAGGAAGAATAAAGAATGAAGAAACAAAATCAGCAGCGCCGCTGAGGCCGGATCGCCGATTGACGAAGCGCCAGCCGCCGTCGCGCTGCGGAAGCGGAAGAGCCGGCGCAGTCCAAGACGCTGTAGCGTTCGTCCAAGGTTCCCGTTCGCGCGAAGCGTCGTGGAATGCGGTGGCCCTCCACCGCTTTTCGGAAGCACAACTGACTATGCTAGAGTCGAAAAGAACCACCCTGTTTGCGCCGGTGATTTATTTGTTTTTGAAGAATGCGGCGCTCTGCCGAGCCGCCGCCACGGCAAAGACACCACACGGTTTTTGGTCAAAAAATACCAATAAAATCACCGTTGCGCGAACGGCCTTTGGGGGTATGTTGGCGGGTGATTCTGCCCGGCGTTTTTTGCCGGGCACTTGCTAATTCAACGTTTTGAGATACTGTTTTGATTATGGCTTTAACGAAGGTTAGTTCCACGGTTCATTTCATTTCACGCGGCGCGACAGTGGGTGGGCGCGGCGAAACCGCCAACGGTCATTGGGTCCCCAACACGGATGTTTATGCCACGGACACCAACCTGGTCATCAAGGTGGAATTGGCTGGCATGAAAAGTGATAGTCTGGAGATCACGGTGGAGGGCAATCGCCTCCGCATTGCCGGCACCCGTCCGGACGGCTGTCGGGCCAACAAGTGCAATTTTTTGGTGATGGAGATCAGTTACGGGCCGTTCGAGAGTGTGCTCGAACTGCCGCCGGGTTACGATCTCAGCCAGGCCAAGGCCATTTATGTGAACGGTTTTCTGCGGATTGACGTGCCCCTGGCGCAACCGCATTCCAAAATGACCAAGGTGCCGATCGCCGAAGGAAACTAAGCCGCACGCGAATCTTTTCCGGCGCGCCGGCCTTTTAACTGTTAATTGAAGGGAACGACGATGACATCGCCGGAGACAGAGTTTGTCAGCATTTTGGGCACCGACAATTCCGGACCGCCCCCCCGAATCTCTTCGCGTTCGCTCCCGGACACGCTGCCGATCCTGGGCTTGTCGGACATCGTCATCTTTCCCGGCACCCTCGTCCCGCTGCTCGTCGAGACCGGGCCGAGCCTAAAGCTGATTGACGACGTGGTGGCGGGTGACCGGCTGCTGGGCGTGGTCTTGCAGCGCCAGCCCGAGGTCGTCGAGCCCAAACCG
Organism: uncultured Verrucomicrobiae bacterium; assembly: GCA_963780535.1. Taxonomy (GTDB): domain Bacteria; phylum Verrucomicrobiota; class Verrucomicrobiia; order Limisphaerales; family UBA11358; genus UBA11358. The sequence goes on from CAWACS010000004.1 coordinate 5,651, forward strand.
GAGGATTTGCACGAAGTCGGCTGCGTCTCGCGCCTGGTGAAAATGGTGAAATTTCCCGACGGCACCGCGCGCGTGCTGGTCGAGGGATTGTGGCGCATTCGCATCACGGAATATCCACCCTCCTCGCCGTATTTGTCCGCGCGCTACGAACTGCTCCGCGACGAAACGGAAGATTCCGTGGAATTGCAGGCCATCCTGCGCAATGCGCACAAGCAATTCGAGGAAATCGCCAAGATGTCACCGGCGCTCTCGGACCAGGTCAAAATCGCCGCGCTGAACACCGAACACCCCGGCCATTTCGCCGACCTCATTGCCGGAAATTTGAACCTCAGTCTCGAAGACCGGCAGAAATTGCTGGAAACCATCTCCGTCCGCGAGCGCCTGCAAAAATTGCTGCCCATGCTCAATCGCGAGCATGAGGTGCTCACGCTCAGTTCCAAAATCCAGAACAACGTCGCGTCGTCCATTGCCAAGACGCAACGCGATTTTTTCCTGCGGGAACAGATGCGCGCCATCCAGCGTGAACTGGGCGAAGGCGAACCCGGCAGCGGCGAAACCCGGTCGTTGCGGGAAAAAATCGACTCGACGCCGATGCCCGACGAGGCCCGCAAGGCCGCCTTGCTGGAATTGGAGCGACTGCAACTGACGCCGCCCGCCGCCGCCGAATACGCGGTGGCCCGCAATTACCTCGATTGGATCCTCAACCTGCCGTGGGAAAAGGAGACCGAGGACAAGATTGATTTGAAGGAGGCGGAGCGCATCCTGGACGAACAGCATTACGGCTTGACGAAAATCAAGGAGCGCCTGCTGGAATTTCTCGCGGTCATCAAACGCCGGAAGCAGATCAAAGGGCCGATTCTTTGTCTCGTCGGCCCGCCGGGGGTCGGCAAAACTTCGCTCTGG
>CAWACS010000005.1:0-21491 GCA_963780535.1 uncultured Verrucomicrobiae bacterium
TTTCACCAGTGAATCAATTTGCCTGCACGATTCCCGGCGGCGACCAGGAGCCTTCGCCCGGCGGCAGGATGGAAGGCGCTTCGGTCTTCGGCCAGTAAAGACGCAGAAGCAGATAGAAAGTGTCGTTCGGCGCGGGCAACCAGTTGGATTCCTTGTCCGCTCCGGGCGAATCTTTCTGGATGTAGAGCGTCAACGAGCCGTCGTCGTTCTTCTTCATATCCGGCAGCATCGGCGAATTGATGAGATAACGGTTGATCGGATTCTCAATCAGCAATTGCGACTTGCCGTCATACATCGTCACGGACCAGAAAGCATTCACCGGCGGGAATTGTCCGGCGGGAAAGGTGAGCGTGTAATTGTGTTTGCTGCTGTCGAGCGGCTCGCCGTTGGCGTCCACCTTGGCGAGGGGATACATGGCTTCCGCCGGATCATTCGCGTAGATGCCGGCCTTCGCCAGGCCAGCGCGAGCCAGCCAATCACCGTTGAAGAAAGCAGCATCGCCTCCGGCCAGTCCGCCGACGCGCCAGCCGTTTTGGTTCTTGCCACCGGCGGCAATGGCGGTTTCGATCCTGGCCTCGCCGTCCTTCATGCCCAATCCCACTTCAATTTTGTGTTCGAGGTCGAGGTCGTCAAAATTGAAGGTTTTTCCGGCACCGATGCCGATGCGCGCCAGTTTCGCACGGATGGCCATTTCGTTGGGTTGCGGCGGCGCGAACTGCAAGGCGAAGTCGAGATACTGGAAAAAGTTCGTCTTGATCATTTCCTTGTCAATCGGCGGGAAGTTGATGGCGGGCGCGGCGGGCGGCGCGGGCTGATGCAGATACGCCGAGAGCGGCTGCACTTTGTAACCATCCTGCACTTTGATCACGTTCGCCATGTCCTCCGCGTTGAAAAGCTGCGTGCGGTAGGCCGCCAGCGAAAACTGCGTGCCCGACCGGAACACTTTTTTGATGCCCGCCGGGGTCTCACCCTGCCAGTCGGGTCCGACCACGAGGTAATCGCCCGGTTCATTGCCAGTGGCGCGGCTGCCGATGTAGCCGTAGTTGTAGGTGTTGCCGTCGCAGAGCATCACCGAATAGTAACGCTCCTTTTCCACGGCGGGAACGGACAGCACCATCGGTTCGGCGCGCAGGTCGAGCCACAAGGAGGAATAAGGCGTGTCGCTGTTGGGGGAAATGATGGCCGTGTCCTTGTAAGTGAATACGCGATGTTCGTTGAGTATCTGATTGAAGGGTGCCTTGTATTGGCCGGAGTTTTGATCCACTGAAAACGCATACATCACCGCGTAATTCATCACGATGGGCAGGCCGTAGATGAAGCCCTGCTCGGCGATGCCTTTCGTTTCCAGAATGCCGGGCGCATTTTGCTCCGACTTCTCGGCCTGCGCGACGGCGTCGTTTTTGGTGGCGCAGCCGGAGCCGACGGCAATCATGCCCATGAGCGCGGCGGCAAGGAGGTTTTGGTTGAATTTGGTTTTCATGGTTGTTTTCTTTTAGTATTGGGCTGGCTCACTTCACCAAGACCATCGGCGGATTCTTCCAGCGACCGTCAATGACCGCCGGCTTGGGCAGATAAATTCGCAGGGCGCAATAGAAAGGCCCGTCCGGCGCGGGCAGCCAGTTGCTCTCCTTGTCCGCTCCCGGCGAATCTTTCTGAACGTAAAACGTGAGCGAGCCGTCATCGCCGTATTTGAACGTTTTGAGCATCGTCGAGTTCAGGAGATAACGATTCAGCGGATTCGCCACAAGCAGTTGCGTTTTGCCATCATACATGGTGAGCGACCAGAACGCATAGGCCGGCGGAAGCTGGCCCTTCTCGAAACGCAGCTCGTAGCGGTTTTGCGCGGCGTCGAGCGGCTGGCCGGCACCATCCTTGAAATACATCGGATACAACGCTTCATCGCGCGAATTGCCGTAGAGTCCGGCCTTGGCGGCGAACGCGCGAAGGGCATAATTGCCATTGAGAAATTCCCGCGTGCCAAACGCATCGCCAGAATTGATCTTGCCTTCGGTGAGCAGAACATATTCCGCCTCGATTTCTTTGCCGCCATCAACGAAGCCATCTTTGACGGCTTGCTGAAATTCCGGGGACAGCGTGCCGAAGTCGAACGTCAGGCCATCGCCGATTCCAAAGGTTGCGAAATGTTGCCGGAGTCCGGTCTCGGATGGCAGCGTCGGGCAGAATTGCAGCAGGAAATTCAAGTAACTGAAAAACCCGGCCGGGCCGTCCATCTGTTCGGAAGGCTTGGGCCAGTTGATCGCCGGTGGAGCCGCCGGCGCGGCGGTGCCAAGATATTGGCTCAATGGCTGCACCTTGTAACCGGCCTGAATTTTCCAGACGTTCGGCAAATCGCCAGGATTAAACAGTTGGGTGCGGAACAAGGTGTAGGCGATTTCCGTATCGCAGTGCATGACCACCTTGATGCCCTTGGGCTTTGCGCCGTTCCATCCCGGCCCGGCAATCAGGAAATCTCCACCGCCATTCCCGTAAGCCCGCGTGCCGAGGTAGGCGAAATTGTAAGTATAAAGGTCAATCAGTTGGGCTGAATAATAACGGCCTTTTTCAATTTTCGGCATGGTGATGACGAGCGGCTCGGCTCGCAAATCCATCCAAAGAAACGAATAGGGCGTATCGGAATTGGGGGTGACCACCCAAGTATCTGCCGGGGTGGCGATGTTCTTCGCGCTGGAGATTTCATTAAACGGAGCGCGATAGTCCGGGCCGCCGCGATCCACCGCCTGTTTGTAGAGCGTCTTGTAATTGTCCACCAAAGGATAGCCATAGACAAACGCGTCCTTCGTGATGACGCGCGCAGTTTCGGGTGTGATTGGTTCGTCGGCACGGGCAAAGGCTGTGGTGAAAGCCAGCGCACCAACGAGCGCGGCGGCGAGGAGGTTTTGTTGGTGTTTGGTTTTCATGCGATTTGTTGTTTGGTTGAAAGTTTGTTTTGCAAACGAGAAACGGCAAGAATTCAGAAGCTCGGAAGGATGCCAGTGGGTTCTTTTCTCGTCGCAAGAAATGAAGCACCAGGCGGGAAATTTGTAAAGTTTTTTCCCTGACGGCAAATCCAGCGCGTCAAATCAAATCCTTCTGCGCTGCGTTGCTTTCGGTTTTGGCTTTCTTGAAATTCAAGTCCGGCGCGTGGTCGGGAGGCTTGACGGGGCAATGAGCAGTTCATGGTAAATCAGCGGCGCATTGCGATATGTCACGCGCCCGATCTCGTTAAAACCGCAACGCGCATAAAAGCCGCCTGCCCCGGCTGCCGCATCATACGCATCCAAACGGATGGCATCTGCCGGCCATTCTGCCGCCAACTGCCGGGCCGTTACCAGACAACTGCGGCCAATTCCTTGACGCTGCCTTTCCGGCCAGACCGCCATGCCCAGCAAGTAGAGAGGACGCTCACAGGCGGTAAAGCAGGACGCGTCAATGGCCCAAGGTTTCCTGGTCGCCAGCCGAAAGGTCGCCACCGCTTCCGTGCCCGCCCGCACCACGAACACCCGCGACTGGCGCATGGCAAAAAGAACGCCTCGTTCAGACGTTTTGGCCGACCACGGGCCATTTCCATGCTGCGCCGTCAAATGTTCCGCCACGGCAGTGTGCAACATGGCCAGCATGGCCGCGTCAGGCACCTCTGCAGGTTGGACTTTTAGTCGCATGACAGTTTTTCAAATCAACTCCTTCTGCGCCGCGTTGCTCTCGGCCTTGGCTTTTTTGAAGTTCAAGTCCGGCGACTGGTCGGGAGGCTCGGCGCGCTGTTTGCCGGACTACAAGCCTTCAATCGTCAACAGTTGTTGGCTCATCCTTACCGCGTCCGTCATTTTGTTTGTGAGGTGGCGGCCAATTCTTGTAAACGGGCGAACCAGCCCGGCTTTTTCCTATTAAGGGCACCGGAACGATTAATTAAGGTCAGTGCTTGGCTGATGTCGTTTGATAATGTTTCGAGACGAACAACTCGGCATGTTCGGCTTCCTTTTCGATAAGACACAATCTGGGATTCACAATCCTGTGGCCAATCTGGTGCCACATCTATGTCATTGGCAAATGCCACGCTCCAGCCGGCTCGTTCCAGCCCCATCCGCATCAAACCAATACCAGCGAAAAATTCTGCGAAGCGTTTGCCAGATGTTTTATTCACGTTAATTGCCTTCTTGAATTATTTATTGCGAGAAACTTTGCAGCCAATTGTTGCGACACTCAATCCAAATCCGTCGCGCTTGGAATTGAACGGCGGGTCGAGGTAGATGAGGTCAACGGATTCGTCCTGGATGTGCTCGCGCAGCACATTGAGGTTGTCGCCAAAGAAAAGCTGGTTCACGCGGGCAAGTTTAGCCACAGATTTGCACAGTTGAAACACAGATTTTCAAAACCCGGCAGCGGAGATTCAGCGCCGCAGGCGCGGCATCCTTGTAGAAATTAAAACCAAAACAAACCCCGGCCCCGTCGGGGCGGCATATTCCGGTGATGTCGCTCCGACGGAGCTTTTGAAAAATCGAATCGGTGCGCTAAAAAGATTCCGCACCTACGGCGCTGGTAGATTTGATTAGCCACCTCCTCAATGGCACTGAACACCCCAAATTTCGTGTCCTGACTGTCCTGTTTTTTAGACCAACTGTCCATTGACGGGACACAATCGTTCATCCGGCACGGGATCATTTTGGTCAGCCGCCGATTTTTTTAAGGCCGGAGGCTGTTTTTCAGCGTTTTTGAAGCAACCCGCCTGAAATCCTGTTAAGTTCCTACGCCGTTGCAATCAATGCCTTGCAACGATTCACTTCCGCTTTGTGCATAATCCCACCATTTTGCTCAAAAAATGTTCCGTTTTGTTTCAAATGCGTTCCCTTCCATCCCACATACAAAGTGTTTTGCCAGGCGACTGGCAGTAACATCGGCTCTTGTGAAGTTTTTCACAAGTGGCATGGCTTATGCTATTTCCATTTCGTGCAGCGGCCTGGCCACCACTTCGGGTGCAACCAGCCGTTTACTTCCAAGTGGAAGAAATAGATGGTATGAAAAGACAAGTGGTTAGAGTGGCGCTCTCCTTCGCGGGAATGCCCAAAGATCAGTTGAACAGCATGGTGATCCTGGCGATCGTGTGCATCACCAAAAACGCGGCCCTCGTTCCCAACCTCCCGGTAAGCATCATCGCCCTCACGGCGTTGCAGGCGGCTTATCAGGATGCCATGAATGCCGCCGCCCAGGGCGGACCCAAAGACACCTCGGCGCTGAAGGACGCCCGCAATGACCTGGTCGCAGCCCTTCGCCAGATTGCGGCGTATATCCAGTCGCTCAACCTCACGGAATCGCAGGTGCTGACGCTGGGCTTTGACGTGGTGGTCTGGAGCAAAACCCCGATCACGCTCGTGGCCCCGCTGGTCTCGGGCCTGGACAATTCCCAGACCACGCGGCTGGGGGTTTATCTGCAGGCGGTGAATGGTGCCAAGGCGTATCATGTGCAGTATTGCACGGGCACGGGCGCGTGGGTGGAGGCGGGCATCTGGCCTAACACCAGGGGCATCGTCATCCTGAACCTCACGCCGGGCACGGTCTATGGCGTGCGCGTGCGCGCCGTCGGCGGTTCCGAGCAATACGGTCCCTGGAGCGCGACCGTGTCGCTGATGTGCACCTGATGGACTGGTTGGGGGCCGGGTGAAAACTCTCCCTGCCCTCAACCCAAAATTTCTAAAACTTTCAAATCCCCAATCAGATTTGTGCTGGCCTGGCCAGACGCAAACCGGACGATGGTAGTGCGGCCAATGCACAAAAAACTTACCGTAATTGGCCGCCCATCGTCCGGTCATTTTTTTGACCGGCAATAACAAAACGGGCCGCCCCCGGTGGAGGAGGACCGGCCCGCGTGGTTAACGAGGGAGTTATTTCGGAAACAAAAACGTGATGGTGAAGCGCAAGCCCCAGTCCGGGCCGCCGTTGGGTTTCTCGACGTAGTAGCGGTAGCCCGCCTGCAAGGCGATGGGCAGCTTGCCAATCTTGATCAACTGCTGGAGCTGGAAAATTGATCGGCACGGTCGCTTCTTCCGTCCGCCCAGTTATAAGTGGTCTCGGTGTTGATCGAGGGCGTGGTGTAGGTCTTGGTGGTATAGGAGATGAACGGCTGGAGGTAGGTGGCGTTGACTTCCCCGCGCCCCTGCTGGCCGGTGAACGACCAGACCTGGTTGGCCAGAATGCCGTAGGTGAAACCGTGCGTCTGCTGCAACGCCACGACGGTCGGACCCGCGCCCCACTGGCCGGTGCCCAGATAACTGGTGCTGGCAGTGGGATAATATCCAATCGGGCCGGCACCAAGGATCCAACCGCCCACCGGAGCCTTGGGCGAGAAAAAGAAACTTTGCTGCGTGTCGCCCAGACCGGCATGGCTTTTACTGACGCTGGCCGGTGCCAGCGGATTGTTGACCGTCGCCTCCTGATAAATCACCGGCACGATGGTGCGGATGATGAGGTTCCAATCCTCGCTGATGGAAATGGGAATGACCGGCTGGATTTTGGCCGTGTATTGCATGGCGTGCGCCGGGCCGATGCCGAAGTCCCAATTGTTCTGGATGGGCACGCTGATGAGGCTGGCGACGGGGTTCTGGAGTTTCTTGGCCAGTTCCGCCTCCTGATCCTTCTGGTCATCAGTCCCCGCGCCGCCGCTAGCGGGGGCAACCGCGTCGTTGTCCGCGAGCGTGAATGAACTGTCGAATGCCGGCTGGTTTTGGGCGTGGGTGGTGGTTGCCGTCAGCACGCAGAGACAAGTGAGCACGGCGGCACTGAATGTTTGAGGGCGAAATGTTTTCATTTATTGTTGCAATCAATTTTTATTCAAACGAGAACCTGTAAGAATTCAGAAGCTCGAACGGACGCCAGTGGGTTCTTTTCTCGTGGCCGGCAATTAAAACAGCGGGCGGTAACATTGCAAAGCAATTTTGATTTCAATCCGCACGCCACATTGACGCTGCCGGCGCGTCGCCCTAATCTCCCCGCATGGCCAAGCAAGCAGAAGCGGAATCAACCGCCAAGACACCAAGACGCAAAGTTGCCGAAACTAAAAACTCCCCCGGTGGGGCGAGGGGCATCGCGTAGCGGATGGGGATGCCCAATTGCCGGGGCACGGCACCGGTTTGACCCCCTCACCGCTGGCTGTCAAGACCAGGACCCCCTTACAATCAAGCCATGAAGAATTTCTTGCGAAACGCAACGAAGAGCATGCCTAGAGCCGAAAGCCCGATCATCGTTGTGGTCTTCGGTTCGGGCACAGCGGCAATGGTTGCCGTCCCATCTTGATTTGGGTTGTTATACCCGAATCCGGCGGGAGGATTCCCATAACCGTTCAGGTTATATGGAACGGGATTGGCCTGGGAGTATTGGTCAATAGAGAGATATATGCCGCCACCAGCGGTGTAATTGCCGTTGACGGGGGAAGTCAGGAATAACAGGCCATTGGCATCTGTGAATGGAATGGAATTGGGAAACACATTGTCTGTGTAAGACAGGTCATCGCCGTTATTATCTTCAACCAGGCCAGAACCCACGGCCAAATAGTTATAATTTATCGTGGTCGCCCCGTAGGTGACGTCAAGAAAGCCACTGGTCGCAGTGTTGTTGACCACATCCACATTTATCTGGCCGGAGGCGGACAAACCGGTTCCGGTAAATGTTATGTTATAAATCTGTGAAGCTGCCTGGGATTTCACGGCCATGCCCGTTGCCACCACCAAGATTGCCAACTGAATTAGATGCTTTTTCATATTTTCCACTTCACCTTTTTCAGACGCGGCTTCTGGTTAAACATCAAACCAAGGCTCTTTCGTCCAAAAGGCTGTTCCGATTATTATTAGACTCTTTCCGAATTGTTGCGATCATGCCTGTCTTGTCACTTATTGTCAACAATTACTTATCAACAATTTTTACAGTTCTTGTTTTTTATTGAAGCTTAAATTTCTTTTCGCTCAAGGGACTGGCGAAGGTGCGGTGAGAATGGAGCCAGGCGACCCGGACCCGGCCTGTTCATCCCGACAGGGCCGGTCCCATATGCCGCTTTTGAACGGAGCCTGGCAATTCCTGCGTTGCGTTCTAAAAATATGCAGGCCCTGCGGACTTGTTCGATTGCGCGCGCACCCTTGCGGTCCTGACATCGGCGTTTCCGTTTCCAAACGCTGAACTTGTCGTGAGTTTCAATGACAGGCCGGCATCGGTTACAACCTTGACGCATTGGTTCTGCAAAATACCATTTCGTTCATGCACTGCGGATTTTTCATGCCCGATAAATCTGCACCCGTTCATCAACTTCAAATAAACCAGAAACGAGCCGCCTAAAATCATATGCAACTCCATTGGATTGACCTTGCCATCATCGCCCTCTACCTGGTCGCCACGGTTATCGTCGGCTTCTGGGTTTCCAAGCGGGCGTCCAAGGACATGAAGTCCTATTTCCTCGGCGGCAACAAGCTGCCGTGGTATATGCTGGGGGTTTCCAATGCGTCGGGCATGTTCGACATTTCGGGGACCATGTGGCTGGTATATGTGACGGCCACCTACGGCATGAAGGGCGTGTGGCTGCCGTGGCTCTGGCCGGTGTTCAACCAGATTTTCCTGATGGTCTATATGTCCATCTGGCTGCGGCGCTCCAACGTGATGACCGGCGCGGAATGGATCCAGACCCGGTTCGGCAAGGGTCCCGGCGCCACCGCCTCGCATATCATCGTGGTGGTTTTCGCGCTGGTCAGCGTGATCGGTTTTCTGGCCTACGCGTCGAAGGGCATCGGCAAGTTTGCGGGCGAATTTCTGCCGGGCCACCTTTCCGATGACACCTACGCTTTCATCCTGATGGGCATCACGACTTTCTATGTGGTCAAGGGCGGCATGTTCAGCGTGGTGTTCACGGAAGTCATCCAGTTCTGCATCCTGACCATCGCATCGCTGGCCATCGGCATCATCGCCATGATGAAGGTCTCGCCGGAGATGCTGAATAGAATCGTCCCGCAAGGCTGGCACGACCTCTTCTTCGGCTGGAACCTCAATTTGAACTGGGCCTCGATTCCGGAAATCAACAACAAGATCGCCGACGACGGCTATTCGCTTTTCGGCATTTTTTTCATGATGATGTGTTTCAAGGGAATTCTCATCAGCGCGGCCGGGCCGGCGCCGAATTATGACATGCAGCGCGTGCTCTCCACGAAAGGCCCGCGCGAGGCGGCGCTGATGAGCTCCACGGTCAACGTGGTGTTGTTTTTTCCGCGCTACATGATGATCACGGGTCTTACGGTGCTGGCACTGGCCTTTTACACGCCGGACCTGGCGGCGATGGGCGACAAGCTGGACCTGGAAAAAATCCTGCCGCTGGCGCTGGCGCGGTTCGTGCCGGTCGGCATCCTCGGCCTGCTCATGGCGGGATTGCTGGCGGCGTTCATGTCGAATTTCGCGGCGACGGTCAACGCGGCGCCGGCCTACCTCGTCAACGACATCTACAAGCGCTACATCAATCCCCATGCGTCGCAGAAGCGTTATGTGTGGTTGAGCTACGCGGCATCCTTTGGCGTGGTGGTCGTCGGCCTGCTCTTTGGCCTCATGACTCACTCCATCAACTCGATTGTGCAATGGATTGTCTCGGGTCTTTGGGGCGGTTACACGGCCTCGAATGTTCTGAAATGGTATTGGTGGCGGTTCAACGGCTGGGGTTATTTCTGGGGCATGTTCACGGGCATCGCCAGTTCGCTGACCACGCCGCTGCTGTTCCCTCAATTGCACGCCATCAACACGTTCCCGATCATCCTCGGCCTTTCAATCGTGGGCTGTCTGCTGGGAACTTTCCTGACCAAGCCGGAAGAAGAATCGGTGTTGATGGATTTCTACCGCCGGGTGCGGCCGTGGGGTTTCTGGGGGCCGGTTTACCGGAAAATAATCGCCGAAGACCCGGGCTTTCAGCGAAACAAGGATTTCTACCGCGACATGTTCAACATCGCGGTCGGCACCATCTGGCAGACCTGCTTCATCGTGCTCGCGATGTTTCTCGTCTTGCGCAGCTTTCGCAATGCCGCCATCACGCTCGCCGTGCTGGTCGTCACCTGTTTCATCTTGAAGAAAACCTGGTATGACCGCCTGCCGGCGCCCACGCCCGATCCTGTCCCGGGAATTGCAGAGACTCCAAAATGAGACTTCGCCCTTTAATTGCGGTGTTAGGGTCAATGGCGGTTTCCTCGTTTGCAGCGGAAGCTTCATTCCAACATTTCATCACCGTGCGCGGCGATCAACTGGCCGATGGCGACCAGCCGTTCCGTTTCATTTCCTTCGACATTCCGAATCTGCAAATGATCGAGGACAATGTCCCGTTCACCGTGGAAAATCCGTGGCGGCTGCCGGACCAGTTTGAACTGACCGACGCGCTCGCGACCATCCGGCAAATGGGCGGCACGGTCGCGCGCACCTACGTCATTACGGTGGCGCGCCCGGATGATTTGCCCGGAACGCCGCGCCACGTTCTTGGTCCGGGCAAGTTCAACGAAGAAGCCTTCCGCGAACTGGATCTCGCCATCAAAACCGCCAACGAACAGGGTGTCCGGCTCATCATTCCGCTCGTGGATAATTGGATCTGGCAGGGCGGGCGCGCGGAATACGCCGGCTTTCGCGGCAAGACCAAGGACGATTTCTGGACCGACCCGCAGCTCATTGCCGATTTCGAACAGACGATTCATTTTATTTTGACACGCACCAACACTTACACCGGCGTGCGCTACGCCGATGACAAGGCGGTTCTCTGTTGGGAAACCGGCAACGAACTCGCGTCACCACCTTCCTGGACGCGCGAAATCGCGCACTACATAAAAAGTTTGGACACCAATCATCTGGTGATGGACGGCATCAACGCTTCCGCGCTTCACGACGCGTCGCTGGAAATTCCCGACGTGGACATCGTGACGACGCACCATTATCCCGGCCGGTCGCAGTCGTTTGCCGAGTTGATCCGCGCCAATGCCGCCAGGGCGAAGGGCAAAAAACCTTACATCGTCGGCGAGTTCGGTTTTGTCTCCACGGACAAAATGAACGACGCCATGCAGGCGATCATGGACAGCAATTGCGCCGGCGGAATGCTCTGGAGCCTGCGCTTCCGCAACCGCGACGGCGGCTTTTACTGGCACAGCGAGCCCGGTCTGGGCGGCAATCTTTACAAAGCGTTTCACTGGCCGCCTTCGGTCATGGGCAATGATTACGACGAAATCAACTTGATGAACCTTGTTCGCAGCAACGCATTTGCGATTCGCGGATTGCCGGTGCCACCAATTCCCGTTCCTGCACCGCCAGCGCTGCTGCCGGTAGCCAACGCCGCCGCGATTTCGTGGCAAGGCTCCGTCGGAGCAAGCGGCTATCAGGTCGAACGCGCAGCGAAGCGCGAAGGCGACTGGCAAATCATTGCCACGAATGTTGATGAGGCGTTCACGCAATATCGTCCTCAGTTTGCCGACGAAGATGTTCCCGCCGGCTGCTGGTATTACCGCGTCCGCGCCAAAAATGATTCCGGCATATCCGAACCGTCCAACATTGCCGGCCCGGTGACGGTGACAAACGCGACGCTCGTGGACGAACTAGCAGACTTTTCAAAAATCCACTCGCAAAATGGCGGCTGGAAACTCGCCACGCACGATTGCCGCGCCGCCAAGGAAGACGCGCACCGCACCGCTGGAAACGCGGGCGACGCGCTGGTTTACGAGCTGCCGGCGGAGATTCAGAGTTTCCGTGTGTTCACATTTTTCCCGAAAGAAGTGAACGCAGTAAAATTTTCTGTTTCCGACGATGGCCGGAATTTTCATGACGTGGCCGCGCAGAAGGAAATTTATTTCCACGGCGCCGGCGACTACGGCTACTGGAAACCGGTCCTGTTTCACGCGGAAGACATTTCCGGCGGAAAATTTCTGAGGATTGAACTCACCGGCGAAACGCAGATTGGCCGCGCGGAAATCACCCACGACATAAAATGATCAAGCCCGCCGAGCTGGAGACTTTTTCAAAACAGGTGGCCAACCATTTGTTCGGCCATTATCTGCCGTTCTGGTGCGGGCCGGCGCTCGACCGCGAAAACGGCGGCTGGATGGCGTGGCTGTCCAACGATTTGCAGCCCGACCGTTCGCAGCCCAAGGGTCTCATCGTGAACAGCCGGATTCTGTGGGCGATTTCCGCCGTCCATCTCGTCCGGCCTGAACCGGTTTATTTCGACATGGCGGCGCGCGCGTTCGATTTCGTGATGAACAAATTCTGGGATGCGGAACACGGCGGCGCATTCTGGCGGCTGGATGATTCCGGCAGGGTGATTGACGATTCAAAAAAGATCTACGGGCAGGCGTTTTACATTTATGCGCTGGCGGAATTTCACCACGCCTTTGGCAGCACAGCCGCGCTGGCCCGCGTGAAGGAATTGTTTGAATTGGTCGAGCGCCACGCGCACGACGCGAAATTTGGCGGCTACATCGAGGTCTGCAACCGCGACTGGTCGGAGGCCGGGGCCGAGGCGCGCTTGAGCGACAAGGACATGAACGAGAAGAAGTCCATGAACAATCATCTGCACGTTCTGGAAGCCTACACGAATCTTTACCGCGTCTGGCCGGAACCGCGTGTGGCCGGACGGCTGCGCGAGCTGACCGGTCTTTTCCTGACACGCATCCTCGACGCCAAAACAAGGCACCTGCATCATTTTTTCAACGAGCAATGGCAGGTGCGTTCGGACACCTACACGTTCGGTCACGACATCGAGGCGAGCTGGCTGTTGTATGAGGCGGCGGAAGTGCTGGGCGACGTGGAACTGCTGGAACAGGTTCGTAGTGTCACATTACACATTGTAGAAACGGTTTTTAATGAAGGTTTCAGCGCGGACGGCGGGCTGTGTTACGAGGGCCGCGCCGGTAAAATAATTGATGAAGGCCGCGAATGCTGGCCGCAGGCGGAGGCGATGGTGGGTTTTCTGAACGCCTACGAACTTTCCGGCAACCGCGCGTTTTTTGCCGCCGCCGTGCAAACCTGGAAATTCATTGAGGCGCACCTCGTTGACCGAATCCACGGCGAATGGTTCTGGCGCATCAACCCGGACGGCAAGCCAGATCCTAGGCTGCCGAAGGTCAGCGAATGGAAAGGCCCGTATCACGCCACGCGCGCGTGCCTGGAAACCATGCGGCGTCTGCAGAAGATTTTATCCACGGAAAAACAAAATTAAAATCCCATGAAAAAAATCATCTGTTGTTTAACCCGTTCAATTCTGCTCGCGGCCACGGCCTGGGCGCAGCCCGCCCACGTCGGCGTGCAGGGAAATCATTTCGTCACCGACGAAGGCAAAGTGATCATCTTTCGCGGCCTGGACACGAGCGACCCTGACAAGCTTGATCGCAACGGCCAGTGGAACAAACACTATTTTGAAATGGCGAAGTCGTGGGGCGCGAACGTGGTGCGGTTCCCCGTGCATCCGGCAGCGTGGCACATCCACGGCAAAAACGATTATCTCCGGCTGCTCGACCAGGGCGTGGAATGGGCGCGCGAGGAGGGATTGTATGTCATCATTGACTGGCACAGCATCGGCAACCTGCACGAGGAAAAATTTTTCTCCAACTCGTCAGAGCTGTATCCGCAGAATCTTTACGACACCACGCAGGCGGAGACGCTGGATTTCTGGCGGACGATGGCGAAACATTTTCGCGGCAACAACACCGTCGCGTTTTTTGAACTGTTCAACGAGCCGACGGTCAACCCGGACTTGAAAATCGGCTCCTGCACCTGGCCGGAATGGAAGGCGCTGATGGAAAAAATCATCAGCGAAATCCGCGCGAACGGCGGCACGGCCGTCCCGCTCGTCGCTGGTTTTAATTTTGCCTACGACCTCACGCCCGTGGCCACGGACCCGATCAACGCCGAAGGCATCGGCTATGTGGCGCATCCGTATCCGATGAAGGCGAAACAGCCGTGGGATGAAAACTGGACGCGTGACTGGGGTTTTGCCGCTGAAAAATATCCGATGATCCTCACCGAGGTCGGCTTCTTGCCGCCGGACGAACCGGGCGGCTACAATCCCATCACCGGCGATGAAACCTACGGCGACGCGCTCACGTCCTACTGCGCCAAGCATGGCATTTCCTACACCGTCTGGTGTTTTGACATTCATTGGGGGCCGACGCTGATCAAGGACTGGAATTATACGCCGACCCGCGAAGGCGCCTATTTCAAGAAAGCCATGCTCCAACCCTGATCCAAAGTTCACCACATGAAAAAACTTTTGCTCGCCATGGCCTGCGTTGCCGCGTTTGCCGCGCACGGCCAAAAGTTCCCCGGCCTCGCCTTGACGCCGCCGATGGGCTGGAACAGTTGGAACCGGTTTGCCGGCGACATCAATGAAGATTTGATCCGCCAGACCGCCGACGCGATGGCCACCAACGGCATGAGGGACGCCGGTTACGTTTACGTCGTCATTGACGATTGCTGGGAGGCGAAGGAGCGCGACAAACTGGGCAACATCGTCGCCGACCCGAAAAAATTTCCCAGCGGCATGAAGGCGCTCGGCGATTATCTGCACGCGAAGGGATTCAAGTTCGGCATCCACAATTGCGCCGGCACAAAAACCTGCGCGGGCTATCCCGGCGGACGCGGGCACGAATTTCAGGATGCGCTGACCTACGCCTCGTGGGGCGTGGATTTTTTGAAATACGACTGGTGCGAACACGGCACGGCCAACGCCCCGGAAACCTACAAGACGATGCGCGACGGCCTGGCCACCGCCGGCCGGCCGATTGTTTTCAGCCTGTGCGAATGGGGCGACAACCAGCCGTGGCTCTGGGCCAAGGAAGTCGGCCATCTCTGGCGCACGACCGGCGACATCTATAATTGTTTCGACTGCGTATATGACCACGGCTCCTGGAAATCGTGGGGCGTGCTGCAGATTCTCGACATGCAAAACGGCCTGCGCGAATACGCCGGCCCCGGCCATTGGAACGATCCCGACATGCTCGAAGTCGGCAACGGCATGAGCGTGAACGAGGAGCGCGCGCACTTTTCCATGTGGTGCATGCTGGCCGCGCCGCTCATTGCCGGCAATGACATGCGCACCATGAGCGACGAGACGCGGAGCATTCTCACCAACCCGGAAGCCATCGCGGTGGACCAGGACACGCTCGGCATCGAGGGATTGAAATATTCGGCCAATGACGGCGTGGAAATCTGGTTCAAGCCGCTGGCCGGCGGCGACTGGGCCATGTGCATTTTGAACCGCAACAAGGACGCGAAGGATGTTTCCTTCGACTGGGCGAATGAAAACGTCACGGACAGCTTCTCGAAGCGCGACGCGAACTTCTCCACGACGACCTACACTTTGCGCGACTTGTGGGCGAAAAAGGAAATGGGCACCACGAAGGAAAAGCTCACGGCCAACCTTCCCGGCCACGACGTGCTGATGCTCCGGCTGAAAACCAATTAGCCATTTCTGCGGCGGCAAAAATCCGGCGGCTTATCCGCACAACGCGGCCAGCTTCCCGTTGGCCTGCTGGATGACGGCCAGCGTGTTTTGGTCGGTGTCGAAAACGGAATTCAAGCCCTGCGGTTCGCACGGCGGGTCGCCAAGAAATGAGCCGGCGGAACCGTCCGGCGCGCCGGCGCGGCCTTCGCCGCCCCACGCCCAGAAATTCGCCGCCTGCAACGCGCGACCGGCCTGGCACGATTCCGCCACCTGATCGAACATCCGGCGGTAATATTCGTCGCGCGCGGTCGTGGGCGAATCCGGCGAATAATTTTCGTGGTCGCGCGGCAGGCCGAATTCCTCCAGCACAAGCGGCTTCTTCAAAATGTCCGTGGCGATGCGGTTGTGCATTTCGACGTGTTCGCGCGCCTTGCCGGCGGCGATTTCAAAATCCGGGCCGAGCTGCGGTTCCTTGAGCCAGCCCCAGTTTTTCAGCCACATGTGGACGGTGACATAATCAATCGCCGGCGACTTGTGCGCGGCGATGAACACGTCCTCCTTGTCAAGCGAGCCGTGAACGCCCTCGCTGCCGGTGCAGACAAGATGGTTCGGAGCCTGTTCGTGAATCATTTTTGCAGTCGTGTCCACCCAGTCGCAAAAAACCGGGATGTCGGCGGGATTGTCCGCCGCCGGGCGCGGTTCGTTGGCAAGTTCCCAAGTCATGATGGCCGGGTCGTCGCGATAAATCCGGCCGTTGACGGTGTTGCGGCGCTCGATGAGGCGCGTGACGTATTCATTGTAAAGCGCCATGGCCGCCGGAGTTTTGTAAAAGCGCGCGGAAAATTCCATGAACGCGTGCCAGTCGCCCTTCGCCATCACCGGCTTGTCCGGGTCGGGAATATTTTCGCCGGTGATCCAGCGGACATATTGCGCGAAGCTGCCGGACCATTGCCAGTAGTTGGAGACGAACAAAATTCCGCGCATGGTCGCGCCTGGCCATTTCCGCGAGGCAAAAATCCAGACCGGCCAGCAGGGATTCATCCCAGTCGTGCGGCGCGCGGGTGATGCCGTGCGGAATCGCGCCGGCGAGCGGCGACGTTTCCGAACCGGCGAGCAGGCGGATGTTGTTCACACCGATTTTTTGCAGGCGATCCAGTTCGCGCACCATGCGCTGGCGGCCGCCGCTCAAGTTGGGATCGCTCAAATAACAACCATACCAAAGATTCGTCCCGACGTAATAATAGGGATGGCCATCCAGTTCAAAGCGCCCGCCGCGGACGGCGACAAATCCGCCCGTGTTTTTGCGGGCGCCGGTGTTTGCCCAGCCGTGGCAGCCGGCCGCCAGCAGCGGCAGCGCAAGCGCGGTGGTCTTGAGAAACCGCCGGCGGGAAGTTTTGTGTTTGCTCATAATTATCCGGCGCGCGGGAGTTGGATTTTCCGGTTAATACCATCCGGGTGAACGCATGTAAAAATGGACGCTCTGCGGCGGGAAGGAAAAACATTTTCGTGTCACAAGTTTTGACGACATTTTTTGATTTTGAATTCCGCGCCGCCTTCCCCAGAATTGGCAAAATAGCAGCAGTTGAACCAATCGCACTTATTTAAGTTTCATGACCAAAACCGCATTCCAGGCCAGATTGAAATCGCTTCAACGGGCGCACGCGCAGCTCACCCGGCGCAAGAACCGGCCGCAGAAAACCGGCAACGGCATTTTTGACCGATACGAAAATCCGGTGCTGACCGCCGAACACACGCCGCTCGCCTGGCGCTACGATTTTGACCACGCCACCAATCCGCATTTGATGACGCGGCTCGGCGTCAACTGCGTGTTCAACGTCGGCGCGATGGAATGGAACGGACGGCATCGTGCTCATGGCGCGCGTCGAGGGCTGGGACCGCAAATCATTTTTCGCCGTCGCCGAAAGCAAGAACGGCGTGGATAATTTTCAGTTCTGGGATTATCCGGTGCGGATGCCGGAACTCGAAGACAGGGAAACCAACCTTTACGACATGCGCCTGGTCCGGCACGAGGACGGCTGGATTTACGGGCTGTTCTGCGCCGAACGGCATGACGATTCCAAGCCGAATGATTTGTCGGCGGCCATCGCGCGCTGCGGCATCGCGCGCACGAAGGATTTGGTCAAATGGGAGCGGCTGGCGGATTTGAAAACGCCCGCGCTGCACCAGCGCAACTGCGTGCTGCATCCGGAATTTGTGAACGGCAAATATGCTTTTTACACACGGCCGATGAGCGATTTCGCCGCGACCGGCAGCGGCGACGGCATCGGCTGGGGACTGGTGGACGACATCACCAAGGCCGAGGTGAAAAAGGAAAGCATCATTGACCCGCGTTTTTATCACACGATCAAGGAGGGCAAGAACGGCCTCGGCCCCGCGCCCATCAGGACAAAAAAAGGCTGGCTGCATCTCGCGCACGGCGTGCGCAACACGGCGGCGGGAATGCGCTACGTGCTTTATCTGTTCCTGTGCGACTTGAAAGATCCGTCGAAACAAATCGCCGCGCCGGGCGGCCATTTCATGGGGCCGGAAGACGACGAGCGCGTGGGCGATGTTTCCAATGTGGTTTTTGCCAACGGCTGGGTGGCGCGGGAAAACGGCGACGTGTTCATTTATTACGGCTCGTCGGACACGCGCACGCATGTGGCGACGACGACGGTGGACAAGCTGCTGGATTACTGCCTGAACACGCCGCCGGACGCGATGCGCTCCAAGCTGTGCGTGGACCAGCGCTGCAAGCTGATTGGAAAAAATCTGCGGTGAATCTTCCGGCAGCCTCCAGTCGGAATTTTCCGGCTGAAAGTTGACGGCAATACATAATCGAACGGTGAATTTCAAACTGATGACCATCGGGTTGCTGCTCTGCTTAATGTGCAGCGCGTGTAGCACTCACAAGCCCGTCTCCGTCACAGCACAACCTGCACCGGTGCCCGTGACGCCGGACGCCTCGCCGGAGGCCAGGGCGCTCTTGAGATTTATCGCCAGCCTTTCCGGTCAGCACACGCTGACCGGCCAGCATAATTATCCGAACACGAAGGACGCTTCCACTCTGGCCGCCGCCCGCGCCTACGGCAAGGTTCCGGCCATCTTTGGCCAGGATTTTGGTTTTGCCGCGGCCGGCGACAAGGACGCCGTGGCCGCCCGGCCGGAAATGATCGCGGAGGTCAAGCGGCAGTTTGCCCAGGGCGCGATCATCACTTTGTGCTGGCACGCCGTGCCGCCAACGGCAAACGAACCGGTGACGTTCCGGCCGAAACCAGGCGACGGCACGACAAATCAAAACCTCGCCAGCGTGCAGGGCCGGCTCACGGATCAACAGTGGAACGATGTGATCACGCCAGGAACCGAACTGAACAAAAAATGGTGCGCGCAGGTGGATGTCATCGCCGGTTTTCTGAAACAGCTTCAAGCGGCGCACATCCCGGTCTTGTGGCGGCCCTATCATGAAATGAACGGCGACTGGTTTTGGTGGGGCGGCCGGCTGGGTGACAACGGGACGAAGGTGATTTACCGCCAGATTTTTGACCGGCTCATCAATTATCATCATCTCAACAATCTCGTCTGGGTTTGGAGCGTGGACCGACCGGCCCGCGCCGACCGGCAGTTCGTTGATTATAATCCGGGCACCAATTATTTTGACATCGCCGCCCTGGATGTTTACGGCAGCGACTTCCAGCAGTCTTATTACCATGACTTGCTCGTGCAGGCGGCGGGCAAGCCGGTCACGCTGGCTGAAGTGGGACCGCCACCGACAGTGGCCGTTTTGAAACAGCAGCCCAAATGGACGTGGTGGATGAGTTGGGCAGGTAACGTCCGGCACTCCGACGCGGTGCAAACCCTCTTTGATAATCCACGTTCTTACAGCTTGAGCGACCCGGAGTTCGCCAGGGCATTTGCCCCAACTCGCGCTGCGTATGGCCTGCCGCCCTTGAAACCCGTGGCACCACCATCAGCGCCGCAATAATTCAATCGAAAAGCAAAATGCCGGAGAAAATTTCTCCGGCATTTTTGAAAGACTGGCGGCAACCTACTCTCGCGGAAGCTATACAACCACTACCATTGGCAAGACTGTGTTTGACGGCCGTGTTCGGAATGGGAACGGGTCGGACCACAGCTTTATGGCCACCAAATTGTTTGGCACGGTTCAAACCGTGCAAAATTATTAAAAAGATCAATCCGAATTGAATCGGTGGTTCTCTGAAAACTACACACAGGAGCCTATTGACACTACAACTCGCGAGTTGAAATTTGCATTTTCCAAAAAGGAAAAGCAATCAAGCCGCACGACCGATTAGTATTAGTCAGCTCAATGCCTCACGGCACTTATACCTCTAACCTATCAAACGGGTAGTCTGCCCGTGGTCTTCAGGAAGCTTGCGCTCCGGGAAACATTATCTTGGGATGAGCTTGGCACTTAGATGCTTTCAGCGCTTATCTCTTCCGCACATGGCTACGCAGCGATGCCCCTGACGGAACAACTGCCACACCAGAAGTGCGTCAAACCCGGTCCTCTCGTACTAAGGTTTGAACCCCTCAAGTTTCCTGCGCCCACAGTGGATAAGGACCGAACTGTCTCACGACGTTCTGAACCCAGCTCGCGTACCGCTTTAACCGGCGAACAGCCGGACCCTTGGGACCTTCTCCAGCCCCAGGATGCGATGAGCCGACATCGAGGTGCCAAACCGGATCGTCGATATGAACTCTTGGATCCGATCAGCCTGTTATCCCTAGCGTACCTTTTGTCCGTTGAGCGATGGCAATTCCACATTAAACCATCGGATCATTTGGGCCTGCTTTCGCATCTGCTCGACTTGTAGGTCTTACAGTCAACTTGGCTTATAGCCATACCCTCAACGCATAGTTGCCAACCATGCTGAGCCAAGCGTTGCGCTCCTCCGTTACTCTTTGGGAGGAAACCGCCCCAGTCAAACTGACCCGCACGCACTGTCCCCCGCCTGGTTTAACAGGAATCGGGGTTAGAATCCTAATTCATAAAGAGTGGTGTTTCACATTGCGACTCCACGAGAACCGAGATCCCCGCTTCAAAAGTCTCCCACCTACGCTAAGCATCATGAACCAGAACACAATACGAGCTTACAGTAAAGGTGCATAGGGTCTTTCCGTCCTACTGCGGGCAGGCGGCATCTTCACCGCCGTTACAGTTTCGCCGAGATCCTCTCCGAGACAGTCGTTCAGTCGTTACAAGATTCGTGCAGGTCGGAACTTACCCGACAAGGAATTTCGCTACCTTAGGACCGTTATAGTTACGGCCGACATTCACGGGGACTTAAAGACCGAGCTTCGCCTTGCGGCTAACAAAATCTCTTAATCTTTCCGCATTGGTCACTTGTCACTCCCTATACGTCGTCTTAACGACTTAGCAGAGAGCTGTGTTTTTGTTAAACAGTCGCTAAACGCAATTTACTGTGGCTCACCGAAGTGAGCACCTCTTTTCCCGAAGTTACGAGGCTAATGTGCCGAGTTCCTTAGAGAGGTTTCTCTCGCGCGCCTGAGTGCGCTTACACTCACCCACCTGTGTCGGTTTACGGTACGGGCCGTCGGGGAAACAACTGCAAACT
Organism: uncultured Verrucomicrobiae bacterium; assembly: GCA_963780535.1. GTDB lineage: Bacteria > Verrucomicrobiota > Verrucomicrobiia > Limisphaerales > UBA11358 > UBA11358. Next base: position 21,016 of record CAWACS010000005.1, read on the forward strand.
TTTCTAGACACAGAAACCCACCAATGCGCTTCGACCGAAGCCTAAGCTCAGCATTCGATTGCCTAGTTGATGTCTTTCCATGCGTCATTCGCAGCCTTAATCCCGGCGGGCTCAGGAATATTTAACCTGATGTGCATCGATTACGCCTTACGGCCTCATCTTAGCTCCCGGCTAACCCTGGGAGGACGAACCTGGCCCAGGAAACCTTGGGTTTACGGCGAGCAGGATTCTAACCTGCTTTATCGCTACTCGTGTCTGCATTCTCACTAATCAGCGCTCCAGCGTCCGTTTCCGTTCGCCTTCGCTGCACTGATTACGCTCTCCTACCACTCCAAAGGTTCGAAAACCTCCGGAATCCATAGCTTCGGTATGTGATTTGATCGCCAATCATTTTCGGCGCGACCTCGCTCGATGAGTCAGCTATTACGCACTGTTTAAATGATGGCTGCCTCTAAGCCAACATCCTCACTGTCTAA
>CAWACS010000006.1:0-62722 GCA_963780535.1 uncultured Verrucomicrobiae bacterium
AAAGTAGGACAGGCGTCGCGCCTGTCTCCGGTTGAAGAAAATGAGAAGTTAGAGACAGGCAGGATGCCCGTCCTACCTTTGCCGGGCGAACACCAGAAAATCAACGCCGCGCTGGCTCTGGCCACGGTCGAGGTCCTGCAAAACCAAATCCCGGTGGCGGAGGAAAAAATCCGGGCCGGTCTGGCCGGCGTCAACTGGCCGGGGCGATTGCAATTGGTCACCCGCGCATCCGGCCAGAAAATTCTGCTCGACGGCGCGCATAATCCCGCGGGCGCCAAAGCCCTGCGCGAGGCATTGGAAAAAAATTTCCCCGCCGCCAGACGAACGCTGGTGCTGGGCGTGTTGCAGGACAAGGACTGGCGGCCCATCTGCGAAACCCTCGCACCGCTGGCAGCACGCCTCTTCACCGTGCCCGTTGCCAGCGAACGTTCGGCCAATCCACAGGAACTCGCAGAGGCGTGCCGAAAAATAAATCCGACGGCGGAAATTGCCACCTGCCCTTCTCTGGGTGATGCCCTGGACAAATCGGCCGCCGACGAATTCGTTGTCATCACCGGTTCGCTTTACCTGGTGGGCGAGGCACTGGAACGGCTGGGACTTTCCCCGGCCGGCGGTGGCGAACGCGGCCTGAACGAATGGGCGGGCGCGTCACCGGCCCTCCTCCGCAGATAAGTTCAAACGAACTTAATACGAAGCAGCCCTTATATTTACTCACCTTCTATTGACCCAGCGAAGACAACTTCGTTAAAGTTAAGGTTTATGGCTTACGCAGATGCTTCGATGCCGCAGCGCCGATTCGGGGAGACGGCCCGTCCCGATGCGTGGTGGGTGCAGCCGGTGGCGGTCTTTCTCGGTTTCACGGCTTTCATCGTTTATTCGACGTGGGCGGCGTTTCATCCGTTGTATCAGGGGAATTGCGCCTATTGGTTCAACGGAAACGGCGCGGATTATTTGTCGCCGTTTTTTTCGCCGGAAATTTTCGGATATTCGCCGCACGCGATTTTCGGACTGCAACCGGCCTGGTGGCCGGCGTGGCTTATTTTTTCACCGGCGTTTCTGGTATTGTGGGCGCCGGCCGGTTTCCGGTTCACCTGTTATTATTACCGGGGAGCGTATTACAAGGCGTTCTGGGCCGACCCGCCCAATTGTGCCGTCGGCGAACCGCGCAAAACCTTCCTCGGCGAACGCTCATTTCCCGCTCATTCTGCAAAATGTTCACCGCTACTTCATGTATCTGGCAGTGATTTTCATTTTCATCCTCGGATACGACGCCTGGAAAGCGATGTGGTTCACGGAAAATGGAACCAGCCATTTCGGCGATCGGCGTCGGAACCCTCGTGCTGACGTTGAATGTCATTCTCCTCGCCAGTTACACGTTCGGGTGCCACTCGCTGCGGCATTTGATTGGCGGTTTTTTGGACGAGCCGTCAAAGGTTTCGGCCTGCGCGAAAGGTTTCGCATGCGTCAGTTGCCTGAACCGCCGCCACATGATGTGGGCCTGGTTCAGCCTGTTCTGGGTCGGTTTCACCGACGTTTATATCCGGCTCTGCTCGATGGGCATCTGGCATGACCACCTTTTGTTCAAATTCTAAACCGTAACGGGAATTTCATCGTGGCCACCAATTACGAAACTTTTGAATACGACGTGCTGGTCATCGGCGCGGGCGGCGCGGGATTGCGCGCGGCGATTGAAGCCTCGGCGGCCGGGGTGAAGGTCGGGCTGATCTGCAAATCGCTCCTGGGCAAGGCGCACACCGTCATGGCCGAGGGCGGCATGGCGGCGGCCATGGGCAACGTGGACGACCGCGACAACTGGCGCGTGCATTTTGCCGACACGATGCGTGGCGGCCAATACGTCAACAACTGGCGCATGGCCGAATTGCACGCGAAGGAAGCCCCGGAACGTGTTCACGAACTCGAAGCCTGGGGCGCGGTGTTTGACCGCACGAAGGACGGCAAAATTCTCCAGCGCAATTTCGGCGGCCACCGTTATCCGCGCCTCGCCCACGTCGGCGACCGGACCGGATTGGAATTGATTCGCACCCTGCAGGATCACGGCATCCATCAGGGCATCGCCGTTCACATGGAGCACACGGTGGTCACGCTGCTCAAGGACGGTGACCGGGTCGTGGGCGCGTTGGGTTACGACCGCGAGCGCGGCCGGTTCAAGATTTTCAAGGCCGGGGCCGTCGTGATGGCCACCGGCGGCATCGGACGCGCCTTCAAGGTTACCAGCAATTCCTGGGAATACACCGGCGACGGCCAGTCGCTCGCGTATGACGCCGGCGCGGAATTGATGGACATGGAGTTCGTGCAATTTCATCCGACGGGCATGATCTGGCCGCCGAGCGTGATGGGCATCCTGGTGACCGAGGCCGTGCGCGGCGAGGGCGGGGTGCTGCGAAACAAGGACGGCAAACGGTTCATGTTTGACGACATTCCTGACAATTACAAATCACAGACCGCGACGGATCCGGAGGAAGGCTGGCGTTACACGCAAGGCGACAAAAACGCCAAGCGCCCGCCCGAACTGCTCACGCGCGACCACGTCGCCCGCTGCATCAATCGCGAGGTGAAGGCCGGCCGCGGCAGCCCGCACGGCGGCGTGTTTCTCGACATCGCCTGGATCAAGGAAAAAATCCCCAACGCCGCCGAACACATCAAACGCAAGCTGCCGAGCATGTACCACCAGTTCAAGCAGCTCGCCGACCTCGACATCACGAAAGAGCCGATGGAGATCGGCCCGACCACGCATTACATCATGGGCGGCATCCGGGTGAACGGCGACACGCAGATGTCCAATGTGCCCGGCCTGTTTGCCGCCGGCGAGGCCGCCGCCGGATTGCACGGCGCGAACCGGCTGGGCGGAAATTCGCTGTCCGATTTGATTGTGTTCGGCAAACGCGCCGGCGAATTCGCCGCGAAATTTGCGAAGGAACACGGCGCCGGCCAGATCAACGAGGCGCAGATTGACGAAGCGGCGCGCCAGGCGCTGGAGCCATTCGAACGCGGCGCGAAGGCTGGTGGCAGCGCCGAGGGACCGTATCAGGTGCAGCACGATTTGCAGGAAATGATGCAAGGCCTCGTCGGCATCGTCCGGCGCGAGGAGGAAATGGTCAAAGCCCTCGACGGCATCGCCAAACTTTCGGAACGCGCCGGGCAGGTCGCGGTTTATGGCCATCGCGAATACAATCCCGGCTGGCACACGGCGATGGACTTGAAAAATCTGCTCACGGTTTCGGAGGCCATCACGCGCTCGGCCATCGAGCGCAAGGAAAGCCGCGGCGGGCATTTCCGCGAGGATTTTCCGAACAAGGACGCGGCCGACGGCAAGGTGAACGTCGTGGTGAAGAAAAATCCCGACGGCACGATGAACGTCCGGCGCGAGACCATCCCCGAACTGCCGGCGGAGTTGAAACAGGTCATCGAGGAGATGAAATGAAAACGGTCAGTTTTCAGAATCTGGCGCGGTGACGCCGGCGGCGGCAAGTTCACGGACTACACCACGGAAGTTTCCGAGGGCATGGTCGTGCTCGACGTCGTCCACAAGATCCAGGCGACGCAGGCCAATGACCTCGCCTGCCGCTGGAATTGCAAGGCCGGCAAGTGCGGCTCCTGTTCGGCCGAAATCAACGGGATTCCCCGGCTCATGTGCATGACGCGCATGAATACCCTGCCGACCGACAAGCCCGTCACCCTCGAGCCGATGCGGGCGTTTCCGAGCATCCGCGACCTGGCCACGGACGTTTCCTGGAATTTTCGCGTCAAACAGAAGATCAAAAAATTCAATCCGCGCAAACCCGACGCCCCGGACGGCACCTGGCGGATGCAGCAGGCGGACGTGGACCGCGTTCAGGAATTTCGCAAGTGCATTGAATGTTTTCTCTGCCAGGACGTTTGCCACGTCCTGCGCGACCATCACAAACACGACGAATTCATCGGCCCGCGTTTTCTGGTTTACACCGCCGCGCTGGAGATGCATCCGTTGGACACCGAAGACCGGTTGCCGGAGTTGAAACAGGCGCAGGGCATCGGTTTCTGCAACATCACCAAATGCTGCACCAAGGTTTGCCCGGAAAACATCACCATCACCGACAACGCCATCATCCCGCTCAAGGAGCGCGTGGTGGACGACTTCTACGATCCACTGGGCTGGCTCTGGAAGAAACTGCGGCCCAAAGCTTGATCGTACCGCACTACAACCTCGCGGACCCGCCGATCAAGCGGTTTTCTCCACCAGGATGCGGTGTGAAAGACGAATAAACTCAGCCTTCCACGCCTTCCGCTTCCATCGTCGCCACCAGGTCCTTCTCGGCCAGCACCCAATCTTCGAGGGTCAACGGATGCTCCGGCAATTTGTCGCGATACAGGCGATACGCATGTTCGCGCACCATGCCCCGGGTGACACCGGGTGTAAACGGTTGGGGCTGATCCATGGCTCTTGATGTTTTGCCTTTCGTTTTCATACGAGACTCCTGATTAAAGATAATCCTCCGTGCCTGCTCCGCAAGTGGACAGGAAAAGAAATGTCCGGTGACGATTTCCAGACACTTCCCGCCCTGGCAGACTTCGCAAACGGGTACTTTAACGGATAACCTTCGCGTCTGGAGTCACGGCACGGGTGGTGCTTTCCAAAAAACATCGTGTCCGCATGTTGTTTATGAAGACACTGTTTTTTTGTTTTGTGTCGGGTCTCTTGCTGGTGGTCACTTCGCAGGTGTATTCGCAATCTTTCCTTTTCTCCACCCTGGCGGGATCCGTCAGCAGCGGCAGCACGGATGGCACGGGCGCCGCCGCGCGGTTTTCCGGTCCTTCGGGCGTGGCCGCCGACAGCCTGGGAAACCTTTATGTGACGGACTCGGGCAATAACACGATTCGCAAGATCACGCCGGCCGGCTTGGTCACCACCATTGCCGGGCTGGCCGGTGTCAAAGGCAGCGCCGACGGCACGGGCACCAATGCTTCGTTCTATCTGCCCACGGGTATTGCGGTGGATATCAATGGAAATCTTTATGTCGCGGACGAGTTCAACGATACGATCCGTAAAATCACGCCGGTCGGAACCAACTGGGCGGTGAGCACCCTGGCTGGGCGGGTGGGGATGGCCGGTCTGATCGACGCCATGGGAACCAACGCGGAATTTGCCACCCCGGCGACTGTCGCGGTGGATGGCGCGGGCAATGTTTATGTGGCCGACACCGCCGATGATGTGATTCGTGAGATCAGTCCGGCGGGGCTGGTCAGCACGATTGCCGGTCAACCCCATCATCCCGGCAGCAGCGACGGAACGAACAACACCGCCCAGTTCTACATGCCGTTTGGAATCACCGTGGATGCCAGCACCAATCTCTATGTGACTGATGGCATCAATGAAACCGTCCGGAAACTGGTTCCGATGGGCACCAACTGGGCCGTCAGCACAATTGCCGGGCAGGTGACCAACGCCGGCAGCGCCGATGGCACCGGAACCAACGCCCAGTTTAATGGCCCTGCCGGCATTGTCGTGAGCGCCGGAACCAATCTGTTTGTGGCGGATGACAACAATAACACCATCCGGAAGCTGACCCTCGCGGGAACCAACTGGGGGGTGAGCACCCTGGCGGGATTGGTGGGAGTTTACGGGGATGCCGATGGCGCGACCAACAACGCGCGATTTCATTCGCCCATTGGCGTGACCGTGGATGGCGCCGGTAATGTTTTCGTGGCGGACGCGAACAACAATGAGATTCGAAAGATCACCCCGGGCGGGGTGGTGAGCACCTTTGCCGGCATCAGCACCGGCAGCACTGACGGGCCGGGCACCAACGCCTTGTTCTGGTCCACCGCCGCCGTCGCCTTGGACGCCCGGAACAACGTCTACGTGGCGGATTATTATAACTGCACCATCCGGAAGATTGCGACCAACGGCGTGGTGAGCACCATCGCCGGTCTGGCCGGCAACCTTGGCAGCGCCGACGGCACGAACAGCGACGCGCGCTTTTATTATCCTTCGGACATCGCCCTGGACAGTGGAGGCAGCCTCTATGTCGCGGATGCTTATAACAGCACGATCCGTAAAATCACGCCGGCCGGAACCAACTGGGTGACCAGCACCATTGCCGGACAGGCCGGCGTTTATGGGATTGTGAATGGCGTCGGCACCAACGCGGTATTTTATGTGCCCGCTGGAATTGCGGTGGATGCGAACACCAATGTTTTTGTATCGGACAATTACGGCATGGTCATCCGCAAGGTCACGCCCATTGGCACCAACTGGGTGGTGACGACCATCGCCGGACTGCCCTTCACACACGGTTCCGCTGATGGCATCGGCACCAACGCCATGTTCTATTTTCCCCGCGGGATTGCCGTGGACAATGCGTCCAACGTCTATGTGGCCGACAGCGAGAACAACGGTATTCGCAGGCTGACCCCGGTTGGGACGAACTGGCTGGTGAGCACGATTGCCGGCGTGGCCAGCATCCGCGCCAGTGACGACGGCACGGGCACCAACGCCCACTTCTTTTTTCCGGACGACGTGACCTTCGACACGACCGGCCATCTTTATGTCATGGACACATACAATCAAACCATCCGTAAAATGACACTGGTGGGAACCAATTGGGTGGTGACCACGGTGGCCGGACAAGTCGGTGTCACCGGCAGCGCCGACGGCATCGGCACCAACGCGTTGTTCAACTATGCCCAGAGCGTTGCCTTTGACAACGCCGGCAACCTCTACGTGGCTGACACGCACAACAGCACCATCCGGCTCGGACGCGCCATATTCCCGTCATTGCAAATCGCATCCGCCGCCAATAATCAAATCACGCTTTCCTGGCCGACCTGGGCATACAGCTTCATGCTGGAAACCAGCAGCACGGTGTCTTCCGGTGCCATCTGGACGCCACTGACCAACGGGGTGATGACGTTGGGCACTAATTTTGTGCTGACCAACAATGTCACCGGCTCCGATGGCTTTTATCGGTTGCACGGGCAATGAACTTTTCCGCTTTGAAGAATTTAAACGCAGAAGAATTTCATTCTTTTTCCACTGGCGTGCCGAGCCGTAGCTTGGAGCGGATTGTTCATCTGCGTCACCGGCCCGCCTACGCACTTCGTGCTTCGGCGTGGCAGCCTTCGCTTTACGCTGCCGCTCCAAGCGAAGGCTGGTGCGCGATACAGGGTTCGAACCTGTGACCCCTACAGTGTCAATGTAGTGCTCTACCACTGAGCTAACCGCGCAACCGTGGGATTACCAGCGTGACAATCCCGCCGGACGTTGGCAAGTGCGAATTGAGGGGCCGCCGGCGGATTCGGCTTGCAGTTCTGGATGGCCCAAGCGTAGGTTTTAACTTGATGAAAAGATTTCCGGGCGCCGTCTTCAAGTACCTCACCGGCCTGTTTACGCCTCGCGCTGCCGCAACCGAGGATGTCGCCGTTCCCGGCAAATTTCAGGAATATAAAGCCAAAGCCGGGCAGGGCGATGCCGAGGCTCAATTCAATCTGGGCTTTTGCTACGATGATGGCCGGGGCGTGAAAAAGGATTATGGCGAGGCGGTCAAGTGGTATCGCAAGGCGGCCGAACAGAACTTCGCACCGGCGGAATTCAATCTGGGCTACTGCTACGCCAACGGCCAGGGCGTGAGAAGGGACAAGGAGGAGGCGGTGAAGTGGTTTCGCCGGGCCGCCGAACAGAATTATGCCCCCGCTCAATCCAATCTGGGCTACTGCTACGACAACGGCCGGGGCGTGGCCAAGGATGCGGTGGAAGCGGTGAAGTGGTATCGCAAAGCGGCGGGGCAGGGTCATCCCGAGGCTCAATTAAATCTGGGATACTGCTATGCCAATGGACAAGGCGTGGAACGGAATACCGTGGAGGCGTATGCCTGGTTCAGCATGGCGGCCAAAGCCGATGCCGATGCGGCCGAGAGCCGCGACCTGTTGCGGAAGGGATTGACGCCCCAACAATTCACCGACGCGCAAAAGCGGATCAAAGAGCTGCGTTCGCAAATCGCGTCCGCGGCAATTTCAACTTTGAAGTTGCCCCGTTGAATTGTTACGTTGCGGGCATGTCACGCAAGACGCCATCGAATTCCGCGCACGGTTTCGGCGACATCATCGGGGTGGCGCTGCTCGCCGTGGCCCTGTTGCTGCTGGTGGCACAATGGTCCTTCGACCGCGATGACATTTCCTTCCTGACGACGCGGCTGAACAAGCCCACGCACAACTGGATTGGTCCGCTCGGCGCCTATCTGGCGTGGGCCTCGTTCATCCCGTTTGGGTTGGTGGGATATCTGCTACCCTTCCTCCTCGGCGTCTTTGGCCTGGCTTACCTGTTGAACTTTCCCAGCCATTTGCGCGAGCGATTGCGATGGTCGCTGATCTGGTCGGCCATATTTGTAATGTCCCTCACGGGACTGCTCTACATCATGGATGGTGGCGGCCAACGGGGAAAGATTCACGAATCCATCGGTTCATTGAGCGCCGGCGGCTGGCTCGGGTTTTTAACGTTTGGCCAGACCCCGCGTTATGAATACGGCTTGAGCCTGCTGGGCACCGCGGGAGCCATCATTGTTTATCTGGCCCTCTGCCTCATCAGCCTGCTGTTCCTCACCAATTTCCGGCTCGGTGCATGGATTCGCGGTTTTTTGGAAAAGGTGCCCACCAGCACCACCGATACCGAAGCGGAACCCAAATCCGCCGAAGAAGGCGCGTTGGAACGCCGGGCGCGCGAACTGGAAAAGCAGGCCAAGAAATTGCAGGAGGAAGTCGCGCGCACCGGACTGGGCGCGGACATGCAACCCGTTCCCGAACCCACTGTCCGCGATTTGAGCGTGCCGCAGGCCAAAGCCGGCTCCGCCACGTCCATCCGCATCCGCAAAACCACGTTGCCCGGCGGTTTAACCCGGGAACCATCCGTCCCGGAACAAACCCCGGCCCCGTTGTCCGCGCCCAAACCCGCGCCCGCCGCCAACGAGGAAGCAGTTTCTCTACGCGAAGTGCCGGTGGCCTCAACCGAAGAGATTCTCGGCAGAAAATCGGAAACCGAAAACCCCGCCGAAACCAAAATCGGGGAACCGGAGAAAGTTGAGCCGGAAAAGCCCGCCGAACCGGTGGTTCACATTGCGGATAATTCCGGGTCGGCAAAATCCAAACTGAAACCCAAAAGATCGAAGCCGCTCACTGTCGCCGCCACGCCCATCATCGGCAATTATCAGTTGCCGCCGCTGGATTTTCTACAGCACCCCGACACCACCCTCAAACCCACCGAGTCGAAGGAGGAATTGATGGCCAACGCGCGGCTCATGCAGCAGACACTCGCGCAATTCGACATTGAGGTTTCGCTCGGCGACATCACCAAGGGCCCGACCATCACGCGCTACGAATTGCATCCGGCGCCGGGCGTGAAGCTGGAAAAAATCACCGCGCTTTCCAACAACATCGCCGCCGCGCTCAAGGCCGAACGCATTCATATCCTCGCCCCGGTGCCTGGCAAAAGTTCCGTCGGCGTCGAGGTGCCGAATCCGGTCAAGACCAAGGTCATCGTGCGCGACCTGTTCGAGTCCGAGGAATGGCGCAATTCCAAGGCGAAAATCCCCATCGCGCTGGGCAAGGACGTCTATGGCCACCCGATCATCGCCGATCTGGTCGAGATGCCGCACGTGCTCATTGCCGGCAGCACCGGCTCCGGCAAATCCGTTTGCATCAACTGCATCATCACGTCGCTGCTCTACAAATTTTCCCCCGACCAACTCCGCTTCGTGATGATCGATCCCAAGGTCGTCGAGTTGCAGCAATACAATGCCCTGCCCCATCTCGTCGTGCCGGTGGTGACCGACCCCAAAAAGGTGATCCTCGCGCTGCGCTGGGTCGTGAATGAAATGGAAAAGCGCTACCAGATCTTCGCGCGCGTTGGTGTCCGCAACATTGCCACGTTCAATGCCCGCCCCAAGAACAAGCCGCTGCCGCAACAGGAACTGGAACTGCCGCTCAAGGCCAAAAAGGAAAAGGTCGAGCCGGGCGCGGAAGGGTTCGCGGTCGAGGTGGACGAGGAAATCGTCGTGCCGCGCGACGACGAAATCGTCATCCCCGAAAAGCTGAGTTACATCGTGGTCATCATTGACGAGCTGGCGGACCTGATGCTGGTGGCGCCCGCCGACGTGGAAATGGCCATCGCGCGCATCACGCAAATGGCGCGCGCGGCAGGCATCCATTGCATCGTCGCCACCCAGCGGCCGAGCGTGGACGTCATTACCGGCGTCATCAAGGCAAACATCACCGCGCGCATCGCGTTCCAGTGCGCCTCGCGCGTGGACTCGCGGACGATTCTCGACGCCATGGGTGCCGACAAATTACTCGGCAAGGGCGACATGCTTTATCTGCCGCCCGGTTCGGCGAAGCTGATTCGCGCCCAGGGCGCGCTCATCACCGACCAGGAAATCAACAGCATCGTTGAGTTCATCGCCAAACAGGGCAAACCGAACTACGATCTGGAAATTCACCAGCAACTTTCCCAGCCCGCCGCCAATTTCGGGAATGAAAGCGGCATTGACGAGGACGAGGAACTCATCCAGCAATGCATCGAGGTGATTCGCAGCGAACAAAAGGCGAGCGTCTCGTTGATGCAACGCCGGCTGCGCCTCGGCTACACCCGCGCCGCGCGTATCATGGATGAACTGGAGAACCGCGGCATCGTCGGCCCCAACAAAGGCGCCGAGCCGCGCGACATTTTGATTGATCTGGACGGCACCGGCGCGGACGGAGGCGGGCAGCAAGCCGTTTAACCGCGGAGACGCAGAGACGCCGAGAAAAATAAAAACTCTGCGCCTCGGCGTCTCTGCGGTTCATTTATTCCACATGAAACAATTTTTGGCGACGCTGCCGCGCAACCTGATTGGTTGCTGCACGGGCTGGAGGCTCATCGGACATCTCGTTGCCATCCTGCTCACTTTCATCCTCGTCATGTCCGGATTTGACTGGCGCTATTTCCTCGCCACCCGCAATCCGGCGCTTCGTTCCTGGATGTGGCCTGCCGTTTTCATCGGCGGGCTGCTGCCCATCTATCTGCCGCTGTTGCTTCTGGCCTTTGGTTTCCTTGCCAAAAGCGCCAGAACCATTCTGACCGGCTGGGCGGTCGCGCAGGCTGAACTCCTCGGCGCGTTGATTGTCATTGCCTACAAGGCCTTCACCGGTCGCGCTCATCCGGCGCGCAGCGTCGGCGCGGACATCAGCCATGTCTTCCACTTCGGCTGGCTGCGCGGCGGAGTTTTCTGGGGCTGGCCGTCGTCGCATACCACCATCGCCTTTGCCATAGCCATGACAGTGTTCGCGCTTTATCCGAAACAACGGTGGCTGGGTTTTGCAGCAATCCTTTATGCTTTCTATATTGGCATCGGGGTTTCCATGACCATCCATTGGTTCTCGGATTTCGCGGCGGGAGCGATCATCGGCTCGATCATTGGTGTGGTAGTTGGAAAGAATTTTGGATCAGACCCGGCAGGAGGCAACTAGCAGTATGAGCCGCAGCTATTCACAGATGAAACACAGATAAAAAATATCTATGCCCTTCTAAGTTCATCTGTGGCTGAAAATCGGGTTTCACTTCACCGGATACTGCCAGACCCAATCGCCTTCCTTTTCATCGAACAAAGTCTTTCCCGGCACGCCGCCGTCGTCCGTTTCGTTCCATCCGATGGAATACAGCACGAATTGCCCACCCGAGGTGCGATGATATTTATAAGGCTCACCGGAAATCACTTCGTTGGGCAATTGGGAAATAAACTTGGGGATGAGCAGGTCCAAATTATCCGGGAATTGGCCATTGGCCAGCCGATAGCGTTCGAGCGCGCAGGCGATGGCAGCTTCATCGGCGGCGGTCTGGGCCGCGGCCGCCCTCGAGGGTATTTTATGCAACGCCGGCAGCAATACTCTCGCCATGAGTTGGTGGCGGATACAAATGACGGCAACCCAGTTGCGAGTAATCCAATGGTTGTTGGCAAATGCCTGATCCAAGGCTTTGACATTGGACGCAATTTGCCCCGGGAAAACCCTCTTTTGATCCGAATCAAATGCGCCTTCGAACTGCAATTGAAAGAGCCGGACATCGTTCAACTGTTCCAGATGGTACCAACCGCGCGGAGCAACCCAGCCGAGGAGATTGACCGAGGCTGAACCCGATTGCTTTGGGTCGGTCGTCGTCAACATGCCCAAGTTGTATTTTCCCCGGCTCAAGAGATCGCCGGTCAAAATTCCAGCCGCGCGTTCGCTATCCAGGGGCCGTTTCATGTCAGCCACGAAATCGTATTGCTGGAACCACGCTTGCAGTTCTTGAAGCTGGGCGTCGGACCAGGCGTGCTCAGCCAATCCCTCCCAGACCGGTTGAACCGCGAGTTGCACGCAAACAATACGGACAAGATAAGAAATCAAAAACGGTTCATTCTTCGCCGAATCGGCCAGATAAAGCATCAGTTTTACATCCGCCAAGGCGTCGTCGGTCCGGCCGGCGGCCAGTTCGGCGCAGGTTCTGAGTTGTAAACGTTGGACGGTCCTTTTGATATTGCCGAGGTGCGGCAGCAGGATGCCCCACGGATTGTCCAGGTCGTAAACCACCGGATACCGTGCATCAGGCCGGTCGCTGGCGGCACGAATTTGATCCAACTCGGTTTCGCTGGACACCAATCCGGCCAGAATCACTGGCGCTGCAATCGCCCGCGATGTGAAATCAATTTTTCCCGAGGAAAATTTCTGATTTGAATTTGTTTGATCAGATTGAACGGCTGCGAATGCCATTTGCCACGCGACGAGATCCAGGAAATAACGTTTGCCAACTTGATAGGAATTACCCTCGGGTGCGGGCGGATTAGTCTCCGAGCCAATCATGGTGCTGGCCAGCGAATAATTGTCCGCCCACTTGTTGGCGAAATTGGTTCTCTGCGTGAACCACGATTCAATGACCGGGATGGCGGCAAAGTTTTGGTTATCAGGAACCGGCTTGGGAATGAACGCCGCATAATCAAGCTGCGCGCCGCCAGCCTCCAAGTGCTGGCGATAATTATTCCATTCATGCCAGCCGCGCCAGTCCTCTTCGGCGTAAAACAGCACGACGATGGTCACCAGCCAGGCCAGGCCAATCAACATTTTGCGAATGACGCGCCTGCTGAACAGCCAATCGAAAAATCGTTGGACCACCGGCAGCAAGCTTGTCAAAAAAGTGACAGAAATTGCCGCGACCAGGACCACCAGCCACTCCCCGAGATGCCGTCTCGATTCTTCCGTTCCCTCCGGAAGGTTGAGCTTCCAATCCCTGACCAACAGCGCAAAGACCACCAATGAAAACGGGCCTAAAAACAACGCGATCCACAAAAGACGGCGCAACGCGGCACGGGTTCCGGGCCACACGGTTTTGGTTTTTTCGTTCGCATTCATACGAAATCAGGCAGTCAGAGTTTCATCCGGCCGCTCGCTACGTGGTTGTAACGGGAATAATTTTGACGGTCCGGCCTCGCGCGATTCGGAGGGTTGAATCATCTCCAGAAGTTCGCGGCGGTTTTCACGCAGGGAGGCCAGGATAATTTGCGCGGAGGGAATTTTTCCCCGCGGCATGGCCGACGCCAGGCTTGTCGCATGGCCGACGTTCAGGCTCAAAAGGACAATCACCAGCCAGGCCGCCCCCATTCCGGCCAGATGCCAGCGGAGCGAAAAAAAGAATTCGCGCCAGTTGTAATCGCGGTCTGCGACCGCCGGTGAATTCGCAGTCCGATTGCCATCGACGGACGCTACGGCCATTCCCCGAATCTTATCGAGCTTCGATTCGGTGGCACGGTGTCGTTCCAATAAGATTTCACGCGGCGTTTTCACGGCTTGCCTTCATTTTCAAAAACCAATTTCCGGAGTGCGCGTTTGGCGTGGAACAATCGCGATTTTACCGTGCCCAGCGGCGTGTTCGTAATGCGCGCGATTTCTTCGAGCGAAAAATTCTCTATGAAATACAGCAGCAATACCGAGCGCTGCGGCAATGGCAATTGGTTCAGCCGGTTCATGAACTCAGCCTCCTGTTCCTGCCGAATGAGCAGGTCGTCCGGACCATCGTTAAACTCATCCGGCGATTCGGGAATTTCATCAAGCGAAACCTCCTCGCGATTTTGTTTTCGCCAGTGCTGAATGCACTTCTGGTGCGCAATGCCGAACAGCCAGCTTCCGAATTTTTCATCGTCACGCAGACTGACGATGTGTTTGACGGCGGCAATGAAGGTCTCCTGCACCAGGTCGAGACCCGCCTGCTCGTCATGCACCAATTCGAAAACATAGACGTACAAGGGCAATTGGTAGCGCCGAAAGAGGGTGTCCCAAGCCGCCGGTTCTCCGGCCCTGGCCTGCGACACGGGCAATTGTTCGCGTTCAGCCACCACCAGCATTTACACAGAGAAGAATGCAATGCGCGAGAAAAGGTTCAATCGGCTCCGGTGAACCGGTCTATTGGCCGGCAGGGTCGATTTTTCACACAAAAACGCCAGCAATTGGCCTGTTTTTTGCTATTTAGGTTGCTAAATTGCGTGGAAATGCTGACAAATATGACCATGTCTCAAGTTGGTGAACAACTTCATGCCGCCCGTGAAGCCTTGAAGCTCACGGTGCAGCAGATCGCGGATGCCACCAAAATCCGCACTGATCACATCCGCGCGCTGGAGGAAGGCCATTACGAGATGTTTTCAGCGCCGGTGTACATCCGCGGTTTCGTCCGCATCTACGCCACGCAACTCAAACTCAACGCGGCGCAAATCATGTCCGCGCTGGATGCCGAGCTGAAGCAGACGGAAAAATTCAAGGAACCGCCGCCGCTGATGGAGGAGTCCAACACGCTGATCGACCACGCGATGTTCTGGCTTTCCAAACTCAACTGGCGGGTCGGAGTGATTGCCGGCGGCGCACTGGTTTTATTGCTGGTTCTCCTGTTCGTCGGTTCCGCCTGGCGGCATCATTCGCGCAGCAACCCGCTGGCCGGCCTGAAACCCGCGGTTTATCAATCCGCCGACGCGGGCGAGACCTTGCCGCTGACGACGCGCCGTTAAAATGTGACGGGCGGGCGGAAGCCGCGCGTCCCGCCCAACGTCAGATTCCCTTTCTGCATTCTTCCTTCTTCATCCTTCATTGGCGTCACACGTCGTTCATGTAAAGCGCCCGGTTGCGCCACAAATAGAGCGCGCCGGAAGTCAGGGTCAGCACGACCGTCACCCACAACGCGATATACGCGAATCCCGGCACCCAGCCCTGGAGCAGGTGTTGCAGCCCCGGCGGCCATTCATGGCAGGCATCCACGATGAGCAGCGCAATGATGGCCGCGATTTGTGATACGGTCTTGTGCTTGCCGTAACGTTCCGCCGCCAGCACCACGTGCTTCGACGCCGCCAGCAGCCGCAATCCGGTGATGGCCAGTTCGCGCGCGACAATGATGATGACCATCCAGGCCTCGACCGTCACCGGCGGATTGGAAGTTTGATGTGTGCTTTCCACAAAAGCGATGAACGCCGAGCAGGTCATGACTTTGTCCGCCAGCGGGTCCATCAGGACGCCGAAGTTGGTGATCAGACCGCGCTGCCGCGCGATCCGGCCGTCAAGAAAATCCGAGACGCCCGCCAGACAGAAAAAAAACAGCGCCAGGCTGTAATGAAAGGGAACCGGGACGAACAGGGCCCAAAGAAAAACCACCGTCAGGGCAAACCGTCCGACCGTCAGCTTGTTTGGCAGATTCATTTAAATTAAATCCTCCTCGTCCTCGTGCTCGTCCTCAAAAAAATTCGATTACGAGCGCGAGGACGACGACTAGGACGAAAAACTCACGCACCAAACTTGTCGAACATCTTCGCGTTGGCCTGCATGAGGCGGATCAGATACTTCGCCTCAAACACGCCGAGCGAGCCGAGGTTCGCGCCGGTTTCGGTGAAACGTTCGAGCTTGTCCGAGCCGCTGAACGCCGAGTGCAGCAATATCGGCTGCGGATGCCACGAGTGGCCCTTGAGCGCCACGGGCGTCGAGTGATCGCCGGTGATGGCGAGTACGTCCGGCCTTTTCTTCAGCAAAATCGGCAGCGCGGCGTCGAAATCCTCAATGGCCTTCTTCTTGGCGCTGAAATTGCCATCCTCGCCCGCCTTGTCCGTATATTTGTAATGGATAAAGAAGAAATCGAAGTGGTCGTATTCCTTCAGATAACGTTCAAACTGCTCGGCGATGGTCGCCGGGCCTTCAATCTTTTTCATACCGACGAGTTGGGCCAGGCCCTTGTACATCGGATAAACCGCCAGCGCGGCGGCTTTCAATTTGTAACGCTCCTCAAACAACGGAATGTGCGGTTGATGCGCGATGCCGCGCATCAAAAAACCGTTGGCCGGTTTTTCGTTGGCCAGGACCGGCAGCGCCGCCTTGTAAAAATCGGCGATGAGCGCGGCCATCTTTTTCTGGCCGGCGTTGTTTTCGTCCCGGGGATGAACCGTTGGAATGGGAAAACCTTCGCGGTTGGGATCGGCGTCCGTGAGCGGGCCTTCCAATCCGCTGCCGCGGAAGATAACGACGAAACGATGTTCCTTGCCGGCCTTGATGACGACTTCCGTATCGCCAATTTTTTTGACTTTGGCGGCAAGCAGGGCGCAAAGTTTCTCACACGTTTCCGTCGGGATGCGGCCGGCGCGGCGATCGGTGACGATGCCCTTTTTGTCGAGCGTGCAGAAATTGGCGCGCGCGGCCACGTCACCGTGCTTTAATTCCAAACCGAGTCCCAGCGCTTCAATCACGCCCCGGCCCACTTGAAACTCCAGCGGGTCGTAACCAAACAATCCGAGATGCCCCGGCCCGCTGCCGGGCGTGATGCCGGGTGCGGCGGGAATCATGCGGCCCTGCGCGGAATCTTTGCACAGCTTGTCAAGGTTCGGCGTGGCGGCGGCTTCCAGCGGCGTCAGATAAAGTTGCTCCTTCGTGGCCAGGTCGCCAAGGCCATCAAGCACCACCAGCGCCAGCTTGGTCCCGCCTCGCGGGATTTTCAGCGTCAGTTCCGAATAAAGTGCGTCCAGATTCATGCGCCCAATTTGCGCCCAAGCCCGTCCCAACGCAATGCGATTCCATTTTGCGCCGGATGAAATCGGTGACATTATTTTGCCGCGCATGAATCCATTGATGTTGCACGAATTTCATCACAACCTGGGCGCACGATTCGCCGAACTGAATGGCACGGAAATCGTGAACGATTACGGCGACTGGCTCGCCGAGCACGCCGCGCTGCGCCGGAGCGTGGGCGTATTGGATTTGAGCGGCCGCAGCCGGATTTGCCTGACCGGCGCCGACCGCGTCCGCTTTCTGCACGGCCAGGTGACGAACGACGTGAAAAAAATGCGCGTCGGCGAGGGTTGCTATGCCGCCATCACGACCAACAAGGGCAGAATGGAAAGTGACCTGAATATCTTTTGCCTCGCGGACGAACTGCTTCTGGATTTCGAGCCGGGCCTGACCGAAAAAATTTCACAACGACTGGGAAAATTCATCGTCGCCGACGACGTGCAAATCGTGGACGTCGCGCCACATTACGGTTTGTTGAGCGTGCAAGGGCCGAAGGCGGAAGACGTGATCCATGCGATTGGATTGTTTGGGTGGGGCGAGCGTCCTCGCGAGCCGCATGTGGAAGCAAATCCAGACAGCTCGTCAGGAGCCTCGCCCCACCAGTTTCCAGCCAAAGCGCTTGATTCCGTGAAAATTTCCGATGCCACGCTGGGTGAAATTTTTCTGGCAAACCACGCGCGTTTGACCGGGAGCGCCGGCATCCTGCCGGCGGATTTTGGAGATGGAAGCATTGCGACTCGCCGGCAGGATGCCGGCGCTCCCGGTATTGTCGGCTTTGACCTGTTCATTCCCAACTCCTCCCTCGGTGCGGTGGCGGACAAACTCATTGCGGCGGCAAACCAAATCGGTGGACGCGCCTGCGGCTGGCAGGCATTCGAAACCGCGCGCATCGAGGCGGGCATTCCGCGCTTCGGCCTGGACATGGACGAGACGAACATCCCGCTCGAATGCGGTATCGAGAGCCGCGCTGTAAGTTACCACAAGGGCTGTTATATCGGACAGGAAGTCATCAACCGCATCCACACCGTCGGCCACGTCACGCGCGAACTGCGTGGCCTGCGCCTCGCCGACCCCGCCAGCACGGGGCTGCCACTACCGCAGCGTGGTGACAAACTGTTCCGCGACGGCAAGGAAATCGGTTATGTCACCAGCGCCGTGAAATCACCGGCACTCAACGTCAACATCGCGCTTGGCTACGTCCGCCGCGAAGCGAATCAAATCGGAACGGAATTGATTTTGAAAAGGGCGGCGGGCGAAAGCACGGCAAAAATTGTGGAGTTACCGTTTATGGCGTAGCGGCGTCCCGGCAGAAAGCCGCCATCTAAAAATAGTAAGGAATACGGCAGTCTGCCGACGTGCCGCTACGACCGTCAGACCGCCGCAAACTTCAACCGAAATTAAATTGGCGGCTCTCTACCGAAGGCCGCTACGCCGGATGAAATTTTCTCGCTCATGAATCATTTTGCCGGTTTAATCTTCGCCGATGAAACAGAAGGCTTACGCTGCCGCCGGAGTGGACATTGATCTGGGCAACCAGGTCAAGGCCACGTTGCCGCAATTGCTCGCGTCCACCCATCGCCGCGAGGTGCTCGGCAAGGTCGGAGGCTTCGGCGGTTTGTTCGCGCTCGACCTGAAAAAATACCGCGAGCCGGTGCTCGTGTCGTCCGTGGACGGCGTCGGCACCAAACTTAAAATCGCGTTCGCCATGGACAAGCATGACACCATCGGCGCCGATCTTGTGAACCATTGTGTCAACGATATCGCCGTGCTGGGCGCGGAGCCGCTGTTTTTCCTCGATTACCTTGGCACCGGCAGGCTGGAACCGCACGTCTTCACAGAAATCATCAAGGGCTTCGCCCGCGCGTGCGCCGAAAACCGTTGCGCGCTCATCGGCGGCGAAACGGCCCAGATGCCGGGGTTTTACCAACCCGGCGAGTACGACGTGAGCGGCACGATTGTCGGCGTGGTGGAAAAATCCAAAATGCTGAACGGCCAGAAAACGGTGAAACGCGGCGACGCGGTCATCGGCATTGCTTCCAGCGGCCTGCACACGAACGGCTATTCGCTCGCACGGATGATTTTCTTCGAACAGATGCAGTTAAAACCGATGAGTTACGTCCCCGAACTGGAAAATACCATTTGCGACGAACTGTTAAAGGTCCACGTCAGTTACGGTCCGCTAGTGCAGCGGTTGCTGGCGAAGTTTAACGTAGGACAGGCGTCGCGCCTGTCTCCATCTTCAAAAGAAAAAGTCAGAGACAGGCGCGACGCCTGTCCTACGGTGAAAGCCTTCGCCCATATCACCGGCGGCGGGTTTGTGGACAATATCCCGCGCGTGCTGCCGAAGACCTGCGATGTGGCCATCCGCAAAGGATCGTGGGACATGCTGCCGATTTTCAAATTGATCGAATCTGAAAGCGGCGTGCCGGAAGCCGAGCTTTACCAGGTGTTCAACATGGGCATCGGAATGGTGACCTTTGTGTCGGCGGACCGGGCGGACGCGATTTTGAAATTCATCCACACACAGAAACACCAGGCGTGGCTCATCGGCGAAGTGGTCAAGGGTTCAGGCCAAGCCAGGGTGGTTTAGCGATTCCTGCGAGGCGCGGTTGCGCCGGTCAAATCGTAAATCTTCAATCGTAAATCGCAAATGATCAGTAGCTCATCCGGTCCAGCTTCACCTTGCCGCGGAAAATCCAGTAGATGCAGACCGTATAGGCAATCACCACCGGCACGCCGATGCCGGCGATGATGAGCATGATGCCGAGGGTTTTTGGCGAGGAGGACGCGTTGTAAATCGTCAGGCTGTTGGCCGGATCGGGCAGGCTGTAAACCAGGTTCGGATACATGTTTAAGCCAAACAACAGCATCAGGGTAATCATGGCCGCGCACGACGACAGGAACGCCAGCCAGTCGCGGCGGTGGTGAAATTCGCGCGGGATGTTGGCAATGGCCAGCATGTTTGCCAGCGCAATGCTGAAGAGCCACGGATGCTCATGCACCCGTGCGGCCATGCGGGGCACATACAGCAGCGTGGCCATCGTCAACGTCACGGCGCAAATCACGAAGAAGATGATGCAGCGCATCGCCCAGACGCGCAGTTTGTCATGCAGCGCGCCCTCGGTTTTCATCACGCCGTAAATGGCGCCGTGCATCATGAACAACGCCACGGTGGTGACGCCGACCAGCAGCGGATACGGCGTCAGCAAACCGAGGAACGTTCCGGCGAATTCGCCGTCGGCGCCGACCGGCACACCCCAGGCAATGTTGCCCAGCGCCACGCCCAAGAGCAGGCCGGACAGCAAACTGCCGGCGGAAAAGCCGATGTCCCACATCTGCCGCCACCAGTGCATCGGCTGTTTGCTGCGGAATTCAATAGCCACCGCGCGAAAAATCAGCGACACGAGCAGCAAAACGAGCGCGAGATAAAAGCCGGAAAAGACGGTCGCATACACGTTCGGAAACGCGGCGAACAGCGCGCCGCCGCCGGTGACCAGCCAGACTTCGTTGCCGTCCCAGACCGGGCCGATGGCATTGATCAGGGTGCGGCGCTCGGTGTCGTCCTTCGTGAACAGATGCAGCGCGCCGATGCCGAGGTCAAAGCCGTCGAGCATCGCGTACCCGGTGAACAGCACACCGACGAGGATGAACCAAACCGTGTTGAGATCGAGATTCATGTGCTGGGGTGGTGGGTCAGTTCGGTTGGCAGCGCGAGTTTGCCGGATGGAACCAAATCCTGTTCATCCGGGCCGTGCTGGATTTTGTCGTTGAGCAGGTAAATGAACACCGCAAACAAGAGGAAATAAATCAACGTGAACAAAATCAGCGAGGTGAGAATGACATTGGCCTTCACGACGGCCGACAGCCCTTCCGGCGTGCGCATCAGGCCATACACAATCCACGGCTGGCGGCCCACTTCGGCGGCGAACCAGCCCAGTTGGTTGGCCATTTGCGGTCCGAGCACGGAAAAGACGAGGATCCACAGCAGCCAGCGCCGTTCGTGCAACGAGCCGTGGCGGAAATAGAGAAAGCCGAGTGCCGCGATGGCAATCATCATAAAGCCAACTCCCACCATGCCATGAAAGAACAGGAAGGACGCCGTGACAGGCGGGCGGTCTTGCGGCGGGAAGGCATCCAGTCCGGTCACCGTGGTTTTGGTGTCGAAACTGACCAGCCAGCTCAACATCCCCGGCCATTGCAATCCGACCACTTTTTGATCCTTTTCATCCACGTACCCGACCAGCGTCAGCGGCGCGTTCGACGTGCTTTGGTAAAGCCCTTCAAAAGCCGCGAGCTTGGCGGGTTGATTTTGGGCCACGCCCCGGGCGCTGATATGGCCGGTGACCGCCTGCAGCAGCGAGGCGACCAGCGCGACAGTCAGGCCGACCCGCAACGACGCGCGGGCGAAATCCTGATGCCGTTTTTTCAGCAGGTACCACGCGCTGACACTCACGACCAGGAAAGCGCCCGCCTGCCACGCGCCGCACAGGACGTGGGAGAGCCGTTCCATCGAGGATGGATTGAACACCAACTGCCAGAAGTTCGTGATTTCCGCGCGTTGGATGCCGTTGTGCATCACGAGCTTGTAACCCGCCGGCGTTTGCATCCACGAATTGGCGACCACAATCCACACCGCACTGAAATGCGCGCCCAGGCAGACCATGCACGTGGAAAAGAAATGCACCTTGCGGCCCACCTTGTCCCAGCCGAACAGCAGCACGGCGAGAAAACCGGATTCGAGGAAAAAGGCGAAGATGCCCTCCGCCGCCAGCGCGCTGCCAAACACGTCGCCCACAAAGCGCGAATAGGTCGCCCAATTCGTGCCGAACTCGAATTCCATCACGATGCCGGTCGCCACGCCGATGGCGAACGTGAGCGCAAACACCCGCGTCCAAAACCGCGCCATCTGGTGATAAATCGGATTTTTGGTCTTGAGCCATAATCCTTCCATGCAGACCAGCATCACGCCTAGGCCGATGCTCAACGGCGGATAAAGATAATGAAACGCAATCGTGGCCCCGAACTGGATGCGCGCCAGAGTTAAGACATCCATACCTCCCGAGATTGCCTGAACCGAACTGGCTGTCAACCGGCCAAGAAAAGGTATTATCCAAGCTTGTAAAATCCTTAAGCAGACTTTTCAAGCGGCTTTTTGAGTCGGCATTCCGGAGTGGTGGTACGTTTTGTAATTTTTGGTGGGGCGAGCGTCCTCGCGAGCCGTTGTCGCCGTGCTTTGACGCGCCCAGGCCGGCTCGTCAGTAGCCCCAACAAACGGTACCACTCCCATTCCGGCTTCGGATTGCTTTGACGCCGCGGGCCGCGTAATCTTCAAACACCTTTCATGAAACTTTTGGTCATCGGCTCGGGCGGACGCGAACACGCGCTGGTGTGGAAGCTGGCACGGTCGCCGCACGTCACGCAACTGTGGTGCGCCCCGGGCAACGCTGGTATCAGTCAGGAACGGCTCGTGAAAAATGGCGCGCCGGTTGAGTGCATTAACCTCGGCCCGGAGGATTTGCCCAAGCTGCTGGCGTTCGCGCGGGAGAAAAAAATCGAACTCACCGTCGTTGGGCCGGACAATCCGCTCGCGCTCGGCATCGTGGATCTATTCCAGAAAGACGGCCTGCGCATCTGGGGACCGAATCGAAAGGCAGCGCAGTTTGAGTCGTCCAAGGTTTTCTCGCAGAATTTCATGGAGAAATACGGCATTCCCACCGCCCGCGCCGGTGCTTTTTCGGCGGCCGGGCCGGCAAAAGCCTTCGCTGGATCGTTCGGCGGCAGATGCGCTGTGAAAGCCGACGGACTGGCGCTCGGCAAAGGTGTTTTGATTTGCGCCAGCTCCGCCGAAGCGAACAAGGCCATTGACGAAATCCTCATCGGCAAGGCCTTCGGCGCGGCCGGCGCGAGGATCGTCATCCAGGAATTTCTCGAAGGCATGGAAATTTCGCTGCACGCGTTGTGCGACGGCCACACGGCGAAACTGTTTCCAACTTCACAGGACCACAAACGCGCACTCGAAGAGGACAAGGGTTTGAATACCGGCGGCATGGGAACCTACTCGCCGACACCGTTTCTGAGCGAAACACAACTGGCGGAAACCGGTCGCAAGATTCTTGAACCGTTCATGCGCGGCTGCGCGGAGGAAGGGATTGATTTCCACGGCATTCTGTATCCCGGTCTCATGCTCACAAAATCCGGGCCGAAGGTTTTGGAGTTCAACGCCCGTTTCGGCGACCCCGAGACGCAGGTTTATCTAACGCGATTGGAGAACGATCTCGTCGAACTACTCGACGCCAGCGTGAATGGCACGCTGGGCAAAATCGCATTGAAATGGAAACTGGAAGCCAGTGTTTGCGTGGTGATGGCCAGCGGCGGGTATCCGGGCCGTTACGCCAAGGGCAAGCCAATCCTCGGGCTGGCCGAGGCGGCGGAATTGCCAAACACAAAAGTTTTTCACGCCGGCACGGCCAAAGACGGCAATGACATTGTTACGAACGGTGGACGGGTTCTCGGTGTAACGGCGCTGGGCAAGGATTTAAAATCTGCGCAAACCGCCGCGTATGTAGCAGTGGAAAAAATCTGTTTCAAAGGCGTACAGTTCCGCCGCGACATTGCGGCGAAGGCATTGGGGTGCATCTTGCACTGTCCTTAATTGGAGGTCCAAAGTTCATCCCAGTGGTGATTTCGACGGGCTTCATCGAGGGCACAGAGGTTACGAAGGCCGTTTCGGGTCCAGAACTGGCCGCAGCGTTTGAAGCGGCATTGTTTTTGGCGGCAGGCTGACTCGACGGCCCCGGACCCGATTGGCCAGCCTCGGTTGGCGATTGCTTGGTAGTTCATGCGACCGGAGTGGTTCTGAAAGTAGCCTTGTTCGCGCCGGATCACCTTTCCGGTTTGCCCCCGCCGTTTCTGAAGATTGGCAATCTGACGCAAGACTTGTTTCTCCTTACCGTGTCGCAGTTGGTGTCGCAGGGGTTGCACCCAATGGGAGAGTGCCGGCTCCCTTTGGCCCTTTAACGCCCGACCCAAATCCCAGAGGTGTTCGCTGCCGTGGTAAAAATCCAGAAGTTCCACTGCGTCCTTCCACCGATCCTGCTTGAGATTCCACACCCAGTCGGCTCCGTCTCCCAAGAAGAGCATCTGCTGGGCACGGCCCAGCCCTTCCCTCAAAGCTTCCCAGTTCAGTCGCCGCCCCAGTTCCAATGCCCCTTCCTGCCAACTGACAACGATCTTGTCCATCAAGAGGCCACGACCGCCTTCGCTGTGGCCGGAGGCTTCGTGTCGGTAAAAGACACCCAGCTTCAATTCATGCCATTCTACGCGCTCTTGCTGGGTTTTGTGCTTGCCCCAACCGGCACCCCGATAGCGGATTTGGCAACCGTCGGCCATCAATACGGCCAGCGGACTGGCAGGCTCTTGAGGCCTGCGTTCCTGCGGCGCAAGCTCATACCGGCGCTGCGCCTGTTCCTGGGCGTGCTGGCCGACCCGCTGCACCAGCGCGTGCAAGGTCGAATCATCAATCTCTGGAGCCCAGGTGCTGGCCACCTGCGCGGCCTCCTCATAGGAACCGGTGGCCGTTACGGTAAAGCAGAGCTTCTGGGCGTAGGCCGGGGTAATCTTTTGATGCGGCCCTAACTCCCATGCCCCAAGCAGCGGACAACCCCATTGGCCGCTCAGCGGGTCCTGGCCGTAATCAACGGTCAGTTTTACTTCACCCAACTCGCTGCGCAGCTTCAGAGGCCTTCGCCGCCGTTGCCGGAGGGGGAAAAACTTCGCCGCTTTCTTGGGCGAGTTCTTGCAGGCGTTCCTGGAGTCGTTGGCGTCCCCACTCGCGGGCTTCCGCCATCACTTCCCGTTCAATGTCAGCCAGACGGGGAAACGGTTTGGATACTTTGGATATGGGTTTCATTAGATGACACGGCTTGCATGGTTTGTGTTTTGCCGGTCGAGGAACCGTTATCCCCTAAATTCTCTAAATCTTAAGGACTGTGTCAAGATGCACCCCCTTTCCGGCGTCTTACATCATTAAAGTGTCAAAACTCTTTAGAAATGTCCCCATTAGAACTCAGGAGATAATGTCCCCTTGGGTTGGTGTTTTGTGTTGGCTGTAAGGCTTCAGGCATCCCGGGCCTGGAGGGAGGCCGGAGCGTAGCGGAGGCCGACCGGAAGGCCCGGGATACCTGTCGCGCGGCGCGGCCCTGCGCTTTGACTTTGCGCCAAAACCTTTCTCCCTGGCCGATGCCCGAGGCAAAACGACGCCACGGATGTCCTGTCATCGGCTTGGCGATCCGCACCGCTTTGAGGGGATTGGATCTTGGGGTCTGGCGCTGCGGCCGCCCTGGCAACTGGCGGAAGCGCAACTTGACGCCTCGATACTCCAGTTGGACGGTCCCGTTGCGCAACGTTCGCACGATGACCTGGCGCCCGACCAGGCTCAACGCCTCGTGTTGCCGGTCTAACTGATACCAGCGATTGGCGCAGGACAGCGTCCAATCCCGCTGCACCACTCGCTGCTCTTCCCAGCTCAGCACCTCCTCCAGTCGCGGTGGCACGCCCCGGTGCACATCGGCCGCACTGGCCGGCTTGACTTTGAAGCGGCGGTTTAGTTCCGGCAAAAACGCTTTGCTCAAATATTCATTTGCCGCCTCCAACTCACGGATGCCTTCCAAGCGCAACGCCTTGACCAACCGATCCTGCAACGTGCCATTCATCCGTTCTACGCGGCCCTTGGCCTGCGGACTATTGGCCAGGATCAGTCCCACCCCCAGTTGCTCCATCGCCCGCCCAAACTGGGTTTGCGGCTCTTTTCCAACCAGTTGGTCGGCGATGCTGCCCACGGCCTCACAACGGTAGATGCTGTCCCGATCCACATACAAACTCTGGGGCAAGCCCCAGCGACGCACCCAGCCTTTGAACATGTCGTAGCAGGCCCGGGTCGTCTCCTGTTCGAAGAACTGTGCCCAGACGTGCCCGGTCGCGTCATCGACCATCACCATCAGCACCGCCCGATTTGCCCGCCCTTCAAACCACTTATGGTCCGAGCCGTCCAACTGCACCATGGCTCCAAAACAGGGTTTGCGCTCACGCCACTGCCGATGCTTCTGCCGACGCCGACGAATCACCCGTTTGCCTTCGGCCAATAGCCAGCGCCGCAGCGTCTCGTGGTCGACTTTCAACCCTTCCTGCGACAGATACTCTGCCGCCAATGTGGGACCAAAATCCGGATAACGAGCCTCGACCCTGGCCAGGATCCTGGCTCGCAGTTCCGGGGCGATGCACCGTACACTGGCTTGCCCTCGCAGCCGATGCACCAATCCGGCGTCGCCCTGCTCCTGGTAGCGGCGCCAGACTCGCTTCATCTGCCGATAGCTCAGGCTGGCCAGACCAGCCGCCTGTACCAGCGTCAGTTCTCGACTCTTTATGCCGGCCATGATCGTCAACCGGTTCCGTTCCTTCCGACTCATTTTTAGCGTCTCCATCTATGCCCGTTGCTGCTACAGCAGCCACGGGCAAAAGGGGACATTATTAAAGAGTCCAATAGGGGACATTCTCACGGAGTCGCGACACTTACATCATTAAAGTGGCGCGAGACGGCAATGCGCGTTAGCCTTCCTCATGTTTGTCACTGGACTCGGCACCGCCGCGCCGGCGCGGCGTTATGCGCAACGCGATTGTTGGGATGCCGTCCGACAGGCCGAACCGTTCGCGCGGCTCGCGCCGCGCTCGCGTGCCATTCTCAAAAAAGTGCTCTGCGGCGACAACGGCATCGCCACGCGCCATCTCGCCCTCAATCCGCTGACCGAGGTGTTCAATCTCACCCCCGACGTGCTCCAGGCGCGTTTCACCAAACATGCGCCCGTGCTGGCCGCGGAAGCCGCGCAACGCGCGTTGCAGGATGCCGGCTGCGCGCCCGCCGATATTGATGCCGTGCTCATCAGCACCTGCACCGGTTATTTGTGTCCGGGGTTGACGAGTTACGTGAGCGAACGGCTCGGTTTGCGCGCGGATGTGTTCGCGCTGGATCTGGTCGGGCAGGGTTGCGGCGCGGCGCTGCCCAATCTGCGCACCGCCGAGGCCCTGCTGGCCGCCAAACGCGCCCAAAAGGTTTTGTCCGTTTGCGTCGAGGTTTGCAGCGCGGCGTTTTACCTGGACGACGATCCCGGCGTGCTCATCAGCGCCTGTCTGTTCGGGGACGGCGCGGGCGCCGCCGTGCTGGCACGAAAACCGCAGTCGAACTGCCGGCGCGTCGAATGGAAATTCGGCTCTTCCTGCCTCGCACCGGACAAACGCGACACCCTGAGGTTCGGCCATAAGAACGGGATGTTGCGGAATATGTTGTCATTCCAAGTGCCGCAAATTGCCGGCGGCGAGGCTGCCAAACTTTTGACCGAATCCCTGGCCACCGCCGGGGTCAAGCGCGAGCGCGTGGCGGGCTGGGTGTTGCACACCGGCGGGCGCGATGTGCTGCTCGCGTTGCGGGACAAACTCGATTTGACCGAATCTGATGTTCGCCACAGCGCCGCCGTGCTCCGCGAGTACGGTAATATCAGCAGCCCGACCGTGTTCTTTGTGCTCCAACGGGCGTTGCATGACGCGGTGCCGGATGGATTGTGGTGGATGTCGTCGTTCGGCGCGGGTTTCAGTTGCCATGGTGCGTTATTGGAGGTGGGAAAGCCGTGACGCTTGAAACGTGATGCGTGAAAACCGGGTGAAATTCACGTTTTACGTTTCACGAATCACGCATCGCCATGAATCGCCTCATCCAGCCTGAATTACTTGATGAATTGCCGCCGGACGATCCGCGCGCCCGGTGGTCCCGCCGCGACCTGCGCCGCGTCAATGCCTGGATGCGCAATGCCTCCATCATGGCCAGGGCGTTGCAAGCCGCCGCGAACGGGGCCACGCCAAAGCAAATCATCGATCTCGGCGCGGGCGACGGCCATTTTCTGTTACACGTCGCCCGGGTGATTGCCAGAAATGGAGCGCCGGTCTCCGACCCGGCGCGGCGCGATCACAAAAAAACACGCCGGATCGGAGACCGGCGTTTCGCAGCCTGGGGCGGGGTGAAGGCAGTACTGCTTGACCGCCAAAAAAGCGTCACCGCGCCAACGTTGGCGTCCTTTGCGCCACTGGGCTGGCGGGCAGACGTGGTGACGGCGGACGTTTTTGACTGGCTGCCCGGCGCTACCGGGTTGGACGCCGTTGTCACTAATTTGTTCCTCCATCATTTTGAAGACGCGCAACTGGTGGAATTATTTCGTGCCGTGGCCGGCCGCGCGCGCCTGTTCGTGGCGATTGAGCCGCGCCGGGCGTCCTGGCCGTTGTGTTGCAGCCGGCTGCTTTGGGCGATTGGCTGCAATGCCGTGACCCGGCATGATGCGGCCGTGAGCGTGCGCGCGGGATTTTCCGGCAGCGAACTTTCGGCCTTGTGGCCGGTGGATAAAGACTGGCAATTAACCGAGCGGCGCACCGGGTTTTTCAGCCACTTATTCGTCGCCCGCCGAACGGCTTGAAAACATGGCTATGAAACCCATCACGATTGTTGGTGGCGGACTGGCCGGGTTGACGCTGGGCATCGGCCTGCGCCAGCACGGCGTGCCGGTGACGGTGTGGGAAGCAGGGCACTACCCGCGTCATCGGGTGTGCGGCGAGTTTATCAGCGGGCGCGGCCAGGAAACGCTTTCACGACTTGGCTTGCGCGAACTACTCGAGCGCGCGGGCGCCGTGAATGCCGTCACCGCGGCTTTCTTTTCGGCAATCCATTCCGCCCCAACGCGGTCCCTGCCGGCCCGCGCCCTTTGCCTTTCGCGTTTCACCATGGACCGCACGCTCGCGGTCGAGTTCCGGCGGCTCGGCGGCGAATTACGGGAGGCCCAACGCCGGCGCGAGGGAGATTTCGGCGAAGGCATGGTCCGCGCCACCGGGCGGCGCGCGCAAACGGGGGAAAATGGTTCGCGCTGGTTCGGGCTGAAGGCGCACGCACGAAACGTGGCCCTGACCGCCGACCTGGAAATGCATGTTTCGCCGCGGGGCTACGTCGGCCTGTGCCGGGTGGATGGCGGTGCGGTAAACGTTTGCGGATTGTTCCGCCGAAGGGCGGGTGAAGCGCCTACGCCACACGACTGGCGCGAATGGCTGCGCGGTCAGGCCGGTTCGCCGTTGAACCAACGGCTGGCGGCGGTGGAATTCGACGAAAACTCGTTTTGCGCGGTGGCCGGAATTTCATTCCGGCCGCAACGCGCCGCCGCCCGCACTGAATGTTGTGTCGGCGACGCCATCACCATGATTCCGCCCGTGACGGGCAATGGCATGTCCATGGCGTTCGAGTCGGCCGGGCTGGCCGTCGAACCGCTGGCCGCCTGGAGTCGGAGTGAGGTTCCGTGGGCGCAAATGCGGCAAACGCTGGCCTGCCGGTGTGACGCCGCGTTTGCGCGGCGGCTGGCGTGGGCCAAATGGTTGCAACGGATGATGCTCACGCCATCGCTGCAGAATGTCCTCGTCCGGTTCGTCGCGCGCAGCGAATGGTTCTGGCGAACCGCCTTTGAACGGACCCGCTGAATTATTTGAAACCGCGAAATACGCCAGCTGCGCGAAATGATGGAACACCGGATTGTCCCGGCTCGAATTTTGTTTCGTGTCTTTCGTGTCTGTCGCGGTTATTTTTTTACGGTGAAACCGCTCGTGGACTGCCAGCTCTACACTTTTTTGGACATGGCCTACCTGCACGGCCGCGCACCCGAGGTCGTGGCGCAACAACTCTGCGACGGTGGCGCGGATTTGATCCAGCTCCGCGCCAAAAAATCGTCATCCGACGAAATCCGCCGCATGGCGGGGGCGATTTTGCCCATTACGATGCGCGCCGATGTTGGTCTCGTTATCAACGATCATTTGGAAATCGCGCGTGAAACCGGTGCGGAATGTTG
Source organism: uncultured Verrucomicrobiae bacterium (assembly GCA_963780535.1). Lineage (GTDB taxonomy): Bacteria > Verrucomicrobiota > Verrucomicrobiia > Limisphaerales > UBA11358 > UBA11358. Next base: position 30,009 of record CAWACS010000006.1, read on the forward strand.
TCATCTGGGCCAGGAAGACTTTTTTAATGCCGGACACAAACACGTTTCCGAGTTCAAAATTCAAAATTCAAAATTCAAAATTGGTTTATCGAGTCACGCGCCGGAGCAGGCAAAACGCGCCCTGGCTGCGGGCGCGGATTATCTCGCCATTGGGCCGGTTTATGCGACGGGCACCAAACCAACGGCCCGGCCGGTGACGCTGGAATATGTCCGCTGGGCGGCGGGGAATGTGAGCGTGCCATGGTTCGCCATTGGCGGCATCACTCTGGAAAAGCTCGACAACGTCCTGGCGGCCGGCGCCCGGCGGGTTTGTGTGGTTTCGGCGATTCTCAACGCGCCGGACGCGGTCAAAGCCTGCGCGGAGTTTCGCCGCCGGCTGGAATGATGTTGGTCACGGGCTGTTTTGCGGATTGCCGTGCTGTTGCAGCAGCCAGCGCATGGCCGTAACTTCGCCGTAGATTTTCACTCGCTGCTGGAAACTGACTTTTGCCGCATCCGTCAGACCAGGTGCAATGGCTTCAAAACTTTTATCGAGCTGGCTCAGCATGGTCTTTTGTTGTTTGAGTTCCTGCAATCTCTGGCCTGGTGTCTCGCCGCCGAGAAAATCGTAGCCGGCATTGGGATCCAGTGGGTCGAGCATCATGGACTCAACGGCTATGCCGACCAGTTGATTGACGATGTAATTCCCGCTGGCCCCGCTGTTGAGCTGGCTTCCCAGCAGCATTCCCATTTGGGCGAGGTTTTCGGCGGAAGTATTGTCACCGACACTCAGTTCCTGTTTTTGCAAATCGGCCATTTGCGAAGCCAGTTGTTTGAGGTTTGCCAGTGCGGTATCTCCCGCCGAACCGGCCAGCGCGGTCTCGGTTGCTTTCAAGGGCGACTCTCCGCAAAACAGCCCCAATTCCTCCGCGTCCAACTGGGATTCCAGGGTGTAATTTTCAAACTGCGGCTTGCCGGTGGCGGCCACCAGATCCTTGACCGCCGCGTCGGACTGGCCGCTTTGGAAATAGGTTTGGGCGGACAGATAATTTGCCAGCGAGTTGCTGGGGGACGACGCCTTGAACAGGTCCAGCCACTTGCGGCGGTCTTCGGGGAATACATTGCGCGTCAGGACCGTCAGCTCGACCTGCGGGTGGTCGGGGAAATTGGTTGCCGCCTCCTTCAAATAATTGGTGTCATTCAAGACATGAAACGCCGCGAGCAGACTGTCGGCGGAGCGGTGGTGCAACGCCAGCCAGGCCTCAACTTTTTGGGACAAACTTTCCTGGGAACCTGCGTCATGGGTGGGCGTTGGCGGCTTGGCGGCCAGAATATTGGTGGGGTGATAGGAGAAACCTCCCTGGGGTTCCAGGATGATGCGCGTGAACTTGTCCTCCCTTTGCGCGTTCAGATTGTAGAAATGAACGACGGTCCAGAGGATGACCACCAGCAAGGTCAACGCCAGAAGCCACTTCCTGAGCGACGCGCTTTGCATGGAGTCAGGGTAACCGATTTAGCCGCCGCCGTCACACCTTTTTTGAAACGCGGCCGGGACAAAAGGTTCGCGTTTTCGGGCCGTATTTCCGGATTCTCCGGTTGCGGTTGTGTATAATTTGAACTTGAATAAATTATTTGCGCCGGTTATAGATAATGGGTCGTGCAACAATCAGAGGTTGTTTCCCAAGGTCGGGCTGCGCGCCAAAAGCGCGCCTGGGTTTCGTTTTGGCTGGCTTCCGGTCTTTGGCTGCTGGCGATCACCCGGGTTTCCGCCGGGAATTTTTATGCCGGCACCTCGCCGGCGAACGTTCCCTGGCCCGGCGGCATGGTGCCTTATGAATTCACCAACGCACTGACCAGCACCCAGCAGGTGACGTATCTCGACGGTCTGCGCGAATGGGAGCTGGCTGCCAACATCAAGTTCGTTCCGTACACCAATCAATCGCGCTGGATTCTTTTCACGTACAATACCAACTGGATTGACAACGTCTCCGCCAGCACCAATCCCCAGATCGTCACCGTCGCCAGCCTCAGCCGCGCGCAGGTTTGCCACGAGATGGGTCACTCTTTCGGGTTCACGCACGAAAACATCCGGCCCGACCAGACCAATTATTTGACCGTGTTAACGAACAACGTTGCGCCCGGTTACCTGTCGTTTTTTCAAGTGGATCCGACCAGCGTCACCAATGGTCCTTATGATTTTGAATCGGTGATGCATTTGGGCTGGGATTTTGGCTCGACCAACTTCGGCGTGCTGGCCACGCAACAGCCCAAGCCGCCCTATTTCCCGCGCTACCAGTTTCGCATGGGCAATTACTGTCTCAGCCCGGGCGACCGCGCGGCGTTGGCGTATCTTTACGGTCCGCCCACCGTGCCGCTCACCAATGTCGTCACCACCACGGCGGATGCCGGCCCCGGCAGTTTGCGCGCGGCGATTTATTACGCCACGGATCATCCCGGCACGACCATCCGGTTCAATATTGCCACCAACGACCTTGGCTACAGCAACGGCGTTTTCAACCTCCATCTTACCGGCCTGCTGCCGCCGCTGGTGGTGAGCGGCACGGTGATCGACGGTTCGACCCAGCCTGGCTTTGCGGGCAAACCGCTCATCTTTGTGGACGGCTCGCAGATGATTCCCGAAGCCTACGCGCCCGGCACCGCCACGGGCCTGCTGATTTATTCTTCGGGCAACCAGATCAAAGACCTTTCCTTCTCCGGTTTCAACTGGAACGGCCTGACGCTGATTTACCCGGACGCGACGAACAACACCATTTCCGGCTGCTGGTTCGGCGTTGATTCCACCGGCACCAACGCCGCGCCGAACGCGTTTCAGGGAATCCTCATCGCCGCCGGCGCGAGTGGAAACACCATTGGCGGCACGAATACGCTGGCGCGAAACGTCCTCTCCGGCAACTCGCAATACGGCATCTTCATCACCGACTCAAACACGACCGGCAACGTTGTGCTCGGCAATTATATCGGCGCCGATTTTTCCGGCAGCAATGCGCTCGCCAACGGGCTGAGCGGCGTTTTCATCGGCAACGGCGCCAGTGGCAACACCATCGGCAGCACCAATCCGGCGGGACGAAATATTCTCTCCGGCAACCTGCAATATGGCATTTACCTGACCAACACGACGGGCAATGTCATTTTAGGAAATTACCTCGGCGTGAATGCCGGTGGCGAAATCGCCCTGGGCAACGGGTTGAGTGGCGTCGGTCTTTTTGGCGGCACCCAAAACGTCATCGGCGGCACCGCGACCGGCGCGGGCAATGTGCTCTCGGGTAATGGCAATTATGGCATCGACATCGCCAACCCCGTTGTCACCGGGAATTCGGTCCAGGGCAATCTCATCGGCCTGGATGCCGCCGGCACCAATGGCCTCGGCAATGGCCTTGGCTATGGCGGCGTGCTCCTGGACAACGGCGCGACCAACAACACGATCGGCGGGACGGTCGCCGGCGCGCGCAACGTCATTTCCGGCAACAACCCCGCCGGGGTTTTCTTTAACGGCGCCACCACGAGTGGCAACCTGGTTGAGGGAAATTACATTGGCACCGGCATCACCGGCACCAATGCCGTGCCCAACACTCTTGCCGGCGTTTACCTGCCGTTCGGCACCCCCGGGAACATCATCGGCGGGACGGTCGCCGGCGCGCGCAATGTCATTTCCGGCAACGGCAGCTATGGCGTTTATCTCGCCGGGACGGCCACCAGCAACAACGTGGTCGAGGGAAATTACATCGGCATCAGCCCGGATGGCGCCCACGTCGTGGGCAGCATGTTCGCGGGCGTCATTATCTTTTCCGGCGCGCAAAACAACACCATTGGCGGCGCGGTGGCGGGCGCGGGCAATGTCATTTCTGGTTTTTTTGGCTATGGCGTCTATATCGACAATATCGGTACCAGTGGCAATTGGATTGAAGGCAACGACATCGGGACGGACGCCACCGGCACCAACGCGCTGGCGAATGGCATGGGCCTCATCCTGTTTAGCGGCACCTCCAACAACATCATCGGCCTCAAGCCTGATGGCTCCGGCAGCGGCAATCAGATTGCCTTCAATTATAACGATGGCGTCCGGATCAGTGACCCCAACACGGCCGGAATTGCCATCCGCGGCAATTCCATCTTTGGCAACGGCGGCCTGGGCATTGATCTGCTGAACGGCGCCAATGACCTCCAGAATTATCCCGTCATCACCAATGCCATTGGCTACGCCGCCAGTACGGTGGTTTCCGGCACGCTGGCCAGCCTGGCGAACAGCACCTTTCTCATTGATGTCTATCGTAACGCCGCCAACAACCCCGGTGCGGGCCAGGTTTACGTCGGGACGGTCAGCGCGACCACTGACGGTTCCGGCAACGCCACGTTCGCGCTCATCAACAACACAGGCAACTACGCCGGGCAATATTTTACCGCCACCGCGACATCGGCGGGTGGCAACACCAGCGAATTCAGCGCCGATCTGCTCGCCACCAATGCGCCCTCGGCGCAATTTTCCGGCCCGTACCAGTCGTTCGCCAATGGTTTCGCCTTCGCCCTGACCTTGCAGACCAATTTCAACTACCGCATCCAGGCCGCCACCAATCTGGTCGCCCCGGTGGGATGGACGGACCTGACCAATTTCACCGCCACCAATTCACCGTTCTCCTTTACCGACCACTCGGCCACCAATTTTCGCGTGCGTTTCTATCGCGTCGTGTCACCTTGACCTGTCGGCGCCGGCTTTTACTGGTGGTTGCCAGCGCGGGATCATTCGGTCACAATCGAAAAATGAAGACGCGCACCTTTGCCATTTCGGTTTCGGTTTGCCTTGTCCTCCAGGCCGTGGCGGCGGCGGATGACAAAACGGTTTTCAATGTCCGCAGCTATGGCGCCACGGGCGATGGAACGAACCTGGACGGTCCGGCGATCAACCAGGCGATTCTGGCGGCGTCCGCGGCCGGCGGCGGCACGGTGTTGGTTCCGGCGGGCACGTATCTGTGCGGCAGCATCCGCCTGACCAATAACATTCATTTGTATCTGGACGCCGGATCGGTCCTGCTCGGCGCGCCGCAGGCGATGAATGCCTATGACCCGACGGAAACCTGGTCGGGCCAGGCGTATCAGGATGGCGGGCACACGTATTTTCACAACAGCCTCATCTGGGGCGAGAATCTCACCAACGTTTCCATCACCGGCACCGGCATGATCAACGGCGGCGGACTGGTGCGCGACGACCAGTTGCTCGACCAGATGTGCGGGTTTGCCAGTTGGAGCCCGACCAACCGCACCCCGCCACTGGCCATGAACCCTCCGCCGGCGCGGCTGGGCAACAAGGCCATCGCGCTCAAGCTGTGCCGCAACGTGCTGGTGCGCGACATCACGATTTTTCACGGCGGCCACTTTGCCATCCTGGTCACGGGTTGCAACAACCTGACCGTGGACAACGTGACGCTGGACACCGACCGGGACGGCATTGACCTTGATTGCTGCCGCAATGCGACGGTATCCAATTGCCGGATCAATTCGCCCAACGACGACGGGCTGTGCCTCAAGAGCAGTTTTGCGCTCGACCGGAACGTCATCACGGAGAATCTGACGATTGCGAATTGCCAGGTCTCCGGGTTTCAGGAAGGCACGCTGCTCGACGGCACGATGAAGCCGGGCCACGGCACGGGCCGGATCAAATTCGGGACCGAGGCCAACGGTGGTTTCCGCAATGTGACCATCGCCAATTGCACCTTTCGGGACTGTTGTGGCCTGGCGCTGGAGGAGGTGGACGGCGGCGCGATGGAGAACATTTCCATCAACAACATTTCAATGATGGATGTTGTTGGATACCCCATCTACATCACCACCGGCCGGCGCAATCGCGGCCCGGACGTGACGTTGCCGAGCCGGGCGGCCAACATTTACATCTCCAATGTGATTGCGACCGGCATCGATCCGATGAGCGGGATTCAATTGGACGGCATGCCCAAGGAACCGCTGGAGAATATCCGCCTGGAAAACATTCATCTGATGTTCAAGGGCGGCGGGACCAAGTCGGATGCGGTGCTCCTGCCCCGGGAGCTGGACACGGATTATCCGGAACCGTCCCGGCTCGGAACCATGCCCGCCTATGGGCTGTATGCGCGGCATGTCCGCGGATTGGAACTGGCGAATGTGAGCGTGAGTTACGAGCTGTTTGATGCGCGCCCGGCGATGGCCTGTTTCGATGTGGACGGGCTGGAGATCGACAATTTCAAGGGCCAGGTCATGCGCGGGGTGCCGCCGGCCAAATTCGTCGTCGTTGACGATGTGGTGATCCGGAATTCGCCGATTTTCGACAGCATGATGGACAACACGCCCGCGCAATAAAAAAATTGGCGCAACCCGGTTGCGCCAATTTGGGGAAAATCCGACGGGGAGCAGCGGCCCTGGGTCCGGTCAACGGATGGACAGGGCGACGTCAATTTGATTGATGGCTTCGGCGATGTGCTTGCTGATGCGCGGTTGGTCTTTGACTTCAGCCGCGCCGAGCACGGTTTCGAGCAGCCCCCGGGCTTCACGCAATTTGTCATCCGAGAGCACCTGCTTTTGCCGGTCTCTGGCGTTGCCGGCCAGATCCATGCCCAGCAACTTTCCCGCCGCCTCAATCTGGTGCATGGCCCTTACGCGATGGCCTTTGTAATCGTGATCGCCGGTGGACAGGATGAGATAGGCGCTGGTCAGCGCCCGGGCTTCCGAAAAATCGACGGCCTGCGCAGTTGGAAATTGATTTTGGCCGGTTTCACCCAACGTTTGTGGCGCGGTGGACGTCGCGGCGCGCAGGTTGAGGCCGCAGGCCAGAACGGTGACGAAAACCGCGGATTTCGCGGTTGTTTTCAGATGTTTGGTATTCATAGTATCGTTCTTGACGGAGCGGGAGTCTGGGAAGTTACACGCCAATGTCAACGGCGGAATTGGCTGATGATTGACAGAGTGCTTTTATTGCCAACACCAGTCACCTTTGTCATAAGGAAACAAAGATAGTTGTCCGCCATCGTCCATTTCATTCCAACCGATAGAATACAGCATGAACTGGCCGTCGGCAGTCCGGTGGTACTTCAAAGGCTGGCCGCCGATAATGTCGTGTGGCAGTTTATCAATGAGCTGTGGCATGAGCTCATTCAAAGTTTCAGGATATTTGCCGTGTGCAAGGTGGTAGAGTTCCAGGGCACAAACAATTTGCGCTTCGTCAGCTTTGGCTTGATTGAAAGCAAAGGTCTGCACAGCCTTGGTGCCATTCGGCACAGCGATGGCCGCAAGCAATTTGTAAAGCGCGAAGTGGCGGCCAAGTGTGTCTTCTTCGCGCTGCACCTTGGCCAATTTTTGCGGCAATACAATATTTTGAGTAACGTCAATACTGTCAACGACTCCCTGTTCCATCCTGACGGCGTTAATGGCGTTGAAATAGAAAAATCCGCGCATGATATTTGGCGGTCTTAGGTTTTTGATTTTTTGCCATAAAGTCGCGTTTGGAATGCGCTGGGTTTTGAATTGGACCATTAGAGGTTGCCAGATACGCCAGGCGCTTACCTGCTCGTCACGGAAAGACTCCTTGAGAAATGGAGCCAGATTGATTTGTTCAAGTTGTTTTTGAAGTGCGATCAGTTGCGGCTCTTGCCAGGCGCGCAACCGCAATCCATCGGCAATGGCATCTACATACAGTCCAGTGACGGCCACGTTTATCATCGCGGACACCAAAGGCATGGGTTTTCCTGTGGGTGCGTTTTCCAACAAGTGGCGTAGATCGTTAAGCAAAGTCAGTTCCTGCAACGCTTTGTTCGGCTGGCCAAGCAGCAAGTAACATTGCGCTCGTTGTGCAAGCGTTTGAGAAACCGTCCTGACATTGATAAAATTCGGAATCGGCATGGTTGGTGGATAGCTGTAATCGCCGTCCATTCGGGCATACGGTCGTTTAAGCGCCTGGCGCATCAGGTCAAAGTCGCCATTAAATTGGTCGCTCCATTTCAAATAATCCGAAGCCACGCAAAAGGATGTCAGCACATGAAACGAATTGGTACCTGCAGGTCTGATGGTCAAGGGTCCGGAGATGGAATTATTGCGGTCGCCAAAAAACACGATCAGATCTCTGATGGTCGGTTGCCTGTCCGCTTCCAAATAAATGCGCACAGGTCGAATTGAATTTGTATTTAATGGCCGGGCTACCAGTGTGCCAACGCCACGTGCTCCAAGCACTGTCGGCCCGGCAAGATTTTGAATCAGTTCCTTTGCCCGCTGAGGTGATTGGGGATCGTTGAAGTACAACCGGACAGCGCCGCTTGCAGAATTCGGGTTTATCTCCGGTGGTCCAATGGTCAGCTCCACTATTTCCACCGGTGCCGCCGTATTCGTGTAACTCCAACGTTTGGCCAAATCTTCAGTGGTGATGATTTTTCCGGAAGGTTTGATGAACCATGCCGACATCATGGGCACACCAAAAACATTCTGGGAATCCAGCACCGGCGGCGGAATCATGGCGTTCCAATCGAGGGATTCGCCTTTTGCCTCCAATTCGTGCCGATAATTTTCCCAATCACGCTGGCCCCGCCAGGACTCCTCAATGCATAAAAGTAGAAGAGCGAATTTGAGACTGACCAGAACAATCAAACACCATTCCGCGGCCCGCTTCGTGATCCGCGAGAATCGGCGAAAGAAACGCTTGACCGGACCACCGGTTGCAAGTGTTTCATCCTTCAAAACGGCCGTACCATCTTTGATCTTAAACCGCGCCCACAAATACCACGGAAAAATAAAAATCCACAGGAGATAGCAACAACAGAACAAAGCAACCGGCCTGCAACTGATGCCCAGCTTGTAGCGGTGCAATTCTAATTTCCTTGAATCAATTCCAGCCCATAACGAAGTGACTCCGATAAGAAACCAGGACAGGTCAAAGTAGATAAGCGCAGAAACTATGTAGCAGGTGATTAGCAGGCTAATAGTCAGTAAAATGGCAAGCAACGCCTTCATATTCAGGTGTCGATACGCCCGCAACTCCGATGCCACCTCGGCGGCGCTTTATCTACGGCCGCAAATCTTCGCAAACTCCGCTTCGTTCAAAATCCTGATGCCCAACTCCTGCGCCGTATCCAGTTTGGAGCCGGCTTCCTCGCCCGCGAGAACAAAATCCGTTTTCCTGCTCACGCTGCCGGTCACTTTGCCGCCGAGCGCTTCAATCTTTGCCTTGGCTTCCTCGCGCGTCAGCGTCGGCAGCGTGCCGGTCAGTACAAACGTCTTTCCCGCAAAAGTACCTTCCGGTGGGGCTATGCTGACCCTCTCGCCGTGCGGCTTGATGCCCAGTTCGCGGATTCGGGCCAGGACTTTTTTTCCGGCGGGCGACGCGAAATAATCCAGCACACTCGCCGCTGCCACCGGTCCGACCTCCGGCATCCGGGCTTTCAAGCCGCCCGCAGCCAAACGCGTTTCAATCGTCGCGATCTCCGCCTTGAGTGCGGCGTCATGCTTTTCGCGCGCGGCTTTTTCAGCTTCATTCTTCGGCGGATTTTTACGCGAACGGGGGCTGATTTCCGCGCGTTCGGTCTCCTTTGCGCCGAGATCGCGGATGGCGCGCAAAATTTCCGAACCGTTCAACGCGTCCAGCGATTCGTGTGTGGCGGCGAGTTGTTTGGCGGTGGCTTCGCCCACGTCGGCAATCGCCAGCGCTTGAATCCAGCGGGACAGCGGCGCGGTCTTGGCACGCCGGAGCGCTTCCAAAACTTTTGTCGCGTTTTTCTCGCCGAACACGCGCGGTTCGTCGTCCGTGCCGAGATTCAATTTGGCGAGCTGCTCCAGTTTCAGACTAAACAGGTCGAGCGGTTCCTTGACGAGGCCGCGTTCGACGAGCTTTTCGGCGACGATGCCGCCGAGCGACTCAATGTCGAGCGCCTTGCGCTGGGCGAAGTATTCCACGCGCCGGGTCTGTTGCGCCGGGCAGCCGGCCACATTCTGGCAGCGCCAGGCGACTTCCTCTTCCGAATCAGTGTCGCGCGAAGAACGCGAAGTGAACGAAGGAGAAGATAATTTATTTTCTTCGCCCCCTTCGCGGCCTTCGCGCGACGTTTTGGCGGTTTTAATTTTATCCTTTGCAATGTGACCGCCGCAGACCGGGCATTTGCCGCCGACATGTTTGAACAAATCAAATTCCTTCGCACCGGGCGGGCGTTTGGTCTTCACCACCTCGAAAATTTCCGGGATCACCATGCCCGCCTTGCGGATGACCACGGTGTCGCCGATGCGGATGTCTTTGCGCCGGATTTCGTCCTCATTGTGGAGCGTGGCGCGCGAAATGGTGGAGCCTTGCACAAAGACCGGTTCGAGCTCAGCCACGGGTGTGAGCACACCGGTGCGCCCGACTTGTACGGTGATGGCCTTGAGCACGGTTTCCGCGGGCGTAATCCAGGGAACCGGTTTGTGGACGATGGCGTAGCCGGGGGCACGGCTGCGACCGGGAATGCGCGGCCAGTCAGCGAGCGTGTTCACCTTGAGTACGATACCGTCAATCTCGTAGGGCAATTGCCGGCGCAGGTCTTTGTTCTCGTCGTAGTGCGCCACCACCTTCTCGCGGTAAATCTTTAAAACCTCCCCGATGCCGTCGCAAACCCACCAGAGTTTTTGCGTGGGCAGGCCGAATTGGGCGAGGGCTTCGAGCATTTCGGAATGTTTTTTGAACTCGATACTCTCGAGTGCGCCGGTGGCGTAAAACACGGCGCGGATGGGGCGTTGCGCGACGAGGCGGGGATCCAGTTGTTTGAGCGTGCCGGCGGTGGCGTTGCGGGCGTTCGGAAAAGGTTTTTCGCCGGCAGCGGCGAGTTTGGCGTTAATGGCTTTGAATTCCTTCACCGGCATATAAGCCTCACCGCGCACTTCCAATAATTTCGGCGTAGCGGCATTCGGCAGAATGCCGCCATCTCTTATTTCCGCCGTCGATTTTGAAGTTTGCGGCGCTCTGCCGAACGCCGCTACGGAAGCAAGTTCCAGTGGGATCGCCCGGACGGTTTTAAGATTGGTGGTGATGTCGTCGCCCTCCGTGCCGTCACCACGCGTGACGCCCAGCGCGAATTTCCCGTGGCGGTAATGGACACTGATCGAGACGCCATCCACCTTCGGCTCCATGACATATTCCACGCGGTCGCGTCCGAGGTGCTTGCGAATGGTCATGTCCCAGGCGCGCAGTTCCGCGAGGGTGTTTTCATCCTGCGCGCGATTGCGTTGGTCGCGGTCGGGTTCCTCGTCCTTGGTCGGATGTTCCGCCGCCTCGACCTTGTCGAGCGAGAGCATCGACACGAGATGTTTGACGCGGGCAAATTTTTCGCTGGGGGCGCCTCCGACACGTTGCGTGGGCGATTCGGGCGTGACGAGATCGGGGAATATTTTCTCCAGTTCCTGCAATTCCTTGAAAAGCTGGTCGTATTCCCGGTCGGTGATGAGTTGCCGGCCTTCGACGTAATAGGCATGGTCGTGCCGGCGGATTTCGTCGGCGATTCGGGCGTGGCGGACTTTGGCTTCGCGGAGCGTCATCGCGGGAATTTTGCAACGAGGCCACGCCCCAAGGACAGTTTTTTCGTGAGGCTGTCCGGCAGGCTTTTCAGCCATAAGACCGTTGCGAAGCGACCGGCCGGCGAAACCAGGCGCCGGTCAGTGGGTCAGCGGATAGATCAGCCCTGCGACGCACACCAGGAAACAGAGAAGAATTACCACGATCATTGTGCGGTCAAGCGGGCCGAACCTCGGCTCTTCGGAACGGTTGGCAGGAACGACGGCGGTGCGTACGACATTACCGCTTTCGCTCTCGCTATAGGCGATTTTAGTCATGGCCGATTGACCAGCATGGCTCGGGCCACGTTGGACCAACCCGACAACCGCCGAAAACGACCCGGTTCGGAACGGGCAGTCCCGAGATGTGACACCAAAAACCATTCCCGGACGCGTGAGTTTCACGCCCTGTCCAAAGTCCAAAAATTGCGCGCATCAATGGGACATTAGTTTTTTAGCAAGCTGGAAGGGATGGGTTCCTTTGCAAACTCGGCGGTACTGCGTTCGGAATCGTCTTCCATTTTCCATCTCCGCTTTTACTTTGCGCCTTGGCGGCTTTGCGTTAATGCTTCAGAAATGGTTTCGCGGAAAGTCAAAAGGGATTTGCTCCACGCTTACAAACTCATGCGCGCGCGCTTTGGCCACCAACACTGGTGGCCGGGGGAAACCCCATTTGAAGTCTGCGTTGGCGCAATTCTCACCCAAAACACCGCCTGGACAAACGTCGAGCGCGCGATTGCCAGGCTCAAGGCCGCGCGCGTCCTGGAGCCGGCCAGGCTGTTCGCGTTGCCCGAATCCAGGCTCGCGGACCTCATCCGTCCCGCCGGATATTTCAACGTGAAAGCGCGGCGACTCCGGTCGTTTCTGAGGGTGCTGGTCGAAGATTTCGGCGGCGATTTGAAACGATTGTTTGACGGTGAACTTTCCACCGTGCGCGGGCGGCTGCTGGCGATCAACGGCGTCGGACCGGAGACCGCGGACAGCTTGCTGCTTTACGCCGGCGGGCATCACAGTTTTGTGATTGACGCCTACACCCGGCGGATTTTTCAACGGCATCGTTGGAGTCATTCGGAAGGCGGAAGGCAGAAGGCGGAAGGCAGAAATCCAAAGTGGGTGAACGGCTATGATGGTTTAAAGCTGCTTTGCGAATCGGCTTTGGATCAAAAAACCGGCGCGGCGCGGCTGGATTACTGGCAGGATTATCATGCGCAATTGGTGATGGTGGGCAAGCATTGCTGCCGGCCACGCGCGCCGCGTTGCGAACAATGCCCCCTCAAACCGTTGCTCCCCTGAAGATTGAATGAAAACGCCGCCACCGTGTCCATTTCCGCGGATGAACTGTTCACTTGTTTTCGGCGCGGTTCACGTTAATGATCTGCACGTCTGCCAGCATGAATCCAACGCTTATCGTCGTGCCGACCTATAACGAGCGGGAAAATTTGCCCCGGCTGGCGCAACGGCTTTTGAACCTGCCGGTCCCGGTGGAAGTACTGGTGGTGGACGACAATTCGCCCGACGGCACGGGCAAACTGGCTGATGAATTGGCGGCCCGGCATCCGCAAATCCACGTTTTGCATCGGACGGAGAAAAATGGCCTGGGCCGCGCCTACGTGGCCGGCTTCCAATGGGCGCTGGAACGCGGCTATGAATTCATTTTTGAGATGGACGGCGACCTGTCACACAACCCGGATGACGTGCCGGTGTTTCTGGACGCCGCCCAAAAGGCCGATCTGGTGCTCGGCTCGCGCTACGTCAACGGCATCCGCGTCATCAATTGGCCGCTCAAACGGTTGATGCTCAGCCGGGGCGCGGGAAAATACGTCAAACTGGTCACCGGCATGCCTTTCACCGACCCGACGGGGGGTTACAAATGTTTCCGTCGGCGCGCCCTGCAAGCCGTGAAACTCGATAAAATCCGGTCGAATGATTACAGTTTTCAAATCGAAGTGACGCATAAACTCTGGCGGCAGGGATTCACAATCATCGAGGTCCCGATTATTTTTACCGAGCGCGCCGAGGGCCGGTCGAAAATGGCCGGCCATATTATCAGCGAAGCGTTCTGGATGGTCTGGCGGTTGTGGTGGCAGAATGGATTTCGGCGCCGCCCGCGTGTGCAAACCTGAACGTTCGCAACACCATTCCGTTCAAACCCGGGAAACGAAAGGAAAATGCCGTGAACGTGAATCTGATGACGCTGCCCATGGTTGCCGGCTTGATCCTGACGGCTGCTTCGGTTCAGGCGGCCCCGCGACCCAAAGTGGGCGGCCTCGCACCGTTGTTTAGCGGCCGGGACCAGGACGGCAAAACGGTGGCGCTGGGCGATATGGTCGGCAAGAAGACCGTGCTGCTCTATTTTTACCCGAAGGACTTCACTTCCGGCTGCACGAAGGAGGCATGTGGCTTTCGTGACCGCATGAGTGAACTGCAGAAAGACAATGTCGAGGTCGTGGGCGTCAGTTTTGATTCCGCCGGCAGCCACCAGAAATTCATAGCGAGATACAAACTCAACTTTTCCCTGATCGCCGATCCGGACGGAAAGATTGCGGACCTTTACGGCGTGCGGATGGACCACCTGAACGTGGCGCACCGGGTCAGTTTCCTCATCGGGTTGGATGGCAAAATTGCCCACGTAACCGACGCGGGCAACCCGGAGGTTCATTTTGAACAGATGCAGGCGGCCATCGCCGCCCTCGGAAAGAAGTAAACCTGTTTTTGTGCCACTTCAAATCGGTGACCGGCTGGATTTGACCATTGACGATATTGCGTTTGGCGGCGAAGGCGTCGGACGCGTGAACGATTTTGTCGTCTTCGTTCCGTTTGTGCTCGTCGGCGAAGTGGTGGAAGTCTCGGTCATTGAGGTCAAAAAGCATTTCGCGCGGGCGAAACTGTTGCGGGTCACGAAACCTTCACGGCACCGGGCCGAACCGGCGTGCCGTTACTTTGGCCGATGCGGCGGCTGCCAGTACCAGCACGTCGAGTACCCGACGCAGTTGCAGCTTAAACAGAAGCAAATCGCGGATTTATTTGAACGGGTGGGAAAATTTTCGGCCGGCCTGGTGGCGGCGGTGATTCCCTGCCCGCGACCGTTCGGTTATCGCAATCGCATCATGGTTCGCAGCCAGTGGAACAAGCCGGAGCAGAAACTCAATATCGGTTTCGTGCGCTGGGACTGCGGTCTGGTCGAGGATGTCGAGGAATGCCAGATCGCGGAGCCGGCCCTGAACGAGCAACTCCGGCAGGTTCGCGCGCATCCGCCGCCCCGCGGCGGTTTGAAGGTCGTTCTGCGCCTGTCGCCCGAAAACTGGGATGTCCCGCCGGACTCTTTTTTTCAAAACAATTTGTTTCTGTTGCCAAAGCTGGTGGAAACCGTGCGCGAATTTCTTGCCGCCGCCGGCGCGCGGCAGCTGGTGGATTTGTATTGTGGCGTCGGCTTTTTTGGAATCGAGCTGGCCGGGGCCGTGGAATCCTTCCTGGGTGTGGAATATGACCGGCGCGCGATCAAATCGGCGCAGCGCAACGCCGCCGCGCGCCAAATCCGCAACGGGGAGTTTATGGCCGGGGCGGTCGAGGAGGTTTTGCCGGAATTATGGAAACGGTTCCCGCCGACGGCGACGGCGGTTTTGCTGGATCCGCCGCGCAAGGGCTGTCTGCCGCCGACGTTGGAAGCGTTGCGGGCCGCCCGGCCGGCGCAGATCATTTACGTCTCCTGTCATCCGGCGACCATGGCGCGGGACTTGAACATTTTGTGCGCCGACGGTGTCTTTGAATTGGCTCGCGTGCAGCCGCTGGACATGTTTCCCCAGACACAGCACGTTGAGTGCGTGGCGGATTTGCGCGCTGGAGAAAAGCTTGCCAAGTCGCCCGCCATGGATTCAACTGAATGAACCCGATGATGATGGACGCGCAAACGGACCCGCGCAAAAATTTTGTGCTGCGGGTATTGCCGTGGTTGCTGGCGGCGGTGGCGTTGGTGGTTTATCTGCTCACCCTCAGTTGCGGGGTATCGCTCTTCAATCTCACAACCGTGGCGGAGATGTGCGGTTGGACCTGGCAGCCGCAGGCGTACCAGCCCGTTTCCTTTGTGGTCACCTGTCCGTTGCGCTGGCTGCCGGCAACCCAGATTCCGCTGGCGCTTAATTTGTTTTCCGCGGTCTGCGCGGCGGTGACGCTGGGGTTGCTGGCGCGATCGGTGGCCCTGTTGCCGCATGACCGGACGGAGACCCAGCGCCGGCGTGAACCGGGCCCTTTTGCGTTATTGACCATTCGCAACGCATGGTTGCCACCCGTCTTCGCCGTGATGGTATGCGGGTTGCAGTTCACGTTCTGGGAATACGCGACGAACCATACGGGCGAAATGTTCGGCCTGTTGCTGTTCGCTTTTGTGATCTGGTCGCTGCTGGAATACCGCCTGGACGAACGCGAAGGGCGCCTGTTGCTGGCGGCCTTCGTGTTTGGCGCCGGCATGTCCAACGATTGGGCGATGGTGTGTTACTGGCCGGTGTTTGTCGCCGCGCTCGTCTGGATTCGCGGCCTCAGCTTTTTTAACTCGCGATTTTTCGGGCGGATGGCTTTGTGCGGGCTGGCGGGAATGTTGTTTTATTTGTTGCTGCCGCTGTTGGTGATGATCTCACACAAAGTGCCGGTAACGTTCTGGGAAATGTTAAGATTGAATCTGTCCTCGCAGTTCGGGGTCGTAAAAGCCTTTTTTACCAATGGAGATTTGCGGCTAACCTTGGGGCTGTTGTCGTTAAGCTCATTGATGCCCCTGTTAATGCTGGCCATCCGCTGGCATGCGTCCTTTGGCGACAGCAGTCAGATGGGTCGGGCGCTGGCCTCCTTCATGTTTCACTTTGTTCACGCAATTCTCCTGGTGGTTTGCGTCTGGGTGGCCTTCGACACGCCCTTCAGTCCGCGGGAAAAGGGCTTCGGACTCACGCTTTACTATTTGAGCGCGCTCAACGTGGGTTATTACAGCGGATATTTCTTGCTGGTATTTCGAAAGGAGCTCGGCACCCGCTTTCAAAGAGTGGAAGATTCCCCGTTTAATATTTTGAATTTCCTGGCGGTGGCGGCGGTGGGGTTGCTTTTCCTGGCGGCGGCAGCCGGGTTGCTGTACAAAAACACTTCCCCCATCCGCGCGGTAAACGACAACACGTTTCAACGTTACCTGCCGCTGGCGCTGGAAAACCTGCCGGCGGCGGGCGGGATCGTGTTGAGCGATGAGCCGCAGCGCTTGTATCTGGTTGAGGCGGCGCTCACCCGCGAAAGCCGGGCCAAGGAGTTTGTTTTCGTCGATACGCAATCCCTGGTCTGGCCGGCTTACCACCAGTTTTTGCGCGGGAAATATCCGAAACGCTGGCCCGACACCGTCAGCGCCGGCGAAACCAACTACGTCAGCCCCCTGCGGTTGATTGTTCTGCTGACGAACCTGGCCAAAACCAACCAGCTTTACTATTTGCATCCCAGCTTCGGTTATTACTTTGAACAATTTTATCTGGAGCCGCACGGCCTGGTTTATCAGCTCAAACCTTTGCCGGAGGCGACGTTGTTGCCGCCGTTGCCCAGCAAGGATGAGATTGCCGAAAACGAGGCGTTTTGGTCGCGTGCGGAATTACAAGCCTTTGCCCCCATCGAACGCGCCCTGGTCGTCCCCAAACCCGGCGAGTCCCAGCCATGGGGCGAGGAGATGCTCGACTCGTTGCGCGCCGGGCACGAACCCAATGTGAATGCCCTCGCTGCGGGAAGCTACTATTCGCGCAGTCTGAATGACTGGGGCGTTGAACTGCAACGCTCCGGACAACTGGTCATCGCCGCGGAGCATTTTGCCACCGCCCAAAAACTCAATCCCGACAACGCGGTGGCCCAGATCAATCTCCAGTTCAATCGCAGTCTTCAGGCGGGTGAAACGGTGCCGGTGGATGCGGCCAAAACCGACCTGGATCAATTTGGCAGATACAATTCCTGGAGCAAACTGCTGGGGGCCTTCGGGCCGTTCGATGAACCGAGCTTTTGTTTTGTGAATGGTCTCGTCTGGGTGCGCAATGGATTCTATCGCCAGGCGCTGGCGTCGTTCACGCGCGTTGGCCAGCTCGAGCCGGAGAATCTGGACGCGCGACTCTGGCTCGCGCAGCTTTACGATTTCACCCGTTTGCCCGACCAGGCGCTGGAGGTGATTCAAAACCTGCGCCGGCAGCCGGATAAATTCCCGCTGAATGAGACCAACCAAATGCAGCTCACCCTCATCGAGGCGGCGGCTTGTTTCCAGAAAAACGATCTGTCGCGCGGCATCCGGCTGCTCAACACTGAAATTTCACGCAACCCGACCAACAATGATCTGCTCGTCACCGCCCTCCAATTTTATGTGGCCAAGGGCCTCTTTACCAACGCACTCGCCGTGATTGACTCCCGATTGCGGGATGTCCCTGACGACGCAAGCTGGCTGTTCAGCCAGGGGTACGTCTGCCTTCAGCTGAAAGACTATGACCCGGCGATTGCCGCGCTGACCCGCGTCCTGTCCCTGCAGCCCGACAACAGCAACGCGCGGTTCAATCGCGCCGTTGCCTGTCTGCGCAGCGACCGGCTCGACGACGCCCGTGCCGATTACGAGAAATTGGATCAGACCTACACCAACTCGTTCCGGATTGAATACGGCCTCGGCGAAGTTGCCTGGCGCCAGCACCGGACCAACGACGCCATCAAGTATTACAACCGGTACCTGGCCAACGCGAACACCAACACCGCCGAGGCAACCAATGTGATTCAGCGACTCCGCCAGCTCAGAGGTCGGTCGCCTTGAAATTGGCCTGCGGGCCCAAGTGAGGCTCGCCGGGCGTGCCGCGCCGCCGTTCCGTACGTATGTTCCCGGTTCGTTTCTTGCGTGTGTTGCCCCCGCTTCGCGGTTAAAATCAGCCCGTGAAACTGCTCTTCATCGGCGACATCGTGGGTCAACCCGGCCGGCGCGCGGTCCAGGAACTCCTGCCCGGACTTCGCGAACAGCACGCGCTCGATTTTGTCATCGCCAACGGCGAGAACTCGGCCGGCGGCTCCGGCATCACGCCCAAAACGGCCGTGGAAATTTTTTCCGCGGGCGTGGACGTCATCACCAGCGGTGACCATCTGTGGGACCAGAAGGAAGTGATGGAATTGCTGGCCGGCGAAAAACGCTTTCTGCGCCCGCTCAACTATCCGGCGGACGTGCCCGGCCGCGGCCGCGGCGTCTTTGAAATCCAAAGCCCCGGGTGCAGGGTGAACGGTCCGCTTTCGGTCGCGGTTTTGAATTTGCAGGGCCGCACCTTCATGCAACCGCAACTGGAAAACCCGTTCCCGCTCGCGGCCGGGACGGTGAAACGCCTGCGGGAGCAGACGAAAATCATCTTCGTGGATTTTCATGCCGAAGCGACTTCGGAGAAAATCGCGTTTGCGCGGTTTCTCGACGGGCAGGTGAGCGCCGTGGTGGGTACGCACACGCACGTGCAAACGGCGGACGAGCAGATTTTCCCCGGCGGCACGGCCTACTTGAGCGACGCTGGTTTCACCGGTCCGCACGAAAGCGTTTTGGGCCGCGAAATCGGGCCGGTGATCAAAAAATTCCTCACCGCCATGCCCCAGCGGTTTGAAGTGGCGAAGAACCGCGTGCTGCTCCATGGCGTGGTGATTGAAATCGATGCAGCCACCGGCAAGGCCGTGAAAATCCAGCGCGTGCAGGAAGGTCCCGTTTAGTCACCTCATTTATCGCTTGATTCAACGGGTCGCCGTGCGATGTTGGCGCCGGAGGATGGCATGAGAATCAAGGAACGGGAGATCCGCGGCTGGCTGGTCGATCTGGATGGCGTGCTGTACGTGGGCGGCCAGCCGATTCCGGGCGCGGTGGAAGCCATCCACCAGTTGGACGCTGCCCGAATGCCGCGTTGTTATCTCACCAACACCACCACCCGATCCACGGCGTCACTCCGCCGGAAATTACAGGACCTGGGCTTCGCCATTGAGGCGGGGGAGATTCTCAGCGCCCCCGAAGCCGCCAGGGTTTATCTCGAAAACCAGGGCCGGCCGGTTTGCAAACTCCTGGTGAACGACGAAGTTCTTTGCGATTTTCTTGACTTCAAGCAGTCCGACAAAACCGCACGGGTGGTGGTCATCGGTGACATCGGCAACGCGTGGACTTACGATTTGCTCAACAACGTGTTCCGCCTCGTGATGAACGGGGCTGAACTCGTGGCGCTGCATCGCAACAAATTCTGGCAGACCGAAGCCGGTTTGCAGATGGACATTGGTGCGTTCGTAGCCGGCCTCGAATACGTAACCGGAACAACCGCGACGGTCGTGGGTAAACCGGCGCCGGAATTTTTCAAGGCGGCACTGTCGCGCATCGGCTTAAAACCCGGCGAAGTGGCAATGATTGGCGATGACCTTGACACCGACATTGGCGCGGCGCAGGCACAGGGAATGGTTGGAATTCTGGTCAAGACCGGAAAATACCGGGAGGCCCACATGCAAACCTCAAAAATAAAGCCGGATTTGGTCCTGGACTCAATCGCGAACCTGGGTGGGTTGATGAAAATGTGAATTGGTTCCCGCATTTTTGACCGCCATTCAGGCCCGAAAAGGTTCGTGATGTTCCTGGCCGTGAATGGATTCGGGGGATTCAGACGGGTGGCCCGTCACCGGACGGCTGGGGTGCGAGCGTTCCTCGGCATCGAAACCCGCCACCTCCTTCTGCAACATGAGCGAGATGAGGAACAGGCCGTAAAACGTCGCCCCGATCGGAAATGTCGCATAAAGTCCGGGGCATCCGCCAACCCCGACAAGGCCGCTCACAAACAACAGGCCGGGCACGAAATTGATTATCGTGAGCGCCAACAGAATTTTTGTCAGCCGGCTCATACAAACACCCTATTAGCTTTGACTCGAATTGTATGGGAGTGCTCAAAATTCGTGCCGTCGCAATCCCGGTCAGGCCCGAGTTGCGGTCCTCGTTGACGGGGAATCAAACTTAGTGGTAGGTTCTAGCCGGAATTTAGAAACTTTAAACCCATGAATAAGTTCATTGAAGGTGGAAGTTTTATCGTCAGCCGCGGTGTGCGATTCCTGGAATCCCTTATCGGCGGGGCGGGAGGCATTGTGGTTGGGAGGCCGGTCTGGATGGTGCTGGCAGCGTCGATCGGGGCGCTGCCGGCCCATGCCCTGACGTTTAATGTGACCTTCGAGTCCAGCGTGACGAGCCTGACCAACGCGGCGCAGGTGGAGGCCGCGTTCGCTGATGCCACTCAGGTGTTCCAGAATCTTTACACCAACACGATGACGGTCAACCTTGACGTGTATTTCAGCAGCGGCGTGGACCTTGGCCAGAGCCTCACGCAACTGACGGGAACTCCCGCCTACTCCGATTTGGTCAACGCCCTGCGCGCCGCCAGCACGACGGTGGCGGACAGTAATGCTGTCGCCAGCCTGCCGCCCAGCGATCCAACCGGAAGTGGCCCGTGGTGGATTCCGAGGGCAGAAGCCAAGGCGCTGGGGTCGATCGGCGGCTTGGTGTACGTTGCTCCAAATGATTCCGGCCTGGACGGTTCGGTCTATTTCGCGTCCACCGTCAATTATACTTTCAATCCCACCAACCGGGCGGTGGCCGGCGAGTATGATTTCATCGCTGTGGCCGAACACGAGATCTCGGAGGTGCTTGGTCGTGGCAACGGACTTAATACCATTATGGGTGGTGGATATGTGCCTTACGATCTCTTCCGCTTCACCAGCAGCGGCGTGCGCAGTCTCAATACCAATGATAGCGGGGTCTATTTTTCCATTAATGACGGCGTGACGTCGCTCAAGGCGTTCAACCCCCCCGGCGGCGGCGACCTCCAGGATTGGCTGATGAGCAGCCCGGCGGATTCCTACGACGCGTTCCTCACTTCCGGCCAGAAGGCGTTCCTATCCTCGGCCGATCTCACCGCGCTCGACATTTTGGGCTATAATCTGAATTTCGCTCCGCCGCATTTGACCGGCGTGGAATTGACCAATGGCACCTTCCAGATCAGCTTTACCAACACGCCCGGCGCCGGCTTTGTGGTCCTGGCCAGCACGAACATTTCCCTGTCCGTGAGCAATTGGACGGTTCTGGGTACGCCCACCGAGAGTCCGGTTGGCCAGTACCGGTTCATTGACGCATCGGCCGGCAACCAACATCGCTTCTATCGCGTGAGCCTGCCGTGAATTGGCGGGGGAAGGGAAGCGGCGCCGGCCTGAACGTTCAACCCCGGAAACGGGCTATTTGGACTTTTGGACATCGCTCGTGGCTTCGTGATAATCCACGGTGCGGTTGATAATCACTTCGCGGCCTTCCAGATGCCAGTCCACCTCGCTGGGAAACCAAAGTCCATCAGGAGTCCGTTCGCGCTCGAATTCATAATGGAATTTCCATACCGCGCCAATGAGGCCCCAGCCGACGTTCACCTGCTGTGTCAGGTGTAAATCGGCCTTCACCAGACTGTAATCATCCGCGTCAATCCAGATCCGGCCCGCCGCCTTGTTGATGAACCGTTCCTTGAGGTTCCGTTCCGGCAGGATTTTGTTGGCCGGAGCGAAATCCACCACCAGCGCCGGCCGGCCATTCAGCGACTCACGCCCGACCATGGTGAATTCAAAACGACTGACCAGGTCTTCGTTCAACAGAAAATCACTCTTCTTGATTTGCTGTCCGCGGACGTTGGAATGCGTGTCGGAGGCGGCCTCGGTTTGTTCCGGGGCCGATTGGGGCGCGGCGGCCGATGCCGGCGCGGGTGTTGCCGGGGCGGGCGCCGCCGGCGCCGGTACATGCATGCTGGTGTTTGCCTCGCGCTTTTTTAATTGGCCGGCGGAATTCCGGAATTCGGTGACCTTGGTGCGCGCGTAGCGATAGCGTTCGTCAAATGCGTGGTCGTTGTCGCCCTCGTCTTTGGCCCGTTGCAACACGTGCTGCAGCACGGATTCAAAGGCCGGCAACGGCGCGTTGGTGCTGGCTGCGGGCAATGAAACCGGCGCTGCCAGCAGAACGGCAACGGCCAGTTTCCGCCCAAATTCGTTGATCAGGTTCATGGGAACAGGCTCGTTTTGGAGCAAGTCGCCGGCCAGTTTCAGCAAGGCCAACCGGCGCGGCAAGCCTGGAAATAGGTTGCCAGCCGGCGCGTTACTTTTTACAACGGGCCCGACATTCAACATGGCCACCATTGTTTTCGACATCGAAACCTCCGCGCTGCCGCTCGAAATTTTTGACGAGGCACAGCAGGAATATCTTTTTCGCGAGGCCGAAAAGCTGGCCGATGAAACCGCCAAAAGCGCCAAACGCGAGGAAATCACCAAATTCATGAGCCTGTGGCCGTTCACGTCGCAGGTCGTCTGCGTCGCCATGCTCAACGCCGAGACCCTGCGCGGACAGGTGCTCTATGTGGCCGAGGATTTTGAAGATGGCGGGGAGAAAGGCCCGCTCGCCGCGCCGGATCCCGCAAAAGCGGGGGCAGGCGGGGTCGAGTTTATGCCCTGCGCGGACGAGGCCGAACTGCTCACCGCCTTTTGGGACGTGGCGAAGCACTACGATTCGGTCGTGACCTTTAACGGCCGCGGCTTCGACGTGCCGTTCATTTATCTCCGCTCGGCGCTGCTCAACGTGCCGATTTCGAAAAAGAACTTGCTCGGCTATCGTTACGCCACCGAGCCGCACTGCGACCTCGCGGAACAACTGACGTTTTACAGCGTGAGCGGGCGTGACGGCGCGGCGCGGCGGTTCAACCTGGATTTTTACTGCAAGGCCTTTGGCATTGAATCGCCCAAGAGCCATGGCGTCACCGGCATGGACGTGGGCACGCTGCTGGCGGAAAAGAAATTCCGCGAGATTGCCGAATACTGCCTGCGCGACGTCCGCGCCACCGTCGAGCTTTACAAAATCTGGAAGGAACGGCTGGCGGGCATTAAATAAATCAATAAAGATGAATGAACAAAAGACCCAATTTTGGAGAATAAGTCCCGGCCAAGGTGGTTTTCTCTGGCGCGAACAGAAACTCAACAACTGCATTGCGATTGGTTGGTCTGAAATTGACGATGCTAAGAATTCAGACAAGGAAAAACTACGCCAATCCTTACGGAAAAAAATGAAATATAAAAAGGGAGAGGCAAACTATGCGGCGGGTCAACTTGATGCCTTCATAAACAAAGTTTCGGTGGGAGATAAAGTCATTGCTTCTACGAGCGGCAAAGGAATTTATGCGGTTGGAACAATAATTGGAGAATACAAATTCAATGGAGAACTTGAATACAAACACAGCCGAGAAGTTCAGTGGGAAACAACCTTTTGGCATCCAGTCGAAATAAATTCATGCGAATTTCCAAAGTCACTTTACAACAAGTTTCACGGGCGTAGCTCACAAACAATTCGTTATCTAGAAGAAGACGAATGGGAAGAATTTTGCGATTGGCTAAATGGGGTTCATACGCCTTTCAGAAATCTTGGAATGTGGGGCGGTATGGTTCAAGCACCGGAATACGAAAATGAAGTGATGATTCTCTTCAGCCATATGCTTCAACACTTTAATATGAGAATCATTCAGTTTGGAACGCGTTTTCCTGATGCGATTGTCGAACGAAAAGAAGACAACAAATGGGGAAAAATAAATGTCGAATTTGAATTACGTTCAAGTGGTTTTCAAACCCATTTGCGTGACTGCAAGAAAAACGAAAAATACGTAATAGTTTGTTGGGAAAATGACAAATGGCGTGATGGTCGTCAAAAAGGATGTTTTGAAATAATTGAGTTGAAGGAGCATCTGATAAAAATTCTGTAAATGTCCACGCTCATTTGTTTTGCGCTAAAGGAAGAAGCCGCCCCGTTTCGGAAAATCGCGGCAGGCAAGCCAGGGCTTTCCGTTCTCATTACCGGCATCGGCCGCCGGAACGCCGAAACATCTGTGCGTGATTTTCTAGCCGCCAGTTCACCGGAACTGGTGTTCACCTGCGGTTTCGCTGGTGGACTGAATCCGGATTTAAAGCCCGGCGAGGTCATTTTCAAATTGGCAGACGCGCCCCTCGCCCCATCCCTCTCCCCGCCCAGCGGGGAGAGGGTGTCCGCCAGGACGGGAGAGGGGCTGTCCTCAAAACTGCTTGCTGCCGGTGGGAAGCCGGTAAAGTTTTTCTGCGCCGACCGCATTGCGACAACGGTTGCCGAAAAGAAGAAATTACGCGGCGAAACCGGCGCAGACGCGGTGGAGATGGAGTCGGCCGTGATTCGCGCCGTCTGCCGAGAGCGCGGCATTCCCTGCGCCACCGTCCGCGTGATTTCCGACTCGGCCAACGAAGATTTGCCGCTGGATTTCAATGTGCTTTCCAAGCCGGATCAGAGTCTGGATTACGGTAAATTGTTTCTGGCGATTGCGAAATCACCGGGCAAGCTCGGCGCCTTGATGCGATTGCAAAGGCAAACCCGGCTGGCTGCCGAACGGTTGGCGGAGGTTCTGGTCAGGATTTTGTAGCAGTCTGCGCTCATTTTCGATTTACGATATACGATTTACGACGTATGTGGAGATTGTTGGGCAGTTCGTAAACCGTAAATCCAATATCATAAATTAAACCCGAATTCCGAAGTGGAATTTCCGCGTTAGCGGAGTGCGGCCGTCCCGGGCGCAGCAACCTGGGATGGACAGGCGATTGGGAAATATTCCACGGCTTGAAGATAGCCAAGTCGCTGCGCCCGAGGACAGGCGCACTCCGGGGCAACCTCGTACGCCCTGCCATCGTCGGCAACTTCGGAATTCGGGTTAAATTAGTTAAGAGCCTCGTCACCTCGGCTGTTACAAGTTATTGACGCGTTGCTGAAGATTGATTGGCCGGAGGCGTCTCAGGCTTTTCCTTCACCTGCTGGCTGTAGCTGATGAAGGCCGCGCCGATGACGATGAGTACCACGCCGATCCAGCGCACCGCCGAGACGCGCTCGCCCAGAAACCAGATGGCGGCGAAGGTGGCGAACACAAAGCTCAAGCCCGTCAGCGGCCAGAGAAAGCTGATGTCGCTTTTCGACATCAAAATCAGCAGGCAAAGGAAAAACAGCGCCTCAAACAAGACTCCGAGCAGGATTTGCGGACTGGTGGCGCCGGCCCGGCAGACGCGGAGGATTTCGCCGGCGGTAATGCCGTTCAGGTCGCCGATGTGGGTCATGCCTTTTTTCAGCAAAACGACGCCGGTGGATTCGAAGGCGAGACCAACCAGCAGGATCAAAAGCAGTTTTACCATATTCTTGAGCCACAGATGAACACAGATTGAACACAGATTCAAAGAAACAATTATCTGTGTTTCATCTGCGAAAATCTGTGGCTAAATCCTGGTAACGAATCAATTCAATGCCCAGTTTCCCGGCCCGTTCCTTCACGCGCGGACTGACGAGGGCATCGAATTCATGCTTAAATTCATCAAGCGATGGATGCGAGTAAAGCTCCGAATCGCCTGGCGGCAATTCCGGCAACAGTTTCAAGATGTATTCCTCATCCACCCGGGCGTTTTGCAGCAGCCCGAACGTGATTTGCGCGTGGCGGATGCCGCGTTGTCGCAACGGTCCGCGCGCGCGGCGGGAAAGCCATTCATAAATCGCCGCGTGCGAGACTCGATAAAACCAATGTCCGTGCGTCATCCGGCGGCTGCGCGACAGGCTGTCGCGCGTGAGCCGCAGATGCCGAAGGCCGAGCGGCACGGCGTCTTCCATCAAAATGCGAAAGACGGTCGGGTGCAGATGCAGGTGCAAATGGCCGCTGACGTGGTCAAGCGGCAGGCCGGTGGCGCGGAATTTTTCAAATTGCGCGTGAATTTCCGCGCGGAGTTGTTCGCGCAGGTCGTGTTTGAAGAAGTAGGACATTCCGACATCAATCGGGCGATTGCCGAATTCACCTTGTGCGTTGACGAGGCCGGGAATCCTTTCCGGCGGCAGGGTGGATTTGCCGCAGAGCAGTGTCAAATGCAGGCCAACGCCGAGTTTTGGGTTCTCGCGCGCCAGAGCGACGGCTTCGTTGCCGGCGGCTTCATTCACCATCAGGCTGGCGGTGGTCAGGATGCCTTCCCGGTGCGCGCGCACCACGGCTTCATTCACGGAATGCGAGCGGCCGAAATCGTCCGCGTTGACGATAAGCCGGCGGCCGGCGGCCGGAGTTCGGAGTTCGGAGTTCGGAGTTGGAGCAACCGGCGGCATGGCCTGAAGATTGGTGCAAATGCCTTACGGCGCTCCGTAATTTGGGGTCATCGCGCCGAAGGCGAGGCGGAGCCAGGCCCCAAAAATCAACAAGGCCTTTTGAACCTTGTTCAGGCGGGCGGGTTCCGGGCCGAAAACATTGAATTGCTGCTGTTCCAGTTTTTGCAACAGCCGCCAGTAAACCGAACCCATCAATTCGGCGGCGACCATCGCCGGGCGGTCCTCGGTGGGCAGGGTGCGGCGCGCCTGCCGGTAAAATTCTTTTGCCCGCCCGGCGACGTCGCCGGCCAGTTGCGCAAAACGTTCGGAGTATTCGTGCCGCAAAATTTCATCGGGCGAAACGCCGTGTTTTTTAAGCTCATCCAACGGCAGATAAATTCTCCCGCGCCCGGCATCGGTTTTCACGTCGCGCAGGATGTTCGTCAATTGGAGCGCCTTGCCCAGGCAGACGGCGTAGTCCCGGCACGCCGGATTTTGGTAGCCAAAAATTTCGATGCTCAGGAGTCCGACCACCGAGGCGACGCGGTAGCAATAAAGGTCCAGCTGCTCAAAATTCTCATAGCGCTGGGTATCGAAATCCATCTCGCAGCCTTTGAGCAGTTCGTCGAAGAGCGGGAAGGGCAGGCGGTACTCACGGATGACCGGCTGGAGTTCGCGGTTGACGGTGAATTGCGGGGTTTCCCCGGCGCAGGCGCGGCGGATATCGGCGCGCCAGGCGGCCAATTGTTCACGGCGTTTTTCGACGGGCGTGGATTCGTCATCCGTGACGTCGTCCACCTCGCGGCAAAAGGCGTACAGGGCGGACATGGCATCCCGTTTGGCGCGCGGCAGCAGCAGGAAGGCCAGCGCCAGATTGGAGGCGCTTTTGCGGGTGATTACACGGCTGTGCATCACGGTGGAGACGTTGGCGTTGGCGGTTCGGCAGGTTTCTCCTCGTCGCGCACCGGCGGCAGGCCGCCGACTTGCGCGAGCGTCGGGTTGAGCCGGTGTCGCCGCTGGCGCCGACGCGGCTTCCGGCGGGAAACGGTCACCCACTTCAACGCCACCAGCGCCGACACCATGGCGGTGCCGAGAATGATGAAAAAAACCGCCCAGACTGAGGAAATATCACTCATGGTGCCAACCAATCAGGTTCCGGAACTTTTTTGCCCGGCGGCGCCGGGCCATTCATTGGCCGCGCCGTCGCCTGGGTTCAGGTTGAGCCGCTGCATTCGATAACGCAGCGAATGCCGGGTGAGCTTAAGCTGTTCGGCGGCGCGCGTCAGGTTAAAACCGCTTTGTTCCAGGGCGCTGGTGATCAACTCTCCCTCGATGCGTGCGAGCGCGTCATCCAGCGATTCGCCGGGTGCGGGATGCAGCGCCGGGGACTTCTGCAGGCGCGCCTCGATCTGAAAATCCGGCAGGCTGGACGGTTGAATCTCCCTCGTCGTCTCCAGAATTAGCGCCCGCTCAATGACGTTGCGCAATTCGCGGACATTCCCCGGCCAGTGATGCGCCAGCAGCTTCTGCCGCGCGGCGGGAGTGATGCCCTGTACGTTTTTGTTCATCGCCACGCGGAATGCGCTCAAAAAGTGCTCCGCCAGCAACAAGATGTCGCTGCCCCGTTCCCGCAACGGCGAGAGGCGGAATTGCACGACATTCAGCCGGTGAAACAAGTCTTCGCGGAATTGTTCCACGGCAATGGCCTGGGTGATGTCCCGGTTGGTGGCGGCGATCAGACGCACGTTGACCCGCAATTCCTGGGTGCCGCCGACGCGTACGAAGGTGCCGTCCTCCAGGAATCGCAACAACTTGGCCTGGAGCGGCTTGCTCATGTCCGCAATTTCGTCGAGAAAGATTGTGCCCCCGTCGGCCTCCTCCACGCGTCCGGGTTTTTGTTTCACCGCGCCGGTGAACGCGCCCTTTTCGTGGCCGAACAATTCGCTTTCGAGCAGGGTTTCCGGAATGGCGGCGCAATTGATGCGGACGTAATGCGCCTCGCGCCGCCGGCTCAGGCCGTGCAGGGCGCCCGCCACCAGTTCCTTGCCGGTGCCGCTTTCGCCCAGAATCAACGCCCGCGTGTCGGTGGGCGCAACCGTTTGAATCAATTTCCGCAATTCGCGCATCTTCGGCGATTCACCGACGATCTGATCGAGGCTGAAAACCTCGCCGGCCCGCAAACGCAGGGCGGCGTTCTCCCGCAACAGCCGGTGGCGTTCGGCACAGCGCCCGACCGCATGGAGCAGTTCTTCGGGCGCAAACGGTTTGGCCAGATAATCCATCGCACCGGCTTTGATGGCTTCCACGGCCAGTTTGGGCGTGGCGTAAGCCGTGAGCATGAGCACCGGCAATTCGGGCCACTGCTGGCGGATCCGGGTCAGAAAGTCATAACCGCTCATGCCCCCCAGGCGCGCGTCGGTGATGACCATGAAAAATTCCTCGTGCCCGAGCAGTTCCAGTCCTTCCTCGGCGGATTCGACCGCGCGGGCGGCATAGCCCTCGTCGCCCAGCACCGTTTGCAACGACCGGCGCATGTTTTTTTCGTCGTCCACCACCAGGACGGATGGCAGCGGCGTGCTCATGGCTTGAGTTTCATCAGCGTCTTTGCGGGAAAGACTAGAGTGAAAGCCGCTCCCTTTCCAAGCCCGGATTCAACGCGCACGGTGCCGCCGTACAGTTCCGCGTTGTGTTTGACAATGGCCAGGCCGAGGCCCGTGCCGTGTTCCTTGGTGGTATAGTAGGCTTCAAAGACCCGTTCGACCTTGTCGGGCGGGATGCCCGGGCCGTCGTCGCGCACGGATATTTCCACCGCATAATCACGGCGGCGGTCGGCGGTAATGTAAACGTTTCCGTTTTCACCGACGGCTTCCCGCGCGTTTTTCAGCAGATTGAGCATGATTTCGGACAGGTGGTGGCGCTGCATCAACAAAGGGGGAAAGGTCCGGACGAATTCGCGGTGAATGCGGATGCCCGTTAGCACGGCGGGCGGAAAGACCTGCGTGATGGCGCGTTCGAGTTCCTCGGCCACGTTCAGTTTCTCCACGCGGCCTTCGGTCAGTTGCGCGTAGCCCATGATTTGCGTGACGATCCGGTCGGCGTGCGAGACTTCCTCCTGGATGATTTCAATTTGCTGCGCGGCCCCGGCTTTGCCATCGCGCAAGGCGCGCTGGAGCGAGAAGGTGGCATTGTTGATGACGGCGAGGGGGTTTTTGATCTGATGGGCGAATTCGGCGGCGAGCCGTCCGGCGGAACGCAACTGTCCTTCGCGCGTGACAAATTCATCGGCTTCCTCGGTCGCCAGCCGTTGTCGTTCGAGCAACACCTGGGCGCCATAACAGCAAATCGCCGTCAGCCACAAGACCACCAGCCGCAGGACAAACGGTTGTCCCCAATCCTCGCGCGGCATCAGTTGCAGGGTTCGCAACGTGGCGGCATCCAGATTGACCGACACGGAAAAACCCAGCACGCCCACCAGGATATAGCAGAGACTGATGGCGAAATTTAAAATCAACTGGGAGACACCGGGCGGCACACTCACGGCGTTCCGGACGATCAAACCCACAAACAGCCAGAATAAGATGCTGTCCAGGCCGCCGGTCAACAATGCCATTCCCGCCAGGAAAAGCCCGTCCACGAGACTGCTGGTGACCACCGTCCATTGCACAATCGCCAGCGGCCATCGCGCCGGGTTGAACATCAACAAGGCAAAGAGGACGCTGGCCAGGACATAAAAGCAGAACAGGTATTGAACCGTTTCAACGGTGATATCCAGCATGCTCGAGGTCAGGCCAAACCAGGGTGTGGAAACGAAGGAGTAGCAGATCATCCCGATGGCAAATGCCTTGAGCGGCAGCATGATGTCCCGCTCCATGATTTCAAGGCGGCGAAGCAAACGCGGCGGGTCCGGCGCGGGTATTTCCATCAATGCCAGCACCCGCTTCAGCCATTGTTCATGGCTCGATTTCATAAAAATGGTCGGGAACGGAAAATGTCAACGCAGCCATTTCACGGCGCGTTCGGCAATGGCTTCCACCGGCCACAGCCGGCCAACGCCCTCATAGCCGCAGGACAGCATCCCCTCGTCCGGCCCGATGAATTCCACGCCACGCGCCTTGAGCGTGGCCGCATTTGCCTGGGTGGCCGGGTGCAGCCACATTTTTCCGTTCATCGCCGGCGCGATTAAAATTTTCGCCTTCGGATTCAGGGCCAGCGCGATGCAGGTCAGCGCGTCGTCCGCCATCCCGTGCGCCAGCTTCGCGATCACGTTGGCCGTCGCCGGCGCAATCAACAGCAGGTCCGCCTCGTCCGCGAGCCGGATGTGGGTGGATTGCCAGCCCTCCTCCTCGTCGTACAGGCCGGTCACGACCGGCTGGCGCGTGAGCACCTTGAACGGCAGCGGCGTGATGAAGCGTTGCGCATCGGCCGTCATCACCACGCGCACCTGGCATTTCTGTTTGGTGAGCAGGCTCGCCAGGTCCGCCGCCTTGTGCGCGGCAATCGAGCCGGTCACGCCCAGAACGATGTTTTTCTTCATCTTAATCTTAATCCTAATCGTAATCCATTTTGGACTTTACGCGATAAGAAATCGGTGCTTCATGCAACCTATCCGCCAAGTTGCTGCGAATGAGCCCGATGAGCATTGAAACAATTTTCTCCAATACGGCCTTGCCACTTGCCAACTCTTTTTGGTCAATCACATATTTTACGGCAAGTAAATCAAGACAAGCCGCACATTCCAAAACTGAGCCCCGTGCCGTGTCGAAAAACCGGCAGCGATCCGGGGAGGTAAATCGCCCGTTGCCTTCGGCGATGTTCAGAAGAATGGAAGTCTTGGCACGATCTAACTGGTCGTGAAGCGGACTGGATTTCTTTGCGCGCTCCAAAATCGCTTCAGCCCACGTAGCGAACCCCAAGGCTTGCTGATACACCCGTAACTTCTCATGGTCGAACATGAACAGATTAGGATTACGATAATGATGAGTTAAAATTCCGGCGCCGCTGCCCGCGCCGCGCGCATTTTCTCCGCCTCAACAATCACCCGCATCCGGCGCAGGTCCTCCGGGATCGTCGAGCTGATCAAAAGGTAATCGAAATGCCGCCACTGCGCGATTTCCTGTCGCGCGAGCGCCAGGCGTTTTTGGATCTCCTCCGCCGCCTCGGTGTTGCGTTTGTTCAAACGTTCCGCCAGCACGGCGATCGACGGTGGTGTCAGAAAGACCGTCACCAGCGCGCGTTGCAATTCCGGCTCGGCCTGCGCGCGGTGGCGGATCGTCGCCGCGCCCTGCACGTCCACGTTGAGCAACACATCCCGGCCCGCCCGCAATTTGTCCAACAGTCCGGAGCGCAATGTGCCGTAGCTCCGGCCAAACACCGTCGCGTGTTCAATGAAATCCCCCGCCTGAACCCGCCGCTTGAATTCCACTGCGTCACAAAAGTGATAATCCATGCCGTCCCTTTCCCCTGGTCGTGGCGGGCGGGTGGTGCAGGTGATGGTGCGCGTCATGTCCGGGCGCGCGGCCAGCAATTGCTGGCACAGGGTCGTCTTGCCGCCGCCCGACGGCGCGGAGATGAGAATCAGCAGGGGCGCGGATTTTTTTTCCGCGGTTGGCTTTGGATTTTGGACCTTGGACTTTGGACTTTTCACTCGACGTTCTGCGCCTGTTCGCGGAATTTTTCCAGTTCCGCCTTCAGCGTGACGACCTCGCGTGAGATGACGGCGTCGTTGGCTTTCGAGCCGATGGTGTTGACTTCGCGATTCATCTCCTGCGCCAGGAAATCCAGTGTGCGGCCGACGGGTTCCTTCGATTTCCGGCAGTCTTCAAACTGCTGGAAATGGCTTTGCAACCGCGTCAGTTCCTCCGAGATGTCCGACCGGTCGGCGAACAGGACAATCTCCTTCAAAAGCCGCTCGTCGTCCGGCGCGATGTTTTCAATGCCGGCACTCTTGATGCGGCCGAGCAATTGCTGGCGGTAATTCTCCACCGTCTGTGGCGCCTGTTGCTGGACCTTTCCGGCGGCTTTT
>CAWACS010000007.1:0-11008 GCA_963780535.1 uncultured Verrucomicrobiae bacterium
AAAGCCCACATCCTCACCCTCGGACGCTTTCCTGAGCCAATATCCCAATCGCCCCCGGCCTTCCGTAATTGTTAAAGTCTTCATACGCTCATTATACGCTACGCGCTTTTGGTTTCAAGATAAAAGCGCGACACGACGATGGTGAATGTGCCGCAGATGGCAGGTGCCGCTTTTGTTTTGGCGGGCTTCAAAGCGAATTCAACTCTCTTCAAAGTAATCACCGTCAACCCGCTTGACTTCGTAAGCGTACGCCATTGATACGCCAACATTGTGTTGAATCATCAACTCTGCCAAACGTGCTCCATCAACTAGAATGATACGTTGAGAAATCGATTTGGCAAATTCAGTCGCGCCCGAACTGAAATTGCTAGTTGTGATAAAAATCCCCTTGCTGGCGTGTTTGCCAGCCAGCGCTCCAACAAAACTTTGGATTTCTGGCCTGCCAACAGAGTTCTGCCAGCGTTTTGCTTGGACGTAAATGCAATCCAAACCGAGACGGTCTTCGTTAATTAATCCATCGATTCCTTCGTCGCCTGATTTTTGCGTGACGGTTGCAGCTTCTTCACGCGACCCACCATAACCCATCGCCAGCAGCAAATCTAAAACGAGGCGTTCAAAACGAAATGGATTCATTGCTTTGACTCGTTCCAATAATTCTGCGCCGAGTTTTTTCTTCAAGTCCTGCGCGATGATTCCCATTTGTTCTTCCGGCGTCACAGTTACAGATGGACTTGCAACTATTTGTTCTGATTCTTCACGTTCTGCGTGATGCCATTCAAAATGCTCTGGAAACTGATCGAGAAATTTCAAATTCAGCGCCGGAGGTTGTTGAGCGAGAACGTCAAGCCCGCGTTTCGTGATTCGAAAGACCCCTCGGCGCACAGGCTCAATCAAGCCAGCATGTTTAAGATGTGTGCGACACCAACCAACTCGATTATCGAGACGTGTCTGACTCCCGCTTGGTAATAGCTCGTCACGGTCGTTGTGATCCAACTTGAAGAAATTAGCAAGATGGTCTGCAACTTCAGCTAGTTCATGTTCTTTGCCATCAGCAGCAAACTGCAAAAACGGCAACATCATGCTTTGAAAGTCAGGAACGGCCATAAATTTTTATTCCAACTCAACGAATTGCGCGACCATCGTAAATCGTAAATCGTAAACCGCAAATTACAAAAGGTGCCCCATCTTCTGTCGTTTGGTTTTCAAATACTTTTCGTTGTGCGGGTTGGGTTTCACGCGAATCGGCACCTGCTCGACGATTTTCAGTCCGTACCCTTCCAGTCCGACGATTTTTTTTGGGTTGTTTGTCAGCAAACGGATGGTTTTCAGGCCGAGGTCAACCAGGATTTGTGCGCCCAGACCGTATTCGCGCAGGTCCATTTCGTAACCGAGTTTCTGGTTCGCCTCGACGGTATCGTAACCTTGTTCCTGCAATTTGTAGGCCTTGATTTTCGGCGCGAGGCCGATGCCCCGGCCTTCCTGCCGCATATAGACAATCACGCCCCGCCCTGCCCCGGTCACCTGCCGCATGGCCTGATGCAGTTGCGACCCGCAATCGCAGCGGCGCGAACCGAACACGTCACCGGTCAGGCATTCACTATGGACGCGCACAAAAACCTTTTCCCGCCCGGCCACGTCGCCGTGCACGAGCGCCAGGTGATGCTGGCCGTCCAGCTTGGAGCGATACAAATGCAGGTCGAAATCGCCGTAATCGGTCGGCAGTTTCACGACTTCGACGTGCTCCACCAGTTTTTCGCGTGTGCGGCGGTATTCGATCAGGTCGGCAATGGTGCACATTTTCAGGCGATGTTTTTTTGCGAATTTGCGCAACTGGGGCAACCGCGCCATGGTGCCGTCGTCATTCAGGATTTCACAAAGCACGCCGATGGGCCTCAAGCCGGCGAGGCGCACCAGGTCCACCGCCGCCTCGGTGTGGCCGGCGCGCTGCAGGACACCGCCGGGACGCGCCCGCAAGGGAAAGACGTGGCCGGGCTGGACCAAATCATCGGGCACGGCGGTGGGCGCGGCCATGATCTGAATCGTCCGGGCGCGGTCGGCGGCGCTGATGCCGGTGGTGATGCCGCGCGCGGCGTCCACGCTCACTTGAAAATCGGTGCGAAAGTTCTCACGATTCTGGTGCACCATGCGGTCAATGCCCAGTTGCTGCAGCCGCTCGGCATTGGTCGGCACGCAAATCAACCCGCGGCCGTGTTTGGCCATGAAATTCACCGTGGCGGGCGTGACGAACTGCCCCGCCAGAATCAAATCCCCCTCGTTCTCGCGATCGGCGTCGTCCACGACGATGACCACTTTGCCGCGGCGGAGGTCGGCGATGATGGATTCGATGCTGTCAAAAGTATTTTTCATTCGGCGGGACCCAGCATAATCCCGGCAGGCCCGGTCGTCAGCCGCAAAACGCCGTGTTTTTGCGGAAGCCGAAGCGCGATTTTAGCTTTTTTTGTTTGTCGCGCGGCAATCGCGATTTAATATGGGCGCGTTCTTTGGATTTGGGATCAACCAAAGCAAGGGCAGCGGGCGCCAGCAAGTTGTTTTGATTTATGCCACCCGGCAGCTCAATTCGGAAAAAAAGCGGACTCCCGACCGGAAATCCGGCGAGTCTTTTGCAGGAGTGTCTTGCGTATGAAGTGTTGGTGGCAGGTGCGCGCGGGCGCCTTGTTACGTGCACGCCTGAGGCCGCCGCGCTTTTGCGCATCCCGATGACGCGATTACAGAACGCGCCGGTGAAGTCCCTGCCCGCCCCGTTTCCCAAACTCATTCGCGAGGCCGCCCGGAGCGGCCAGCCGGTGACCAACCTTGAAATTCGATTAAAAACCTCCCGTCGCGATGCCGTCACGCTGCGGGCCAGTATTTTGCCGGTAAAAAGCCGCACGCAACCGCAGGTGGTCGTGGTGCTTAACAACCTGACTTCCGTGCCGGTTTTCGAGCAGAACATGCGGCGACTCGACCGGCTGGCCAGCCTCGGCACGCTTTCAGCCAGCATGGCGCACGAAATCAAGAATGGCCTGGTCGCCATCAAGACGTTCATTGATTTGCTAATGCAACGGGGCCAGGACACGGAGTTGACCGAGGTCGTTGGTCGCGAATTGCAGCGCATCAACGCGATTGTCACGCAAATGATGCGGTTCGCAGCGCCCAAGAAAACCGCGTTCGCCACCGTCCACGTGCATGAGTTGCTGGATCATTCGTTGCGGTTGCTGCATCACCAGATCGCCGGAAAATTGATTTCCCTCCAGCGCCGTTACCAAGCCCGGACGGACATGGTGCGCGGAGACGACGTGCAATTGCAACAAGCGTTCATGAATCTGCTGCTCAACGCCCTCGAAGCGATGGACGCCAAAGGCGCGCTGACGGTCGCCACGGAAACCCTGGAAGGCAAACGGGGAGCGCGGTTGATGCGCATTCACATCCAGGATACCGGCGTGGGCATTGCCCGGGACAAACTGGAGCGCCTGTTCGAACCGTTTTTCACGACCAAGAAAAGCGGGACCGGGCTGGGTCTGGCCATCAGCCAGCGCATTGCCCAGGAGCATCGCGGCACCATTCAGGCCCAAAGTGAAGTCAACCGGGGCTCGACGTTCAGCCTGTCGCTGCCGGTCCTTTCCCCGTAGGCCGGGGTTTTTTTGCCGGCCAAAAGCCGCTTGGGCCTGGCAGGCACGATTTGCCTGGACCTTGGTCCCGGAGTGAAATTGCCGAAGCAGGATCTTTCAAGTTCCCAGCCCGCACTGACCAAAAGGCTAATGAGGTTGGGTCATTTCCGGCCAACTATCCGTGCGAAAAGGCACTGCCGGCAGACCGGCTCCGTTGTAAAGCGTAGCCAGTGGGTTGGCCTGCCAGGCGTATCGAGCCGCCACCGGGTCTGGCACCCTTGGCGACGAAAGGATGACCGAGTCGCCGTCTATCCGGGCGTCGGCCCAGTGCCACTGGTGGTCTTTTCCGGCAACGGAGAATTCGCCAAGTTTGTCGCCTTTGACCACCAACCCGCCATCAACATGAACGAAATCAAGTTTCAGCGCCACGGACAGATGTTTCAATGAAACGCAGATTGGACCCTCACAGGGAATCTTTTCACCGTAATCCCTGGCCAACGCACACCAGGCGAGGCGGTTTCCGACAATGGCCTTGTCCTTTGGGTGGATGCTGTTGGCGTCGCCGGTGTCCACGGTGACGGCCAGTCCGCAGTGTGGGACATCTCTGGCCGTCAAGGCCTGCGCCTCGCGCAACTCGGCCCAGGCATCGTCGCCGGGTTCGTCCCGACGCGGCATGAACGCGGGCAGGCTAACGATGTAAAACGGAAAATCACCCTGGCTGAAAAGATGGCGCCAGTCGCCAATCATGGCCGGCAGCAGCGTTTGGTATTGGTATGCCCGCATGAAGTTGGCTTCGCCCTGATACCAGATCGCACCTTTGATCGCCAGCGGTGCCACCGGTTTAATCATGCCCAGATACAGCACGGCGGGCATCGTGGGGTAATTTTCAAAATCCAACGGCATGGGGTGCGGTGGCCGGGCGTCAAAACTGTAAACGGGTCTAAACGGGTCAGTCCTGAGTATTGACACAAGCTTACTTTTTCACATGGTAAAGTCGGTTGGCCACGTGTGTCCATGTCCCCATTTTTAGCCGGTCGGCTATCCATTTCAATGTCATTGTTGTCTCCTGTCGCAACCGGCGGGCGATCTTCACCTTCCGCTGATCCCCTTTCCGGTGTCGTTCCAGGTCCGCTTCATCCCACTTTGCCCGCTTTAATTCCTCCGCCACGATTCGTTGCGCCTTTTCTTCTGCCGATTCCCGCAATTCTTCCCCATAATGCGAAGCCCCCGCCTTCTCCGCCATCTGCGCCAGCAACTCCTTCCGAAACGCCTTGCCCCCCAAGCACCACCCACGCCGCACCCGCTTCCATTGTTCCGGCTGGTCTTCCCAGCGGCGCAACTCCATTCGCCGTTCAAACTCCTTCCTGCCGGCCGCACTGTCCTTGGGAATACCCATCTCTCCAAACAACCGCCCCACCCGCAGCCAGCTCACCCGCTGAACGGTCCGCTTCAAATATTCTCCATAACTGCTCCAGCGATAGCCAGTGAGCTTTTGTTCCCGGCTCAACAACTTTGCCCGCACCGGATTCAAATGCACATAATCGCATACCGTCCGCAAATAACCAGTGCCGCTCCCATCCACGATCAAAGCTTTGTATCGGCCGCTAAATAAATGGCCAAAAAGCCTATGCCGTCGATTGAAACGTCCCGTGTAGGTGCCCAGAAACCATTTCATCCCCGCCACCAGATTGCCCTTGGGGGTCTCGACCACCAGGTGAAAGTGATTATTCATCAAGCACCACGCATGCACCTGCCAATCCGTTTTCAGGCAGGCCTGGCCCAGGGTTTCCAGAAACAATTCACGGTCCCGATCATCCTTGAAAATCGCCTCGCGCCGGTCACCGCGATTCATGACGTGATAGATCGCCTCTTCATATTCCACTCGCAATTTCCTAGCCATACCGCCCCCCATCTTACCGAGTGGGCACTTTGTGTCAATACTCAGGACTGACCCGTTTGTCTGGATGGGAATCGTGTCGCCCTGGATGGGAATCGGGACTGGGAGACCACCGTGAAGGACGGCGTCCGCAAGGTCACAACCGCTTTCAGGCTGTCGAAGACGGGTTATCATACGCTCAAATTCTGGATGGTGGATCCGGGCGTCGTGCTGCAAAAACTCGTGGTCAACCTCGGCGGCGTGCAACCGAGTTATCTCGGCCCGCCGGAAAGCTATCATCACTAGGCAGCCCTCCTGCCGGGAGAAATCGAAGCAGACGGATTGTGGGAAATATATGGATTCGGACAAATCCGCCCTGTTAATTTTGCGCAAATCGTAGCATTGTCCATTCCCGCATGAAATGGCGGCTGAAATACTGTTGAATACATTTGACCTCCGCCGACACCATTGACCAGCTTTTGCAAGAGAGTGACATGAAGAAATCACCCGCCGCTCCGCCGCCGACCTATAAAAACCGCGCCCTGCCGACCGCCAAGCGGGTCAAAGACCTGCTGGCGCGCATGACCCTTGAGGAAAAGGCCGCGCAAATGATGTGTGTCTGGCAGAAAAAATCCGAGACGCTGGTGGATGCCGAAGGGAATTTTAACCTCAAAAAGGCCCGGGCCGCCTTCAAACACGGGCATGGCCTGGGCCAGGTGGGCCGGCCCAGCGATGCGGGCAAGGGGAAAAACGCGCGCGAAATGGCGGAACTGACCAATGCCATTCAGAAATTCTTCATCGAAAACAGCCGGCTGGGCATTCCGGTGATGTTTCACGAGGAATGCCTCCATGGCCACGCCGGAACCGATTCCACCAGCTTTCCCCAGCCGATTGGTCTGGGGGCGACCTTCAATCCCGAACTGGTGGAACTGCTTTACGCCATGACCGCCGAGGAAACCCGTGCGCGCGGCGCGCACCAGGCGCTGACACCCGTCCTGGATGTGGCCCGTGACCCACGCTGGGGCCGGGTCGAGGAATGTTTCGGTGAAGACCCGTATCTGGCGGCGCAACTCGGTGTCGCCGCCGTGCGCGGATTTCAGGGCGACGGTTCGTTCGGCGACAAGAAGCGTCTTATCGCCACGCTCAAACACTTCGCGGCGCACGGCCAGCCGGAATCCGGCATCAATTGCGCGCCGGTAAACGTCTCCGCGCGCCTGTTGCGTGAAACCTTTTTGCATCCCTTCAAGGAGGCAATCCAAAAGTCCGGGGCCATCAGCGTCATGGCGTCCTACAACGAGATCGATGGGGTGCCGTCACACGCCAGCGAATGGTTGTTGCGTGACGTGCTCCGCAAAGAATGGGGATTCAAAGGCTTTGTCGTCTCGGATTACTACGCGATTTGGGAGCTGGGGCACCGCCCGGACACGCATGGCCACTCCGTTGCCGGTGATAAAAAGGAGGCGTGCGCGCTGGCAGTGCGCGCCGGCGTGAACATTGAATTTCCGGAGCCGGATTGTTATCTGCATCTGGTCGAGTTGGTCCGCAGCGGCGCCTTGAAAGAATCCCAACTCAACGAACTGGTGGCGCCCATGTTGTTTTGGAAATTTAAAATGGGACTGTTTGAGGATCCGTATGTCAATCCGGACGAAGCCGAACGGATTGTCGGGTCCGAAAACAACCGCAAACTGGCGCTGCAGGCGGCGCGCGAAACCATCACGTTGCTCAAAAACGAGAACAACCTCGTGCCGCTGAACCCCAGCAAAATCAAATCCATTGCGGTCATCGGCCCGAATGCGGACCGTGAATTGCTTGGTGGCTACAGCGGCCGGCCAAGATTTTACACCTCGCTCCTGGAAGGCATCCGCGCCAAGGTCGGCGACCGGGTGCAGGTGCCGTTTTGCGAAGGCTGCAAGATCACGGTGGGCGGTTCATGGAACCAGGACCTGGTGACCCCCAGCCGGCCGGAGGATGACCAGCGGCAGATCCATGAAGCGGTCAAGGCCGCCCAGCAAACAGACGTGGTGGTGCTGGCGATTGGGGGCAACGAACAAACATCGCGCGAAGCCTGGTCGGTCAAACACATGGGCGACCGCACCCGGCTCGATTTGGTCGGGCGGCAGCAGGAACTGGTCACGGCCATGCTCTCGACGGGCAAACCGGTCATTGTTTTCCTGTTCAACGGCAGCCCGTTGTCCAGTCAATACCTGAACGACAACGTGCCGGTGATTTTCGAATGCTGGTACCTCGGCCAGGAGACCGGCCATGCGGTCGCGGACGTTTTGTTCGGCGATTACAATCCCGGCGGAAAACTGCCCATTACCATCCCCCGCTCGGCGGGTCATCTGCCCGCGTTTTACAATTACAAGCCGTCGGCCCGGCGCGGCTATATCTTCGACAGTGTCACGCCGCTTTATCCCTTCGGCTTTGGTCTGAGCTACACCACCTTTGCGTTTAAAAATGTCCGGCTGGAAAAGAAAGTCATCCGCGCCGGCCAATCCACGCGCGTCCTGGTGGACGTGAAAAACACCGGCAAACGCGCCGGCACGGAAGTCGTGCAACTGTATATTCGCGATTGTGTCAGTTCCGTCACCCGCCCCGTCAAGGAATTGAAAGGTTTTCAGAAAATTTTGCTGCGGCCCGACGAAAGCCGGACCCTCGCGCTCGACCTCACGCCGGAATCGCTGGCGTTTTACGATATCCACATGAACTATGTCGTCGAGCCCGGCGAATTTGTAATCATGGTTGGCAACTCTTCGCGCGATTCCGATTTGCAGAAGGTGATTTTGACGGTGACGAAATAATTTTTCACCGGCACAACATGGGCGAGCATTTTCACCAAAAACTGTCCTTCCTGGAAAAAGCGGGCTACAGCGCCGCCGATTCAGCCGCGAACTTCGTCTTCATGACGATGATTCTGTTCCAGACGAATTTTTACACGGACGTGTTCGGAATCACGGCCGGGGCCGCGGCGACCATCCTGATTGTGGCGCGACTATGGGACGCCTTCGCCGATCCGATTGTCGGGGTGCTGGCTGACCGCACGAAAACCCGCTGGGGCAAGTTCCGCCCGTGGATATTGTTCACCGCCATCCCCTGGTGTGTCGTCATGGTCCTTGCCTACACCACACCCAAAGGCTGGAACATGGGCGCCATGATCGCCTACGCCGCGATCACCAACATCATGCTCATGTCCATTTATTCCATGAACAACATGCCCTACGCCGCGCTGGGCGGCGTGATGACCGGCGATGTGAATGAGCGGGCAAAACTCAATTCGTTTCGCTTCATTGCGGTGAATGCCGCGCAATTCATCGTGGGCGGTTTCACGCTGCCGCTGGTCGCCAAATTCGCCGTGGGCCATGACCGGCAATACGGCTGGCAAATGACCATGACCATTTGGGCCGTCCTGTGCCTCGTGTTGTTCGTCATCACGTTCGCAAGCACCAAGGAACGCATCCAACCGCCGCCGCAGCAAAAATCGGATGTCCGGCAGGATTTCGCCAACCTGGCCAGGAACAGCCCCTGGATGGTGATGTTTTTCATGACCCTGTGCCATTTTTGCCTTCTCTCTTTCCGGGGAGGCGCGCTCTACAATTATTATCACCATTATGCCGACAAGGGCGCCATGTTCGAGTGGTTGCAAAAAGTCGGACTCACCGCGCCCGTGCTCGCGGCCGGCACTCCGGCGCCCGGTGGCATTTTGGAATGGCTGGGCTATATCGTGCATGGAGACAAATCCAACCTGGCGGACTCGAATGTGGCGGACGTCTTCAACAGCATCATCAACATGATCGGAACCGGGGTGACCATTATCGTCATTCTCCTGTCGCCCGCCCTCTCGATCAAATTCGGCAAGAAGGCCGTCGCCGTGTGTGGTTTCGGGTTGGCCGCCCTGGGCACCCTGGCGTTCTATTGGCTCGGCCCGGCGAATGTCGACGGCATGGTCGCCCTGACCATCCTCATTGCAGTCTGCTATGCCCCCACCATCCCGCTGATCTGGGCCATCTACGCGGACGTGGCCGACTACTCCGAATGGAAGACCGGCCGGCGCTTCACCGGCATTGTTTTTGCGACCATTGGTTTTGCCCTGAAGTGCGGCCTGGCCCTCGGTTCTTCCTCGTTCCTTTGGATCATGGCCGGCCTTTTCAACTACAACACCAAACTCCCTGACGCGCCTCAAGCGGTGCAGGGCTATCGTGTGTGCAGCGGCATCGGGGTCGGTTTGATTTTTGCCGTCTGCACGGTCTTGCTGGTCGTTTACAAACTCAACAAGCGCGTCACCCTCCAGATGGCCGACGAACTCGCCGAGCGCCGGAGGCAATTTGCGCCCCAGACCGCATAGCCAGGAGCCACATGAATAATAATCTCATCGCAATATCCTTCGTTATCATCGGAACGCTTATGGCATCAACCAGTGTTCATGCCCGAATGACGCTGAAAGAAGCCTTTAAAAGCGACTTTCCGATCGGTGTCGCCATTAATCAAAAACAATTTGATGGTGAAGACCCGCGCGGGGATCCAATCATCAAGGCCCAGTTCAATGCCATCAGCCCGGAAAACATCCTGAAGTGGGAATCGGTCCATCCCGCGCCCGGCAGGTATGATTTCACCGGGCCGGACCGTTACGTCGGGTTCGGCGAGCAAAATCACATGCTCATCGTCGGCCACACGCTGGTGTGGCATCATCAAACTCCGGAATGGGTGTTTCAGGACACCAACGGTAATCCGGTGACCCGCGCTGTGTTGCTGGAACGGATGCGCGACCACATTCATACCGTCGTTGGCCGTTACAAAGGCCGGATCAAGGTTTGGGACGTGGTCAATGAAGCGTTGATGGACAACGGGAAATTGCGCAAATCGCCGTGGGAGACAATCATTGGCGACGATTATATTGAAAAGGCATTTCAGTATGCGCACGAGGCCGACCCGGACGCCATTTTGCGTTACAACGATTATTCATTGGAGAACGAACCCAAACGCAGTGGTGCGATTGCTTTGATCAAAAAACTCCAGGCCGAAGGCATTCCCGTCACGGCGATCGGTCTGCAGGACCATGTCCAAATGGATTGGCCGACCCTGGAGCAGGAAGACGCAACCATTTCCGCTTTTGCCGCGCTCGGCTTGAAAGTAATGATCACTGAATTGGATGTGAATGTATTGGGCGGCCGGCAGACGGCGGAA
This sequence comes from uncultured Verrucomicrobiae bacterium, assembly GCA_963780535.1. Classification (GTDB taxonomy): domain Bacteria; phylum Verrucomicrobiota; class Verrucomicrobiia; order Limisphaerales; family UBA11358; genus UBA11358. The sequence continues at coordinate 10,666 of CAWACS010000007.1, forward strand.
ATCACGGAAATGGCACATCCGGGAGGATCGTACACCAACGGCCTGCCGCCCAAGGTCCAACAGGAACTGGCCAAACGTTACGCCGATCTTTTTAGTGTGTTTGTCAAACATCACGGTGACATCTCCCTGGTGACTTTTTGGGGCGTGACGGACGGGGATTCGTGGCTCAACATGCGGGGCCGGATCAATCATCCACTTCTGTTTGACCGCGCCGGCCAACCCAAGCCCGCTTTTGACGCGGTCATCCGCGTCGCCCAGAAGTCGCCGGCGGCAAAATAAAAACCCGCCACGCCCTCCAAGGCATGGTCATTATGCAGCCGTGAACCGGATCATTTCTTGCTCG
>CAWACS010000008.1:0-5035 GCA_963780535.1 uncultured Verrucomicrobiae bacterium
AGTATTGGTCCAGAGGGCGCCGGAATTTGTGTATACATCAAAACCAGCGCCATTCCAAATTTGAAGAGTGCTTTTGGCGGGCACAGATGCCAAAACAGTTTCTGCGTATTCGTCCCGCTATCCAATGGATTTGCCTCCAGTGCCAACGCATTGGGAAGGTCACATTGACATAGCCCACGATGTTTGCGGAATAGACCTGCGCCTCCGAGGAAACGGTTGCGGCCACAAGCGCGGCGGCGGCAATCAGTAGTGTTTTTGTTCTCATTTTCTTTGTGTGTTGTTGTTCTGTTATACCGTGTTGTGTCACCAATATCACAGAGACCGTGTCACCAGTCAACATTTTTTTCACTTTTTTTTGAACATTTTACAGGCAGGGGGTGCGGAGCGGTTGAAATGAAGCAAGTGCTTGATGGCTTGTCATTTATAATTGATTATCAGGGTCAAAACCACGAAAAAATGACGGCTGGTGGCGGGGACGGCACACAAATGTAACAATACGTTGTGTCACCAGTCACAAAAATGTTTCTGTCGAAAACATAACTCATCGTTCTCATCTTGGAAATTGCGGGGATTCAAGCCAGCCGGCGAGCAGATGCAGTTCGGGCGCGGTAAAACCGATGGTGGAGCGGCGGTAGAGGGTGAGTTCGGCGGGGCCGGTGCGGTTGATGATGGTGGCGGAGGTGCCGAGCCGGGAAATCAACATGGCCAGCCAGTTGAGACTGACGGAATCCATGGGCAACTGCGGCTGGCGGGTAACCAGACGGGCGGTCTGGGCAAGTTGAAGGCAGGGTTGCAAGCGGGGGCCGGTGACTTCCCAATCGTAATAGACGAGGTTGGTGCGGCGCAAAATGTCCTGAACCAATCCGGCGGGCGGCGGCAGGGCGGCGGAGTTGGTGTCGGGCAGCAGGCCGGCAAAGAGCCAGCCCTGGGAATCCGTCCCGGCAAATTTGATAAACGGTTTGATGTCCGGGAGATTGCCCCAAGTGACGCCGTTGCCGTCCGGCGCGCGGTCAAAGCTGATGTAGCCGTTGGTGGCGAGCCAGGGATTGCCATTTTGCAACAGGCGATCAGTCAAGGCAGAAACTCCGCTGGCGGGCAGCGGCGCGGCCAGATAGATTTGATAAGAACCGCCCGCGAGCGACCAGAGGCAAAACTGGTCCGGCGGCATGCCGATTTGCAGATCGCGCCACACGAACCAGTCCGCCAGCCACGGCTGGAGGCCGCGCGCGGCGGTCAGGCTGGTCAACGGTTCATGCACCAAATCCAACGGCAGGCGCCATGGTTCCAATGACGAGGAAAACGGCTTGCTTAAAACCAGCCGGGCGCGCGTGATGACGTTGCCGCCGTCGCCGGAGACGGAGAGATCGAGGCGGTTGAAAGTTGAGCCGCCTTCGTTTTGCTTCGCCGCGCCAAGAGGTTGAAAGTTGAGAGCGGGAAAGACGGCGGCGAGGCGCGGGAGATCAAGGCCGGCTTCAAGCCAGAGGTTTGTGCCGGACGAAACAAACGGAGCACCGTCGCGCCGGATCCGGGCGGCAAGGTCGGCGAGCAGTAAATTTTCCCCAGCCGACGCGCCGACAAGAGTCCAGTCACCGACGCGAGTAAGCTCGATGAGGTTGAGGGCGTCGGCGGTCTTAAGCGACCAGCCGTCTTGTTCCGGGCTGACGACGGTGCGGGGACCGGTCAACGGTTCCAGCACGACGGGAAGATTGGTCCGCCATTGTTCCCTTTGCGCTTGATTCAACCGGATGGCAAAAACAGTTTCACCACTCCCGTTCGCTGGCTGGCGGATTTCAAGGTAAGATTCCTCCTGGACAATGTCGTTGAGCAGCCACCAGAGCCGGGAGCAGGCGTCCGCCGTCAGGTTGGTGCCGCCGGGCAGCCATTGTCCCGGGGCGGTCGCAAGTTTGATGAGCGTCTGCCGTTCCAACTGCGCGCTTTGGGGCTGCTGCCAGATGCGCGCGAAATAATAGGCGCCGGCGGTGATGCCGAGGCGTTTCTTGCCCAGCCAATGGACGGAGGCAACGGTTTCCGGCGACAGGGTTGTGGCCGGAGCAACGGGTGAGACCGAACCGGATTTTTGGCAGCCGGTGCCGGACGCCAACAGGAGCGCGACGAACGGGACAAGAATGGCCGGGCGGAAATACATGGGGCGAGACTGTGCCGGAAAATGTGGTGCGGCTCAAACATAAAACAATGGATGATTTTTCACGTCGTTGATAAGGACAACTTCCGGATTGAGGAAAACAAATTTTAGTCAGGGATGGGATGAAAACATTCCTTGCCCTGTTTCCAAACTTGCGAGGGCGTGGTGCGTTCGGCTATCCTGCGGCGATGCAATCAAAAAATCGCGGCGGGCTGGTGCTGGCCTTGTTCTTTGGCTCCGGCGCGACGGCGCTCGTATATGAAGTGGTGTGGGCGAAATTTCTGGCGCAGATGTTCGGTAGCACGATTTACGCGCAGACGGTGGTGCTGGCGGTATTCATGGGCGGCCTGGCATTGGGCAACCGGATTTTCGGCGGCTGGGCGGACGGACTGCGGCAGCCAGTAAAGTCCTACGGCGCGCTGGAAATTCTTATCGGCATTTATGCTTTTTTATTTCCCACGCTTGACTGGTTGACGGATAAAATTTTCATCGCGCTCGGTTCGCCCATCGTGGAACACGCCGGCTGGCTGCTCGCGTTGAAAGGCGTGCTAAGCGCAGCGCTGCTGCTCGGCCCGACAATCCTGATGGGCGGCACGCTGCCGTTGCTGGCGGCATGGCTGCACCAATTCTCCGCCGACGCCGGACGCCGCTCGGCGCGGTTTTATTCGGTCAACAGCCTTGGCGCGGTGACGGGCGCGGCACTGGCCGGATTCTGGCTGGTGCAGGAATACGGCATGATTGCCACCATACAGATCACCGCCTCGGCCAACATCATCATCGGTGTAAGCGCCATATTATTGAACCGAAGCGGCTGGCTGGCCGGATCGTCCCGGATGGCGCACACAACGACGACCGCCAGCACGCCGGAAACACCCGCGACTCCGGGCACATTGCGTCTGGCGGGCATCTTGGTCGCGCTGACTGGCGGCGTTTCGATGGGATTGGAACTGCTGGCATCGCGTTCACTCGCGCTGATTTTCGGTTCGTCGCTGCAATCATTCGCCGTGGTTTTGATCGCCTTTATTCTGGGAATCGGTCTGGGCAGCGCGTGGGTCGCGTCACCCAGGCGGACAGGCAAGACCGGCGAGAAAACCGTCATCCTGTTGCTCTGCGTGGCGGCGGCGTGGGTGACGCTGCTGGTTTTCAACATTGAACAGTGGGTGGATTTTTACCGGATCGCCCGCATCGGTTTAAGCCGCACGCCCGTGGGTTATGTGTATCACGAACTGCTGACGGTGGGCATCGCACTGGTGATTCTCGGAATCCCGGCGGCCTTGATTGGCGCGGTGCTGCCGCTGATGATGCGCGCAGTGTCGGTGGCGGGCGTACCGTTGGGCGCACGCGTCGGGGCGCTGCTCACCTGGAACACGCTGGGGGCGGTGGCGGGCACCTTGATCACCGGTTTTGTATTGATGCCCTTTTGCGGGTTGCGCAACGCGTTTGGCGTGCTGGCGCTGGCGCTGGCGCTGGTGGCATTGATCCTTGCACTGCGTCGGGGTTGGCCGGTCGGTATCGCGGGCACGACAGGAATATGCGTGCTGACGGTTTGTCTATTTATCTTTGGCGGCGAAAACTGGAAGTATGTGATGAGTTCGGGAATTTTTCGCATTCGGGAAACCCAGTTTGATTCAAGACTGATGGCAATCAGGAAACAACATTTCAAAATTGCATTTTATGAGGACGGCCCGGATGCCACGGTGTCCGTGGAGCAAGTGGATGGGATCATCGCACCGGCGCAAATGGGCTTACGAACCAATGGCAAACCGGAAGCAGGCACGCAATTGGATTTGAGCACACAACTATTGGTATCGCATCTGCCGATGCTGGCCAAGCCGGATGCGAAGGACGTGTTTGTGCTGGGTCTTGCCTCCGGAATGACGGCTGGAGCGCTATTGGCTTACCCCATCAATCGTTTGGATATCGCCGAAAACTGCGAGCCAGTCATTCAAGCCTCCAAACTTTTCGCCGACTGGAATCATAATGTTTTAGACGATCCGCGAACCCATTTGTGGCGCGAGGATGCCCGCACCGTTCTCAAATTACGTCCGCAATTATATGACGTGATTATCAATGAACCTTCAAATCCGTGGTTTGTCGGCACCGGCAGCGTGTTCAGCCGCGAATACTACGAACTGGCCGCCAGCCGCCTGAAACCGGGTGGCATCCTGGCCCAATGGTTTCAAGTTTACGAAACCCAAGACGACATGGTGGAGCTGGTATTACGCACATTCAGTTCAGTTTTCCCTTATGTGGAAATCTGGGACGCCGGTGCCGGCGACATCGTCCTGGTTGGCTCGCTGCAACCCTGGCAAACAGGGCCGGATGTGTTCCGGCAGGGCTTCGCGATTGACCGGGTGCGGACAGACATGTGGATGATTGACATTCAATCACCGGAAGCCTTATTGGCAAGACAACTGGCTTCGCAACGGACGGGCTTTGCGATTGCCGGTTCAGGCTCCATGCAGAGCGATCTTTTCCCGGTGCTTGAGTATGCTGCGCCACGCGCTTTCTACCTCGGCACCGGTTCGCGGATGCTGGATCAGTTTGACGAACGCACGCGGCAGCAACTTCTGGCACCGCCGGAAAAAAACACCGCACTGGCAGCGTTGCCGGAAAGCAATGCGCAACTCATTTTCAGCGATTTCTCGACCGTCAACGGGGAACTGTTCAGTTGCTTCTTTGGCGCGGCTCCGAACGCGGGCGTGCCGTGCGTGTTCCAGACCCCTCAACCATCACCGCCACCGGCATCAGACGGCAGTGCGGTGTCAAACGCGGAAAAGGCGTTCCATGACGGAAACTTGACCCAGGCCGAAGCCCTCGCCCAAACAGCCTTGAAACAAAATCCCAATGACGAACAGGCCGGATACCTGCTTCGGGTCATGAAGCGGGAAA
>CAWACS010000009.1:0-9679 GCA_963780535.1 uncultured Verrucomicrobiae bacterium
GTGAGTTGCTCACCCTTCCGGGTGCCGGTGGCGCGATTGGCTGCTGCCCAAGCCGCCCTTGAAGAAGAGGCCGCCAAGAAGACGAAGAAGAAATAGGTGGGGACGGCCTCCCGGGCTGTCCGCCAACCACGCGAAGAATTCTCACACTCCGCGTTGGGGACACGTTGAGATTTGTGCGTCAACGGCGGCGATTTGACAGGTCGCAACCGATACTGTAAGAAGCCGGCAGCCGGGCATGAAGTTGGGCATTGTGTCTTCGAATCATTGCGGCCAGCCAGTGACGGACAAACATCCACAGCCAATCACGGCCCGTGCTGCCCTGGCCGCGGATTTGCCGCCGGAAACGCGGATTGTGGAAGTAAATCGCGTCCGCCCGGATGGCGAGCCGGCGAACCCATTCGCGTGGCAACTCCACGTCCAGCCACGCGCAGGCCTCGGCCCATACACTCATGGCCACAGCACCCGGGACGATGGGCGTATCGTGCTCAATCCATGGCTTGCGGCCACGGCGGGGAACGTATCTTTTGCACACCACCGTCTCATGCTCAATTTCCCGACGGGGCGCGGGGTGCGCTGACAACCGCGCGGCGTCGGCCTCATCCAAGTCAAATATCCAGCCCATGGCGTCTTCGTGAATAACGTCTTTGTAGGCCTCGGCGTAGCCCTGCTCGTTATCAATGTCCCAGTCCAGCGCTTTGAAGAACGGGTCAAGGAACTCACGACGCAACTGGGTTTCGTTGTATTGGCCGGATTTGTAAGCGTCGAGTTGTTGTTCGAAGCGGGCGATTAGAGCGTTTTCGATTTAGATAGACGCATTGGGGAAGTCTGCTATTTTCCTTTCATGAAAGGAAAATTATGCGTCCTTTGAGTCAGGATTTGCGACAGCGGATCATTGCCGCGCGGGAGCGCGGGGAAGGCACCGGTGAAGTCTGCAGGCGTTTTGGCGTCAGCCGCAAAAGCGTGGAGCGTTTTTGGCGGCAGCACCGTCTGACCGGCGAGTGCCGGCCCAAACAGATTGGCGGTTACCGGCGCTCCCGCCTGGAAAAACATGACCGAACCCTGCGCCGGTGGATCGGCGCGCAGGCGGATCTGACTTTGAGTGAACTCCAAAAACGGTGTCTGGAAGACCTGAACGTTTCCATTGGCATCACCGCTCTGTGGCACCGATTGGAACAACTGGGTCTGAGCTATAAAAAAAACGACGCGCGCCGCCGAGCAAGATCGGCCGGACGTTAAAGCCGCCCGGAGGCATTGGCGAAAGCAACAGCCCGGCTGGGATGTCCGCCAATTGGTGTTTATTGATGAAACGGGTTTGAACACCACCATGGCCCGCCACCATGGTCGCTGTCCCAGGGGCCAGCGTTGCCTCAGCGCCCTCCCGCACGGCCACTGGCAAAGTTCCACCTTCATTGCGGCCTTGCGCCAGGAAAGCATCCAAGCGCCCTTTTTGATCGAAGGTCCCGTCGATGCCGAGGTGTTCACGGTTTATCTGGAGCGGGTGCTCTGTCCGCAACTGCGCCGGGGCGATACGCTCATCCTCGACAATCTCTCCACCCACAAAATCCATAATGTCCGCCTGTTGCTTTCGGCTCGGGGGATTGGCCTGCGCTACCTGCCGCCTTACAGCCCCGATCTCAATCCCATTGAGCTGGCTTTCGCCAAACTCAAAGCGCATCTGCGTCAGGCGGCTGCCCGCACCTTGGAGGATCTTCATTCATCCCTGGCTACTGCACTCGACTCGTTCTCCTCTCAACATTGTCGGGGCTTCTTTCGCCATGCTCAATATGCGTCTATCTAAATAGAAAATGCTCTAAATCCAGAATTTCCCGGGGCGCGGACATGGACAACGCTTAACTCAAAGGAGCCGTCGGGTGAAGCAAATTTTGTAAAAGCAGTTTTGCACCGGGTTTCAAGCGCCAGCAGTTTTACCAACCGTCCTCCATTTTCGTTTGTGAAGGCGGGTTCAAATCAAAACTTTCGCGTATTTCGCGCGATGGGCGGTTCGGTTTGTGTTTTTTCTTTACAGCCGTGCCGGTCGCGGGGTTCAATCGCCCACCATGAAACCTCCCCGCCGATCCTCCCTGGCCATCCTGATTCTGTGTGCCACACAATCATTGCTCAATGCCCAGACACCCGTCGTGCCGGATTGGGCGCTGCCGGGCTCCTCCACGCATAGGCAGGTGCCGCCGCCAAAGGATTTTCACCGGCCCACGGTGACTTTCAAAACGCCGATCGGCCTGTTTGAAGGCCAGTCTGACATCGGCGGCCCGTTGTTGCCGGGCAGCGCCAGTTACGACCTTGGCACAGAACAATATACCCTCAATTCCGCCAGCTATAACATCTGGTACACGCGCGACGAGTTCCGTTTTCTCTGGAAGAAGATGTCCGGCGACATTTCCCTCGCCGCCGATGTGACCTTTCCGGACCCGAAAGGCTACAACGACCGCAAGGCCGTCCTCGTCATTCGCCAGGACCTGGATGACGATTCTGAGGAAATCATGGCCGCCTGGCACGGTCACGGATTGATTCACCTGGCATTGCGGCCGAAGAAGGGCGCCGACCTGGCGGAGGTCGTTCATCTCCAGGAGCCGCCCCGGCACGCGGGCGAAACGCCCATCCGCATTGGCATCGAAAAGCACGGTGACACCTTTGCGCTCTATCTGAGCCTGAAGGGTGAACCCATGCACCAGGTGGGCAAGACCGCCGGGTTGCACTTCAAAAAGCATTTCTACGTCGGCATCGGCTTTTGCTCGCACGTGCCGGACCGGTCCGACACGGCCGTGCTGTCCCATGTCGTACTTGAAAATTCCGCCGGCCAGGTTCGCTAGCCATCTGACTGCGACATTTTCAAAATGCGCGAAAAGAATCCAAGGGCCGTTTTTGGCGTCATTCGCGTTATTCGCGGTTTAACCCGAATTCCGAAGTGGAATTTCCGCGTTAGCGGAGTGCGGCCGTCCCGGCCGCAGCAACCTGGGATGGACAGGCGATTGGCAAATATTTCACGGCTTGAAGATAGTCAAGGTGCTGCGCCCGAGGACAGGCGCACTCCAGGGCAGTCTCGTCCGCCCTGCCATCGTCGGCAACTTCGGAATTCGGGTTTAATGCCTGCGAACCGGTGCTTCAAATGGTGGGTACTTTTACAAACAGGTTTCCTTGTTCGTTGATGAAGGTTGCCAGCACCGGCAGGTCGCGTTTGGCCGGGCCGCCGGTGACGTGACCGTCGGGATCAAAGTTTGAGCCGTGGCACGGACAGGAAAAGGAGTGGTTCGGTTCGGCATCCAGCCGGCAGCGCCGATGTGTGCAGATGGAAGACAAGGCAAAGAGTCTGTTACCCCGGCGAATAATAAAAAATCCCAGAGCCCAGAAGCGGTCATAGACACCGTCGGCGGCGTAGTCACCGGCCGGGCCGGCATTGATCAGTCGGACTTCGCGCGCGGGGGAAACCACGCCAGGCTGCGTCGAACTGCAACCGGCGGCCAGGCCAGCGCTCAGAAGCAGGAATTGGCGCCGGTTTAAAAGCATATTGCGGTTTCGCGGAACATTTTCAGTATTCAAACACCAGGCTGACCACCACGCCGTCATGTGCTTCGGTGCGGGCATTGTGGTCCAGCGGGAACACGTAACCAACGCCGAGCCGCGGTTGCACGCCGCCGATGGTTTTGAGGTTCAGGCGAACGGCCGCGTTGCCCAGCAGGCGGTTTTGGCCGGATTCGCCCTTGTTCAACCCGGTCTCGCCGGCCAGCTCGAACACGGGAACAAACTGCAGCACTCCGGGCATCGGCAGTTCCCGGTGCGGAACCGTCCAGCCGACATCGAATCCATATTCAAACGTCTGCCGGCCGCCATCATCGCCGGGACCAAACAGCGTCGAATAGCCGAAGATGGATTGCGCGGTGAAATGCCGGCCGATCCGGGTGTCGTTGAAAATTTTCGGGACCAGCTCCGTGTTTTTGCTGACGGCGGATTCGGTTGGAATGCCCAGTTCCACCCCCGAGCCGAAGGTGGTGTCCCAACATCCACCGGCGGAAACAAATTGATAAAACGGATAACGCGCACCCAAATCGATGTTGCCGATGCCCTGTGAAACATTGCCATCCTCCACGTCGCGTTCGTACGGCACCTCGATTTCCAGGGTGAGCAGGCCAAAACCTTTCTCCACTTCCGCGGTGACGATGTCACTCCTGGCGCCATCCGCCTGGGTGTGCAGCCAGTCCAGGCGGGCTTCATTCTCTTCCGCGTCCGAGTCGTCCACCAGAAACGGTTCCGGGAAAATGTCCTGTCCATACGAACTGCGATGGTCCAGCAGATTGAAAAGGCCGTATCGCGTATCCGGAGGCTGCGCGGATGTTGTGGGTTCGTCCGCCATCAAGGCCGGGAGGCAGATGAACGCCCCCAAAACCGGGGCAAGAAGCTTCGTTTGCAATTTCATGGTGGCAAAAATATAGAATGCGCGGAATTTCCGCTCCCGTTCGCTTGCGATTTTTTGACGGTGAGTTGCGCAGGACTGGGAGCGCCGGCATCCTGCCGGCGACTTAAAGGAAAAAACATGCCGGCGAGACGCCAGCGTTTCCGGTGGGCACGGACAGCGTGTCCGCGAGCTCGAAACGCTTCATTCGAGATGAATCAAGTCAGCGCCGGCTGGCGGCGGCGGCATTCCATGATGGGATGGCGCACATTTTGTTCTGGGATTGACAAGATATTTGCTCATGGCGTGGAAAATGGCACATTGGGGTCGTGCCTAAACCGGTCAAACAACGGACTGAACCCGCCGTTCCGGCGGAGTGCGCCGTGGCCCCGGCGTTCACGGAACGTCCGGCGTGGAATGCGATTGGCGAAGGCTGGCGGCATTTGCACGGCAGCGTGCGCGGGGCGGGCGTGAGTTTTGAGTGGCACGATTTCAAAACGCACACGGTCTTTGACTGGGGCAAGAGCTTTCATCCCGGCAGTGTCGAGGTCTGCCTGAATCTTGCCGGCAACGGGAATGTCGCCTTCAACGGCCAGGAAGTTGCGTTCACACCGTTGACCGCCGGCTTTTACCGGCGTGGCGAACAACCGCTGCGCGCGTCCCGGCAGGCGGAACAGCGGCACCAGTTTTTGACCGTGGAGATGTCGTTCGATTTCTTGCGGCGGCACCTGGGCGATTTCGCGCCGTCGTTGCACCCGCTGGTGCGCGAAGTCATCGCCGGGCAATCCGAAAAGTCCGCCGTGATGACGCCGACGCGGTTGACGAGCCGGCAACAGCAATTGCTCGCCAGCCTGCGCGCGGCGCCCGTGCTCGCGGCGGCGCAAAAGCTTTGGTACCAGACCAAGGCGCTCGAACTGGCGGCAGAGTTGTTTTTTAGCGCACCGGGCGAGCGGGAATTGTTCTGCCAGCGGCAGCAGCGGCTTTCCGCCGAGCGCGTTGACAAGGTGGTTGCGTTGCTCCGCGAAAGACTGGCAGACCCGCCAAACCTCGAGGAGATCGGACGCGCCGTGGGTTGCAGTCCGTTTCATTTGAGCCGGACGTTTTCCTCGGCGACGGGCATGACCATCCCGCAATATATCCGCCAGTTGCGCATGGAACGCGCGGCGGAACTGCTGCGCTCGGGCAAATTCAACGTCACCGAGGCCGCGCTGGAGGTGGGCTATTCCAGCCTGAGCCATTTCAGCCAGGCGTTTCACGAGACGTTCGGCTGTTGCCCGGGACTTTATCCGCTGCGCACGCCGACGCAAAAACTTCGCTGAAATAGAGGGCGTGGTGAACCCGGCACGGGTTTCCCCTCACGACGGAAAACGTTTCCCTGCATCGGTTTCGACCGAACGTGAAATTTTTCACAAACTTTCTTGCGGAAGCGGCGATCAATCGCTAAACATCTTGCCCAATGTTTGCGGAGAGAAGGACAAAATTTGATTAACTGACGGGTCGTTTTCTGCGATGCCAGCGATTTTTCCGAAGTGGACAAACCAGTTGCCTTTTTTGATCGCCGCCGGCCTTGTGTTGGCGGGCGGCGCCGTCACGGCCGGGGTCACTTACTATTTCACCCCCAAATACTCGCGGGTCGGTTACGAGCCGATTCAGCCGGTGCCGTTTTCGCACGCGGTCCACGCCGGCCAGCTGGGCATGGACTGCCGCTACTGCCACACCACCGTGGAAAAATCGTGGTTTTCCAACATTCCGTCCGCGTCCACGTGCATGAACTGCCATAATCAGGTGCTCAAGGACGATTCCCGGCTGGCCTTGGTCCGTGAGAGCGCCACCAATGGCGTGCCCATTCCCTGGGTGCAAATCCACCGGGTGCCGGACTACGTTTATTTCAATCATTCCGTTCACGTGCGCCGCGGCATCAGTTGCGTGGAATGCCACGGACGCATTGACCAGATGGACGAGGTGCATCACGACCAATCGCTGACCATGGCGTTTTGTTTGAACTGTCACCGCGACCCGGCGGCGTTCATCCGGCCGGAAAACAAGGTCACGGATTTGGGCTGGCAATGGAACACGAACGCGGACATCGCCGCGGACATGCAGGCGACCAACGGCGTGAAATTTGTCCACGACTGGCGCGTGCAATCGCTGCAAAACTGTTCCGCCTGCCACCGATGATGAATTTGCGATATACGATTTGCGATTTACGATCGGCGTTTTCCGGCAAACGCCCGCCGGCGGTTTTATCCAATCATAAATCATCAATCATCAATCATAAATTTACGGCAACCCATTTGCACGCTGCCACGCGATGAACGACCATTCGTCCAATTCAATTCCCGCCAGCGGGCGGCGCTATTGGCGCAGCCTGGATGATTTGGCCGACACGCCGGAATTCAAGGACTGGTTGCACCGCGAATTTCCCCAGGGCGCGAGCGAGTTCAGCGACCCGGTTTCCCGGCGGCATTTCGTCAAAATCATGTCCGCGTCGTTTGCGCTGGCGGGTCTGGGGCTGGCGGCGGCCGGCTGCCGTCGGCCGGAGGCGGAACTCGTGCCGTTTTCAAAGGCGCCGGACGACCTCTATGACTACGGCATGCCGCAATTTTTTGCGACGGCCATACCCACGCGCACCGGGGCCGTTCCGCTGGTCGTCAAATCTTACGACGGCCGGCCCATTAAAATTGAAGGCAACACGCTCTATCCCGGCGGCAACGGCGGCACGGACCGTTACGCCCAGGCTTCGATTCTGAATCTTTACGATCCCGACCGCGCACAACGCTTCACCAAGGATGGCAAAACGGTTTCGCGGGAGGACGCGTTGAACGCCCTCGATGAATTGTCCAAAAAATTTGCGGCCAACCAGGGTCAGGGGCTGGCGTTTCTGGCCGAAAGCAGCACCTCGCCGTCCCGCGCGCGGCTGCAAAAAATCATCGCGCAAAAGTTTCCGAAGTCGCAGTGGTTCACCTACGACGCGATTGATTCCGCCATTCACCAACGCGCGGCGACGCAGGCGTTTGGCCAGCCGGTGCGGCCGGTTTTCCATTTTGACAGGGCGAAGGTCATCCTGTCGCTCGACTGCGATTTTCTCGGCGGTGAAGACGACGCGCACAGTTACATCGCCGGTTTTGCCAAAGGCCGCAAGCCGGAGAACGGCGGAATGAACCGGCTATACGCCGTGGAATCGCTGTTCACGCTCACCGGCCTGAATGCGGATCATCGGCAGCGCGTGGCGGCCAGCCTGGTGGGGCAGGTGGCCGCGGCCATATCGGCACAGTTTTCCGGGGCGACGGCTGCCTTGCCGGCGGGTGTTGATGCAAAATGGATTTCCGAATGTGCGAGGGATTTGGCGGCCCACCGCGGCAACGTTCTGGTCGTGGCCGGCCAGCGCCAGCCGCTGGAAGTACATTTGCTTGCATACGCCATCAATTCCGCTTTGGGCGCCATGGGCAACACCGTTGAGTTGATTCCGGTGGACGACAGCACGGGTTTCAATGCCGACGGACGGGTTTACCGCCCGTCCGACAACACCGTTGCCAATGCCGCGGGAGGAACGTTCCGGGAATTGGAGCTGGCCCTCAATGCCGGAATCATCAAGACCCTGGTGATTCTTGGTGGCAATCCCGCCTATCATTTGAATTGGTCGCAAAAGCCTGAAACCGTGGTGCGGCTGGGGTATTACGAGGACGAAACGTTTGAGAAATCCGACTGGCATTTTCCCCTGGCGCATTATCTCGAATCGTGGGGTGATGCCAAAAGTGACGCAAAAAATACTTTGCGCGAAACCACGCAGCGGGACGTCCTGTTCGTTCCGATTCAACCGTTGACCCAGCCGTTGTTCGGCGGGCTGACCGAGTTGGAATTTTTGGCGCGCCTCGCCGGTGAGTCGGAAACAAATCCTTACAACATTGTCCGCAAAACCTTTGTTGATATAGGCTGGGAAATCACTCCGGCACAGGTGGAGGAATCGTGGAAGAAGTGCCTGTTCAACGGGTTTCTGGCTTATTCGGAGGTCAGTCCCGTTAATCCGCCGCTTCATAAACATGGTCTTTCCTTGCCGGCCGCCTCCGTTCCGTCGTCGGCCAACCTGGAAGTCATTTTCTACCGCGACGCAAAGATGGACGACGGCCGTTACGCGAACAACGGCTGGATGCAGGAACTGCCCGATCCGGTCACCAAGATCACGTGGGACAACGCCGTGCTCCTCAGCCGCAAAACGGCCCGCGAACTCGGGGTGCAGAACGGTGACTTGGTGGAAATCACGTTGAATGGCAGCAAAGTCACCGGTCCCATCTGGACGCAGCCGGGCATGGCGGATTATTCGCTGGGCCTGGCGCTGGGTTACGGGCGCGAATGCGCCGGCCGGGTCGGCAGCGGCGTCGGCTTCAACGCGTACAAGATTTTCAGCGGAAAATGCATCGAGACCGGCGCAACCCTGCGCAAGACGGGTGAAACGCACTCGATCGTCTGCACGCAGGATCACTGGTCCATGGAAGGCCGGCCGGCCGTGCGCGAGGCGAACCTGGGCGACTTTGCCAAAAACCCGGTTTTCGCGAAGGAGATGCAGGAAAAAGAGCCGCCGGTGGTCGCACCGTTGTATCCCAATCCGCTCGACGAAGCGAAGAAGACGGCGTTGCAACAATGGGGTCTGGTCGTGGATTTGACGTCGTGTGTCGGTTGCTCCACGTGCGTGGTCGCCTGCCAGAGCGAGAACAATATCCCGATTGTCGGCCGGGACCAGGTGGCGCGCGGCCGCGAAATGCACTGGATGCGGATTGACCGTTATTACACCGCCGATCCGGCGAAGAAAACGGCGACCGACCCGTTCCTCAAGGACCGCGAGCAGCAGTTTGAACGGTGGATTGACGACGTGCAGGCCGTGAACCAGCCGATGTTGTGCCAGATGTGCGAGGCCGCCCCGTGCGAAAACGTCTGCCCGGTTGCCGCCACGACGCACGACCAGGAAGGCTTGAACGTGATGGTGTACAACCGTTGCGTCGGCACGCGGTATTGTTCAAACAACTGTCCTTACAAGGTCCGCCGGTTCAATTTCTTCGATTACAACAAGCGTCCGCTGGCTGATCTCAAGGGACCGCTGTATCCGACGCCGCTGTTGCACCAGACGGATGGCAAATGGGATTTGCTGAGCTGGTGGAAGCACCGGACACCAGCGGCATGCGCGAGGAGGACGAATGGGATCTGCTCAAGCTGGCCAAAAACCCGGACGTGACGGTGCGGAGCCGCGGGGTGATGGAGAAATGCACCTATTGCACCCAG
>CAWACS010000010.1:0-73824 GCA_963780535.1 uncultured Verrucomicrobiae bacterium
CTCCGCGAACGAAAAACAAAAAAAGTGAAACGATACGAAGGTTTGTTCATCCTGAACACAGCGGGGCGGGAAGAAGGCGTCAAGGACGCCCTCGACAAGATTTCCTCCGAGATCACGGCGGCGGGCGGCAAGGTCGAAACGGTCCAAAAAATGGACCGGAAAAGCTTTGCGCGCGTGGCGGACAAAAAACACAACGCCGGCTTTTACGCGAATGTCATTTTCACCGGCACGCCGACGATTGTCACGCAACTGCGGACGAAACTGGCGTTGAACGACGAGGTGTTCCGCGTTTTCTTCACGCAGTCGCCCGAGCCCAAACCCGCCAAATAATCCGTCAACCCCCAACCTTGAACCTCCTATGGCCAGTTTCAATAAAGTGATTCTCGCCGGAAATTTGACCCGCGACCCCGAATTGCGCTACACGCCCAAGGGCACGGCGGTGGCCCGCCTTGGCATCGCCTGCAACCGCAAGTGGAAGAGTGAAACCGGCGAAATGAAGGAAGAGGTGACGTTTGTGGACGTGGACGCCTTCGGAAAAACCGCCGAAACCATCGGCCAATATCTGAAAAAGGGCCGGCCGATTCTCATCGAAGGCCGCCTGCGTTACGATACCTGGGAGGACAAGCAAAGCGGCCAGAAAAAAAGCAAACTCAGCGTGGTCCTGGAAAACTTTCAATTTCTGGATTCCGGCGGCGGCCGCGGCGAAGGCGCCGCCGAAGCTCCCCGTCCGCGTCCGGCGGCCGGTTCCGCGCCCGCCGCAACCGAACCCGCCGAAGGCGACGCGCCGCCCGAACATGACGACGTTCCATTTTGATTTTGCCATACTAAATTTCCTGTCACTTGCCACCCGTCACTTGTCACTTTTTTTATGAAGACTGAAGTCATTCTCACCCATAACATCGTCGGCTTGGGGGCCGAATCCGACCAGGTGAAGGTTGCCGCCGGTTACGCGCGCAATTTTCTTTTTCCGCAACGGCTGGCCATCCCGGTCACGCAGGCCAACCGGCGCCACTTGGAAGCCCTGCGCCAGCGCCGCGCCGAACGCGAAGCGCACGAATTCAACACCATGACCGAACTGTCCAAGGCGCTGTCAAATCTCATCTGCGTCATCAAGGTGAAGGCGGGCGAGGACGGCAAGATGTTTGGGTCGGTGACCGCCGGCATGATTGCCGATGAATTGAAGCATCAATTTGACATCTCGCTCGACAAAAAGAAAATCCACCTGGAACACCCGGTGCGCACGCTGGGTGAATATGAGGTCGAATTGCATTTGCATGCCGAGGTCAAAGGCACGCTGAAAGTCCGCGTGGAAAGCACCACGCCGGCGGCCGCGCCGGCGCCGGAAGCAACTGCCGCCGCGACGCCCGCCGGGGACCGGACCGAGGAAGGCAAAAAACCTCGGACTGAGAAACGCGGTTTTGCCAAGCGGGACGTCAAAAGCGAAAAGGCGCCAAAATCGGAAAAGGTCGAAAAAGCCGAAGCCCCGGAAGCAAAGAAAGCCCGCGCGCCCAAAGCCGAAAAAGCCGCCAAAACGCCCAAGGCCGAAAAGAAGGAAAAGGCGGAATAGGCCGTCAACGGTGCCATTGATTTCAACCCGCCGCGGAATAATTCCGCGGCTTTTTTATCGCACAAATCCACTGTTCCCGCCCCGCCACTCTGACTGTATCCGTGTACCAAGGCAAAAAAGGGGTGAAAATTGGCCAAAAACAGGGCTTGACCCGGCCGATAACTCCTGTAAACTGAACACATAATGTTGAAAAACGTTCTACAAGTTGTCAGTCTGGTCGTCGTCGTAGTTAGCGACGCCGTTGGCGCTTGTTGAGCATAACCAAACTTTAACAAGAACCCGCGGCTGGAAACGGTCGTGGGTTTTTTGTTTAATCCGCGCATGATACCAGCCACAACCAAAAATGATTAAGATCAAGAAAAAGATTAGGATTAAGAGGATGCTGCCACGGCACACCTCTAATCTTGATCGTAATCTTGCTTTTAATCGCAAAACCTATGAGCAAGACAACTGAAACCACCGCATCGGCCGCCGCCAAAGCGGCTCCGGCGCGACCGGAAAAAAAAACCGCCTCCAGCGCGCGCTCCGAGGTCGGCGCCGCCATGTTCGGGCGCGACATCCTCGTCGAAGCCCTCGAGCGCGAAGGCGTCGAGGTCATTTTTGCCTATCCCGGCGGCGCGAGCATGGAAATCCACCAGTCGCTCACAAAATCCAAAATCCGCACCATTTTGCCGCGCCATGAACAGGGCGGCAGTTTCGCGGCGGAAGGCTACGGCCGCGCCACCGGCAAGGCCGGCGTGTGCATGGGCACCAGCGGGCCCGGGGCGACCAACCTCGTGACGGCCGTTGCCGACGCCTACCTGGATTCCTGTCCGCTCATCGCCATCACCGGCCAGGTCAACCAGAACATGATCGGTCGCGGCGCCTTTCAGGAAACGGACATCATCGGCGTGACGCTGCCCATTGTGAAGCACAGCTATCTCATCACGGACGTGAATGACATTCCGCGCATCGTGAAGGAGGCGTTTTACATCGCGCAAACCGGCCGGCCCGGCCCGGTGGTGATTGATGTCCCGAAAAACATCCAGCAGGCCAAGACCCAGCCCGTCTGGCCGACGCTGGCGCAGATCAAGAAAGGCCTGCGCGGCTATAAACAGCCCGACCTGCGCGCCGACGATCTCGCGTTGAACGAAATCATGGGCCTGATTGAAAAGGCCGAGCGCCCGGTGATTTATTGCGGCGGCGGCATCATCAGCAGCGGCGCGGCGGCGGAATTGAGGAAGTTTGCCGAGGCCACGAACATTCCCGTGACCACCACGCTCATGGGCATTGGCGGTTTCCCGGAAACGCACCCGCTCTCATTGCGCTGGCTGGGCATGCATGGCGCGGCCTTTGCCAACTGGGCCGTCAACGGCGAATATGAGCTCCGCAAGTCCTTCAACGACCCCATGGTGAAGATCAAGGACGGCGCGGATTTGCTGCTCGCCTTCGGTGTGCGATTCGACGACCGCGTGACCGGCAAGTTCGAGGAATTTTGCAAGAGCGGCACGATCGTGCACGTGGACATTGATGCTTCCGAGTTAAACAAAAACCGGAAGGCGCACCTCCCCGTGGTGGGCGACATCAAGGATGCGCTCACGCGGCTCAATGCCATGCTGGCCCAGCGCCCGCTCAACAAAAAGCACACGGCCTGGCTCGCGCAGATTGACGAGTGGAAGAAGAAAGGGCCGTTCGCCTATCGCATCACCAGTGAAATTGCCGGCAGCGACCACATGAAAGACCATATGCAGGGACAGGAAAACCAGGTCATCCTCCAGCAAATGGTGGTCGAGGCGCTCTACGAATTGACCAAGGGCGACGCCATCATCACCACCGGCGTGGGCCAGCACCAGATGTGGGCCGGCCAGTGGTTCAAATACGAACATCCGCGCCAGTTCATCACCAGCGGCGGGCTCGGCTCGATGGGTTTTGGTTTTCCGGCGGCACTCGGCATCAAGATCGCGCACCCGGACAAGGAAGTGATCGATATTGACGGCGACGGCTCGTTCCTCATGAACATCCAGGAACTGGCCACCGCGCACGTTGAAAAAATCAATGCCAAGGCCATCATCCTGAACAACCAGCACCTCGGCATGGTGGTGCAATGGGAGGACAATTTCTACGCCGGCAACCGCGGCCACACCTATCTCGGCGACCCGGAACATCGTCCCGAGATTTATCCCAACTACGTCCGCGTTTGCAATTCATTCGGGGTCAAATGCGAACGCGTGATGTTCAAAAAGGATTTGCGCGCCGCCATCCAGCGGATGCTCGACGCCAAGGAACCTTACGTCCTGGACGTGGTCACGCCCTACAGCACGCACGTCATTCCGTTTATTCCGGCGGGCCGCACCGTGGCTGACATGATCTGGAAGGCGTGATCAAACGTGAGAAGGCGGCGGTCACAGACCGCCGCTACAACACCAGCCGGGCGCAAAAACTTGTCGTCCGGCCGGTTTTTGTTACGCTGCGCGCAATGCGTAAATTGTTTTTCGGCCTCGCGCTGGCGTCGACCCTGTCCGTCCACGGCCTGGAAATAAATATTGATTTCGGCAATTTCCCAACGAACGAGACGCCGGCGGGTTTTCACAGCACGCTGGCCGGGGGGGGCGGTCCCGGCGATTGGAAAATCATCATGGATGAGGTGCCGTCGGCGTTTGCTCCCCTGGCGCCACAGACGGGACAGACCCCGGCCATGAACCGCCACGCCGTGCTCGCCCAACTTAGCCAGGACCCCGCCGACGAACGGTTTCCGGTGCTGGTCTACGACAAGGAAACCTTTAACGACTTCAAACTGACGACGCAGTTTAAGATCGTCAGCGGCGTGGCGGAACAAATGGCGGGCATCGTGTTCCGATATCAGAACGCGTCGAATTTTTACGTGATCCGCGCCAGCGCGCTCGGACACAACCTTCGCTTCTATAAAGTGGTGAACGGCCTGCGCGGCAATCTCGTGGGGCCGGACATGGACATTGCCACCAACGTCTGGCATACCCTGGGCATTCAATGCCAGGGCAACCAAATCACCTGCCTGCTTGACGATCGCCCGGCCATGCCGCCGCTGGTGGACAACACTTTCACCACCGGCCACATCGGCTTTTGGACGAAGTCGGATGCCGTCAGTTATTTCGGCGACACCACCATCGACTACACCCCGCGCGTGCCCATGGCCCAAATGCTCGTGCAGGGCGTGATGCAGAAATATCCCCGCATTCTGGAACTCCGGATTTACGCGCTCGACGACCAGGGCAAACCACAAATGATCGCCAGCAACCACGAAAAGGAAATCGGCCAGCCCGGCACCGACGCCGAGAAGGGCGCCATCGCCTCCGGCACGGTCTATTTTGGGCGCGGGAAGGACACCGTGGCGGTGACGATGGCCTTGACCGACCGCAATGGTGATCCAGTGGCGGCAGTGCGCGTGGAGTTGAGATCGTTCATGGGGGAAACGCAGGACACGGCGGTGGAACGCGCGCGCGGGATCGTCAAACTCATGCAAGCACAGGTCGTGTCAGGACAGGACTTGACGCAATAACGCCGCGCTCACGGTTTGGCGGGCGGACTTAATTCATCCGGCGACTTTACCGACGGCACGTCCTGCGGCTTCACCCGGCGGACGCCGCCGAAGACGGTGACGGTGCCATCATCGCCGACCCGAAGCCGGGGATGCACATCGAGGTAATCGTAAATCTCCTGCCGGACAATGTCGCCACCGGGATTGATGACCGAATAAATGAAACTGGAGGCACCGCTCTGGTAAAGCACATGCAGATTGCTGGACCGATCCAATTGCTCCTCCGGCTGGCTGAACGAAACCATCGGGCCGATCGCCCGCACTTTGAAAATCGTGGTCCCGGATTCATCGCTCACCTGGACGTACATCCGCAGCTGCGAATGCAGGTAATTGGCCTCCACCAAGGTGTATTTCCGGACTTCCGGCGGACGATTGGTCACACCGGCGGGCAGCGGCACCCCGAACACTTGCGACCATAATTTCGCGCCATCAATCACGTCGAACCCCCGCGGCGCGCTGGTAACATCGGTGTTCCAATCCTTGAGGTGCACCGTCGCGATGATTTGATAATGTCCCGGCTGTCTCAGATCAAAACAGGGCGCCAAATCCACACGCTTGGTGGCGATCTGCGAGGAATCCAATTCAAATTCGCCCTGCACGGGCGGATCGGAATTTTTAACGACGATGAAATTGTCCGCCGCTTCCACGCTGAACGTCAGCCAACCCGGATCCGCCCCCAGATGCAGCGGCTGCCCGGATTGATTCGCGATATGCACCGCCACCGGCAGGGTTTCACTGGGCAGAAACTGGTCCTGGTCCAGTGTCAGGCTGACGGTGACTTGGGCGGAAATGCTGAAAATTGGCGCCAGCGCCAGACCGAATATGAGCCAGAGAAGTTTCATTTGAACGTTGAACACTCTAAGCCGCCAGCAGCGCATGGCAATCACAATCCATGGGGCGGTTGGGGCCGCGATCGTGGCAACGGCGGCTGATTACTTCGAAGGCCGGCGGATTTTCATCCACCGGCCTGAGCAACCCCCGATTGTTTCGAAACGCGTCGTGGTACGGTCTATTGCAACTCCACCCGGAAGAAGCATTGTGGAGCGGCACCCATGCCGTTGGTCACAGCCAGCGTGACACCGGTTCCGGGCAGGGAACTGCCCACCGGCGTCCAGGCGGGAGCAGCGAGATTGGTGGTGCACTCCAGTTGATAGTTTTGATTGGTGCTGGTCAACCAGCTGACCACGAATTGGCTGGTCCCACCGACGTTGACCCGGGCGCAGCTTAATTGCACCACCGGAGCCACGGCCACGGTCAGCGTTCCGTTATTATAATTGACTGCGTAATTGGCGGCAGCCGCACCGCTGGCGGTGATGGGATACACACCGACGGCGCTGTTAATCGTTGCCGTCGTGTTTAATGCCGCCGGGGAAGTCAGCACATTGGTGTCCTCACCGCTGATAAAACCCGAGTAACTGGCCGTCAGCGCCGGATTGGGCTGTCCGCACATCTTGCTCTTGTTATTGGCCGTCACCGTCAACGACGCTGGGTCAATTTCCCCGGCGGAAGTGGAAACGGCGTTGACCGTGTAGTTGGCACCCCCGTTGCCATCATTGACGGTATAGGTGTTGACGTTAAGTGTCTTGCCAGTGCCGACGTTCTTGGTGGCATAAGCTTCAGCCAGGCCGGTCACGGTATCGAAACCGTGCAGTCCGGTGACCGTCGGAACGGCTGCCGCGTTGGTCGTGCCATCATAAGTCTTGATGTTGGCCGCCGCGGTGATGGTCAAAGCAGCTGGAGCAATCACCAGGGTACCAGTGGCACTGCCTTGATAATTGAGGTCGTTGATCGTTCCGACCACCGTGTAACTGCCGGCGCCCGTCGGAACCCTGGCCGAACCGTTGTAAGTGAAGGTCACCGCCAACCCGCTCGGGATTGTAGTCGCGGTTGCCGGTTCAGCTGAACCATTGTAGGTCTGGTTCAAGCTGCCGAGCGTAATCGAGGCCGCGGCTTGGTTTACCGTCAAGTTGGCGCTGTTGGTCACGCTGCCGCATGTGCCGCTGACAATGACCATATAAATGCCCGCCTGGCCGGTAACCAGGTTGCTCAAGGTCAGGGTGGCGCTGGTTCCGATGACTTGGCCGTTAAACAACCATTGATAGCTCAAACCTGTCCCGCTCGCCGTCACACTGAAGGTCGCACTGCCGCCAGCCATGCTGATCTGGTCGAGGGGCGCCGTGGTCACGGTCACCGGCGAGTTCACCGTCAACGTGGCGCTGTTGGTCACGGTGCCCATGACTCCGCTCACGATGACGCTGTAGGTCGCCGCGTCGCCGGCACCTACGTTCATCAGCATCAGACTGCTGTTGGTCTGGCCGCTGAGAACCGAACCATTCTCCAACCAGACATAGCTATAAGGTCCGGTGCCGGAGGCCACCGCGCTGAACACGGCGCTGTCGCCCGGACAAACAGTCTGGCTCACGGGTCCCGTGGCACTCACCGCCACAGTCAGGTTGGTGACCGGTTGGGGAACGTTGCCGGAAAAGACGATGTTAGCAGGGAAATTGGTGCCGGCGCCCACCAGGGTTAGCGTGATCTGGTGCGTGCTGCCATTGGCATTGGTCCCGCCGTTGACGAAGCTGCTGAAGTCGAAGTTCGCCAGTTCAGGGTAGGTGTTGCTGACACTTCCCAAATTGACGAAGACGCCATACATGTTTGAACTGGCATTCATCAGCATCAGGTAGGGATAGCCAACCGCTTCACCCATCCACGTCGCACTGCCGTTCGTGGTGTTGATCCGATAAATGTCGGTATTGGTGCCCGTATTACTGACGTAGAGGTTGCCGTCCAGCGCGAAACGGATGTTTTGCCCGGCGCTGTTGAGGTTGCGGGGACTGCCATAATTTCCGACGGACGTGGCAGTGCCGTTCACGGGATTGATCGTGTACAACCGGCTTTGCGTGGCGCCAAACAGTTTGCCATCGCTGGGGCGGAAGGCCAGGGATTCAATGTTGTTGGTGCTCAAATTGGCGACCTTGGTGATGGCACCGTTGGTCTTGTTGAACGTCACCAACACCGTGGAGTTCGATATGCCATACAACAACCCATTCGTGGGGCAGTAGGCAATGTCATTAATTTTCGCCGAACCGATCGAGGCAATTTTGGCAAAATTGCCGTTCAACAAATTGATGGTGCCGAAATGATTGGTCGGCTGATTGTACTCAGCGGCATAAACAACGTAGCTCTGTGCCCGCGCCGGGGTGGCCAAGCCATCCGCCACCAGCAGCGCGCCCAACATCATCAGCATCCACGGTCTGTTCATAACTGTTTTGCTTTTCGTCTTCAAACTATGTGAGTTATTTAACACAAACCGCTTGAAACGGAACGGGTTAGGGACACATTGCGGGATTTACGGGGTGAATTACACCCGGAGAGGGGTGGATTTCAGTGGAAAAATGAGGACCGACCAGCCCGAATCAACACGGCGCTATCAGGTCATGACGCCCAGTTGGCGCAGTTGTTCCCGATAACCCCGGGTGAGCGTCACCCGCATGCCGTTCTGCAGCGTCACCATGTATTCGCCGTGAAACATCGGGTGCAGCTCCTTGATGGATTCGATGTTCACAATGGTCGAACGGCTGATGCGCACAAAGCGGTCCGGGGGAAGTTTCTCCTCCAAGGCGTTCATGGTTTCGCGAAGCATATGCGTCTCATTGCCAACGGTTAGCTTCACATAATTGTCCGCCGCCTCAGCCAGATCGATGTCCGTCAGGCGGAGAAATACGATGCGCCCGTTGGATTTGACGGGCAGACGCTCCGGATATTTTGAACCGGCCTTTAAATCCCTCAACAACCCGTCAAGTTTTTGCTGGATGTCGCCGCTTTGGTTGCTCTGAATCTGCTGTCTGGCCCGTTGCACGGCCGACCGTAAGCGTTCAAGCCCGCAGGGTTTTACCAGATAATCCAAGGCGTGCGCCTCGAAAGCCTTCAGCGCAAAATCATCGCGCGCCGTCACAAAGATGACCACCGGCAGTCGTGGCGGCTTGATTTGGGCAAGCACTTCAAAACCGTCAATGACGGGCATTTGCACATCGAGAAACACCAGGTCGGGCACCAGCTCGTTGATGGATTCGATGGCTTGCTGGCCGCTGGCCGCAGTCCCGATGATCTCAATATCCGGCTCGGAATGGTGGAGCATGTCCCGCAATACTGCCAATCCGGTGGACTGGTCATCCACAAGCAGAGTCCGTATTTTCATATTGTTATTCGACGTAGCCGAACCGGCGATGGGTGTCGCCCCAGCTTATATATCCTGATAAGACCTTAATAACGCAAGGCTATGAGCAGTTGCCATGCCTTGGCACCATGCTTCAAGGAGCATATTCCAATTTAAACCCCGCCTTTTCAGTACCCTGAAAATCCGCGGAAACCCGGACAATTCCGCCAAAATCCCGGGACGGGGTGTCACAAAACTCTTTTGGTTGTGCTTCATTTGGACACTCAAGCGCCATTCTGTTGACAGTGCCGGCAGTATATCCCGGCACGCACCATGTCCGGCAGATCAAATGATGCGGACCACCTCCGGAAGCATGGGTTCGGGTTTGTTGATCCATACAATTTCTGCAAATAATTGGCCAAAGAAAGACGAGCTTTCTTCCTTTCCGTCACTGATACTTCAAATCATGACTGACGGCTATCAATCATCAGATGAAGACGTTCAGGAATACGAGCCAACATCCAGTGACGGCAAGTCCGGGCAGGTTGCATCTGGAGAAATCGGGCGCTGGAATGGAATCCTCTCAAAACTTCTCACCACGATCCGATCTCACGTGCCGCTGGGCTATGAGGATGAAACGGGCTTCCACACCGGCATCGTGTCGCCTGAAAAATAGAAACCTGCGGAGCCCCGCCATAAAACCGGACGCGCCGCAAGGCTGGTTCATTTCCCGGCACAAATCGCCGGGCCGGGATTCGACTCCCTTGATCGTTTTCAACGAATTCCGGATAAAATCACGCTTTCCCGCCGCGGGTGTTTTGTTACTGTGGCCGCATGTTCGAACCAGCCGACTTGTTTGACCTCAACCAGACCGAACACGCCGCCATCTTTGACGGCTGCCAATACGCCTGGGACGTCCTCAAAAAAATCGAGGCCTATCTCGCCGCCCATCTGAAACCCGGGCTTCGCAACACCTGCGAAGGCCGGGCGTTCATCACCGAAAAGGTGTTCCTCGGCGAAGGCACGGTGGTCGAAGACGGCGCGATGATCAAAGGCCCGGCCATCATCGGCAAAAACTGCAAAATCCGCCACAGCGCCTATATCCGCGAGAACGTCATCATCGGCGACGGTTGCGTCGTCGGCAACTCCACCGAACTCAAAAACTCGTTGCTGTTCAACGGCGCGCAGGCGCCCCACTACAATTACGTGGGCGACTCCATCCTCGGTCACCAGGCACACCTCGGTGCGGGCGTGAAAATTTCCAATTTTAAAATGTTCCCTGGCAACATTGAGGTGGAGAAGGACGGCATGCCGTTCGACACCGGCCTGCGCAAGTTTGGCGCGCTGCTCGGCGACGGCGCGGAAGTGGGCTGCAACGCCGTGCTGAACCCCGGCAGCATCATCGGGCGCGGCGCGGTCATTTACCCGAACGTCTTCTGGCGCGGCATCCTGCCCGCGAACATGATTGCCAAAAACAAGGCCGAAATCGTAGTCGTCGCCAAAAGGCCGAGGGAAAGCTGAACCAACCGCAGAGGCGCAGAGGCGCAGAGAACTAATTCCCATTTAATTTTGCTTCAATATAAGCCGATACCGCTCTGGACAAATTCATGTGAAGCATCTTTATTCCTCTGCGCCTTTGCGTCTCTGCGGTTAAATCATTTCACAAATTTTCTGTGCGCATTTTTCCAGCGCTTCCTCCGGCTGCAATTCCATCCATTCCGGATCAAGCTGGCGGCGAAACCAGGTCAGTTGCCGCTTGGCAAACTGGCGGGTGCGGATTTTCACCAGCTCGATGGTTTCCGGGAGTGACCGCTCGCCGCGCAGATGTTTCACGACCTGCCGGTAGCCGATGGCCTGCAGCGCCGTTTGGTTTTCCGCCAGACCGTGCTGGAGCAGTCCGCGCGTCTCAGCCACCAGCCCGCGCGCGAACATCATGTCCACTCGCGCATTGATGCGCGCGTGCAAATCTGCAGCCGAGCGTGTGAAACAATAAAAATTTGTTTCCGGTGGGATGGCGCTCTGCGCCTTCCATTCGGCCCGTTGTTGGGAAAACTTTTTACCCGTCAACCGGATCACCTCCACTGCGCGGATGACGCGGCGCGGATTTTGTTTGTCGATCTTTTCATAGGCGGCCGGGTCGCGTTCGCGCAATTCCTGCAGCAACGCCTCAAACGGCAGGGCTTCCAGTCTGGCGCGCAGTTCGGGATGGGCGGAGGGCGCCTCGCCGAGTCCGCTCAAGAAGGCCTTGAAGTAAAGTCCCGTCCCGCCGCAGAACACCGGCACGCGGCCGCGCGCTTGAATTTCTTCAACCGCCTTTTGGGCGAGCCGGACAAATTGCGCGGCGTCGAAGGATTCGGCCAGGTCGCAGATGTCAATGAGGTGATGCGGCACGCGGGCGCGGTCTGCGGGCGATGGCTTGGCCGTGCCGAGGTCGAGTCCGCGATACACCTGCATGGAGTCGGCGGAGATGATTTCGCCGCCCAACCGTTCGGCCAGCCGGAGCGCGATTTCCGATTTTCCCACTGCGGTCGGGCCGGCGATGAAAACGGGTTGAAGGTTGAGGGTTGAATGTTGAATGTTGAATGTTTCTGCCATCGACATCCCGTTCGTCTTTACGTCCGTTTTGCCGGCCCGCGCTGCGACCGGATGGCGCCGAGGGCAAGGCCGGCAATGAAAATGGGGAGGCTGATCAACATGCCCGGCGTAAGGCCGTAGTGAATATGGTCGGGCGGGTAATCACCGCGGAAGTATTCCATGAACGTGCGGGTGACGGCATAACCGACGAGATAGGTGGCAAACACCTGCCCATCGAATCTTTTATGCCGGAACAGCCACGCCAGCAGGAAGTAAAGCAGGACGTTGTTCACCGCGTCATAAATTTCCGTCGGATGCACCGGCAAGGACGGGTCAGTCTTGCCGACGAGACCCTGCTGATATTGCTGGAACCAGGCGTAGGATTGGTTCGGGAATTGAACGGCCCAAGGCAGGTGGGTCGGATGGCCGTAGCAGCAGCCGTTGAGAAAACAGCCGACGCGGCCAAAAAAATTTCCCAGCGCGATGCTCGGCGCCAGCACGTCGGCGACCTTCCACACCGGCAGTTTTTTCCAGCGAATGTAGATAAAACCGGCCAGGATGGCGCCAATGAGACCGCCATAATAAACCAGGCCGCCGTGCTGGATCATGAAAATCTCCGAAAGCGGCCCGCCGGCGAATTCGTCCTTCCAATACGTCGTCACATAGACAATGCGTGCGCCGAGGATGCCGCCGACCATGAGCCAGAGCACGATGTCGGCGATGCGTTCGGCAGGGATATTTTCACGCGGGGCGCGGCGGGTGGCCGTCCACAGGCCCACCAGGAACGCCACGGCGATCATGATGCCATACCAATGAATGGCAATCTGCCCCAGGTGAAACGCAATCGGATGCACGATGAGAGGTTAAAGCGTAACGGCGGAAATGGAAAATTGAAATTCGCGCCGGTTCAGTTCGGATTGGTCGCCGCCACGGTATGAAAGTCCGTGGGCAACAGTGGCGGCGCGACGGCGCTGGACGGCAGCGGGGGCCATTCCGGCACATTCACCACGAGGTCACGCCAGGCCTGGCGGTCGGCGGGCGACATCTGGGACCAACGTTCGGCGTTTTTCAAAAATTCCTGCTTTTCGGCCGCGCTCAGACCGGCGAACTTCGCAAAGGCACGCGTGCATTCCTCCCGCTGGTTCGGCGGCAATTGGTCGAAGGCCCGCAGGGTCTTTTCCATTTGCTGGCGTTCCGCGTCGGACAGGGTGCCGAGCGCCGCCTGTTTTTCGTCCGGTGTCAGCTCAAAGAATTGTTTCACACTGGCGGCGATTTTTTCCCGCTGATCTTCAGTCATCGCGCTCCAGCGCGCCAGGTCGGAACCGGGCGGAGCAATTTGCCGAAGAGTCGGGTTGTTCTTCACGTCCACGTCCGCAAAATAGCGCAGGGCACGTTCGTTCTCCCAAAATTCCTGCTGCAACGACGGCGGCAAAATAATCCATTCACCGAGGCGGGATTGGACCAGGTCGCGCATATCCGCCGGAACTTGCGCGAGGCGCGCGGCGCGTTGGTCCGGCGCCGCCTGCATGAGCGGGAGCAAATACCAGCGCAACTCGGTGGCGCGCAGCCGCAACTCGCGCTCATCGGGATCCAGCGCCTCATATTCTCCAACCTTGGCCAGGATGCCTTCACGGACTTGGGGCGGGCGATTGGTCAAAAAGGCCTCGCGTTCGTCCGGCGTCATGGCCAGCAATTGGCGGAACAAATCCACCGGCGACCGCGGGCCCGGCAAAGCCAAGGAACGGTTCGTCGGCGGAGAAGGCAATTTTACCAAGGGCGAAACCCCGGGACCGGCTCCGGCAAATGCAGTGGAAAACATCATCCATTGCCCCGCAACGCAAAACACCAGCCAGCCCAGCCTCTGCCGCAAGCGGTTCATTGCAGGAGCGCAAGCAATTTTTCATCGGCGCGCGGCTGGCTCATGCGCTGGATGGCATCGAAATTTTTCAAGGCCTCCACGCTGGGCATTGGCTGGGTCCGGGCCACCAGCGCCACGTTTTTGGCAAGCTGGGCGCGCTGATTGAATTCGTGACGTTGATAGGTCAAACCGGCAATGCCCATCACCGCCACTCCGACCGCCAGCCGGGGCATCAACACGCGCCAAGTCCATTGCCAGCCCGTTGTCCGCGGCCGCATCGCTTCGCGTTCGGCGGCTTGAAGCACACGCGCGGTGAAATTCGACGGCACCGGCGCGTCCGGCAACCGAACCAACCCTTCGGTCAAAAGCGATTCGAGCTCCCAATCCACCCGTGTTTCCAGCGGGGCGGGCAACCCGGCGCGTTCGGCCTCGGTAAGCTTTCGGCGCCAAACCCGTTCGCGCATGGGATCCTGAAACGGCTCGTCTTTCATTATGCTCTTCTGGTTAAAAACCGGCATGGTGGCAAAGTTGCGCGGAAAACTCGCTCGCTGTTGCCCGCATTTCATCGTACTTTAGCGCGACAATGACTGCCATTGCCGCTGACCAGGCCAAATCCGGAGCGCCCGCGCTGACCAACCGCCAGCGCTTTCTGGACGCCTGCCGCTGCCGCGTGGTGGACCGCCCACCGGTCTGGCTCATGCGGCAGGCGGGGCGCGCGCTCCCGGAATACCGCAAGCTCAAGAGCCAACACCCCTTTCTGACCCTGGTCCGCACCCCGGAACTGGCCGCCGAAGTTACCTTGCAACCCATCCAGCGATTTGACTTTGACGCCGCCATTCTGTTCAGCGACATCCTCGTCGTCGCCGAAGGTCTGGGACAGGGCTATAAATTCCGTGACGGCGGCGGCATCGAAATGAGTTTTGCGTTGCGCACGGCGGAAGACATCAAGCGACTCGAGGTTCCCGCCCTGCCGGAGCGCCTGGCCTACATCCCACGCGCCCTGGAACTGGTCAAAGCCTCGCTGGGCGACCGGACCGCGCTCATCGGTTTTGCCGGTTCGCCCTGGACGCTGGCCAACTTCATGCTCGAAGGCGGCAGCGCGGACGAATTCACCCGGGCCAAAAAATTGTTTCGCTCCGAGCCGGAAATCTTTTCGCGGTTGATGGAGAAACTGACCGCGGCGGTCACACGCCTGTTGCAGATGCAAATCGAGGCAGGTGTGGACGCCGTGCAAATCTTCGACAGCCTCGGCGGTTTGCTGGCCGGGGACGCGTTTGCGTCCGCGTCGGCCAACTGGATCAAACCAATCGTGGCCGCGCTGAAAAATGCCGTGCCCGTCATCGTGTTTTCCAAGGACGTCCACGGCCACTGGCAGACGCTGGTGGACACCGGGGCAAACGTGCTGGGATTAGACTGGACGGTGCGGCTGGCGGACGTGCGCGCCCAGCTGCCGGAACACGTTGGCGTGCAGGGCAATCTTGATCCATCTTTGCTCCTGACGAAACCGGAAATCGTCGCGGCGGAGACCCGCCGGATTTTGACCGGGATGCGCGGCGCGCGCGGCCACATTTTTAATCTGGGCCACGGCGTGCCGCCGGAAGCCAAGCTGGAAAACATCGCGGCCCTGGTCGAGACCGTGAAAAATTTCAAATGAAACCGGTTTTTTGGCAGAAACTGCCGCGCGAAGCACGCGAAGGCGGCGTAGGAATTTTTGCTTTTCTCTTCGCGGCCTTCGCGCGAAACAAGTTTTTCCGCAAATGAGCCATCTGAACGTCAATCTGGATCTGGTGAAGAAATACAACGTGGCCGGGCCGCGCTACACCAGCTATCCGCCCGCCACGAAATTCACCGACGCGATCTCGTGGGCGCAGCTTTCCGCAAAGATCGAGGAGAACAACCGCGCGCCACGCGACCTCTCGATTTATTTTCACATTCCGTTCTGCGAAACGCTCTGCTGGTTTTGCGGCTGCACCACCGTCATCACGCTCAATCACGACAAGGGCATGGCCTACGTCGAAGCCCTGGGCCGCGAAGTGGCGAAGCTGGCGCCCCGGCTGAATCCGCAGCGCAAGGCGGTCCAACTCCATTTCGGCGGCGGCTCACCGACGTTTTTAAAACCGGACGAAATCCGCCGGCTCGGCGCAATCATCCACCAACACTTCACCTTTTCGCCGGACATCGAAGCGAGTGTGGAGGTTGACCCGCGCCGGCTCACCCGGGAACACATGGCGGCACTCCGCGAAATCGGTTTCAACCGCGCCTCGATGGGCGTGCAGGATTTCAATCCAAAGGTGCAGGAGGCCATTCATCGCATCCAGCCGCGGGAGATGACGCAGCAGGCGATGGATTGGATGCGCGAACTCGGTTTTGGCTCCATCAACCTCGACCTGATTTACGGCCTGCCGTTTCAAACCCCGGAATCATTCAACGAAACCCTCGACACCGTGCTGACGATGAAGCCCGACCGGCTGGCGGTGTTCAGCTACGCGCATGTGCCGTGGATCAAGCCGTCGCAAAAAATTCTCGAACGGGAGATCCTGCCCACGCCCGAAACGAAGCTGCAGGTGCTCAAGCTCGTCATTGAGAAACTCACGGCTGACGGCCAATACGTCTATATCGGCATGGACCACTTTGCGAAACCGGCCGATGAGCTTGCCGTGGCGCAACGTGGGAAGAAACTGCAGCGGAATTTTCAAGGTTACAGCACCCGGGCCGGGTCGGATATTTATGCATTCGGCATGTCGAGCATTTCGCAGATCCCCGATGCCTACTGGCAGAATGAAAAGGAATTGCCGAAATGGCAGGCGGCCGTGGACACCGGAAAAGTCCCGCTGCAGCGCGCGTATTTCCTGACGGACGAGGACAAAATCCGCCGCGAAATCATCATGCGCGTGATGTGCGACCTTTCGCTCGACTTCGCCGCGATGTCGCAGAAACTCGGCATCAATTTCCAGGAACACTTTGCCAGCGAACTCGCCATGCTCGCGCCGTTTGCAGCCGACGGCCTGGTGAAATACAACGTCACCGGCATTGAAGTGACCGATGCTGGCCGCCTCTTCATCCGCAACATCGCGATGTGCTTCGACAACACCCTCGCTCCCGTGGGCGAGCGGAAACATTCGAGGACGATTTGATTTTTAGCCACAGATGAAACACAGATTAATCCCAGATGACTGACGTTGATAAACCATCGTTCTCCATTTCCACGGCTAACAGCAGGACCTCACGCTTATTATTCTGTGTTTCATCTGTATTCAATCTGTGGCTGAATAAATTTGAATGAAATCCGTCGCCATCATCGGAGCGGGCATCACGGGATTGACGGCGGCATTTTACCTGAAGCGCAAAGGCATTCCCGTCACGGTCTATGAAGCGGGCGGGCGCGTGGGCGGGGTGATTCAATCCATCCGGCGCGATGGCTTCCTGGCCGAGTGCGGCCCGAACACCCTGCTCGAAACATCGCCGAAGATCGCCCAACTTGTCCACGACGCCGGCCTGGCCTCGCGCCGGCTGGATTCCGATCCCCGGGCCGAAGCGCGTTACGTCGTCCGTTACCGGCGGCCGATTGCGATGCCATCATCGCAGCTCGGGATCTTCACGTCGGAACTCTTGAGCGCGAAGGCGAAGCTCGCCCTGCTCCGCGAACCATTTGTGCCACGCCGCCGGGATGGCGCGGAAGAAAGCGTCGCGGAATTTGTCGTGCGCCGGTTGAACCGGGAATTTCTTGACCAGATGATTGACGCGCTCGTGGCCGGAATTTATGCGGGTGATCCGCACAAGCTTTCCGTGCAACAGGCGTTTCCACGGCTGGCCGAACTCGAAGCGCGCCATGGTTCACTGATCAAAGGCCAGATTTTCGGCGCGCGCGAACGCAAACGGCGCGGCGAGATCGCCAAGGACCGCGCCCCCAAATTTTCCTTCGACGACGGGTTGCAGGTGTTGCCGGACACGCTGGCGGCGCAACTCGGGGACGCGGTGAAACTCAACACCCCGGTCGCGAACCTCACGCAAATGGAGGGTGGATGGCGGGCGGCGACGGGTTCGGCCGAAGTCGAGCACAGCGCGGTGATTTACTGCGGCACGGCCTACAAATTGGCGGAACTGCAAATCGAAAGAAACAAACCCCTCCCGCCGTCACGCGGAGAGAGGGTGGCTGAAGGCCGGGTGAGGGGAAGCCTGGTGGATCTCAGCGCCTTCTCCGAGATCCGTTATCCGCCGGTGGCGAGCGTGGTCCTGGGTTTCCGTCGCGGTGACGTGGCGCATCCGTGCCAGGGCTATGGCATGTTGATTCCAAAAATCGAAGATTTTCGAATCCTCGGCACGATTTTCTCGTCATCGTTGTTTCCCAACCGCGCGCCCGCCGGCCACGTCACGCTGACCAGTTACCTGGGCGGCGAACGGCAGCCGGATCTGGCGTCGCGCCCGGCGGACGAACTGGTCGCGCTGGCGTGCGAGGATTTGCGGGTCTTGCTGGGCGTAACCGGCCAGCCGGTGTTTCAGCACACGGCGCTTTACCCGAAGGCCATTCCGCAATATAATCTCGGCTATGGCCGTTACCGCGAATTGATGAACGCCATCGAAAACCAAGCCGCCGGTCTTTTTCTCGCCGGCCACTATCGCGAAGGGGTTTCGTTGGGTGATTCGATTGTGTCCAGTGGCAACGTCGTGGAGCGCGTGGAAACATTTCTGACGACCAAATGAGCAAGGGTGTTTTGCTGGTCAACCTGGGTTCGCCGGATTCGACTTCGGTCGGCGCCGTGCGGCGTTATCTGAATGAATTCCTGATGGACGCCCGCGTGATGGACTCGCCGTGGTTGCTGCGGCGGCTCATCGTCAGCCTGATTCTCATCAGCCGGCCAAAAGAATCCACCGAGGCCTATCAAAAAATCTGGTCGCCGGATGGTTCGCCGCTCGTGGTCACCAGCCGTCATGTCCAGGCGAAGTTGCAGGAGCGCGTCACCGTGCCGGTTGCCCTGGCGATGCGATACCAGCACCCATCCATCCCGGACGCCATCGTGGGACTGGCCGAACAGAAAGTTGACGAGGTTTTGTTGATCCCCCTGTTCCCGCACTACGCCATGTCGAGCTACGAGACGGCCGTCGAACGCGTTAAACGGGTGGCGGCCAAACTCGCGCCGCAAATGCTGATCAAAGTGCAGCCGCCCTACGGGGATTCGCCGGATTACATCGCGGCGCTCACCGCCAGCGCGGTGAATTATCTGGAGGCGGGTTATGACCATTTGCTGTTCAGTTTTCACGGCGTGCCGGAGCGGCATCTGAAAAAGACCGATCCCACGGGCCATCACTGCCTGACGGCCCCCAACTGCTGTGAAGGCGCCAGTCCGGCGCATGCCACGTGTTATCGGGCACAGTGTTTGAAGACCGTCGCCGCGTTGGTGAAACAGGCGGGCGTGCCGGCGGGAAAGTTTTCCGTGTCGTTTCAATCCCGCCTGGGAAGCGACCCCTGGCTGAAACCCTACACGGATTTTGAACTGGCCGAACTGCCCAAACGGGGGGTTAAAAATCTCCTGGTCATCTGCCCGGCGTTTGTTTCGGATTGTCTGGAGACCCTGGAGGAAATCGGCATTCGCGGACGCAAAACGTTTTTTTCGGCAGGCGGGAAGGAGTACACGCAAATTCCGTGTTTGAACGAGCACCCGCGCTGGATCGCCACGTTGGAAAAAATGGTCGAACGTTTTTGAAAGCCGGGCGGCTACTCGAAATCCGTCCGCCTACCGCTTGGTCTTTCCGCGCCCGGCAGAATTCCTGAATTTGAGTTTGACCGTGTCCTGCAAAAAGCCGAGAAACCCCTTTCTCTTCTTCGCCTGGACGGTCGGAATGGGCTCGCATTTATGACTGCACAACGGACAGAGCGAGAGGGGCTCGCTGCCTTTGAGTCGCAGCACGTGCACGCAGTCATTGCACATAACCTCGTGGCAGTGGGTGCAACGGTAGGTGGCCTGGGCCTGCGAGTGCCGCGGACAGACAATCGCGCCGCCGGCCAACACCACCGGCGGCTTGGGCCGCTGCCGTTCAAATTGCGGAATCGCGACATTGACCTCGGTGGATTCGACAAACAACTCCACGTCGCCCAGACTCACCATCTGGCCCGGCAGCAACCAGGCTTCCCGGACCGGATCGCCGTTGACGAACGTGCCGTTGGTGGAACCGCAATCCCGAATCATCACCCCGTCGTTGGACAGCACGATTTGACAATGGTCAACGGATACCGTGGGATGATCGATGGAGAAATCGCATTCCGGACTGCGGCCGATTTGATTGACCCCCAGGCGCAGTTCCAGCGTCTGATTTTTCAAGCCCTCCGTTTTAATCATCAGCCTGGCCATGAAGCCTCCGGATTTTCAGTTCACCTTTATCCTCCGCTTCCCCGCGGAAAAAGTCGAGAACAAAATAAGCGGAACTGTTCAACCGCCGCAACCTTACCGCAGCGGATTTTGGGCGAAAGCGAATTCCTCCACGATTTTCCCGGCCATCAGGTGTTCCCGGACAATGCGTTCCAGGGTTTCCGGCGTGCAGGAATGGTACCAGACCCCCTCGGGATAAACGACCGCAATCGGCCCGCGGGCACAGACCCGCAGGCAATTGGCCTTGGTGCGATAGACCAGCGGTTGCGGCCCGGCGAGATTCAACTCCTTGAGCCGGCGCTTCAGAAATTCCCAGGCCGCCAGACCCGCTTCGCGCGGGCAGCAGTTTGGCACGGTCTGGTCCGCGCATAAAAAAATGTGCCGGCGGATTTTTTCAATGCCGTGCGTTTCCACGGCGCTTTTCAACTCTGTATTCATACTCCGGATTCTAGTCCTGGCTGCCGTCGCCCGCGAGATCAACCCGCCAAATGGGTCAACGTGAAAACGTCAGGCCGATGACGCCCGCCACCGCCATCAGCGCACCCAGGGTCGAGCGCAAACCGATGTGTTCTCCGTCCAGGAGGCGTGTCATCGGCAGCAACAGGATGGGGGTGGTGGCGATCACGGCGGTGACGATGCCCGCGGACGTGTATTCGAGCGCCCATTGCATGCAACTGACGCCGACCGTCTGGCCCGCCAGACTGTTGGCCACCACCCATGGCCAGAGACGGCGCCATTTATCCCGGGAAATCTGGATGTTTTTGGACTCAAGCATGCCGCCGTGCGCATGGGCGCTGCGCGATTTCACCGCCAACAAGAGAACGCCCAGCGCGATGGCCCCGCCGATGACGCGTTGATAGCCAGTGGTGCCGGGATCCGGATGTTCTCCTGCCGCATGCGCGACGGCATAGGCTTTGCGACTCAACACCGCACCGAACGCGCCGCCGAGTGCGCCCACCACCGCGCCGGAAATTCCCACGAACATCTGGCGCGGCGCAATTTTCAGGTGTTCCCGGGGCGCCAGCGCCACGGCCACGCCGGCTAAAACAACCACGATGCAAGCCAGTGCGGGGGCATTCAGCTTCGTGCCCAGCCACAACCATTCGATCATCACCGCGAATGGCGCGGTGAGACACTGTGTCAGCAAAACCGTCCGACGACTGCCCAGCCGGGGCAGGGCCTGAAAATAACCGCTGTCGCCCAGACCGATCCCGGCCAGGCCGCTTAACACGAAAATGGGAAACGCAGCGCCTTCAAAACCATGGCCGAGTGTGTTCGCCCAAACGGCGAGAAAGAAGGTGGCCAGACAGGCCCGCCAGAAGTTGGCCTCCACGCCGCCGATTTGCGTGGCGGTGCGATGACCGCAAATCGCGGAGATGGCAAACAACAGCGTGGTTAAAAGCGCGGCAAACATGGAACCCGCGGAAGCAATTACAGTGGATCGTAATACTCGCCGGGATTGCGGCCGCTTTCGCCACCGGGGCTTTTGGTTTCCACGCCGCTTCCCTTGAGAATCCTGGCGATGTCCGATGAACCCGCCGGTTCGTCCTGGGATTTGCCTTTCCGAACGGGCTTGATGTGGAATTGTCCGGTGGCAATGGATGCAAGAACGCCGCGTCCGCCGATGCGAGGTAAAATCGGCCTGGCCCAATCCGGCTCTCGTTTGAATTGCTGGGGGCCGCCGGCGTGCCGGCCAACCTCGCGCGCGGCAACAAAATTAGCTCCCCATGCGTCGAGGAACTGAAAAAAATCGCCTTCATCCGCTTCCATGAAGGCAACCTGCCACAGCCTGGCAGCGGAGTCGAGCCACAGGAAGACGCCGGCAACCCACCCCGGTTCCAAGGTCTTGAACGACAAACGTCTAAAAACCGGCACAGCGCGCTCAGGTTTGGATCAATCCGGCCGGATTTTCGATTTCCTTTGCCTTCCTCGAACCGGCTTGGAATTGCCGGAGATATTGGATTTGCAGGCCGTTTTGGTGGCTTTCCCGGGCCGGTTGGCGCAGAAATCGCTGTAATTCCGGCAAGATTATGTTGTGGTGGACGTATCAGCAGCTTCGCGTAAGCAATCCAAAGACCCGGCTGGCGACAGTCGAAAAGCTGGCGCATTCCGAGCATTCCGATTCCGTGGAGCCGCTGCTCTTTGCGCTCAAGGACGCGGAGGCCGAAGTCCGCAGCACGGCCGCGCGTGGACTGGGCCGGTTTCAAGACCGGCGGGCGGTTGAACCACTGATGCTCCTGTTGCGCGACCCGGTGCCGTTGGTGCGCGCCGCGGCGGCGGAGGCGTTGGGCCAACTGGGCGATTCCCAGGCGGTGAACTGGCTGGTCCGATTGCTCCGGGACATCGAGCCGTCCGTCAGATCGCGCGCCTCCCACAGCTTGAAGCAACTGGGTTGGCAACCCGACAGCGACACCGAACGCGCGTTGCACCTCATGGCGACGGGCACGCTGCGCCAGGTCGCCGCCTTGGGCACCGAGGCCATCGAACCGTTGTATGAACTGCTCCGGCGCGGGCCGCCGGACAAACAACTCGAGGCGGTCAAGACACTGGGCGAAATGGACGACCGGAACGTCATCAAACCGCTTTTGGAAGCCCTTCGGAAAAACACGTCGGCGCTGCGCATCGCCGCCTTGGAAGCGCTGCAACGTTTTGCCGATCCTGCCACCTTCGAAGCCGTGGAACGTTTGTTAAGGGACCAAAATGCCAGTGTCCGCTCCGTCGCCATCGAGGCCGCCGCAAAATGCGACAGCAAACGGGCCGTGCCCGGACTCATCCGCGCCCTGAAAGACTCCTCCTGGGAAGTGCGCCAGGCGGCGGTCAAGGTGTTGGGCGCCCTGGGTGAACCGTCGGCCGTGGATGGACTTTGCCAGGCATTGCGCGACAAGGACCGCGACGTGCGCGAAGGCGCGGCGGTGGCCCTGGGCCGGATTCGCGATGCACGGTCAATTTCCTTCCTGGTGCGCGCGCTGCTGGATGCCGAAAGCAACGTGCGCAACGCCGCGACCAATTCACTCCAGTTGATCGACCGTCAGTGGTTGAAGACCAAGGAGGCCCGCCAGGCGTTGCCGGATGTCGAGACGGCGCTGAACCACCGGGAATACTGGGTCCGGCACAGCGCCACCAAACTGCTGGAACAACTCAGCAGTATTGCTCCGGACAAGGCGGACGTGCCGTCGCCGACGGTTCCGGCCGGACCAACTCCCGGCCATTCCCAACACGCCGCTTTTGCCATTCTGGCCGACCTGCTCCACGACGGTGACCGCGACCTGCGGCTGGCCGCGGCGGTGGCCTTTGGGAACCTGCGGGAAACAAATGCCAAAACCATCCTGGGGGAGGCCGTCCAGGACGGCGATCCGCTGGTGCAACGGGCGGCCCAAATCGCCCTGACGGCGTTAAATTGAAAACCATTGAAAACGGGGGTGTTCGGTGCCCGGTGGCGGCGGCTTCCGGTACGGGAATTGCGGTGATATCCCCTGAATTTCCGAGCGAAAAATGAACGCGCCGGCAAAACAATATCAGCTTTTGTTCGTGGATGATGATGGCGATTTTCTCGCCATGATCCGGGATTTCTTCGCGTCCCTGGGCGAAAAAATCTGGCAGATCCACTGTGCCACCTCCGCGGATCAGGCGCTGGAGATGCTGAAAGCCACTAAAATCGACCTCGTGGTATCGGATGTCAACATGCCCATGCTGGACGGCATCCAGTTCCTTCACATTCTCAACCGACGCCATCCGGATTTGAAAAAGGCGGTGGTTACCTCCGATGCCACCGAGGAAAAACGTTCCGCCTGCCTGGCGGAAGGCGCGGAACTGTTCATCGAAAAACCGCGCTCGCCGGATGGGTTGAGGTCCATCTTCATCATGCTGGAGGAATTGATCACCTGGACGCCACAGGAAGGCTTCCAGGGCGTGCTGCGCCGGGTCGGGCTGCAGGATGTCATTCAAATGGAATGCCTCGGCCGCAATTCGTCCATCCTGGAAATCCACAACCAGCAGTTGCGCGGCCGGGTTTACATTGAAGACGGCCGGATTATTCACGCGCAGGCCGGTGAGCTGCTGGGCGAAAATGCCTTCTACCAGTTGCTGTCCCTCCCCAGCGGCGAGTTTCAATTGCACCCGTTCGAATTGCCGGCCAAACGCAGCATCGAAGGCCAGTGGGAATTTTTGCTCATGGAAGCCGCCCGCGTGCGCGACGAAACCATGGCGGCGCAAGCGGCGGCAACCGGGCCGGTGGCTTCCCCGCCGGAGACGAAACCGGCGTTCGAAAGTTCCACCACGGCCTTTCATCTGGCCGCGCGGGTCGAGGAGACTCTGATTTGTTCGGGCCAAGGCGAACCCCTGTACGCCTGGCAATGCCCGGATACCTCCGCCCGGGTGGCGCTGTTGCAAACTGTGGCGCAACAGGCGGCGTCGCTCGGCGAAGGAATCCCGTTGGGAAATTTCGACCGGCTGGAAATCCAGCTGGCCGGCAGCCGGGTCGTGGCACAGACCCGGGCGGATCGCATGGTCTTTGTGCGCGTTTCAACCGGCGGTGAAAATTCCGCGACCCCAATCCGATGAATGACACCTTGCAGGAATGGCTGGCCACCGGCGCCATCGCGTCCGGCTTGCTGGGCTGCGGCATGCGCCTGCCCGATGCCACCTGCCTGAGTTACAGCTTCAATGAAATCTGTTCGCGCGAACATCTGGATCGGATCCTGCATCAACTGGCGGAGGCCACGACCTTCCTGGCCGGCCATGGCCTGGCCCCCCGCCGGCTGACCTGGACCTTCGAGCAGGGCCAAATCTTCCTGTTCCCGCGACCGGACGGCGCGCTGCTGGTTCTGGCAACCCA
This sequence comes from uncultured Verrucomicrobiae bacterium, assembly GCA_963780535.1. Classification (GTDB taxonomy): domain Bacteria; phylum Verrucomicrobiota; class Verrucomicrobiia; order Limisphaerales; family UBA11358; genus UBA11358. The sequence continues at coordinate 24,908 of CAWACS010000010.1, forward strand.
GCCCAACACCGAAGCGGCGGAAAATGCGGATGAATTGGCCGAAGAATTTTTCTCCCTGAATGCGAGCAACTGATTCCAGAGCCCCCTTCGCAACTTTTCAACCGCCTATTTTTCCTTTTCCCCCTTCCGTTTCACCGTCATCTTGACGGTGTGGAATTGTCCAGCACCGAAGTCCGTCAGGCCGTCCAACTCGCCCTCGCCGAAGACATCGGCGGTGGCGATGTGACCACGCTTGCCACGGTGCCCGAAGCGGCGACGGCCCGGGCCGTCCTGCGCGCCCGCGAACCGTTGGTCGTCGCCGGACTCGCCTTCGCGGAAGCCGCCTTTCTTGAGCTTTCGGCCGCCGTGAAGATCGAACGGCTCGCCCGGGACGGTCAACGCTTGAAAACCGGCGACGGGTTGCTGCGCCTTTCCGGCCCGGCGCGCCCCATTTTGAGCGCCGAACGCGTGGCGCTGAATTTTGTTCAACGGCTTTCCGGCATTGCCACGCTGACCGCACAATTCGTCGACGCCGCCCAAGGAACCCAGGCACAGATCCTCGACACGCGCAAAACCACGCCCGGCTGGCGGCGGTTTGAAAAATATGCCGTCGGGTGCGGCGGCGGAAAAAACCATCGCCTCGGCCTGTCCGATATGATCCTGATCAAGGACAATCATCTCGCCGCCCTGCGACATGAAAAACCGAATGCCATCGCCGCGGCCGTGGCCCGCGCACGTGACCGGTTTCCCCAATTGAAAATTGAAGTCGAAGCCGACACCCTGGAACAGGTCGAACAGGCTGCCGAGGCGGGCGCGGACATCATTCTGCTGGACAACATGAACCTGATTCAACTGCGGCTCGCCGTGCAGAAAATCAAAGACCGCGCCCAGGCCGAGGCCAGCGGCGGTGTGAATCCGGCGAACGTCCATGCCATCGCCGGGAGCGGCGTGAATTTCATTTCCGTCGGCGCGCTCACGCATTCCGCGCGCGCGGTGGACCTGGGCCTGGATTTTGAAGAATGAAACCACGGATGGGCACGGATAAACACGGATGGAACAAGGCATTTGAAGATGGGGCGCGTCGCTCCGGGCGCGCCGTATCAATTGTTTCCGCCGTGCCGGCTGGTATTTTTAATCTGTGTCCATCCGTGTCCGTCCGGGGTTGAAAACTCATGACCACCGACTCGAAAATTCTTTCGGCCCTGCGCGCCAACCCCGATGGCGTGTCGGGCGCGGACCTGGCCGAGCAATTGAACATCAGCCGCGCGGCGATCTGGGCACACATCGAAGAATTGCGCCGGCTGGGTTATGACATCGAAGCCGGCCCGCACCTGGGCTACCGCCTCGTCAGCGTGCCGGATGTGCTGCACGCGGACGATTTGCTGGCGCGCCTTTATAAAACCAGGGTCATCGGCCGGGACATCCGGGTGTTTGAGCAGACCACCTCGACGAACGACGTGATGGAAAAGCTGGCGCGCGACGGGGTGAAGGAGGGCGTGGTGGTGTTTGCCGAGTCGCAAACCAAGGGCCGCGGCCGGCTGGGGCGGAAATGGCTTTCGCCCGCCTACAAAGGACTTTGGTTTTCCGTGTTGCTGCGCCCGGATTTGCATCCGCAGGAAGCCACCCAATTGACCGTGGTGGCCGCCACGGCCCTGCGCCGCGCCATTGCCTCCGAAACCGGATTGCACCCCGAAATCAAATGGCCGAACGACATTCTGGTGGGTGGAAAAAAGGTCGCGGGCGTGCTGACCGAACTCAGCGCGGAACTGGACCGCGTCAAGCACGTCATTCTTGGCATTGGCGTGGACGTGAACCTGGGGACGGGTGAATTTCCGGCGGATTTGCGCAAGCAGGCAACGTCGCTGAAAGTGGAAACGGGCCGGCCCGTTTCGCGCGCGGACCTGGCCACGGCCATTCTCCGCGAACTGGACAATGATTACCTGCGCGTGGGCGGCGGGCGATTTGCTGAAGTCGCGGATGAATGGGAGGCGCATTGCAAAACCATCGGCCGGGATGTGACCATTCAAATCGGCGACCGCCGCCTGCGGGGCCGGGCGGAATCGCTCGGCGAAAGCGGCGAGTTGCTGTTGCGGACCGAGCACGGACATCTGGAGCGCATCAACGGCGGCGACGTCACCATGGAAAAATGATCCTGCTTTTTGACATCGGTAACACGCACACGCACGTCGGCCTGGCGAACGGCCGGCGCGTGCTGCGGCAAATCAACCTGCCCACGGGCGAATGGAGGGACGGAAACGCCCCGACGGGCGTGGCTGGATTCGTCGGCCCCCAAAATATCGAGGGGGCGGTTTTATGCAGTGTCGTGCCACGCGTGACGCCATTGGTTCACCACGTGCTCCGCCGGCTTTGGAAGACCAGCGCGCTGGAACTCACGCCCAAAACGGTGCGCGGCCTGGGCATTGATTATCCCAAACCCAACACCATTGGTCCCGACCGCCTGGCCAACGCGGTGGCCGCGCGGCATCACTTTGGCGCGCCGGTGGTGGTGGTGGATTTCGGCACGGCGGTGACGTTTGACGTCGTCGATCGCGCGGGCCGCTACGCGGGGGGCATCATCGCACCGGGATTGGCGGCCATGACGGATTATCTGCACGAGAAAACGGCATTGCTGCCCAAAATCCGGATTCGTGAAGTGACGGCCGTGGTCGGCAAAAACACGGAACAGGCGATGCTGGTGGGCGCGGTGCATGGTTATCGCGGGCTGGTGCGCGAGTTGATCGCCGAATTGAAACGCGAGCTGCGGGCAAGGGATTTGCCGGTCATCGCCACCGGCGGTTACGCGCGGTTGATGGCCTCAAAACTGCCGGAAATTTCCGCCGTCGAACCGAACCTGACGCTCGAAGGACTGCGATTGACGTGGGCGGCGACTCATGCTCACGGCCATTTGTAAACCAGCGTCGCAAAAACGCCGTGGGCGGTGAAGTCGTTCAAATTGCCGCTGCCGGGTTCCGAATATTGTGAAAATTCGTAGTGCAGGGCACCGGAAAGGTTTTTGGCCAGCTGCCGTGTCAGACCCACAATCAAAACGTGACGCGTGAAATCCAGGCCGAGCGGCACCCCGTTCGGGGCGTTGTTCTGCCCGTAACCGGCTTGCGAAAGACTGTAGGAGGCCTGCAAGCCGGTTTTCGCGTTCAGCGCGTACCCGACGGTTGTAACCAGAGTGTAAATATCCCCGTCGTAAGGCACGACCGATGAAACCCCGTTGTCGGAGGTGACCGTGCGTGACCGGCTGTAGGTGAACGCGCCGGAGAAATAAAATCGCCGGAACGGCGTCAGGATGGTGCTCAGGCCGTACGTCTGCGCACGATACCGTCCGTCCGCCAGCGGGCCGCCGGGGGAAATCCCGAAATAGACCGGATCCGTTTTTGACGTATATTCCGTGGCGGTGAGTTGATAGCTCAGGGTGGCCCGCCACCAATTAAGCGGGCGCAACGTCAGTTTGGTTTCCAATCCATCGCTTTGGATCTTCCGGCTGAGGATGAATGCCGGATAACCATTTTCCGGGGCAACCGCGAGCGGGTCGCCATAAAAAGGACTGACGAACACGTCGATAAGGTGGTTGTAATCCGTATCGCTGTATTGCCGGTGATACCGGGCGTCCAGGGCCACCCAGCGCCAGGGCGAGGTGTTGAAACCCGCCCGCAGGTTGTACCGGTCACTCGTCACGTCGGTGTTGTTCGTCAACTGCCCGGAGCCTTCCTCCTGAAGCTCGCTGATGCTGTCCTCTTCGAATCGCGCGTCGGCAAACAGAACCGTGTAGGGAATTTTGGTGAACCGCAGATTCGCATCCTGCGACACCCTGAATTCATCGTAATCCGAGCGGGCAAAGGTGTTGTTGCCAAATTCAAAATCCGGCACGCTGCTGCCGAATGCCTGCTGGTGCGTCCATTCGTTTTGCGTGCCGAGCGAAAAGCTCAAATATTCAAGCGGCAGAAAGAGGCTGGCCAGACTGAAGACCTGCGATTCACGGTGTAACTTAATGTCACCGCTGCTCCAGGCAGACGGATCGTAGCCTTCAAAATTGGGACTGTTGGTTTGGTTGAACGTGTCGCTGCCTTCCAGCTTTGAATAGTAGTAACCACCGGACAAAAACCACCAGTCCCGGATTTGTTTTTCCAGCATCAGCGTGTTCATGCCCTGCACATGATGATAACTGTCCGGCGTATAAGTGGTGCCGCTCGCGGTCCCGCCGCCCTGTTGAAAAACGCCGGTTTCATAGCCGCCATTGTTTTCGCTGTAAAATTCGACCCGCGCATCATCTTCCAGGCGCCAGTCATCGAAATCGTGCGTCACATCAAGCTTGAGGATGTGTGTCTGTTCGTCAACGGTCTTCGTCGCCGGCGCGATGTTGACGCCGCCCGCTTCACCCCAGTCCAGTGTGGGCTCGCTGCCCTTTTTGAAATCGTATTCATAGCCCAGCACGATTTGCGGCCAGCGTGGCAGGGTTAAGCCGAAATCAACCCAGACCCGCCCGTTATCCACGTACAAGTCGCGGTTCACACTTAACTGCGGCGGCACCACCGCCGGATCGTATCCCCCACTGTCATCGTAGTACTTCCGCCATTCGTCAAAACCGGCGTGGATGAAGCCCTGTTCCGATTCATCCAATGCCAGCCTCAATTGATAATCCCGATCCGGCGCAATCACATGCCCGTCCAGCGAAAATTGTTCGGTGGGGCTGGTTCGTTGCACAAACGAAAACCCGTCAACGCCGCCTGCAAAGCCATCGTTTACGCCCTGAAGCTCGCGAAACTTCGCCGTGTCACCCTGAACGCCAATCCCCCGGAGCGTCGGCGCAAAAATGAAGGCGAGTTGTGCCGATTGATTCGTCGTGCTCCAGGTCGCGCCCTGGTCAATCCACGCGCGCAGCCGGCTGATTTGTTCGGGGGCCAGGGGGCTGCCCCTGCCAACCGGCGGCATCTCCATGTCTTTCACCTGCCGCGCCACATAGTGAATCAACCAACTGTTGGTGCTGTCTCCCGGAACAATGTCGTTGGTGTTTTCATCCCCGCCATTGAGGGCCGCCGCACGGTCGTCGAGCCGGAAGTGGCTCCTTGGCTTTTCCCCGCCGTGACATCGCAAACAGGACGTTTCCAGAATGGACCGAATGTCGCGGTCGAAATTAATCGTGACCCGGGCGGAGGGAGGTAATATTACAAGGTTGGTTTCCTGGGCGGAGAGTGAGAGGCAAAAAGTGGAAACAATGAGTGAAACGTGAGGCGCAAGGCGTGAACAACGCTTCGGGATCGTGCAGCCGTCCGGCTGTTCTTTTGTTTTTCGCATCACCTTTCAGGTTCAATACCTCAACAAGGGATCCACATTGGAGCCGTGAATGGCCGTATGGCAGCCGGCGGTCCAGCAGGTTCCCATGGTCAGAAATGCCGTGTGATCCGTATTGCCGATAAAAATCGTGCCCGGCGATCCGGATGTCTGCACCTGCGCGTGGCAGCGCAGGCAGAGGTTCGGGTCGCTTTCGGTGAGCAGCTGCCGATTGATCGAACCATGCGGATTGTGACAGACGGCGCAGCCTTCACGCAGGGCCTCGTGTTCGAAAACGAACGGGCGCGTCTGCTCGCGATGGCATTCCGCGCAACTCTCGTTCTGCCGGGCCATCGCCAAACCGCCTTTCGGCTTGAGAATATCCCCCCCGTGCGGATCGTGGCACTGCACGCAACTCATGTGTCCTTCGATGACCGGATGATGCTGCGGCAGATTGAATTCGGCTTGTACGTCCAGATGGCAGTGGAAACAGGACGTCGGGTCGTTGCCCGGATTGATGATGAATTGCGCGTTGCCACCGGATTCGATGTGCTTGCTGCCGGGACCATGACAGGACTCGCAACCGGTTTCGCCGGCCATCGCCGCGTTTTCAAAATGAACCCGTGCATGCGGACTGGCGGGAAATTCCCGCACGATTTCCGCGTGACAATCCAGGCAAGCCTGGTTGCCGACGTAGTGCGCACCGGGAATTTCCAGGGGCGCCATCACTTCCGCGGGCGTGGTGGCGCAGGAATTCAACAGCAGGCTGACCCCGCCGGCAACCCCGGGGGCCAGGATGATCATCCATGTTGGCGTCAGCCTCATCCCGCGTTTCGGCGCGTTGACCATGAGTTTCAACGTTCAGCCGGTTGATTGGTCACGGCGGCGGCCTTGATGATTTCAGCGACGATGGAATCTGAAAAATCCCCGCTGATCGGAAAGACGGTCTGTAAATGGCCGTTGCCGTCCACAATGAGCGTGCGAAAGTTGTGGGTGATCAGCCCCTCGCTGGATTCGTAGTGGACGCCGGAAAGCCGGGCCAGTTCGGCAATTTTGTCCGGCGGGCCGGTCAGGAAACTCCAGTGCGCCGGGTCATACTGATAACTTTTTCCGTAAGCCTGCAACACCGCCGGCGTGTCGAATTGGGAATCAAAGGAGACGGAAAGGAAATGCCAGTTGGCCGGGGCGCCGGGCCGGGAATCGAGCTTTTGCGACGCCTCCTGGAAATTCCGTGATAACCGCGGACAGTAATCCGGCAACGGACAACGCGTGTAAATGAAAGTGACGGCCAGCGCCTGCCCGTGAAAATCGCTCAAGCTCACAGCCTGCCCCAGTTCATTGGTAAATTTGTAATACCACAGCGGATTCCGGCCATGAACGGGTTGCGTCTCGGGCGGCGGCGGTTCACTTTCAACCAGTGGAACCCTTCCGATCCGGGTGATTTGATCCACCCAGCTTTCCGTCGTGGTCACGTGCAGCTGAAAAATAACTTTGTCCCCGGGACGCAAGCCGGCCAATTCCCCGGAATCCCTGACCTTGAACGGCATGGTCATCGCAGCCATGTAATTGGAAACCGCCTCGTGACTGATGGTGACCGTTTGACCGTCAGGACCAAGTTCACGCACAACTCCTTCGGCTGCGAACACACGCGCGTCGGATTCGTCCGTGCCCGTGGACTCCGCCGATTTCGCGTTCGGCGCCACAAACACACTGAAACTGAAAATGGTGATGACCAATGCCCGTGACCACATACTTTTCAGCACGACGTTGATCCGGCCGGGTTTCCCGGCTGGGACAGCGGATTGGCGTTTCCGGCGCAAGGGAATCACGGATTTGGCAACAAACCGACACGATAGAACGCCGGGCTTCCCGAAACGGCCGTGTCGTCGAACAACATCGGACTGCCGGCGGCAATGTTGGTGCTGAGAGTCGTCCAATTGCCTGAACTCAAATCCGATGCTCGTTGAACGATATAACTCAACCCGCCGTTCGCGGTGTAATTGAACCGGAAATCCGTCGGCGACAGAAACTGCGGCGCGCTCAGAACAATCGGCACTGCTGTGACCACGTGAATCGTGACGGCATTCGTGGCGGTCAACCCGGCGTCGTCTGAAGCCACGGCGGAAACGGTGTAATCCGCGGCACTCAGATTGTTCACCGGCACGGAATAAGGACTGGTCGTGACATTGCCCAGCGACGTTGGGCCCTGGAAAAATTGGACATTGGTGACGGTTCCTCCATCCGCGTCGGACGCGGTTGCGGCCATGGTGAAGGAAGCGGGGGCGCTGAGCGTGGTGTTGTCAACCGGGTTGGTAATGGAGACGGTTGGCGGTAGTTCGACGGCGGCAACATGGATCACCCCCGTCATGCCAAAAGCGACGTGCGTCTGGCAGAAATACAAAAAATTGCCGGGGGAAGTGAAGATATTGGTAAAGGAATGCGGCGCATTGGTCACCGTTGAATCCCACAATCCGCTGGGGACCCCATTGTCATCACCAGACAACCCGTTCGTCCCGCTGGTCGTGGAATGATGCGTTCCTTCCCAAACCCATACCACGCTGTCGTTGACGTTGATATTCGTGCTGGAGGGCACAAAGACATCGGCGGCGAGACCTGACAGGTTGGTATTGCCGGCAAATATCGTGACCATGGCCGCAACCCCGGCAAGCGAGTGGGCAAATATCACCACTCCAACCGCCATCCCCGCCCATCGGGAAAAAATCCTTGTCGTATTCATACAATTCCCTGTTGTTCAGTGTTACGCCTTGCCAATCGGCTGAACCCAATACCGGGCAACCCAATAAATCACGGGCAGCCGTTTTTTTCCGACTGGCTTGACGAAACCCCGGTCCGCCAACGACTTTTTACAGTCGGATGAAAGCGGGTGCCGGCACCCATTCGAATGCGAAAAGCCGCTGCCCGAAAGAAAGCCGGCGGCCCCGGCCTTTTGTCCCGCTTTTGGGTTCGGCGTTTTCAAGTTTGCTTTTGCACCAAGGGACACCATTCTCCCTGTTAAGAGGGATGGTTGGACAACTTGTTCCCGTTGGTGGCATCGTGGCGGGACGAGCCCCACGCACATCGCTCCAACACCCCGGTCAACGAACCGGAAAAAGCTTAAAGTGGCCGGCAGATGGGAACAATTGGCACATAAACGACTCTTAATCTTGATGCTGCAATATGGCTAACGCCGTGGATTTTGAAAGTCTGGTGACTTGTCATTACCAGTCGTTGTACCAATTTGCCTTTAGCCTGACGCGTGACGAGGCGGATGCCTGCGACCTTACCCAACAGACGTTTTGCATCTGGGCGGCCAAGGGCCACCAGTTGCGTGATGAATCAAAAGTGAAAACCTGGTTGTTTACCACCCTCCACCGCGAATTTCTGGGTGTGCGGAGGAAACAGGTTCGTTTTCCCCACATGGATCTCGAGCAGGCGGCCGCCGAACTTCCCGTCGTGTCGCCGGCCCCGCTCAATCAACTGGACACCGCGCAGGTGCTCGCCGCGCTGGAACACCTGGACGAAATTTACCGGTCGCCGGTCGCCCTGTTCTACCTGCAGGATTATTCCTATCTTGAAATCGCCGGAATTCTTGAAGTGCCGATCGGCACCGTCAAATCGCGCCTGGCGCGCGGCCTCGACCGGCTGCACCAGTTGTTGACGGGGGGAACCGTCATCGGATCGCCCACCCCGCAGACGGATTTATGAATCGCGACGACGCCAAAAATATTTTACTGCTTTACCGGCCCGGCTCGGCGGACGTCGCTGATCCGCAAATCGTCGAGGCCCTCGCGCTGGTAAAACAAGACGCGGAGCTGGCGCGCTGGTTTGGCGAGTATTGCGCCCGACAGGAGGTTTTGCGCGCAAAGTTCCGGCAGATCCCGGTGCCCGCCGGACTGAAGGAACAAATCATTTCCGAGCAGGCGGCCCAGGCCAAAATGTCCGCCCGGCGCAACGTGATGGTCGCCGCCCTGGCCATCGTGGCCATCGGCGCGTCCGTCCTGGTCTCGGCGCAGTATTGGCCGTCGTTTGCCGGAAATGCGGCCAACAAAAATACCCTGGCCAACTATCAAACCCGGATGATTTACGTTGCCACGAGCGGTTATGCGATGAGCTACGTGACGAATGACCTGACGCAAATCCGCGCCTATCTCGCCCGGAATCAGGCGCCGGCGGATTACACCCTGCCGACAACGCTCGAAAAGGCCGACGCGACCGGCTGCGCGATCGAGGATTGGAAGGGCGCAAAGGTTTCCATGATTTGTTTCCGCACCGGCAAGCCTTTGCCGCCCGGTCAACCGGGCGATCTCTGGCTGTTCGTGGTGAACCGCGCCTCGGTCAAGGGCGCGCCCGACACCGCTCCGCCGCAATTCATCCAAATCAACCGGATCGCCGCCGCCGTCTGGGCGCAGGGTGATAAACTTTATCTGCTGGGCACGGAGGGTGACGAGCAGGCGATTCAAAAATTTCTGTGACGGTTGACCGCCGGCGCCGACTTCGCAGGTGACGCCAATTCCGCGATTGCTCCACGGCGTAACTTTCCGCAAAATCCCGGCTTTATGGCGAGCAGCCGTCGGCAATATCCATTTCATCTGATTGAACCCAAATGGCAGAAAATCTGGGAGGAACAGCAGGCTTTTCGCGCCTTTAATCCCGGTGAAAAAGTTCCCGGGAACCATCCTTTTGCCCAACGACATGGCGCCGATTCAATGGTGGCCGGCCCGGTGGCCGCAACGCAGTTGCCGCCCAAATTTTACATCCTCGACATGTTCCCTTATCCGAGCGGCGCGGGACTGCATGTCGGCCATCCGGAAGGTTATACCGCCACGGACATCCTCGCCCGCTATAAACGCGCGCTCGGCTTCAACGTGCTGCACCCGATGGGCTGGGACGCCTTCGGCCTGCCCGCCGAGCAATACGCCGTCAAGACCGGCCAACATCCGCGCCAGACCACCGAACAGAACATCGCCACCTTCAAGCGGCAGATTCAATCGCTCGGCTTCAGCTACGACTGGTCGCGCGAACTCGCCACCACCGACCCGGATTATTTCAGATGGACCCAGTGGATCTTCCTGAAGCTTTACAACTCGTGGTTCAATCCGGAAACCAACAGGGCCGAGCCGATTGAAACGTTGAAGTATCCGGCAGAATGGGAATCACAGTCGGTGGGGCGAGCGTCCTCGCGAGCCGATTCCGGGGACGGCTCGTCAGTAGCCTCGCCCCACCAAGACACCGAATCCGCGCGCCGCACGTACCGCGATTCAAAACGCCTTGCCTACGTCAGTGAAGCGCCGGTCTGGTGGTGCGAACAATTGGGCACTGTTCTTGCAAACGAAGAAGTCGTGGACGGCAAAAGCGAAGTTGGTGGATTTTCCGTTGTCCGCAAGCCGATGCGCCAATGGATGCTTCGCATTACCGCCTACGCCGAAAAACTTCTGACCGATCTCGACACGATTGACTGGACTAATTCGCTCAAGGAAATGCAGCGGAATTGGATTGGGCGAAGTGAAGGAGCGGAAGTAATTTTCTCAGCTTTGCGAGAATCATCAGAAAGTTGGCCGCTCAAGGTTTACACAACTCGGCCTGACACATTGTTCGGAGCAACATATCTTGTTTTGTCTCCAGAGCACCCGTTCATCGAACATCTAACAACAACAGAGCACAAAAAGGCGGTTGAAGACTATAAACAATTTGCCGCTCGAAAATCAGATTTGGAACGCACGGAATTGGCAAAGGAGAAAACCGGTGTATTCACCGGTGCTTACGCCATCAATCCCGTCAACGGCCAGAAAATTCCCATCTGGATAGCCGATTACGTCCTCGCCAGCTACGGCACCGGCGCCATCATGGCCGTGCCCGCGCATGACACCCGCGACTTCGAGTTCGCCACCAAGTTCAATTTGCCCGTTGTTCAAGTCGTCCAAAACGTAGGACAGGCTTCCAGCCTGTCTCAAAATTCAAAAGAAAAACCGGAAAAGAATGGAGACAGGCAAGATGCCTGTCCTACGGAATGTTTCAGCGGCGACGGCGTCTCGGTGAATTCATCCGGCCCGGAGATTTCCATCACCGGTCTGCCCACCGAAGAAGCCAAAAAGAAAATCACCGACTGGCTCGAAAAGAAAGGTCTCGGCAAGAAAACGGTCAACTTCAAGTTGCGCGACTGGCTGTTCAGCCGCCAGCGTTACTGGGGCGAGCCGTTTCCGATTGTCTGGAAAAAAGGCCCGGACGGCCGGTCCTATCACGAAGCCTTGCCTGAATCCGCATTGCCGGTTCTGCCGCCGGAATTAACCGATTACAAACCGACGGCCACCGGCGAGCCGCCGTTGGCCCGCGCCAAGGATTGGGTGAACCTGCCCGACGGCTCAACCCGTGAAACCAACACGATGCCGCAATGGGCCGGCAGTTGCTGGTATTATCTCCGTTATCTCGACGCGAAGAATCCGAACGCGTTCGTCGGCAAAGAGGCCGAGCAATACTGGATGGGCACAACTGGTCTCTCAACCATCAACTCTCAACCATCAACCAAATCAACGACGCCAGGAGTTGATTTGTACGTTGGCGGCACGGAACACGCCGTCCTTCACCTGCTCTACGCCCGGTTCTGGCACAAGGTGCTTTACGATCTCGGCTATGTCTCGACACCCGAACCGTTCTTCAAACTCGTAAATCAGGGCATGGTGCTAGGCGAGGACAACCAGAAGATGTCCAAATCCCGCGGTAACGTGATTCCCGTGGATGTGCCCGTCCAAGAAGTCGGCACGGACGCCTTGCGGCTGTTTGAAATGTTCATGGGGCCGCTCGAAATGGTGAAGCCATGGAGCACCAAGGGCGTCGAGGGCGTCTATCGGTTTCTCGGCCGCGTCTGGCGGCTGTTCGTGGATGAAAAGAGCGAAACGGAATTTGAACAGGCCGAGACAACCGCAGAGACGCAGGGATGCAGAGAATTGCTCGATTTAATTCACTTGGATTCTGCCGTCAAAGACGTCGTGGCGACGCCGGCGCAATTGAAAACCCTTCACGCCTGCATCAAGAAAGTCACCGAAGACCTCGACGGCCTACGCTTCAACACGGCCATTTCCGCGCTCATGGTTTTTGTGAATGAAGCCATGACCTGGGAAACCAAGCCGGTTACCGCGCTGCGCGATTTTCTGATTTTGCTCCAACCCTTTGCCCCGCATCTGGCGGAAGAGTTGTGGTTCAAAGTTCAAAGCTCGAAGTTCAACGTTACGGAGGCGGGCGGCAATAAAACTTTAAACCTTAAACCTGGAACTTTGAACTCTTTGTCATACCAGCCCTGGCCCAAATTCGATCCCGCCTTGCTCGTCGAATCTGAAATTGAAATTCCCGTCCAGGTGAACGGCAAACTCCGCGACGTCATCAAGGTCCCGGCCAACGCCGACAACGCCGCACTCGAAACCGCAGCGAAAGCCTCGGAGAAAGTTCAACCGTTCCTCACGGGCAAGACCATCAAGAAAGTCATCGTCGTGCCGAAGAAACTGGTGAACTTGATTGTGACGTAGCGGATTTCGGCAGAAAGCCGCCATCTCACGCGTCGGAAGTTTTGCGGCGGTCTGCCGACACGCCGCTACGTTTTTCCGCCCCGGCCAGAATGGTCTGGAAATGCGGCGGCTGTTCCTCGCGGGCGACGACGCTGATTTCGATCTTTTTGAACCCGGCCTCCTCCAGCCACCGATGCAGATCACTCTCGGCAAACCCCGGCCAGTGGTCGCCGTACAGTTCGTGCGCCTTCTCGAAGTTGTGTTTGAGCAAATCCAGAATCATGATCTGTCCGCGCGGCCGGAGAATTTTGCAAGCGGCGGCAATCGCCCGGGCCGGGACTTCGGCATGGTGCAAGGCCTGGCTCAGAATCACGAGGTCAACGCTGTTGGGCTCGAGTGGCGGGTTTTGCAAATCGCCCAGCCGGAATTCCAGATTCTTCAGACCGTTCTTCTTCGCCTTGGCCGCGCCAAACGCCACCATCTTCTCCGAGTTGTCCACGGCGATGACCTTTTTGCAGCGGCGCGCCAGCAGTTCGCTCAACAGGCCTTCGCCGGCGCCCAGGTCGGCCACCGCCAACGGCGGCAAAATCCGCAGGAGCAGATGCCCAAACGCCTGCCACGAACGGCCTGGCCCATAGACCCGGTCGAAACGCCCGGCGATCTGGTTGAAATAGACCTGCGCCTGTTCGCGGCGGCGGGCGAGGATGCGTTTGAGATTGATCTGGTCGCCCTCGTATTCGGGCAGTTCCTTCGCGCCGCGAATGGCAAGTTGAATCAGTTCACGCGCCGCGCCGTCGGCCGGCGGGCTCGATTTGTAAAACGTCCGCTTGCCCTCGCGCCGGGATTGCAGCAGCCCGGCATCCTGCAACAGGCCCAGATGCGTGGAGATGCGCGACTGGCCGAGCCGCGTGACCTCCTGAAGCTCGTTCACCGACAATTCGTCCCGCTCCAGCAGCGCCACCATGCGCAGGCGCGTTGGATCCGACAGGGCCCGAAGAGATTTCAGTGCCGACGACATCGTTTTCACCGCGCGCCAGGTTTTTTTAGAAACCTGTTGACGCGCTTCAATTCTGATATATCATCTTATCCTGATACGTCAATATGACATTTGAATCAATTATTCCATGAGTAAAAATTTCATCTTCTCGTCCGAGTCCGTTGGCGAAGGCCATCCGGACAAGGTTTGCGACACCATTTCCGATTACGTGCTGGACGCCTGCCTCGCCCAGGACCCGCACAGCCGCGTCGCGTGCGAAACCTACGCCAAGTGCAACCTCGTCGTGGTCGGCGGTGAAATCACGACCAAGGCGAAACTGGATTTCAGCGCCATTGCCCGCCAGGCCATTCGCGACATCGGTTACACGCACAACGACGACGTGTTTCACGCGGACAAGGTGTTGATCATGAACGCCATCACGTCGCAATCGCCGGACATCGCCCAGGGCGTGGATGCGCGCAAGGCGGTCGGCAAGAAGAAAGCCGAGCAGGGCGCCGGCGATCAGGGATTGATGTTTGGTTACGCGACGACGGAGACGCCCGAATTGATGCCCGCGCCCATCATGTACGCCCACAAACTGGGCCGCGCGCTGACCAAAATCCGCAAGAGCGGCAAGGTCGCCTGGTTGCGGCCCGACGCCAAGAGCCAGGTTTCCGTCCGTTATGTGAACGATCAGCCGGTGGCCATCACCAACGTGGTGATCTCCACGCAACACGCACACGACGTGAAGCACAAGACCATCGAGGAATTCTGCATCGAAGAAATCATCAAAAAAGTTTTGCCGAAACGGTTGATCACCCGGAAGACGATGTTTCTCATCAATCCGACCGGCCGGTTCGTCGTCGGCGGCCCGCAGGGCGACACCGGCCTGACCGGGCGCAAAATCATCGTGGACAGCTACGGCGGCATGGGCCGGCACGGCGGCGGCGCGTTCAGCGGCAAGGACCCGTCGAAGGTCGACCGCAGCGCGGCGTACATGGGCCGTTATGTGGCCAAGAACATTGTGGCCGCGGGGCTGGCGACGAGCGCGGAAATCCAGTTTGCCTACGCCATCGGCTATCCCGATCCGGTCTCCGTCTGTGTGAACACCTTCGGCACGGGCATCGTCAGCGACGAGGCCATCGAAAAAGCGGTCGGCGAAGTGTTCAGCTTCAAACCGGCCGACATCATCAAACAACTCAACCTGCTCCGGCCGATTTATGCCAAGACCACCAACTATGGCCACTTCGGCAAGAACGATCCCGCGATCACCTGGGAAAAGACGGACAAAGTCAAAGAACTCAGGCGTGCCTTGAAAATATGAGCTTCAAGTTTTCAGCGTTCAGCGTTCAGTTTCTGCAAACTGACACCGGGAACTGAAAACTTCGATATGGCCTATCAATCGTTTGAGAAACTGGAAGTATGGAAAAGAGCCTGTCGTTTGGCTGTTGCAGTCAGTCACGCATTGCGCGAATCGAAGCAATATGCCCGCGCGATCAGATGCAGCGGGCGGCGATCTCCATTCCCTCGAACATTACCGAGGGCGCGGAGCGCGACAGCCGGCAGGATTTTATTCGTTTTCTGCGGATTGCCAAGGGATCGGCGGCCGAATTACGCACCCAATGTTACATTGCAAAGAAACTTGAATTGATCACCAAAACTGACGCTGAAGAATTTATCCAAGAGACAAAGGAGCTTTCGGCCATGCTTCAAGGCTTGGTTCGTTCACTCGAAAAAACTGAAAACTGAAAACTTGAAACTGAAAACTATGAGTGCCATCAAACTTTCACCGTCACGCACCAAACGGGCCAAGGCCGGCGGCAACGGCGCCACCCAACCGGGCTACCAGGTTCGCGACCTCTCGCTCGCCGAATGGGGACGCAAAACCATCGAAGTTTCCGAGCACGAAATGCCCGGCTTGATGGCCATCCGCAAGAAGTACGGCCCGCAAAAACCGCTCAAGGGCGTGCGCATCACCGGCTCGTTGCACATGACCATCGAGACGGCGATTCTTATCGAGACGCTGGTCGAACTCGGCGCGTCCGTGCGCTGGGCCAGTTGCAACATTTTCTCGACCCAGGACCACGCCGCCGCCGCCATCGCCAAGGCCGGCATCCCGGTGTTCGCGCACAAGGGGGAAACGCTCGAGGAATATTGGGAATTCACGCTCGCGGCGCTCACGCATCCGGGCAATAAAGGTCCGCAACTCATCGTCGACGACGGCGGCGACGCCACCCTGCTCATCCACAAGGGTTACGAACTCGAAAACGGCGACAACTGGGTCAACACCCCCAGCGACAACCACGAAGTCGCCGTCATCAAGGCACTGCTCAAGCGCGTGGCGAAGGAACGGCCCGGTTTCTGGCACACCGTCGTGAAGGATTGGAAAGGCGTTTCCGAGGAAACCACCACCGGCGTCCATCGCCTGTACCAGATGTTGGAACAGGGCAAGCTGCTCGTGCCCGCCATCAACGTCAATGACTCCGTCACCAAGTCCAAGTTCGACAACCTTTACGGCTGCCGCGAATCGCTCGCCGACGGCATCAAGCGCGCGACCGACGTGATGGTGGCCGGCAAGGTCGCCTGCGTTTGCGGTTATGGCGATGTCGGCAAAGGCTGCGCGCATTCCCTCCGCGGCTTCGGCGCGCGCGTCATCGTGACCGAGATCGATCCCATCAACGCCCTGCAGGCCGCGATGGAGGGGTTTGAAGTCAAGACCGTCGAGGACACGCTCGGCGAAGCGGACATCTATGTCACCACCACCGGCAACTGCGACATCATCACGTTCGAGCACATGGCGAAGATGAAAGACCAGGCCATCGTCTGCAACATCGGCCACTTCGACAACGAGATCCAGGTGGACCGCCTGAACACTGCCAAGGGCGTTACCAGGCTCAACATCAAGCCGCAGGTGGACAAATACACCTTTGCGGGCGGCAACAGCATTTACATGCTCGCCGAAGGCCGCCTCGTGAACCTCGGCTGCGCCACCGGCCATCCGAGCTTTGTCATGTCCAACAGCTTCACCAATCAATGCCTCGCGCAACTCGATTTGTGGAAGAACAAGGACACGAACCAGATCGGCGTCTATCGTCTGCCCAAGAAACTGGACGAGGAAGTCGCCCGGCTGCACCTGGAAAAAATCGGCGTGAAGCTCACCAAGCTCACCAAGAAACAGGCCGATTACCTCGGCGTGCCCGTCGAAGGCCCCTACAAGCCGGAACACTACCGGTATTGAACGAATTCAAATCTCAAAACGATAAAAGGCGAACGGGATTCCCGTTCGCCTTCTTGGTAATTGCTCCAAATCCGGCTTAAGGGGCAACGGTCAATTTCCGCAGTTTCCGCCGGCCGGCCAATGCCAGGCCGAGAAACCCGGCCGCCCACAACCCCAGCGAGGCAGGCTCGGGCACCGTTTGAATGTTCACAAAGGCGCCGGGGTCGGCTTCAATGGCTCCACTATAAACGTAAGAATACCCGGTGATCCCGGTCAGTTGCGCCGGAGTAAACGAGGCAACATAGTTAAATTGGATTGATTGCCCCGGGGCCAGCCCTGCTCCCGTACTGACGTATTGAATTGAATTCCCGTCCACGCCGGATGCCCACCCCGCGGGAGCCGAAGGGCTGTTCGGAACGGAGGGCAGATAGAAAAATGGCGGGATCGTCGGCGTCCAGGAATACCAAAAACTGCCAATCGAAACGGAGCCGGAGGTATTGTGCAGCGTTATGGTGTAATCATACACGCCGCCATTTTGCACGCCGCTCACCGTACCGGTGGCCATCTCGCCCTGGGCAAAAGCTCCCAGGACTGTTCCCAGCGCAACCAACAGGGTCAAAAACCGTTTTAGTGAAATCAATTTCAATGTCATTTTCATGGTATTTCCTTCAATTGGATGGTGTTTTACGTTAAAAAGTATCCCGCGTTCCGTTGTAAGAGGAAGCAACCAGAAAAAAGTTCCCAATTTTTTCGCCCCCCCAGGCAAGTGCAGAACGCTGTTGCAATTCCACCTGCGAGTGTTATTGGTAACGCATGTCCAGGACCGCCTCATTGCCAGGCCACCGCATTCCTCCGCGGCTCGCGTCGGGCCGTCCTCCAGGCCGCAAACCGGAAACCAGATCATCATGAAACCCCCGCGTTCGAACCGCCACGGATTAAATCGCCGTGATTTTCTTAAAACCTCCACCGCGCTGGCCGGCACCGTGCTGCTCTCGCCATTCGCTTGGGCGGAAACCAATGCCGCCGGCCCGGCCGTCGTGCGCACCGCCACGGACCAGGTGACCCTGGGCAAGACCGGCATCAAATTGAGCCGGCTGGGGTTCGGCACCGGCAGCAATAACGGCTACATCCAGACCGCCGGCGGCAAAAACGCGTTCGTCGATCTCATTCACTACGCCTATGACCGCGGCATTACCTATATCGACACCGCCGAGTCCTACCATACCTTTGGTTTGATTGCCGAAGCCATCAAGGGATTGCCGCGGGAAAAACTTTTCATCCAGTCCAAAATGGATGGCCGGCCCGAGGATGTGCTGGCCGTCATTGACCACCATCGCAAGACGTTTGACACCGATTACATTGACAGCCTGCTGGTCCATTGCATGACGCGCGGCCAGTGGACCGACGAGTGGAAACGCGTCATGGACGCCTTCAATGAGGCCCAGGATCGGAAATGGATCCGGGCCAAGGGCGTTTCCTGCCACAGCCTGCCCGCGTTGCGCGCCGCGGTCGCGTCGGAATGGACTGAAGTGCATCTGGTGCGGGTGAATCCGCAGGGCGCCTACACCGACGGCGAAACTGGTTACTGGGGTGCTGACCGCCATGACATCGCCCCGGTGATGCAGCAAATCAAAACCATGCACGCGAAGGGTCGCGGCGTGATTGGCATGAAAATTTGCGGCAACGGCACGTTCACCAGCCCGGCCGACCGCGAGAAATCCATCCGCTTTGCCATGGCCTGCCGCGACATTGACGCCGTGGTCATCGGCTTCAAAAACCGCCAGGAAATCAACGAAGCCATCGAACGGATCAATCGCGCGCTGAAGGAAGTTTGACCGCGCGCCAACGGCCCCGTTCATTTTCGATTCACGGCTTGACGAGGCCGCCTTCCTTACGGATGCTCATCCGTCCACAAATAACCATACGGCCAATAACCAAATGAAATCATATCTTATTCCCACCCTCGCCCTCGGATTGCTCGTAAGTTCCGCGGTGGCGCAGGACAAACCTGACCTGACGAATCCAAAGCAAAAAACCAGCTACGCCCTCGGCGTGAACATCGGTTCCAGCCTCAAGGCCGAGAACCTGGATCTGGATGCCAGGGCGCTGGCCGCGGGCATCACCGATACGATGGGCGGCAAGCCGGCGCTGACACCGGACGAAGTGCGTGACACCCTGACGAAGCTCAAGCAGGACGTCGAAGCCAAAAGCGCGGCCGAAGCCGCCAAACATGCCGATGGCGCCAAAAATCTCCAGGACGGCGAGGCTTTCCTCGCGGCGAACAAAACCAAGGACGGCGTCAAGGTTCATCCGGTGACCTTGCCGGACGGCACGACGGCGGAACTGCAATACAAAATCCTCAAGTCCGGCACCGGCGACATGCCCAAGAAGACCGACACGGTCACGGTGCAATACACCGGCACGCTGATTGACGGGACGGTCTTTGACAGTTCCGTGCAGCGCGGTCAGCCGGCCACCTTCCCCGTCAACGAAGTCATCCCCGGCTGGACCGAGGCCCTGCAGATGATGAAGGTGGGCGACAAGTGGCAGTTGTTCATCCCCGCGAAGCTGGCCTACGGCGAACAAAGCCCCAGCCCGAAGATTGGACCGAACAGCACCTTGATCTTCGAGGTGGAACTGCTGAGCATCGAAAAATAGTCGATCGGAGTTTTTCGACGGGCGGTCCGTTTTCAGCGGACCGCCCCTTGGCTTTTGCCCGGGAAGCGTTGAAAGCCGGACAGCATTCCCGTTTGGCTTTCCTACAATTCCCTTAAGGCCGATGCGATGGGCAGGCGCGCCGCGCGGACGGCTGGAAACAAGCCGCCAATCAGACCAATCAGCGCCGACCAGATGATGCCGCGCACCAGCAATTCCGGCGTGACTCTGAAGGCAAAGGTGATCTGGCTGAAGCTCTGAAAGTTCATCGTCGAGGTGTGAAAGTTGTTGAAGGCGAGATAGGCCAGCGAACCGCCAACGACTCCTCCGACCAGCGCCAGCAACAGCGACACCACCACCGCGCTGCCGCCAAACCCGAGCGCCCGCAGCGTCGCAATTTCCCGCGTCCGCGCCGCCACCGCGCTGTACATCGTGTTCAGCGCGCCGAACACCGCGCCAACGGCCATCAGGAGCGCGATGGAAACGCCGAGCGTCTTGATCAGACGCGTCATGGTTTCGGACTGCTGGGCATAATAATCGGATTGCCGGGTCACCTGCACATTGAGCTGCGGATTGGACGTGAGCGCATCCTTGAAGGCCGGAAACGCGGCTGGGGAATTGAGCCGGACGGAGACGGATTGAAACGAATCGCCGCGATTGTAGGCGTCCTGCAATATTTTCGCATCGGTCCAGATTTCCGATTCGGCCACACCGCCATTGGCCGAAAAGATGCCGACGACCGGCCATTGATAACGTCCCACCTGGATGGTTGAGCCGACCGCCAGCCCGGCAAATTCCTGGGCCGCACCGCGGCCGACGATGACTTCGTCCTTGCCCCACTCGAACATGCGACCCTGGATGATTTTCAGATTATCACGCACCAGCAACGCGGGAGGTTCCACACCGCGCAACGGCACGTTCGCATCCGTGCCGGTCGAGCGTTTGGGCAGGTCAATGATGACGAACAACTCCGCCGATGCCAGCGGACCTTGCGCCGAATGGGCGACCCCCGGCGCGTCGGCAATAATGCGCGTCTCGTCGTGGCTCAAACCGCTGACCATTTCGCTGTCCGCGCCGCTGCGCAAAATAATCGCACCATCGGGCGACCCGGAAACCGTCAAGGCCTGCCGGAATCCCGCGGCGATGGAAAGCACGCCGACGAGGACGGCCACGACGCCGGCGATGCCGATGACGGTGGCCGCGACCGCGCCGCGCCGTTGCGGCAGGCTCATCAATCCGAATTTGGTGATGGAGCCGATTTGCGAAATCCAGTTGATGGGGCCGGCCATGGGTTAGTGGATAGTTGATGGTTGAGCCCCAAAGGTATCCGGGGTGCAGTTGAGGGTTGAGCGAAAGGTAGGGCGCGTCACTCCGTGCGCGCCGATGCCAAGCGACTCAAAAACGGCGCGCACGGAGTGACGCGCCCTACCAATAAATGGTTTGGTTGCTGGCATTTTACATCCGCCGTAATGCGTCGGCCACGCGCAGGCGCATGGCCTGGAGCGCGGGAAAAATTCCGGTGACCAGGCCCAAGGCGACGCTGAGGCCCAGGCCGATGAACAAAGCGCGTGTCGGCAGATAGAAGAGCGGCAGCAAGCCCGCCAGTTTTTCCGCCATGACGGGTGTCATGGCCCGGGCCAGTCCCAAACCCGCGATTCCGCCGATGATGGTGAGCAGGCATGATTCCGCGAGCACGAGCGCGACCACCTGCGCGTTGGTGAAGCCGATCGCCTTGAGCACGCCCAGTTCGCCGGTCCGCTCGCGCACCGCCTGCGCCATGGTGTTGCCGGTCACCAACAGGATGGTAAAGAACACCGCGCTCAAAATCGCCGCGACGATGAAGACGATGTTGCCGAGCTGGCTGGCCCAGCCTTGAATGAACGCACCCTCCGGTTCCGTCTTGGTTTCCGCCGGGGAATTCTCGAATTCCGCGTCCACCCGTCTGGCCACTTCCGCCGCCTGCGACGGGTCCTTGATCCGAATGGTGTACCAGCCGACCTGCCCTTTGGCATATTGTCGGGCCTCATCGAAATAATCATACCGGAAAAACAGCGGCGTGGTGTCGGTGCCCTTGTCCCGGCCGTCGTAAATACCCACGATGTCAAAGGTCCACGTCCGGTTGCCGCCCGGCTGCTCCCAGATGGTGGATCGAATCGGAACCTGGTCGCCGATTTTCCAGCCAAACCGCTCCGCGGTCCGGCGGCCGACAATCGCGCCCGTCCGCGTGGCCAGCCAGTTTTTTTCCGCGTCCGGCGGCAGGATGATCTCGGGATGGATCTTGAGGAATTTTTCCGGTTCCACCGGATTTTGCATGAAGAAATTCTTCGGGTCCTGGTAAATGCCGCCAAACCAGGTCTGGTGCGTGGAAAAATCCACGCCCGGAATCCGGTCCATGCGCGCTTCGTAACTCACCGGCAGGAGGTTGATGATGGACACTTTTTGGCGGACGATCAACCGGTCCGCGCCCGCCAGGGCCACGCCGCCGACCAGCGCCTCCTGGATGGCCGACAGGAAACCGAACAGGACAAACGCCACGACAATCGAAAGCAGCGTCAGCGACGTGCGCAGCTTTTTCCGCTTCAGATTGCTCCAGATCAGGTGCAGGAATTTCATGGCTGACTCCTCCTCGTCGTCGTCCTCGTCCTCGTAATCGAAAACGGCGAAATCGAGGACGAAGGACGAGAACGACGATGAGGACGATAAAGGGGGTTCATTTCACCTCTCCATTGCTCAACTGCCCCTTGTCCAGATGCAGGGTCCGGGCCGCGCGCGCCGAGGCGTGCGGGTCGTGCGTGACCATGATGATGGTTTTGCCGTGCTCGCGGTTCAAAGACTGGAGCAGGTTCAGAATTTCATCGCCGGCCTTGCGGTCCAGGTCGCCCGTCGGCTCGTCGCACAGCAACAGGGTCGGGTCGGTGACAATGCCGCGCGCGATGCCGACGCGCTGCTGTTCACCGCCCGAGAGCGTGCGTGGATAATGCTTCGCGCGATGCGAGAGGCCGACCACCGCCAGCGCCGTTTCCACGTGCTGCTGCCGTTCGGCTTTGGAAAGGTGCGTCAACAACAGCGGCAGCTCCACGTTCCGTTCCGCCGTCAACACCGGCATCAGGTTGTAAAGTTGGAAGACAAAACCGACGTGCCGCGCGCGCCACGCGGCCAGGGCACGGTCGGACAATTGATCAATGTTCTCACCGGCGACTCTGACCGAACCTTGGGTCGGCCGGTCGAGGCCCCCGATCAAATTCAAGAGCGTGGTCTTGCCCGAACCCGACGGCCCCATCAACGCCAGGAATTCCCCGGCGGGAACCTGCAGGCTCAGATCCGCCAGCACGTGAATGTCCTCCGAACCGCGATGAAACACCTTGCCCACGCCCTCAACCTGCACCAGCGGGCCGGTGTTGGATTTGTTTTCGGTCATAACTTCTGCTCCTTTACGGCCATGCCGTCCTGCAAATCGGCCGGCGCGTTCACGACGACTCTTTCGCCGGCGGCCACGCCCGCGCTCAACACGGAATCGTCACCTTGCGTGTCGCTGACGGTAACGGCCCGCCGCTCGGCATGGCCGTCCTGCACGACGAACACCACGTCGCGACCGGCGCGATTGACCACCGCGTTTTTCGGAATCATCACCGCATGACCCGCCGCCGTGGCGCCGCTGTCGCGGAAAGCCACCTTCACTGACATGTCCGGCAGGATGCGCGGGTCCAGCTGGTCGAACCCGACGCGCACCTTGACCGTGGACTTGTCGCGGTCGGCGGTGGGGATGATGGCGATGACCTTGCAGGGAATTTTCCAGTCGGGATACGCGTCCAGTGTCGCTTCGACCGGCTGGCCCGGCTCGACCCGGTTGATGTAGCTTTCGTTCACGTCAATTTCAATTTCCAGCGAGCCCATGTCCACGACGGTGCCGATGCCCGTGCGCGTGAAGCCACCGCCGGCGGATACCGGTGAAATCATCTCACCCGGCTGCGAATCCTTGGTGGTGATCACGCCGTCAAACGGCGCGCGGATGACCGTGTCGTCCATCTGCTGCTGCCACATCGCCAGCTGCCGGTCCGCCACGACGACGTCCAGTTTCTGCTGCGCCAGATGGGCTGCCAATGCTTTTGCATTCGATTCGGCCAAATCCAGGTCGGATTGGGACGCGATGTGTTGTTTGGCCAGTTCGGTCGTCCTTTGAAATTCCTGTTCGGCGTCCTTGAGTTGCGCCTCGGTTTCCGCCAGGGCCGCCTGCGCCGACGCCAGCTGGGCCTGGGCCACGTCCAGGCTGGTTTTGACATTGGAATCATCCAGCCGCGCCAAGACCTGCCCGTTGGTGACCTTCATGCCCTCCTCGATGAGCACCTCGATGACTTTACCGGTGACCTTGGAGGAAACCGTCGCTTCCCGCCGCGCGGTGACATAACCGGAAGCGTTCAACACCGTCCGCTCACCACCGCCGCCGTTCGCATCGCGCGCCACTGCGGTCTGTACTTCAACCGCGCCGGCCCGCGAGTACCACCAAATCGCCGCGCCCAGGACCAGCAAGATCGCAACGGCAACGACAACCGGCCACGGCTGGAACTGGGAGGGCCGGTCGGGGCGGCGCTCAATGCGCAGTTCATCGAGCGGAGATTTAGGCGAACTCATAAAAATGTCCTTCTAAATCAAAGCGATTTTTGCCGCGAGGGTCAAGCCGGGTGATGTAATAATCGGAGGGTGGAGACAACGTGATATTGCCACCCCGGCCGTCGCTCACTTCACCGTCGTGAATTTATAAAGCTCAACGCCGTGAGCGGCCACGGCCACCTTGAACACCTCGCCTCCGCGGCCGGCGACCTCGGGCAAATCCTGTTGCCGCCACAAATCGCGGACGTGCTGGCGGCCGGGAATGCCGATGAAACCCAGTTTACTGAATTCAACGTCTTCAGGCGCCGGGCCGCGGTTGAAGAAGGCGACCGCTTTGGAGCCATCCTCCAAATCCTTGGTGAAAACATCCACAGCCCCGACGGTGGCCACGCGAACGGCTTGTTTGCCAAGGGCATCCTGGTCAATGGCCAGCACTTCGTCGTTGTCCAGCAGGTTCAGCGTGAAGGGATCCAGCCGGTCGAGGTCGCAACCGATCAACAGCGGCGCGGACAACATGCACCACATGGTGATATGCGTGTATTGCTCGTCCGGCGTGAGGCGGGTCAGATGCAGTTGCGGTCCCCAGCCGACGTAGCCGACCACCAGCATGTCGGGATCATTCCAATGGCCCGGCCCGGCGTAGGGCGCCCAGCGGTCCTGCGAAAAGGCGATTTCTGAAACGGTGAACTGCCAAGATCCACCGGTTTTTTTCCAACTGTCAAAAATGTCGCCGGTAGTGCGCCAACTATTCGCCCAGCCCGCCCAGTCGGCCGCGTGATCAAAGGGTGCGGTGTTGGACAGGCTGAAAACGATGTCGCGCCCGGATTTCCGCAGCGCCAGGCTCATCGCTTTCACGTGCGGCACGTCCAGGGGAGCCCAATCATATTTGAGATAATCAAAGCCCCAGGCGGCCCATTGGTCGGCATCGGCCCGCTCAAAGGAATACCTGCCCAACCGCCAGTTCTGTTGACTGCCCATCGCCTTCGACCACGCACCGTCGGGACTGTCACTGGAACCGCCCGCATGGCTGGCGTACGACGTGATCCACGGCGTCGAATAAATGCCGGCCTTCAAGCCAAGCTGGTGAACTTCATCGCACAGCGCCTTCAGGTCGGGAAATTTTTCGTTGGGTTGAAGCGCGTGATCCTTGCCGGTGCGCTCGCCCTGCCACGTGTCGTCTATGTTGATGTAGGTCCAGCCGTGATGGCTGAGGCCGGACGAAACCATCGCGCGCGCCGACTTCAACACCTTGTCCTGGCTCACCGCTCCGGCCCAGCAATTCCAGCTGTTCCAGCCCATCGGCGGGGTCAGCGCAATCGGGTTGCCGACCCGGATGCGGAATTTTTTCTGCGCCTCGCCCTTCGCGTTTCCGGCGTGAAACACCACGTCGTATTCGCCCTCCGTTTTGAGCATGCCGGTGATCCGGCCGGTGGCGGCATCCACGCTCAGGCCGGCAGGCAGGTTGTCCACGCTGAACGTCATGGGCCGGTCGCCGGTCGCCGGGATCGTGTAAAGCAGCGGCGAACCGGGGCGCACACCGAAAATCGTCGGGCCGTTGATGCGTGGCGTGTCCGGCGCGGGCGGCGTGCGGATGAACGGGGAATAATCCGGCGCATCGGCGGCGCAAAGGTTGAGACCGGCCAATAACCAGGCGAGGGAAAGAAACCGTGGCGTCATGCGCGGAGGATAGCATTGGACAACGCGGCGGTGTCAAGCATCAGCCCGAAATGGTAGCGCCCGGATTTGGTCGTAGGGCACGACGTAAGGAGTGCTGACCCAAACGACTCGTCACCTCGTCGCCTGCAAATCAGGGCGCTGCCTCCGAAACCCATCCTGTGCGCATAACGTGAAAATTTCGGTGCGGCGGCCGCCTTCGTTTCCGTTCAGCGTGCGACTTGACGCCACCGCCCATTCGTCCTAGCTTGCCCCATCAGGCAGCCGCCCGTTGCGGTGGAGGCATTGGGGCTGAGAGTCCGCCATTTGCCGATAATGAGCGGGAGGCCGGTCGAATCCGGACCGGAAACCGCGACCCCGGAAAATCCGGTCACCGCACACGCACATTGGTGGTAGATCGGAGTTTTGAACGGTTCCTTCCCGTCCGCGTCCAATGAAAGCCGGTAACAGAGCAAGCAACCATCACGACGCCGTGAGAATAATCCTTTCCATGCTGGCCGCCTTGGCCATTGGCTTTAACGTAACGGCCGCCGATACGCCCAAGTTCACTCTTCACGAGTGGGGCACGTTTACTTCGGTTTCAGGCTCGGATGGAGTATTGCTGCCGGGACTCCAGCGTGAAGAGGAACCCTTGCCCGGGTTTGTCTGCTCTCACGACGGTATGAGCAGTCTGGGGCAGTTCATCATCAAGGGTTGGCGGCGCCCGCTGACCAATGTGACAATCAAAATGGAGACACCGGTGATCTATTTTTACACCGACCAGCCCTTCACCGCGCGCGTTCATGTCGGCTTTAATGGCGGCTCGATCAGCCAGTGGTTCCCGCCCCGCAGCGGCGGCGAAATTCCGCCGCCTTATTTGATCCCGGCCTCCGGTTTGCCCGTCGGAGGCTGCATTGACTTCGCGAAAGAGTACCGCGGCAGCATCGAGTGGAACGTGCAGGTAAAGCCTCCTTCCGCCGACGATAGTGCGGCGGTTTTCAAACCGGGCGAAACGCTCACCTGGACTTGTCCACGCCAGACGGATTCGGCGCTAGGGCCTGTTAACACTAATGCGTAAGGCCTCAACAATGAGGGCCAAGACGATGAAGCCAAGGAACAGGACATCAAGTTTGTCGAAGCGACAAAAGACGCGGCGATAGGCTTTGAGCCGGCGAAACAGGCGTTCGATTTCGTTTCGCCGGCGATAAACCACCCGATCCAACAGCCAGGGAGAGGATCGCTGAGGATTGGGTGGCACGACCGGAGTGTAGCCCAGTTCACGCGCCAATCGGAGCGTTTCATCTCCTTGATAGGCGCTATCCATGACCAAATAACAACCCGATGGCACCGGGCCACCGGCTTCCAGCAAATCCCGTCCGTGCGGGGCATCCCCCGCTTGGCCGGGAGAAAGCTTTAGCATCAAGGCGCACCGAGCATCCGCGGCAACCAGATGAATCTTGGTGGTGCACCCGCCCCGAGAGCGCCCGATGGCTTGCGGGCCGTTTTTTTTAGCGCCCCGGTGCCGTCCGGGGTGAACTTTGATCGTCGTGCTATCCAAGCACACGTGCTCGATGCGGATGGCTAAGATTTGCTCCTCTTGCAACCGGGCAAAGACGCGGTCCAAGACCCCAGCCTTGCTCCAGCGGTTCATCCGCGTGTAGATAGTATGCCAATTGCCCAAATGCTTGGGCAATCCACGCCATTTGCAGCCATGCTCAACCATGTACAACAGGGCGTTGAGCAGTTGCAAATTGGTCATGCTCACATTGCCGCGCTGGCGCGGCAGACAGTCAGCTATTCGCTGAAATTGACTCTCAGTCAGTTCCATGCCTTTCGAGAATGCCAACTTTTCCCGAATTGTCAATTAGTGTTAACAGGCCCTAGTGCGCACCGCGGATGGTGCAGCGGAGAAATTCCTGTTCTATCGCGGGGTAGGCAACTTTGCCCTGCCGGTGAAGTACATCCTGCCCGACGACCGGACGCTGCGCATCGAAAACGTTTCCGACGCGGCCATTCCGGCTGTGTTCATCTTCAACCACCCGCAATGGGACAAGGTGAATTTCACTATGCTGGGTCCCCTGGCCGCCGGCGAAACGCGTTCCGTGGAACTGGCGAATCCGACGACTTCAACCAACTGGGAACACGGAGTTTACATGGCGATGCGCGCCGAGCTGGTCAAGGCCGGTCTTTTCCCTAAAGAAGCCGACGCGATGCTGCAAACGTGGTGGCGCAGTTACTTCGAGCGACCCGGTCTGCGCGCGTTTTGGATCGTGCCGGAACAATTCACCAGTACGGTTTTGCCCCTGACCGTCGAGCCGCCGCCCCAACAACAAACCCGCGTGTTGGTTGGCCGCAGCGAACTCCTGAAACCGTCCTTCGAACGGGACTTGGTCGGGCAATTCACACAGGCCGATCAAAACCCGTGGCAGACCGACCAATATTTCCTGGCTTTCCAGGCGCGGGTGAATGCGCTCAAGGCCGGTCGCTGAAGGCCAGACGGCTCGGAACTCCGCTTGACCCTTCCCTCCCCCCGACTTACAGTCCTTGATTAACGGGGAGCCAACCGGTTTGTTGTCGCGGCGGTCGATGGCCGCTGGCGGCAGACAAAGGCTGAGAGGGCGACGCGGGAGCGCCGCCGACCCAGGAACCTGATCCAGGTAATGCTGGCGTAGGGATTTTTAACCGCCCTCCGCCATCCGACCCCGGTCATGTCGCCTGTCACCCGTCACGTGCCACAACCATATGATCGCAACCAAAGAGTCGTTTGGACCGTCCAGCAGTGAGCCGTTGCCGAAGAGCAAACGGGTTTATGTCCCGGGCCGACTGCATCCCGACGTCCGCGTGCCCATGCGCGAAATTGAACTCGCGCCCACCAAATCCTATACCGGCGCCATCGAGCAAAACGAGCCGGTGCGCGTTTATGACTGCTCGGGTCCCTGGGGCGATCCGCAATTCAAAGGCACCGTCGAGCAGGGGCTCCCCGCGTTGCGGCGCGATTGGATTTTGAAACGCAATGACGTTGAGGAAATTGCGGGTCGCAAGGTAACGGCCATCGACGACGGCTATTTGAATGACGTTCACGCCGCCTCCCGCACCAGTAATTCAAAATTCAAAACTAAAAACTCAAAATTTGAGCGCAAGCCGTTGCGCGCCAAGGCCGGCAAGGTCGTCACCCAGCTCGCCTACGCCCGCGCCGGCGTCATCACGCCGGAGATGGAATTCATCGCCATCCGGGAAAACCTTCGCATTGCGGAGTGCGGAGTGCGGAGTGCGGATTTATCGAAAGACAATGTCCGCAACGACTTGAACAAGCAGCACGCAGGTTCTGCAACACTCCATAACTCCACCACTCCATCCATTTTTGCCCGTTTCCCCCAACGCATCCCCGCCGAGATAACTCCGGAATTCGTCCGCAGCGAAGTCGCCGCCGGCCGCGCCATCATCCCGTCGAACATCAATCATCCCGAGCTCGAGCCGATGATCATCGGGCGTAACTTTCTCGTGAAAATCAACGCCAACATCGGCAACAGCGCCGTGGCGTCCAGCATCGAGGAGGAAGTCGAGAAAATGCGCTGGGCCACCAAGTGGGGCGCCGACACCGTCATGGATCTGTCTACCGGCAAGAACATCCACGCCACGCGCGAATGGATTCTCCGCAACTCGCCCGTGCCCATCGGCACCGTGCCGATTTACCAGGCGCTCGAAAAGGTCGGCGGCAAGGCCGAGGAACTCACCTGGGAAATTTACCGCGACACCCTCATCGAACAGGCGGAGCAAGGCGTGGATTATTTCACCGTCCATGCCGGCGTCCTGCTGCGGTTCATTCCGCTGACGGCGCGTCGCATGACCGGCATTGTGTCGCGCGGCGGCAGCATCCTCGCCAAATGGTGTCTCGCGCATCATCAGGAGAATTTCACCTACACGCACTGGGACGAAATCTGCGACATCATGGCCGCCTACGACGTCAGCTTCAGCATCGGCGACGGCCTGCGACCGGGTTCAATTGCCGACGCCAACGACGAGGCGCAATTCGGCGAACTCCAGGTGCAGGGCGAACTGACCGAACGCGCCTGGGCCAAAGGCGTACAGGTGATGAACGAAGGTCCCGGTCACGTGCCCATGCACATGATCGAGGAAAACATGGCCAAGCAGCTTGAATGGTGCCACGAGGCGCCGTTCTACACGCTCGGGCCGCTCACCACCGACATCGCGCCTGGGTACGACCACATCACCAGCGGCATTGGCGCGGCGATGATTGGCTGGTACGGCTGCGCGATGCTGTGTTACGTCACGCCCAAGGAACACCTTGGCCTGCCGGACAAGAAAGACGTGAAAGACGGCGTCATCGCCTACAAGATTGCCGCGCACGCCGCCGATCTGGCCAAGGGCCATCCCGGCGCGCAATACCGCGACAACGCCCTGAGCAAGGCGCGCTTCGAGTTCCGCTGGGAAGATCAATTCAACCTCAGCCTCGACCCCGTGACCGCGCGCGAGTTCCACGACGAAACCCTCCCGCAGGACGGCGCCAAGACCGCCCATTTCTGCAGCATGTGCGGCCCTCACTTCTGTTCGATGAAGATTACCGAAGACGTTCCGCAAATACGCTGCCGAGCAAGGGATCGCCGAGGAAGAGGCGCTGAAGAAAGGCATGGAAGAAAAGTCGAAGGAGTTTGCCGAAAAGGGAAACGAGCTTTACGCGAAGGCGTAGCATTGCTTCAACGTAATCCCGCCGTGTCAAAACTCTTTAGAAATGTCCCCATTAGAACTCAGGAGATAATGTCCCCTTGTTCGCACGTTCAATCGTCTTGCGGAAGCCGCGTGTGAACATGATGCAACTTGGGCCATTGCGCGAGTCGAAGAAGCGATGGCATGGGACGAGAACAATCACCGAAACTGGATTGTGCTCGCTCATTGTCTCTGGGCGCGCAGCATCGAAGCCGACAAAGCTCACCGCGTATATGACGCTAAAGCTGATTGCCAAAAAGCACTTGATACTCTGTGGACAGCTCGCTTCCGATTTCCTTACGAGACTTTTGTGCGGAATGAGTTGGCTCGATTGAATCGTGAGGTTGGTGATTTTTCTACGGCAGAATCCATCTACCACGAGACTATCGCCGAGTTCCCGTGCAACGCCACCTGTCGCGCGGGTCTCGCCGAAGTCTTGGTTGCAACAGGCAAATGTGCCGAGGCAGAAAACGTCTACCGGCAAGCGATACAGGACTTTCCGCGTGACACAGTGATTCTGACTGGTCTTTCCCGGCTTCTTTTTGATCGTAGTGCGCGAAACCAAAATGTATCAGAACGTGATGAAGCGAAATCGCTTTTGGAGAAAGCAGCACTTTTGGGCAATAGCTATTCTCAAAGAATTTTGAATTCATTCGATGAGCGATGGGCAGAATTAAATGGTCAAATTATGCCAGATATGCAGCAATTTACCAAAGGCATTACACCATTCAATTCCGATGATATGCGACCTGCGCAACGGCTCGGTCGAGCCTTGCTCCTCCAGTGGCAGGCAGAGCGAAAAGCGGAGCAGAATGAGCGCGAAATTCTTTTCGCTCAGGCCGAGCAACTTCTCAGTCTGCCAATTGCTGCCGCAGGAGAATGTCGGTGGGCGTTCATCGAAGCTCGCGGTTTTCTCCTTCTCGCACGCAATCACGTTCCAGAATCTCGCGTTTACTTTGAAGCCCAACTCGCCGAAGTCGCCCCACGCCGTCCACTTGGCCTGCGCCTCGGCCTCATCGAGGCACGTGCCCGTCTCGGCGAACCGCTAACCGACAACGAGGATGCCGAACTCCAATCCTTCGAAGTGCTGGGCAGCATTGCACCGTTAGTGCTAAAAGTCGTCCGCCTGCTCGAAGTCAACGAAAGTGATGCCACTCTCCGCGAAACATTGCTCTCACTCTACCCGCTCGTGCAGGAACTGCTCGGAATACCCGTGTCCGAAATCGGCGAGGACGTATTCGAGGACCAGCCGCAGCAAGAAGCTTCCAAGCAAGAGACACCCGACAAGATGTTGGCCCAATGGCTTTCCGCCAACGTCTTCCTTCCCGCAGGCGTTCATGTTCGCGACGACCTGCAATCTGCCGAAGTTCTGGTGAAAGCTCGCACGGCCGCGCGTTCAGCCCGAGTTGATGTCCTTTCGGGAATCGAGAAGCTGGCGTTGGTGGCTTAAAAAGGTTGGCCGATGCGCTTGAAGTAAGGGTATGAAGACCATCACCAGCAACAAAAAGGAGTTGTCCCCAAAACAACGGGAAGAACTGCTCAGAGCGTTGAAAGCCCGTTTTGAGAAAAACCTGAGCCGCCATAAAAGTCTGAATCGGGCCAAGGTTCAGGCGCGGTTGGAGGCCAATCCGGACAAACTGTGGTCGCTCCAGGAAATGGAACGCACCGGCGGTGAACCGGATGTGGTGGGTCGGGACAAAAAGACGGGCGAATACATTTTCTTCGATTGCTCCGAGCAAACCCCGGAAGGCCGCGTCAGTCTTTGCTACGATCGTGAAGCGTTGGATGGGCGAAAGGAACATAAACCCAGGAGCAGCGTCATGGATATGGCCGCAGCCATGGGCATCGAGGTTTTAACGGAGGAGCAGTATCTCGAACTGCAAAAACTGGGCGAGTTCGACACCAAGCGGTCGAGTTGGGTGAAGACGCCGGCGGACATCCGCAAACTCGGCGGCGCGCTTTATGGCGACCGCCGCTACGGTCGCGTATTCATTGGGCACAACGGCGCGGATTCTTACTACAGCGGCAGGGGGTTCCGCGGCTGGCTGAAGGTTTGAAAACCGCAAAGACCAGACGCGAATTGCGCTAATTAACGCGAATTCATATTGGCGAAAATTTGCGAAATTTGCGTCCCGATCTGTTCTTCCAAAATATTCCTTAAAAATTTTCTTGCACAATTCTCATCCTGCGTTAATATTTAACCGTATGGTTAAATGTTCGCCCAGGTTATTGGACCGCACGTTTGGCGCGCTGGCCGACCCGACGCGCCGGCGCATCCTTGAACACCTCGCGGGCGGCGACCGTTGCGTGACCGATCTGGCAAGGCCGTACCGGATGTCGCTGCCGGCGGTTTCAAAGCATTTGCGCGTCCTGGAGAACGCCGGACTGGTCCGCCGCCAACGCGACGGCCGCGTGCACCGTTTGAAACTGGAGGCAAAACCGATGCGGCAGGCGCAGGCGTGGATCGAGGAATACCGGAAATTCTGGGAAGCGAACTTTGACCGTTTGGACGAGTATTTGAAACAACTACAAACCAAGGAGACAAAATGAACACAACCGCAACCATCAAGGAAAACAACATCAAACTGCAACTGACCCGCGTTTTCGACGCGCCGCGCGAACTGGTTTTCAAGGCGTGGACGGACGCCAACCAGTTCAAGCAATGGTTCGGGGCAGCGGCGTGCGAGGGATCGTCGTTGCAATCGGTGAAGGCGGATGCGCGCACCGGCGGCAGATATCGCTTTCAGACGCGGCGCGCCGACGGCGAATTTTACACCACCGTCGGAACTTATCGCGAAGTGAAACCGCCGGAGCGGCTGGTGTTCACATGGCAATTTGAAAAAGACGGCAGCGGCGATGAATTCGGCGAAGTCGAACCACCCGAAATGCTCGTGACGTTGGAATTCAAAGCGCGCGGCCGGCAGACGGAATTGGTTTTGACGCACGAAAAATTTGCGTCCGTCGAAAGCCGCGACCGTCATGAAGAGGGCTGGGGCCGGTGTCTCAATGAACTTGGAAAATTTGTCGCCAAATAAACGTGGCGGCCAGGGTTTCCGGGCCGCTCATCGTCGATCTGGCTGAAAGAGAAAACCCGGCGGCGCGCCGGAGGGACTGGCCGCCCCAGGGGTGGGCAGAACCGGCGCGTTGCCGGATCAGGTTTATTTCGCCCACGCCTCGCCTTCCGGGGTCCGCCGCCAGGCGAAATATGCGTCGAGAACTTTGAGTGATTCGGCGCTGGGCACCGGTCCGGCTGTGGCGTTTGTTGGAAATACATCACCTGTGGATTGGCGCCGCCAAACGCCGGCCACGACGGGAGACCTTCGCCGTTGGGATCGCCTTGCTTGGCGAAGTTCACCCAGTAGGTGGACATCGCATCCGAGATTTCCAGGTCCGTTTTGGTCGTCTGCGGACTCCTGGGGTTAAGGTGTTGCAACACGTAATTCACATCCATCGCATGCGGCGAACCGTAACCGGTTTTGGGCGAGCCGTCCGGATTTCTTGGCGGCTCGTCAAAGTAATAATAGAACACCTTCGATTTTCCGGTTTGCGCCTGCAGCCGCGCCCAGGTCCAGGTCGGCCAGCCGAAGGCCGCATCGCGCATCAGGTCGCGCGCGGTCTTGGGAACGGTGTTGGTGCCGACGGGATAGGCTTGCAGCAGTCCATCCGCGAACGGGCCGTAACGCGCTTTGACACCGGCGATATAATTCGTCGGGGTTCGTGGAGGCGAAAAACTCGCGCCTTCGTCCGAGTTGTAGCCCACCAGAACCGGCGTGTCGTTGTATTTGCCGGCCGCGTAGAGCTTGTATTGATCGTCGGGAATCACCCAGCCATCAATGTTTGGCCAGGACATGCCGAGCCTGCGGCCCGCCGGGAGCTTTTCCGGGGCGAGCTTGCGCAGTTCCGCGATGGACGAGACCCCCGCGCTCCGGGCGTAAGCTTCGCCGGCCCGTTCCGCGTCGGGCAGGCGCTTCAAATTCTCGCCTGGAAACGTGTTGGACCGCGGCGGCCCAAAGGAACCGCCGCTTTGTGATGTGGCGCCATGGAACAACCCTTTGGCCAGCGGCGACGCGCACAACATGCTGACCGCAACCCCCCCGGCTGATTCGCCGAAAATCGTCACTTTGTCCGGGTCGCCGCCGAATGCAGCGATGTTCTTCTGCACCCATTGAAGACCCGCGATCATGTCCAGCAAACCGTAATTGCCTGAAACGTGGTTTGTGGTCTCGGCGCTCAATTCCGGATGCGCCAGGAACCCAAGCGGTCCGACGCGATAGGCAATATTGACAAACACGACGCCTTTCTTGGCCACCTGCTTGCCGGTATACCACGCGGTGTCGCCGCTGCTGAAGCCGCCGCCGTAAATCCACACCATCACCGCGAGATGGTCGTCAGCAGATTTTTCGGGCGTCCAGACATTCAGATAGAGACAGTCCTCGCTCGTGCCGGGGCCACGGCCGGAGCCTTGGATCGGCCGAGGGGCGAATTTGTCGGCCGGGCGCACGCCCTCCCAATTTGCGGCGGGTTGCGGCGCGCGCCAGCGAAGATCGCCGACCGGCGGGGCGGCGAAGGGGATTCCCCGATAAACCGTCAGCCCGTCTTCGGACGTTCCCTGCACCAGTCCGTTTTCGACTTTGACCGGCGCGGGCTGCTGCGCCAGGCCCGGCCCGGCGGCAAACATTGAAAACATCGCAACCAGGAGAATTTTCTTCGTCATAAAAATAATTGTTTCATTTATTCCCAATTTTTGGGGGACCAGGGTGTTTCAGGCTATTCAGGTTCTGTGATCTTATAACCGAGCAATGGCAGCATGGTTTCCGCATATCGCCTTCCCAACTCCCGGTAGCCGGCCGGGGTGAAATGCAGATGGTCGGGCGGTCGGGCGGTGCAACCGGCCGAAGAAATGACATGAGAATCGGGAATGGCTTTCGGCAACTCATCAATGATGGTGTTCATGCTCGCGCAGGCGCCATGCTGGTCAGCATTCACGACTTCACCCGCGAGCAGAGGCACTGCTTCGGCCTTGAGATTCAGGTCGTTGATCAAATTGTCATAAACACCTTTGACTTTATTTGGCCATTCCTTGTCACCCGTGTTTGATTCTCCCTGATGCAACAAAATTCCTTTGATGACTCCATCTTTCTGAGCCCGTTTCGCCATGTCAACCAGGCGGGCATAGGGATTTCCACCATAGAGGCTGATGATGTTGGTCATCCACCGGGGTGCGGTTGAAGCATACGCCTGGTAATTGGTCTTTTCGAACAGTTCAATTTTGCAGCCGGCGACCGCAACGACAACCACCCCCACCCGGATGTTCTTCGGCAGGTTGGCAACCATGGTTCGGCCAAAATAATCAACGGGGCCAAGCCCGTCGGAGGGTCGGCACAACGGAGGGACAGCCGGATACCAATCACCCTTTTTCCTGCCCAGCCTTGGAAAATCGACGGCTGCCAGGACCTGAAAACGATCATCCACGTTCGTCTTGTCTTGTTGTTGAATTCCGGGAAAGCCCTCCATATTGGACTGTCCGAGACACAGGAAGATCCAAAAATTTGTGTCCTGAGAGAAAGCGTTCACATTTAACCAGAGCAATCCTGCCAACAGGAGCCATCGCGGTTTCATTTTCATAACGGCTGGATTTGATATACGTTTTCTCAAGGCAGGATAACCAACGCAACACTGAAAGGAGAAACAAATGCAAACGCGCACGCTTGGAAAAAGCAAACTGCAAGTCTCGGCCATCGGGCTGGGCTGCATGGGCATGAGTTTTTCCTACGGCCCGCCCAAGGACAAGGCGGAGATGACCGCCTTGTTGCGGGCCGCCGTGGAGCGCGGCGTCACGTTCTTCGACACCGCCGAGGTTTATGGCCCGTTCATCAACGAGGAACTCGTGGGCGAGGCGCTCGCGCCGTTCCGCGGCAGGGTGGTCATCGCCACCAAGTTCGGTTTTGACCTGAGCGGCACTGACAGGCGGCCGGGAGCGGCGGGCTTGAACAGCCGGCCGGAAAATATCAAGCGCGTCGCCGACGCCTCGCTCCAGCGGCTCAAGATGGACGTCATTGACCTGTTTTACCTGCATCGCTTGGACGAAAATCTCGGCGCGGCGAATGTGGAATTGACGGCGGGTGATTTGCGCGACATCGAAAACGCGGCGGCCAAAATCAAAGTGGAAGGCGCGCGTTATCCGGAGGCGCTGGAGCAATTGACGGGACGGTGAGAAGTTGGTAGGACGAAGCTGCTGCTTCGCCAGGGCGGCGCGGCAGCGGCGCCCTACCACTAACAAATTTAAACACTCCCAAAGGCATTGAAATATGGAAATTAAAAGAAGCGGCTCACAGCCTTCCAGCAAAGGACCGGCCGATTGGTTTACCGGCACGGTGCGCATTGATTCACCGTTTAAGGGAAGCGATCCTGCGCGTGTTGCCGGCGCAATCGTCACGTTCGAGCCCGGTGCCCGGACCGCGTGGCACACCCATCCGTTGGGGCAGACCCTGATCGTGACGGCTGGCGGCGGACGTGTGCAGCGCTGGGGCGGCCCGATCGAGGAAATCCGGCCGGGCGACGTGATCTGGATTCCGCCGGGCGAGAAGCACTGGCACGGCGCTGCGCCCACCACGGCCATGACCCACATCGCCGTTCAGGAACAGCTCGAAGGCAAGGCGGTTGACTGGATGGAGAAGGTCAGCGACGAACAATATCAGGCTTGATCGCGAGCAGGATTTTACCTGAGGTTTGGTAATTACGGCTTCAACAGTCCCGCGAAATCTGCCGGTGACGCCAGGGCAGGAGCAGCGCGAAGCGGGGCTGAAAAGAACTGGAAATTTTCCAAAAATGGCGGACAAATATCGAAAGGATGTTTATGAACTACCAACTGCTTGGCAAATCTGGTTTGCGTGTCTCCGAACTGTGCCTGGGGACGATGACCTTTGGTGAGGAATGGGGCTGGGGTGCGAACAAGGATGAATCCAGGGCGGTCTTCGACGCTTACGTCAAGGCCGGCGGCAATTTTCTCGACACCGCCGACGGCTATACAGCCGGCACCAGCGAAAAAATGGTCGGCGAATTCATCCGCGGCCAGCGCGACCAGTTTGTGGTCGCCACCAAATTTTCCTTCAACCAACGGCCCGGCGACCCGAATGCGGGCGGCAATCATCGCAAGAACATGACGCAGGCGCTCGAAGGCAGCTTGAAACGGCTTGGCACGGACCGCGTTGACCTCTACTGGATGCACGCGTGGGATGAAATGACGCCAATCGAGGAAGTCATGCGCGCCTTCGATGATTTTGTCCGCGCGGGTAAAATGCTTTACATCGGCATTTCCGACGCACCCGCGTGGTGGGTGTCGCGCGCCAACACGCTCGCCGAGTTGCGCGGCTGGACGCAGTTCGTCGGCTTGCAAATCGAATACAACCTCATTGAGCGGACGCCGGAACGCGAACTGTTGCCGATGGCCGAAGCGCTGGGCCTGACGGTCACGCCGTGGTCGCCGTTAGCGAGCGGCTGGCTCACCGGAAAATACGCGGGCCAGTCGAAGGAGGCAAAGCGACTGGACAAGACGCCGCAATTTGCGCGGCGCACGGAACGCAACGAGGCCATCGCCCGGACGGTGGTAAAAATCGCCAAGGCCGCCGGAAAATCCCCCGCGCAGGTCGCACTCAACTGGCTGCGCGCCCGGCGCAACACGATTCCAATCATCGGCGCGCGGAAACTTTCACAGTTGGAAGACAATCTGAATTGCGTCAAATGGTCGTTAAACGCGAAGCAACTCGCACACCTGGACGAGATCAGCAAAATCGAACCCGGTTTTCCGACCGACTTTCTCCATCGCCCCTTCGTGCGCGATTATTTGCACGGCGGCCTGTTTGATCGCAT
This sequence comes from uncultured Verrucomicrobiae bacterium, assembly GCA_963780535.1. GTDB lineage: Bacteria > Verrucomicrobiota > Verrucomicrobiia > Limisphaerales > UBA11358 > UBA11358. The sequence goes on from CAWACS010000010.1 coordinate 63,366, forward strand.
CAAACGTTAATGCGGTAACATCTTGCCCGCCTTTGCGTCTTAAAAGCATGCAAAGGCCGTTGTTTCTGCTGGCGTCGCTGCTGATGTTGGCTGGCCCGTTTGCGCGCGGCGTGGAAGCGGACGATTTTCGGCAGATGTCATTCACCGTGGATGGCGTGGCGCGCACCGCGCTCGTTTATATCCCACCCACAGCCAAAACAAATCCAATGCCGCTGGTGTTTGTGTTTCATGGGCACGGTGGCAATGCCTATCAAGCAGCACGTGGTTTTGCCATGGATCGTCAATGGCCGGAAGCCATCTCGGTTTACATGCAAGGGCTGAACACACCCGGCCAGGTGACCGATCCGCAGGGGAATCGTCCCGGCTGGCAGGCGACCCTCGGCGATCAGGGGGATCGGGACCTCAAATTCTTCGACGCCGTCCTCGCGCGACTCAAGCAGGATTATGACGTGGATGTGAAACGCATTTACTACACCGGCCATTCCAACGGCGGTGGCTTCACCTATCTGTTATGGCTGGCACGGGGCGATGTTTTCGCTGCCGTCGCCCCGTCTTCCGCGGCGGCCAGGTATGCGAATCAACTCCCGCCCAAACCCGCGCTGATTCTCGGCGGACAGGACGATCCGCTGGTGAAATTGACCTGGCAGCAACGCACGATGGCTGCCGTGCGCAGGGTCAACGGCTGCGCGGCGACCGGCGAGCCGTGGGACAAACAATGCACGCTCTACCCGTCACAAGGCGGCACCCCGCTGGTGACGTGCATTTTTCCGGGCGGACACCAATTCAACCCCGCCGCGCCGGCATTGATGGTGAAGTTCTTCAAAGAACATCCAGGCGAAATGGCAAAATAAGCCGGCATGAGTTTCGGACCTGCCTCCCGAATCCGGCTTTCGGAGGACGCCAAGCCGTCAACAGCGCGTCTGAACTTGACTTTTAGGACGCTTTTTAGTAAATCCAATGCGGGCGGTGGGGTGTTCCGGCAAATGTTTGTCTGTTTCGGAAGCCGCCGCCAGACCGGGCAGCAACGTCGTAGGTTAAAACGAAACGACCGATCGTCATGCAACCAGAGGCTTCTCAAAACGCGGCCGCGAGCGGGAAGTATCGTCATCTGGTTTTCTGCTTTCTGCCACAACTGTTGTTCGGGCTGCTGGCCCTGGGCGTTTACGGGGGCGGCTACTGGCTCTCGGCCCCGGTTCTTTTTTTGCTCGTCATGGTGCCGCTGCTCGACCTGCTCACCGGCTGGCAGGACACGGGCCATTTTGATAAAAATGATTTTTCCCCGTTTGAAATCTCCCTGCTCCATTGGAACACGCGGCTCTATGCCCTGTTTTACATGGGGGCGGTGGTCTATTTTGCGATGTCCATTCATCGATTCAACGCCATTGAAATCAGCCTGATCCTCGTCTCGTCGAGTTTGTTGGGCGGGATTGGTTTTGCCGCCGCCCACGAGTTGTTGCACGCGAAGGACAAACTCGACCAAATCCTGCAGCGCATCACCACCACGTTTTTGTTTTACCCGCACTACAAGGTCATTCATATCCGCAGCCACCACGTCCATGCCGGCACCGCCGAGGACGAGAACACCGCCTGGTTGAACGAAAGCATTTATGCCTACATCTATCGCACCATCCCCGGGAGCATGATCCGGTCCTGGCATCTGGAGGCCAAACGATTTGCAGCCGGGGAACCCGCCGCCGGGGCGGGCATTTTCCGGAACAAAATGACCCTGTTTGCCGTGGGCCAGCTGGCGCTCCTGCTGGTCCTGTATCTGCTTTCGGGCCTGTGGGGGTTGTTGTTCTATCTGGCCCACATCGTCGGTTCGCACATCGTCCTGGAATCGGTCAATTACATTCAGCACTACGGTTTGTTGCGCAAACAGCAGGAGGGGGAATATGAGAAGACCGGGGCGGAACATTCCTGGGACACCTACCATTTCTTTTCGAGTTATGTGACCTTCCGGGTCGGGCACCACTCCTATCATCATCTGGCGGTGAAACCCTATTATCTGCTGGCGACCGAGCCGCAGGCGCCCAAACTGCCGGCGGGATATTTCTGGTCCATCGCCATGGTGTTGCTGCCGCCCTGGTGGCGACGGGTGATCAACCCGAAATTAAAGGTCATCGGCGAGGTTTCAGCGACCTGACCCTTTCCCGGCCACGCCCGGGCGGGTTTTATCAGGTAAGGGCGCATCCGGTTGAAAAAAAAGTTGCCGAAGGTTCTTGCCTTTCCGTGGAAACCTGTCACGTTATCAGCGTCTGTTAGATGGCTTGTCTCTTTCAAAGGCATGGTAAATCTTCAAGTGAACCTGGTTCAGTGATGATTTGAAATCCGATTAACGGAAACAGTCTGGCAAAAGCAAAGTTGAGTCTAGGACAGTCGAACATCATATGAGCAACAAATTGTTTGTAGGAAATCTTTCCTTCAATACCACGGAAAACGACCTGAACGACGCGTTCGCCGCGCACGGCACGGTCGTGGAAACCAACCTGATGATGGATCGCGAAACCGGCCGCCCCCGCGGCTTCGGTTTTGTGACCATGAGCACACCCGAGGAAGCGCAGAAGGCCATCGAAGCCTTGAACGGCAAGGAAGTGGACGGTCGCGCCCTCACAGTCAACGTGGCCCGGCCGCGTGAAGAACGCGCCCCCGGCGGCGGTGGCGGCGGTCGTCGTGGCGGCTATGGCGGCGGTGGTGGTGGTGGCGGCGGCGGTCGTCGCGAACGCTACTGATCCTTCTGGATTTCAGGGCGGGGTCCGGTGAAAACCGGGCTCCGCCTTTTTGCTTTTCGATTCGGTCCAGCCCCGGGACCGCTCCACTGGCGGGGATTTTTTGCGGGCGGACAACAAATGCGCGCCTTTGAGCAGGCGGCAGAAATCTTTTTTGCTGGTGAGAGTCCGGGAGCCGGCCTTGCTGGCCAGGCTGGCCAACGATTTATATTCCACCTCAAGCCGTTCGAGCCGCACGATGCGGACGTAGTGTCCGTCCTTTTTCCAGACCTGGCCCTGGCAGAGTTTCACGGCCATGTGGTTTGGGGAGTGATCTGTCTCTCCTGACGTCTGCCAGGAGAGACAGCGGGAACGGGTTACTTCTTCTTCTTTTTAGCGGCCGGTCTTTTTTTGGCGGCGCTTTTGACCTTGGATTTTTTAGCCATAACTTTGTCATCCTGCAGGTTGTCTTGCCCGCGGCATGTCAGTTTCTCCGAAGGCAGCGATATCATGCGCGCCGGGGTGGCCATTGTAAATGACCGTCTCGATCTGGAACCGAGGCGTGCCCGAATTTGACCGGAGCGCAAGTTGTCCCAACTCGCGGTGGCTGCGCCTGACCTGGCGGATTGGTTTGAGTCAGTTGCCCCGCCGGCAGGTCCGCCCGCTGCGGATTGAAGACAATCCGCGCTCCGAAAAATAGCGAATCAGGGCGCCACCGGCAAAAATCCAAAACTTGTTCCGGGCCGATTCTTGGTTATGATTCACGACCTTTGTGAACATCACCGATGAAATTCAGAAGCGGCGCACGTTTGCCATCATCTCGCATCCGGACGCGGGCAAGACCACGCTGACGGAGAAGCTGCTGCTGTATGGCGGCGCGGTGCAACTCGCCGGTTCGGTCACCGCCCGCAAAAACCAGCGCGCCACCACGTCCGACTGGATGGAATTGGAAAAGAAGCGCGGCATCTCGATTAGCTCCACGGTCTTGCAATTCGATTACAACGGTTATCGTCTCAATCTGCTCGACACGCCCGGCCACAAGGATTTTTCCGAGGACACCTACCGTGTGCTCACGGCGGTGGACTCGGTGGTGATGGTGATTGACTCGGCCAAGGGCATCGAACCCCAGACCCGCAAACTGTTCGAGGTCTGCCGCCAGCGCGGCGTGCCCATCTTCACGTTCATGAACAAGTGCGACCGGCCCACGAAAGACCCGCTCGCCCTGCTCGACGAACTGGAGCGCGTGCTCGGCATCGGCGCGTTCCCGGTGAACTGGCCCATTGGCAACGGTTTCGAGTTTCAAGGCGTCTATGACCGGCAGACCAAACTGATGCACCTGTTCGAACGCACAACCGGCGGCCAATATCGCGCGCCGGTGCAAATTGGCGGCCTCGACGATCCCGCGGTCCGCGGCCGGCTGGATGACGCGACGTTTCATAAAACGGTCGAGGAACTCGAAATGCTCGAACACGCCGGGCACGACTGGGACGATGCCGCCGTGCTGGCAGACAAAACCACGCCGGTTTTTTTCGGCAGCGCCAGCAACAACTTCGGCGTGCAACTCCTGCTCGACGGCTTCCTCAAGCACGCGCCCGGACCGAAGGGACGGCATTCGGCAGCCACCGTAGGACAGGCGTCGCGCCTGTCTCAAACTGAAAAAGCAGAACGTCTTGAGAATGAAGACAGGCAAGATGCCTGTCCTACGTTCATCGCGCCGGAACATCCCGCGTTCTCCGGGTTCATTTTCAAAATTCAGGCGAATATGGACCCGAAACATCGCGACCGCATCGCGTTTGTCCGCGTTTGTTCCGGCAAATTCGAGCGCGACATGACGGTGCACCATTCGCGGTCGGAAAAGAAGGTGCGCCTGTCCAGCTCGCACAAACTGTTCGGCAACGAACGCGAAACCGTGGACGAAGCCTGGCCGGGCGATGTCATCGGCCTCGTCGGCCACAACAGTTTTGGCATCGGCGACACGCTGACCACCGATCCCAAGATCGTTTACCAGGAAATCCCGCGGTTCACGCCCGAAGCCTTCAGTTATCTGCACAATCCGAACACGGCCAAGTTCAAGCAATTCCGACAAGGGCTGGATCAGTTGATGCAGGAAGGCGTCATCCAGGCGTTGTACCTGCGTAATTCGTCGGTGAAAACGCCGCTGCTCGCCGCCGTCGGCCCGTTGCAATTCGAGGTCGTGCAATTCCGGCTCGAAAGCGAATACGGCGCGGTGTCGCGGCTCGAAGCCGCGCCCTGGACGGTCGTACGCTGGCTGCCGGTGGACATGAAGGAGGACGATCTCGACGCCTTGTCGCTGCCGACCGGCTCGCGACTCGCATATGACGTGGGCAAAAATCCCGTCGTGCTGTTCGCCACCGAATGGTCGGCCGAATATTTCGCCAAAACCAATGAGCGGGTGCCGCTGTCCACGCTGCCCGTGCAGACGGCAAAAGAATAAACCGGGAATGGACACAGATGTACACGGATTGATTGGTAGGGCGGGCAGTCCTCTGCCCGCCGCCGTGCCTGACTGCAAAGTCCGGCGCGCACGGAGTGACGCGCCCTATCTGTGGAGGATGTGTTTCTATCCGTGTTTATCCGTGTCCATCCGTGGTTAAGAAAAATGTCCACCATCCTCACCGCCACTGAACTGACCGTGCGTTACGGCGACCGCACGGTGCTTGACCAGGCGACGCTGGCCATTGACGAAGGCGACCGCATCGGGCTGGTTGGACGCAATGGCTGCGGCAAGACGACGTTCCTCCGCATCCTCGCCGGACTCCAGTCGCCCGACAGCGGCGACGTCACCCGGCGGCGCGAACTCGTCGTCAGCTACCTGCCGCAGGATTTCATGCTCGATCCGGCAAAAAATGTTCTCGAGAACATCCGCGACGGCGCGAAGCCGGTGCTCGATTTGATTGCGGAATTTGAATCACTGCCGCACGACTCGAAACGCCACGAGGAATTGGAGCATCGCATCGCCGCCCTGGAAGGCTGGACGCTGGACCGGCGCATCGAGACCGCGATGTCACACCTGAACTGTCCCGCCGGTGACCGGTGCATCGATACGCTTTCCGGCGGCGAGAAACGGCGCGTGGCCATGTGCCGTGTCCTGGCCTCGGACCCCGACCTGTTGATACTCGACGAACCGACCAACCATCTGGACCCGGAATCCATCGAATGGGTCGCGGAATTTCTGGATGAGTTTCATGGTTCGTTCCTGGTCGTCACGCACGACCGCTATTTCCTCGATCGCGTGGCGAAGCGCATGGTCGAGTTGTCCGACGGCCGGTTTTTCTCGCACGCCGGCAACTACACCGATTACCTGCTGGACAAGGCCGAACGCCAGGCCGCCGACGCCACCATCGAGCACAAACGCCAGATGTTCCTGAAAAAGGAACTGGCCTGGGTGCGGCAGGGTCCGCGTGCCCAACGCAGCAAACAGAAGAACCGCTTCGAGCGTTATTATGAAACCACCGCGCAGGACGGACCGGTGATCGAGGAGGACGTGGAGTTGTGCATTCCACCGCCGCCGCAACTGGGCAATCGCGTGGTCGAGTTGAGCCATCTCGGCATGGACCTGGGCGGGCGCACCCTGTTTCGCGGGTTCAATTTCACGTTCGAGAACGGCCAGCGTATCGGCGTGGCTGGGCGGAACGGCCTTGGCAAAACCACGCTGCTCAAAATCATCATCGGCCAACTGGCGCCCACTGAAGGCACGGTGAAGACCGGCCAGCTCACGAAGTTCAACTACGTGGACCAGGGCCGGATTCAACTGCGCGAGGAACGCACGGCACTGGAGGAAGTCAGTGACGGCACGGAATTTGTCATCTTCGGCGACGGCAAGCTGTCGTTGCGGGCCTATCTCAAGCGGTTTCTGTTTGCCGACGACCGCATCACGACGCAGGTGAAATACCTGAGCGGCGGCGAACGCAGCCGGCTGTTGCTGGCGCGCATCCTGAAAAATGGCGGCAACTTCCTCATCCTCGACGAACCGACGAACGACCTGGATCTGCCGACCTTGCGCGTGCTGGAGGAGGCGTTGATTGCGTTTCCCGGCACCGTCCTGGTCGTGAGCCACGACCGCTATTTTCTGAACCGCGTCTGCACGGACGTCCTGGCGTTTGAAGGTGACGGCAAAATCCATCACAACGTCGGCGACTACGATTATTACCTGGAGAAAAAGCAACGGCAGGCCGTAGCCGTCCCGCAACGGCGGGATGAGCGCGCGGCTATTCTCTCGACCAACAAGACTTCCGCACTCTTGCGAGATGCGACTACAAAGACGGTGAAACCGGCGAGACCCCGCAAACTGTCATTCAAGGAAATGCGCGAGGTGGAAGGCATGGAAGCTCAAATCCACGCGGTGGACGCGGAAATTGCCCGCATCGAAGGTCTGTTTGCCTCGCCGGATTTTCACCGCACCCACGCGACCCAAACCAGCCAGCTCAACGCCGATCTAGCCGCCGCGAAGGACAACCTCGCCCGGCTTTACGCCCGGTGGGAAGAGTTGGAGGCGATTCGCGCGGCTTCGGCGGGTTAAGCCGGTGATGGCCTTCAGAAACTGCCGTCCCTGCGGGGTTTGCACTAAATTGTAACCTCTTGCGGAACGGCTTCGTCCAACCAACCGAGCAATGTCATGACAAGGTGGTTCATCCTGACGGCTGCCCTCCTGAAGCTGGTTGCGACCGGCGACAGTGCGCGGGCGCAGTCCCTGACGAATGCCGATTTCGAGTATTTCACCCCGTCCGGCATCGCGTCCAACTGGACTCAACTGGCTTTCGGCGGCGCGTCCATTTTATTTGCGCAGGAGACGAACAATCCGTATTCCGGCACGAGTTGCCAGCGGGCGACGGTGAACGGCCTGACGGTGTCCAACGCGGCGTTGTTTTACCAGCCGTTCACATTCCAGTCGGGAAGCGTTTATAGCGCTGGCGTCTGGCTGCGCGCCGCCGTCCCTTCGCCGGTGCAATTCGAGCTGCGCGGCTCAAACGTGGAGCATAACGGTTTTCAATCCGCCGCCAGCCACATCGTGACGGTGGACACCAACTGGCAGCAGGTCCTGATCAACGGCGGCTGGCAGAACGGCAGCTACGCGCAGTTCAACGTCAATTTCCTGACCAACGGCACCTTCTGGGTTGACGACGCCTTCCTGGCCGATGTGACTTCGAATTATCTTCACGCGCCGCTGATGAACGCAACGTCCGCCGTGCCGGCGACATTATTTGGCATGCACATCAGCGCGTTTACCGCGCCAGACAACTGGCCGCCGCTGCAACAGGGCCTGGTGCGCTTTTGGGACATCGGCATTCATTGGAACCAGGTTGAAACCAACACCAACTTCTTTGTCTGGACCAAATTCGACGCCTGCACCAACGTCGTCTGGACCAACAACCCGGCGATCAAAATCATTTACACCCTCGGCCAGACGCCGGCCTGGGCGGCGTTGACCACCAACACCCCCACCGCCAAAAACGGTCCGGGCGCCTCCTCCGAACCGAGTGACATGAACTATTGGAGCAACTACGTGTCGAGCGTGGCGCTGCGTTACAAGGGTTTCATCCAGTATTACGAGGTGTGGAACGAGAGTGATTCCCCGTCTTATTACACCGGCGCGATTTCCAACATGGTGACGATGGCGCAAATTGCCCGCACGGTCCTGACCAACGTTGATCCGACGATCAAGATTCTTGGGCCGAACATCACGCTGGGCGGCCTGGGCTGGCTGGAAGAATACATCCAGGCGGGCGGGCCGCCGCCGGACATCGTGACGTTTCATGATTACACCGAGTCACGTCCCGAAAGCAGCCTTGGCGAGGTCGTCGGCCTGCGTGACACGCTTTCGCATTATCCGGAGTGGAGTTCATTGCCGATCTGGTGCACCGAAGGCGCGGCCCTCACCAACTCCAACCCGCAGGCCAACGCCGGCATTGTTGCACGTGCCTATCTGTTCTGGTGGACCCAAAATGTGCAGAACTGGAACTGGTACAATTATGACAAGGGCGGTTCGGCTGGATATGTCCCGTTGTGCATCAATCCGCCCAGTGAAACACCCGACGCCGGCGGCATCGCCTACAGCAATACGGTGAACTGGCTCGTCGGCGCGCAGATGGCGGGTCTGACGATCGACTCAAACGGCACCTGGGTCGCCACACTGCAACGGCTCGGCTTCACAAACGCCCATGTGCTCTGGAATCCCGACGTGACTACGAATTACACAATTTCCGCCGGCTGGAATGTGTATCAGCTGCGCGATCTCTCGAACAATGTCACCCGTCTTTCCGGGACCACCAACCTGACCGTCAATTACGCGCCGGTCATTCTCGACAGCGTACCGTCGCTCGCGATCAGCCCGGCCACGAACAACCCGATGTTGACCATCGCCTGGCCCGGGCCCGCCAGCGGATTCAATCTGTACAGCACCACAAACCTTGCGCCGACGAACTGGTTGCCGGTCACCAACACCGTCACCGGTCAGAATGGCAACCTTGAAGTCGCCTTGCCGCCCGATAACGAGAGCCGGTTTTTCCGGCTGAGTTCGCCGTAAATCCGGGATGATTAACACGCCGGAGATTGCAAGTTGTCATCGACAAAAGCACGGTTGTGCGTCAAAACTCTGCGAACCGGAAACACCCATGAGGACCGGATAACCATTGATGGTCGGCACCAGACGATGCGCCGGAGATTTTTTACCAACAGTTGACGGCACAGAACCAAGTCCCTATGACATCCCTGACAGCCACCCAAATCGCCGAACGCGTCCGAGGTGAAGTTCTCGGCGACGGATCCACGCGTCTGACCGGATTTGCCGCGGCGGACAGCGCCCGGGCCGGCGACCTCACCTTCGCCGACACTCAGGAACATTTCGCGGCGGCGGAACAAAGCGCCGCGGCGGCCATCCTGGTCCCGGACGGATTCAGATCCACCAGGAAGGTCCTGATCCGGGTGACGAACGCGCGGGTCGCGATGGCCAGGTTGCTGCCCGTTTTTTTCCCGCCGGACCCGTACCCGCAAGGCCTTCATCCCAGCGCAAACATCGACCCGTCGGCCCAGGTGGATGCGACGGCGCATATCGGGCCCCACTGCGTCATCGGCGCCCGCGTGCAGATTGGCCCGCGCTCCGTTCTGCTGGGCGGCAATCACATCGGGCGCGATTCCCGCCTGGGCGAAGACGTCTGCCTGTTTCCCAACGTGGTGATTTACGCAAAAACGGTCATTGGCCATCGCGTGGTGATTCACGCCGGGACGGTGATCGGCTCCGACGGCTACGGTTATGTTTTGGACGAAGGCCGGCATCGCAAGGTGTTGCAGGTCGGCCACGTCATCATTCACGATGATGTCGAGATTGGCGCCAACGTGGCGATTGACCGCGCCGCCCTGGGTGCCACCGTGATCGGCGCGGGAACGAAGATCGACAATCTCGTGCACGTGGCGCACAACGTGGTCATGGGCCGTCATTGCCTGGTCATGGGCCAGGTCGGGTTCGCCGGCAGCACGCACCTGGGCGATTACGTCATCATCGCATCGCAATCCGGCATCGCGGGGCACTTGAAACTCGGCCAGCAGGCCATTGTGGGGGCGAAATCAGGGGTCATGCGGGACATCCCGGATGGCGGGAGGGTCCTGGGCATCCCGGCAATGCCCGACAAACAGGCGAAGCGGCAAATGATCGCGGCGCAGCAGTTGCCGGAGATGATTCATCGCCTGCGCGAACTGGAAAAGCAGGTCAGTGAGCTGGCGGCAAAACTGGGTTCCCC
>CAWACS010000011.1:0-73716 GCA_963780535.1 uncultured Verrucomicrobiae bacterium
TCGCCGGTGCAATCCGCGATGACGCCGGGATTTTTCGGGTCATCTTCCGGCAGGTTGAAGACGATTTTCATCAGGTCCGCGCCGATGTCGGCGATTTTGGTGAAGATGCCGCCGCCAATGCGCAGCGCCGCCGCGCCGAGGGATTCGCCGATGGCAAAGCCGATGAAACACGGGCCGGCCAGTTCCCGCGGCAGGAACACCAGGATGCCGATCATGCAGAACAATTCGACGCAGACGAGCAGCAGGCCGATGCTCATGCCGGATTGCAGCGGGATGGAAAGTGTCTTGAGTCCGTTGCCTTTGAGCGCGGCAAAGGCGGCGCGGCTGTTGGCGGTGGTGTTGATGCGGATGCCGAACCACGCCACACTGTAGCTGCCGAGAATGCCGACCACCGAGCACGCCAGAATGATGAGCACATCGCCGACGGATTTGCCCTGCAACCCGATAAAGTAATAAAGCATGCACAGCGCGATCAAAATCCAGAGCGCCACCAGGAATTTTCCCTGTTGCAGCAGGTAAGTCTTGCACGTTTCCCAGATGATGTGGGAAACGTTGCCCATCGAGGGGTGCACCGGCAGCGCGCGCGTCTGTCGGTACTGGAAAAGTCCGAACAACGCGCCCATCACGCAGACCGCCAGGCCGAAGAACAGAATGGCATGACCACTCAATGCGCCGCCATGAAACGACACATCCTGCAACGACGGCAGATTGATGTCCGCGTCCCCGGCCCAGGCGTTGGTCGCGCCAGACATCGCCGCCAGCAGAATGGCGATGCAGAAGGGTAATTTGTAACTTCCCATAAGGCCCGGCAGGTTGCCGCAGTCAACTCTGACTATCCAGCATTTTTTGCCATAAATTTAACAAAAAGTGTATAGTCCAACCCGCTTTTTTAAGTTGGCGATGGGATCGCACTTGCCACCGGGCGGTGCATTTTCCATGCTCAACCCAACGTCTGACCGGCCGATTTTCGCCTGGATCCTACCGCAGGCAGGCTGGAATTTCCGGTATCAGCGCCGGCGGTTAAAATTTGTTGCGCAAGGATTCCATCATGAAAGTGCTTAAACCTGTGGTTGGTTGTTTTTCGCCATCCGTGTGCCTTCTGCTGTTGGGACTGGTCTCCTCGCTCGATCTCAATCCCGTCCAGGCGCAGAAAAATGTCGAAAAGACCCGGGACGGCCTGCGGATTAAGTTTGGCCGGGCGCGGGTGGAGCTGGCGGCGGCCACACCGGACGCTTTGCGTTTGAGCATGGCGTATGATGAAAACCCCCGTTTCCTCCCGACCACTTTTTCTGGCCGATACCCATGCTGCCGATTCGGTGGCCTGGCAAATGGTCGAAGAACGCGGGATGGTCGGTGTCCGGACAAAAACCGGCGAGTTATTGATCAGCCCCCGAACCGGTGAATGGACGTTGCTGAACGCTGCCGGTGAAGTGTTGATTCCCCGGCATGAGCTGGGTGGCTTGAATCAGGAACCTTCCGCTGGAAATACCAACGTCATGATCATGCTCGGTTGGGACCGGCATAAACCAATCAGCGTTTACGGGTGTGGCAACGGGGTTGGCGCGTTGCAACAATCCAATACCACGACCGGGCTTTCCAACGGCCGGGCGGTCATTCCTTATTATTGGGCGGCGGCCGGTTATGCGGTTCTGGCCGTGACCGCCAATGACAACCAGCCCGCCCGCTGGCGGGTGGCGACCAATGGAGAATACCTCACCTGGACTTTTCCGGGCCCGGAGGCTGAACTTTATCTCATGCCGGCCGCTTCGTTAAAGGACGCCGCCGAAGCGGGTGCCCGTTTGACCGGGTTTGCCCCGGTCCCGCCGCGTTGGACATTTGGCTATCTCCAAAGCCGGTGGGGTTGGAAGGACCGGGCTTACATTGAAGACACGCTTCAGCAATTCCGGGATTTGAAAATTCCCGTGGACGCGTTCATCTACGACTTCGAATGGTACACGACCAATCCCGACTATGAATTGCCATCGGACGGTGAAGCCGGATATACGGATTTCGGCTGGAACACCAATCTGTTTCCCGATCCGGCCGCCCAGATATCGTCATACAAAAGTCAGGGAGTGCATTTTGTCGGCATCCGCAAACCGCGAATGGGCAATCGCGATACCCTGGCCATGATCCGGGCGAAAGGCTGGAATCTGCAGATTGAGAATGACGAACAGTTCCATTACCGCGATGTCAATTTTGGCAATCCCGATTTTCGCGAGTGGTACATCGGGCAATCCGCCGGCCTGCTCCAGACCGGGATTGACGGCTGGTGGAATGATGAGGGCGAGTCGACCTACACCACGTATTATTATTGGAACCTGGCGGAGGCCGGCGCCTTGGCGCGATACCAGCCCGGTCAACGTTTGTGGACGCTCAACCGCGCCTTTTCCCCCGGGCTGCAGCGGTTCGGGGCCGCGGCCTGGACCGGTGACATTCATAGTTCCTGGCAGGCGTTGGCCGGCACGCCCACGAGTTTGCTGAACTGGAGTCTGGCCGGGATGCCCTATGAAACCTGCGATATTGGCGGTTTTAGCGGAAATCCTTCACCGGAACTGTTGTCCCGCTGGATGGAGGCCGGGGCCCTTTTCCCGATCATGCGCTCCCATTCGGAAATTTTCGCGACACCGCGTTTTCCCTGGCTTTATGGCCCCGACGCTTTGGCGGCCATTCGCCAGGCCATTGAATTTCGTTACCGTCTGATACCGTTCTATTACAGCCTGGCGCATGAAACCTTTCAAACGGGTGTGCCTTTGATGCGGCCGTTGCTCATGGAATTTCCGGATGACCCCCAAACCGCCAATCGGTCCGATCAATGGATGATGGGCGGGTCGCTCATGGTCGCGCCGATTCTTCAGCCCGGCGGCAAACGTTCGGTCTATCTTCCGGCCGGCCGCTGGTATGCCTTTGGTTCCAATCTGCCCTTGAAAGGAAAACGCACGCTGGAAGTCACCGCCGCGCTTGATGAAATTCCGGTTTATGTCCGGGCCGGCTCCCTGCTGCCGCTGGGCCCGGTCATCCAACACACCCGTCAGCTTCCCGGCGGCCCGCTGGAACTGCAAATTTATCCCGGCGGGGACGCAACTTTCACCCTGGTTGAAGATGACGGCGAAACCACGGATTATCTGAAAGGACAGGTTCGCCGCACCACGTTTACCTGGCAGGACAATACCGGCCGGTTGAGTTGGAAGAGCGAAGGGCCATACGCCGGCAAGGATGTTTTTCAAAGCCTGCACGTGGTCCTGCTTGATCCCCGGGGAAAAATTGAGGCCGACGGTGCGCTGAATCCCCAAGGTGAACTTCAATTAGGCCCGACGCCGTGATTTTAAATGTCGGAACCCGGTTGCTTCGCGCTTGCCGCCGGGCGGCGCATTTTCCATGCTCAACCCAATGTCTGACCGGCCGATTTCCACTTTGAACCAGCCCGACGTGGCGTTGGAGATGACGCTGCGCCCGTCGCTCTTTTCCGAGTTCACCGGCCAGCCCAAGGTGAAGGAACGGCTGGAAATCGCCGTGGCCGCCGCGAAGAAACGCAAGGAACCGCTGGATCACATTCTGCTGAACGGCCCGCCCGGCCTCGGCAAAACCACGCTGGCCAACATCCTGGCCCGGGCCATGGGCGCAAATTTGAAAAGCACCAGCGGCCCGACCATCGAAAAGGCGGGCGATCTGGCCGGGTTGCTGACGAACCTCGAGGAAGGCGACGTCCTGTTCATTGATGAAATTCATCGCCTGCAAAAAACCATCGAGGAGTACCTGTATCCGGCGATGGAGGATTTCAAACTGGACATCATTATTGACCAGGGGCCGAATGCGCGCAGCGTGCGGTTGAATCTGCCGAGGTTCACGCTCATCGGCGCGACCACGCGCAGCGGCCTGCTCACCGCGCCCCTGCTCACACGCTTCGCCGTGCGCGAACGGCTGGATTATTACGTCGCCGAGGACTTGGACAAAATCATCGTCCGGTCGGCGCGCCTGTTGAAGGTGGAAATTGAGCCGGCCGGCGCGCATGAAATCGCCCGGCGCAGCCGCGGCACGCCGCGCATTGCGAACAACCTGCTCCGGCGTGTCCGCGATTACGCGGAGGTCCGGCACGACGGCCGCATCACCGCCGACGTTGCGGACAAGGCGCTGGCGATGCTGGAAATTGACCAGAGCGGCCTGGACGAAATGGACAAGCGGATCCTCGAAGCCATCATCGTGAAGTTCGGCGGCGGGCCGGTGGGTGTAAACTCGCTCGCCGTGGCCGTGGGCGAGGAGCCGGACACGATTGAAGAGGTTTACGAGCCGTATCTCATCATGGAAGGCTACTTGAACCGCACGCCCCAGGGCCGGGTGGCGACGGAGTCCGGTTACAAAAAACTGGGATTAAAACCTGCTGGCAGCAACCAACAGCGGCTCATTTGAATTTGACTGTCACAACGGCGCTTCGATGGGTGTGGCGCCTGATTATTCCCACTAACCACGCGGTCCGATCATGGATTGCTTAGCCGGAAGAACAGGTTCCCTGTGGGCGAGGTGAGGATCAGGGAATTCGTGGCGCCGATTGTCGCCCAACTGCTGTTGACGGACCAGCCGGTAGGCGTGGCCAGATTAGTGTTCTGCTGCAAGCTCCAACCGGACACGTTCTGCCAAAACACCGTCACCGTGCTGCCCGAACGGCTGATGTACAGGGTCGGTGCGCCCGGTGTTTGAACAACCGAGATCAGTGCCCAGAATCCGCCGGTGAGCGAGTAATTGCCGCCGGTCATCGGCCCGCCGGCATCGTGCTGGCCGATGGTGCCTTTGACTTGATAGGTACCGCCGGAGCTCGTGCCGCCGCCGCCGGCAACTTTATACCAGTCAATCGAGTACTGCTGTGCTAATGCCGGAAGACAGAAGCCGGAGGCCAGAAGATGGATGAGAATGAGTTTTTTCATAACGACTCAATTCTTTATAGTGATTGATTTTATCACATGCTCCAGATTATCCAATCGCTTTTCCAATAATTCGTTTTTGCCATTCAGGCCCTGAATTTCGGCATCCTTTTCATTAGAGCTTTTTCAAAAATGGTGTAGCCCCCGGCATAAGTCGGCGCAAATCGAACCGCAGAGAATAAAATGGCGCGAACTGATCCCGCAAAGCGGGACGGCTGCGAGATTCATTAAATTGCCCTAATCCCTCTTTTCGAGGTTCCGGACGCACTGACATTCGATCCCTCCCGCACCCGTTGGTTTTTGTAGTCAATCCATCTCGAAAGAGCTATCTTCCGAACGTGGCCAAATTATCGAATTATCCATGAACGCCCGAGTCACCATCCTGTTTATGTTCGCGACCCTGGCTGTGTCGGCGCAGACCAATTTGGTCCGCGCGACCGATGGGACGAATCAAATTTCACCGGCAGCGCCGTCCTCCTCCCTGTCGCCGACCAACCCGGCCCCGTCGGTGGCGGACCGTATCCAACGGGTCCGCGCCGACTGCATTCAAGGGCGTCGCTCGATTTGCGGCAAGATTTTGCAGGTGCTTCCCGAGGGGCTGGTGGTGGACAGCGGTTACACGAACCTTTTGCGCGCGCCCATCACCCGCTCTTGGCTCGTGCCCGGCACGGTCACCGCCAGCCGCGCGACCGGTCTGGTCGAAGGCAGGGAGCCGGGTTCCGTTTGTGTCGGCCTGGTGTTCCTCACGGATGTTCCCAAATCCCGCCGGCTCAAGCCCAAGACGTATGATTATGTGATCCTCGAAGGTTATCCCACCGGCCAATATACCTACACGTCCGTCGGGAACGTCCAAAGAACGGTCCGCAAATTCACCGCCATTATTGAAAAAGCGGTTGATTTAAAGCTGCGGACCGAAAACCCCATGCCAGTGCCGGCCGCGGATGTTAAATGACGCCTGGATTTCGATCTTCAATTTTTAATTGGCGAAACGCCCTGGCGGCGGGATTGGTGATGTGGGGCTCCCCATGGTTTGTTACCCTTGCCGCCGAGCTTTCCCCCGCCGACCGGCTGGACCCGCGTCCCCACGCGAAGGCGTATCTGCTCATGCCGGCGCAACCCGGCGGCGGACTTCCCCGATTGCTGTCCCAGACCGGCGCGTTCAAGGACACGGCCCGCCTCACGCCCGCCGACGGACTGACGGCCTACGACATCATCGTGCCCTTCTGGTCGGATGGCGCGGCGAAAACGCGCTGGATTTCCGTGCCGGACGATCAAAAAATAAAATTCAGGACAACCGGCGAATGGGTTTTCCCGCCCGGCACGGTTTTTATAAAAACCTTCGAACTGGCGACCAATGCATTGAACCCGAATTCGCTGCGACGCCTCGAGACACGGTTGCTGGTGTGTGCTGCGAACGGCGGGGTTTATGGCGCGGTATACAAATGGCGTGCGGACAATCGCGATGCGGAATTGCTGGCCTCAAATTTGACTGAAGCCATCCCCATCCAGACCGCCACCGGCGTGCGGACACAACCATGGTATTATCCAAGCCGGCAGGATTGCCTCACCTGTCATACGGCCAACGCGGGTTATGTGCTCGGGGTAAAAACCCGCCAGTTGAACCGGGATTTCTCCTATCCGTCCGGGGTCGCTGACAACGAATTGCGTGTGTGGAATCGCCTCGGGTTGTTCGACACCAATCTGGACGGGTCCGATTTGGAAAAACTTCCCCAACTGGCGCGCCTGGACGACCCCACGCGGAGCCTGGAGGACCGCGCGCGTTCGTATCTCGACGCGAATTGCGCGCAATGCCATCGCCCGCGGGGCACGGTCGCTTATTTCGACGCGCGCTACGACACACCGCTGGCGAGGCAACATTTGATTAACGGTCCGGTGCTGATTGACGAACGGATTGAAAACGCGCGCATCATCGCGCCAAACGACATCTGGCGCTCCCTCCTGTACATGCGGGCGGACACGACCGAGCCGTTCAAGATGCCGCCGCTCGCGCGCAATACCGTTGACGAACCGGGGATGAAATTGTTGCGGCAGTGGATTGAGAGCCTGCCGGGTCCGCCGGTCCTGCCGCCGCCCGGCATCGTCCCCCGCGGTGGCCGGTATGACCAGCCGGTAGCAGTGACCTTGAAAAGCGAACCGGACGCGACCATCCGCTACACATTGGACGGAACGGTGCCGACCACTTCTGATCTGCTTTACGAAAAACCGGTTCGATTGACCGGCCCGACGATTCTGCGCGCGAAGGCGTTTAAGCCAGGCTTTACCGAAAGCATCACGACCCAGGAAATCTTTCTCGTCGGCGGGTGATCCTTTCACGGCGCTGACAACGTCCCTTCAGGAAACCTGGAACGATGAATGGGCGTTCCGATAAATCAGTTTCCCCCTGGTGACGGCTTCGGATTCCGCCAGGGCTTCCGCAATTAAATGGTGTTTGGGCGCAAGCGAACAAGCCGGATCGGTGACGGCGGCATCCCCGGCCAGCAAGAATGCCTGGCAACGGCAGCCGCCAAAATCCGTTTCCTTGCGCGGGCAGCTTCGGCACGGCTCCGGCAGCCAGCCGGTCCCGCGGAATTTGCCGAACGTCTCCGATTCAAACCAGATTGTCTCCAGGGAACGCTCGCGCGCATTGTCGAATTTCAATCCCCGGATCTCGCGCGCCGTCTGGCACGGCAACACCGTGCCGTCCGCGGCCACAGTCAGGAATACGCGTCCCCAGCCATGCAGGCAGGGCTTCGGAAACGGCTCGAAATAATCCGGCAGCACATAAAGGATCTCCATGCGCCCCTTGAGCCGCTCTCGCGCCTGGCGGGCCGCCTCCGCCGCGAACTCCACCTGTGCGCGCGACGGCAGCAACGCCGCGCGATTTTTCAGGGCCCAGCCATTGAATTGTGTGTTGGCCAGTTCCAGCCGTTCCGCGCCGAGTTCTTCCGCCAGCGCAATGATGGCTTCGATGCGTCCCAGGTTCCGGCGTTGCAAAACCACGTTCAAGGTCAGGGAAAACCCGGTCTTTTTGACCAACCGCGCCGCGCTGATTTTCTTTTCAAACGAAGGCGCACCTCCAGCCATGCGGTCGGAATTTTCCGCGTCCGCGTCCTGCAGACTGACCTGCAGGCTGTCCAGACCCGCCTCGCGCAATTCCCCGGCCAGCTCTTCCGTCAACAAGGTGCCGCCCGTACTCAGGTTGGTGTAAAGCCCCAACCCGCGCGCGTGCCGGATGATTTGCGGCGCATCCGCGCGCAGCAGCGGTTCGCCGCCGGAAAAATGCGCCTGCACGACGCCCAGTGCCGCCGCTTCTGTCAGCACCCGCTGCCACTCCCCGGTTCTCAATTCATCCGTGTGACGGGCAAAATCGAGCGGGTTGCTGCAATACGGACATTGCAATGGGCAACGATACGTCAGTTCGCAAAGCAGGGAGAAGGGACGCGGCGTTTCCATGTCATCACTCGATGAAGGTCACAAAACTTTTCTCCACCAACCTTTGTAAAATCTCCTTCACGTCGGCGTCAATCGCTTCCGCGACGCTCGCGTGTTGTGTGGCGAGGGCATGGACAATGTCCGCCACGGCGCGCTGCCCGTCGCAGAGCGCGAGGACGTCGTGCGCGGTCTGGTTGAGCACCAGCACGCCTTCAGGATAAAGCAGGAGATGTTTTTCGCGCACGGCGTCCCATTTCAAACGCGCCTTGCCGGCGAGGCGCGGCCGGGCGGTGTCGGCGAGTGGAATCATTTGATGTTGCGGTTCAGAACATACTCAAGGTGCATGGCATCAAGCATGGCCCAAAGCAGTTCGCATTTGAATTTCAACGCTGCCACGGCCGATTCCTGCAAGGTGCGGCCTTGACAGCGTTCGACGACCAGGCGCAGGGCGAAGTCCGCATCGCGCGGCGCTTGCGTCAGCCGGCCGCGAAAATAACGCAGCCCCTCCTCCTTCACCCACGGATAGTGCCGCTCAAACGCGGCGATGCGTTTGGACATCAATGCCGGCGCGAATAATTCCGTCAGTGACGAAGCCATTGCGATGATCCACGGCTGGGTGCGGCAAAACGTGACATAGGCATCCACGGCATAGCGGACGCCCGGCAGCAGACGCGATTGGGCAAGCAGTTCCTGGTGTTTCAGACCCACCGCCCCGCCCAGCCGGAGCCATTTTTCGATGCCGCCCAGGTCAGCGTCCGTGCCGTCGTGATCCAGGATGCGCTGAATCCAGGCGCGCCGGACGTCGCGCTCGGGACAATTTGAAAGAATCGCCGCATCCTTGACGGGAATCTGGGTCTGATAATAAAAACGGTTGGCCACCCAGCCTTGAAGCTGCTGGCGGTTGAGTTTTCCCTGATTCATCAAAACATGGAACGGATGCCGATCGTGATAGGTCCTGCCCACGCGGCGAAGACGGGCGACAAATTCATCCGCCGGCCAGGGGGCATCACCGGCGCGGCGCCGGGAATGTTTCATAGGCGAATCTCCATTCCGTCATGGGAAATTTCCACGCCAGCCTGCCGGACCGCCCGCCGTGCGCGCGAGTTTTTTTGCAAAATGGGATTGGTGTTGTTGATATGAGTGTAAATTTTACGCGGAACCTCCAGGGTCCGCAACCATTCCAAGCTGCCGCCTTCGCCGACGATCGGCACATGCCCCATGTTCCGCGCCGTGCGGTTGGAAAGGCCGAGCGAAATCATTTCACTCTCCGACCAAAAGGTGCCGTCCACCAGCAGGCAGTCGCAGCCCGCAACCAATTCATTCACCGACCGGTCGACGACCGGCAGCCCCGGAAGATAAACCAGGCTCTTCCCGTCCGCGTGAAGCCGGAGGCCGACGACATCGCCGCGTTGCCCAGGGCGCCGGGCATAAGGCGGCGCCTTTTCGGTTTCCAATTCCAGCGCCGTAATGCGGATGCCGGCAATCCGGGCGGGAAAAGCAGAATGCTGAATCCGACAATATCCATGCAAAGTTGGCAGCAGTGGAAACTGTTCGGTCAGAAGATTTTTGACGGCGCGGGTGCAGGCGAGCCGCAGGGATTTTTGTTCGCGCAACGAGAAAAGCCCGGCGACATGATCCATTTCACCGTCCGTCAAAATCACGGCCTGGACGGGGCTGCCGCGTATTTTTTTGCCTGGTGGCGAAAGCGAGGGAAAGGAGGCGAACTGAGAAGTCAGATCCGGCGAGGCGTTGAGCAACAACCACCTTTTACCATCAGCGGATACCGCGGCCGAAGACTGGGTTTGCCGGCTTTTGAATCCGGCCTGCTTGCGCGCAGCCCTGCAATTGCGGCAGTTACAGTTCCATTGAGGAACCCCGCCACCCGCCGCGGAACCAAGGACACGAATTTGCACGGCTGCTGAAGAACTCCGGCTTGTCAACCTGCGCCGCGGCTTCTTTCGGCGGCTTCAGGCCTTATTTGCCGGCGTTTACGTAGGCTGTGACTTCCATGCTCAGACTGATCTCTTCAAACTCAGGTTTGATCCAAGTCATATATTTGATTTGATTATCCCACCTATTATATCAGGCGAACGCCATTATTCAAGGAAAGTTTTGAGTTTCGACCACCGATCGTTGTTGTTAGCCTGAGTTCATGCGTGCGCAATCACTGGATTTTCTGCGAACCCTGGTCAACACCCCAAGCCCGACCGGATTCGAAACCCGCGGCCAGCGGGTCTGGCTCGATTACGCCAAATCCTTTGCCGACGAGACTTTTTCCGACACCTACGGAAACTGCGTCGCGGTCTTGAACAAGGGCCATTCCCCGCGCTTGATGCTCGCCGCCCACGCGGATGAAATCGCCATGACGGTAAATTACATTGACGATGCCGGGTTTGTCTATGTGCGTAGAATGGGCGGTGTGGATGCGGCCATTACCCGGGCGCAACGCGTGGTAATCCACTCGCGCCAGGGCGGGGTCAAGGGTGTGGTGGCCAACATTGCGCCCCATTTGACCCGGGAGAATGACAAGGAACCCAAACCGCCGAAAATTCACGAATTGTTTTTGGACATCGGCGTGGCCAGCCGGAAAGAGGCCGAAAAACTCATCCAGATCGGTGACCCCATCACGCTGGACAGCGACTTCGCCCTGCTGCGAAATGAACGGGTCGTGGCGCGCGCGCTCGACAATCGCGTGGGCACCTTTGCCGTGGCCGAGGCGTTGCGGTTGCTCAAGGAATCAGGCAAAAAATTGCACGCGGAAATTTGCGCCGTCTCCAACGTCCAGGAGGAAGTGGGGCTGTTGGGCGTGCGGCAGATCGCCTATGCGCTCAAACCGGAGGTCGCCCTGATCGTGGATGTGACGCACGCGACCGATTGCCCCACCGTCAGCAAATCACAGCATGGCGATGTGAAAATGGGCCGCGGTCCGGCGATCACCCATGGCGGTTGCAACCAAGCGGAGGTGGTCGCGCGCATTGAGCGGGTGGCAAAGGCGGGGAAAATTCCATTGCAACATGAGGCGGTCTCGACGTCGAGCGGCACGGATGCCAGCGCGGTTTTCTGGACGCGCGGCGGCATTGCCAGCGCGCTGATCGGCCTGCCGTGCCGTTACATGCATTCGCCGGTGGAAATGGTCAGTCTGAAGGATCTGGAACGCATCCCCGAGCTGCTGGCCGCCTTCGCGCAGTCGTTGAAACCGGGCGAACCATTCAAGGCGAACATTATTTGACCGGCCCGACGGTCTTGCGCGAAGAAGGGGTTCAGCCAGGCTTCGCCAAAAGTATCACGCGCAGGAAATTTTCCCATCAGTGGACGAATTTCGTTTCGCAAAAACCAAATTTGAACATGGACGCCAGATTCATTTGTCAACTCATCGCATTAATTGCGGCGCAGAGTCTGGTTGCCGCCGCACACGCACAATCCACCAATCTGCCGCCAGCAAATATGGAAGACACCAACGCGACAACCGTTCTTCCCGAAATAACAGTCATCGGCCACCGGATGCCGGATTCACTCACTTCTCCTTCTGCCGAAAAATCCGCGGGGCAAGACAGGGAAAACCCCGGCGGCTTCACAGTCAAGACGGCGGACGAAATGAACAAGGGGCGCGCGTCCAATTTTCAGGATTTGCTGCAGGGTGTGCCCGGCCTGTTCATGCAAAGCGAAAACGGAGTCGAAATTTCCAAGGTTTCGATCCGCGGTTCGGGCATTGACTCGGCGGACGAACCGCTGGGCGTGGAGTTTTTGCTGGATGGCGTCAGTTTCAATCAAGGCGACGGCGAGGCGATCATTGAGGACCTTGACGTGAGCACGTTGAATTACGCTGAAGTCTATCGCGGGGCAGACGCTTTCAAATATGGCGGACTGACGCTTGGCGGCGCGATCAATCTTGTGCCGTTTACGGGTTACAGTGCCGCCCCGTTTCAAATCCGGCTGGAAGGCGGCAGTTACGGTTTTGTGCGCGGTGAGGCCAGTGCCGCCGGCGTTGACGGGCCGATTGATTATTATGCCTCGTCATCGGGACGTTACCGCGACGGCTATCGTGATCACAGCCGGGAGAACACCGAACTCGTGTTCGCCGACCTGGGCGACAAAATCAACGACCACCTCGAAGACCGTTTTTATCTGACGGTGGATCAGGAGAATCGCCAGTTGCCGGGCGGAGTGATGCAATCGCAAATGCAGGCTGATCCGCAGCAGGCCGACACGAACGCCATTCCCCTGGATTACAGCAAGCAATGGTATTACGTCCGGCTCGCCGACAAACTCAGTTACGAACGGGACGGGCATCAACTCGATGCCTCAATTTATTGGTGGCACCGTGAGTTGAAAGAAAACGGCTATTATTCTGCGACAAATCTTCAACAAGGCATCCAGATTTATCATGCGGATGACGGCGGGATTGACCTGAATTCCGTCACCCGCAGCGAACTTTTTGGACAGCAGAACATTCTGACGATGGGGTTGAGTCCAGCGTTTGAAACGGAACAGGACCACAATTACGCCAATATTTCCGGCGCCGAGGGCGCCACGATCGCAAAAGACCTCGAACTCTCGGTCAATGTGCCGCTGTATTTGGAGAACCAGCATTATCTCACGGAGAAACTTTCGATGCTGACCGGCATTCAAGCCGTTTATGCGTTACGGCATTTCTATGATTACTTCAACAACACTTTTGACGGAGACCAATCCCAGGCGCAAAATTTCTACGGCCTCAATCCCAAAGTCGGATTGCTTTACGAGTTAAATGACCAAAGCCAGGCCTTCATCAATTTCAGCCGCAGCTTTCAACCGCCCTCCTTTGATAACATGGTTAATTTTGACGATGGCGCGGGTGCGAGTCTGGTCTACAGTCCGCTCCAGCCGCAAAAGTCCTGGACCCTTGAAATCGGCACGCGCGGCGGGCTTGGCAGGGTTGATTGGGAGTTATCCCTTTATCATTCCTGGCTGCGAGACGAATTACAGGATCTTTACGACGCCCAGGGCAATGACCGCGGCGACGTCAATATCGCCCGCTCGTATCATCAAGGCATCGAAGCCAGCCTCGGCCTTGAGGTTTGGAATTCCAAAAGGGAAAAAGGTGAAACCGGACAACGGCTGACCTTGAACCAAACCTACACGCTCAACGATTTTCATTTCGACCACGATCCGGTTTATGGCAACAATCGCATAGGTGGGGTTCCCATCCAGCTTTATGAAATGGACTTGATGTATGAAGCGCCCTGCGGTTTTTACGCCGGCCCGAGTGTTCAATGCAATCTGTCCAGCTACCCGGTTGACCAGCAAAACACACTTTATGCCGGCGCCTACACGCTGCTGGGGTTCAAAACCGGTTTTGCATGGAACTTGGGAAAATCAAGGCTTTCAGTGTTTGTTGAGGCTAAGAATTTGACGGATGAACGGTACGCGGCTTCTGTTGATCCAATTGGAGATGCCAATCCGCTGGGGGTTTTCACCGATCCGCAGGTTTTTCATCCCGGTGATGGCCGCTCATTTTACGGCGGCGTGACATGCAGTTGGTGAAATATTTATTTCGCGTTTGGCACGGCGACCACACCCCACGGACTGCCGGGTGATTTGACGCGGGCAATTTCCTTCTCGGTGGCGAGGTCAACCACCGAAACGTCATCGGATGGGCCGTTGGCGCTAAAAAGATATTTTCCGTCTGGTGAAATGGCGATGCCCCACGGGCGTTTGCCGACCGGGATCGTGTCCAGCACGGCATACGAGTGTGCGTCAATCACGCACACGGTGCCGGCGCGCCCCGTGCTGGCATAAACCTTCTTTCCGTCCGGCGAGACGACGACGCACTGCGGACGCGAATGCGGTGGCAGCGTGATTACTTTCAGCAGCGTTTGGCTGGCGGTATCAATCACATTCAATTCGCCCACCGATTCCGACGGGATGAAGGCGCGTGAACCGTCCGGCAGAAACGCCACGCTGCGCGGACGCGGGTGAACCACGATGTGCCCGACGATTTTGAAGGTTTTTGAGTCAATGGCAAACACGTCACCGGCGGTCTCGCAGGTGATGTAGAAAAATTTGCCACCGGGACTGACGCCCGCGCCTTCCGGCTCGCGGCTGACGGGAATAAAGGTCACGATTTTTCCCGTCATCGCGTCCAGCACGGTCGCCACGCCAACGTCTTCATTGGAAATGTAAATGCGCCTGCCATCCGGGCTTAAACAGAACTGTTCCGGATCGGAACCGACGGGAATTTTGCGCAGGAATTTACGTTGCGCGACATCCACGATGCCCAGACCGTCGGCCGTCTTGTCGGCTTTGGCATTGTCGTCATCATCGTCATGACCTTTTTCAAAGATCGGGTTGCCGTTGGCGTCAAGTTTCGGCGGCGCTTCGACCGGCGTGCCGCTCAGCGCCACATAAAGGGTCCGTCCGTCGAGGCTGGCATGAATGCCGCGCGGCCGCTTCCCCACGGGAATGGTCGCCGTCACATTGAAATCGGCGCCGTTGATGACAGTCAGATTGCCAGACTTTTCATTGGAAACGAAAATTTGATAATCACCGCCGGGCTGGCCTTGGGCCGGAACCGCTCCCCATAGAGCCAGGCTGCAACACCACACGGCCAGCCGGGCTGACCGGATATTTGTCTTCATATTTGAATTCACATGGTACCGCATTTTTTGGCAAACGCCATTTTTTAGGTATTTTAATCGTTTTCCTTTGAATTTCTTCTAAATTTGAAGTTGATTTGGCCGCCAAATTTGGTAGATTAGTCAAACTCAGCGGACAAGTTCTCGTCCAAATACGGGGAGGGGATTTTAGGTTGGGTTGTTGATTTGTACACGATGCAAGCCCTGAAAACTGGTTGGATGATCGGAAGAGGTGCCTTGATACAAGGGAGTTGTTACCCACCCTCGCCAGAAGGAGGTTCAGGATCATTCACCGGCCGGGTGCTGAAATTTCTGAGGCCGCTGGCCGTGGCTGCCGTTGTCATGGCCGCGGCTGGGATCGCCCGCGCACAAACTCCCGCAACGCTCACCGATTTGGGCACGACTCCCCCGACTCCAGGGCCGGTTGATATTTACCAGTTAAGCACTTCCGGAGAGGTGGACATGCCTGACGGCCTGAATTATTACGATGACAATCAGTCGAACCATGGCGCCGGAGAGCCTGGCCAAACTTTTACAACGCCCAACACCTCGTCTGGCTATTTGCTTGATTCCCTCGCCATCAAAACCGGAGGCGGCACTACTTCAGGGACTGAAACGCCCCAAAGTTACCTCCTGCATCTCTATTCGGTATCTGGCAGCACTGCGACGCTGGTTGCGACTTATAGCGCGAACAATGTCACCTTTGCGGACGGCGACTGGTTGCAATGGAGCGGCTTCAGCCTGCCGTTGTCACCCAATGCCGTTTACGCGTATTCATTCGGGAAAGCTTCTGCCGCAGTGACCGGATGGGAGGAACTGGCGAATGCAGGTGGCAATCTTTATCCCGGAGGCGAGATTGGGCTGATGCCGGTTGCAGGAGGAACGATCACGTTCGGCAGCAGTCATGCCTACGATGGGGTCTTTGACTTGGGATTGATCTTGGCCAGCGGTCTGTCAGTCGCCCAGCCGACGGCCTCGCCTTCCAACACGGTATATGTCGGAACCACGGTGACATTCAATGTTTCCGTTATCGGGGCAACGCCCTATTTTTATCAATGGCGTACAAACCACGTGAATCTTACCGGGGCCACCAACAGTTCGCTGGTATTGACGAACGTGGCGGTCACGGCTTCGGGCAACTACAACGTCGTGGTGCACAACAATACGTTCTCAACGAACAGCTCCACGCTGACCCTGACCGTCAACCCGGCCTCGCTGTCGGTGGTGACGAATACACCGGCTACAGGGGTTCTGGCAACCCAGGCGATGTTGAACGGACAGGTCCTGGTTACCGGGGGAAGTTCGCCGCAGGTGACCGTTTATTATGGAACCGTCAATGGCGGGACGAATGCCGCGGGCTGGTCACATGCGGTTGCCTTGGGTTCGCAAACCGGGGTGTTTACGGCAATGGTTTCGGGCCTGTCCACCAACACGGTCTATTTTTTCACGGCTTCCGCCTCCAATAATGTTGGCACCGCCTGGGCCGTTCCCTCCCAAACCTTCACCACCCTGGCCGCCAATCCGCCGCTGGTGGCGATGTTGACTTATCACTACGACAACACGCGCGATGGCGCGAACACGAATGAAGCCATCCTGACGCCCGGCACCGTCAATGTGAACAGTTTCGGCAAGTTGTTTTCCTACACGGTGGATGGCCAGGTTTACGCGGCGCCGCTGGTCATGACCAATGTCACCATTCCCGGCCAGGGGGTGCATGACGTCGTCTATGTGGCCACCGAGCACGACAGTGTTTATGCGTTTGACGCGGACAGCAACGCGGGCACAAACGGCGGACTGCTGTGGAGTACCAATCTGGGCATTTCGGCCGTGACGCCCAACAATGATTTTGGCAACCGCTATGGGCCCTATCATGATTTGGACCCCGAAATGGGGATCACCGGCACGCCGGTGATTGATCCGGCTTCAGGCACACTCTACGTGGATTTATTCACTCACGAGGGCACCAACATCTATTACCATCGCATTCATGCCTTGGACATCGCCACCGGCAATGAAAGGTCCTACAGTCCGGTGCTGGTCGCGGCCTCGGTTCCCGGAGTAGGCGTGGATAGTTCGAATGGAGTGGTGACATTTAATCCGGAACAACAGCATGAGCGGCCCGCGATGACCCTCGCGGGCGGGAAGTTGTTCGTTGCTTACGGCAGTTACGCGGATACCGACCCCTATCACGGCTGGGTCCTGGGATATAACGCCACGAACCTGCAGTTGGTGACCAATTATGTTTTCAACACCACCCCCAACGCCACCACGGCCGAATTTGGCGCCAATGCCGCCGAAGGCGCCCTTTGGATGGGGGGGGACGGGCTATGTGTTGATGCGAGCAACAATTTGTATTTTGAGACGGCCAACGGCTCCTTTAGCGCCAACACGAACGGAGGAGATTATGGCGACAGCTTTGTCAAACTTGCCACCACCAACGGACTGAAGGTGGCTGACTATTTTACTCCCTATAATCAGGCCAATATGCAGTCTGCTGACGCCGACCTTGGCTCGGGTGGACCGGTTCTATTGCCGGATGCAATGGGCAGTGTGGCCCACCCACACCTGATCGTCGGCGCCGGCAAGTATGGAATAATTCATCTGGTGGATCGCGACAACATGGGGCATTACAACACCGCCAACGACAGTCAGATCGTGCAAGAGGTGCCCAGCGCGATTGGCAGCGCGTTCTGTACGCCTGCTTACTTTAATCACCTGATTTTCTATCAGGGTGATAATGACGTGATGAAGGCATTCGCCATCACCAATGCCGTCATCACCGCCACGCCCGTATCCCAATCCGGCGATTCCTTCGGTTATCATGGTTCCACTCCGGTGATTTCCGCCAATGGCACGAACAACGCCATCGCCTGGGTCATTGAGGCGGACGCCTATGCGAGCGCCGGACCGGCGGTTTTGCGCGCCTACAATGCTTATAATCTCGCCCAGGAGTTGTACAACAGCAGTCAGAACCTCGCCCGGGACAACCCCGGACCGGCGGTCAAGTTCACCGTGCCTACTGTGGTCAATGGCAAGGTGTATGTCGGTGCGCAATACGAATTGTCGGTGTTCGGCACCAGTACGTTCCTGGCCACGCCGGTCATCTCGCCCAATGGCGGCACTTTTATCAATTCGGTGACGGTAACCTTGTCCGATGCAACGCCGGGCACTGCCATCTATTACACGCTCAATGGCACCACCCCCACCACCAATTCGATTCTTTACACCGGCCCGTTTCCATTGACGAACAGCGTGTTGCTCCAGGTTGTGGCCACGCAGCCCGGTGCGGTGAACAGCGGCGTGGCCATCGCGAGTTTTATCAACAGTTCAGCCGTTGGCAACGGGACCGGATTATTGGGCCAATATTGGACCAACACCACCAGTGCGGCCTTCACCAATGTAACGTTTAATACGTTGCCGACCCTGACCCGCACCGACGCCGTGGTAAACTTCAACTGGAACAGCACCGGGCCGGATCCAAGGGTCGGTCAAAGCAATTTCACGGCGCGGTGGACCGGTTCGGTCCAGCCACAGTTCAACGAAACCTATACCTTTTATGCCACCGCCGATGACGGGGTGCGCCTGTGGGTGAATGGCCAGCTTTTGGTGAACCAATGGATTGCCGAAGCGCCAACGACCTATCAAGGTTCCATCACCCTCAAAGCCCAGCAGCTTTACAATATTCGGATGGATTATTTCCAGGCTGGCGGTGGCGCCGAAGCCATCCTGGCTTGGAGCAGTCCCTCCACGCCGCAAACCGTCATCCCGCAAACGCAATTGTATCCGTACACGAATCCCGCGCCAACCGTCGTCCTGTCGAGTCCGACCAACGGCGCCACTTATACGGCGGCCGCCAGCGTGACCATCGGAGCCATGGCTGACGCGCCCTACAATCCGATCAATCAGGTGGCGTTTTATGCCAACGGCAGTTTGCTCGGCACCCTCACCAACAGCCCCAATGCGCCACTGTACACGCTTACGACGACCGGCCTGGGTGCGGGCAGTTATGCGCTGACGGCCATTGCCACCGACGGCAGCGGTTTGAGCAGCACGTCCGCGCCGGTCAACATCACCGTCAACGCCGGCAGCGGACTGTCCTATGGTTTGGCCACCAACGGGGCTGCTCCCGCATTTTATAACCTGCCGACCACTTATCTGCCTGGCTCGATTCCAGTGTTGCTTTCACAAACCGGCGTGTTCAGCGATACGCCCAGCATGACGCCCACCAGCGGCCTGATCCCGTACCAGCCGAATGTGATCCTTTGGTCGGATGGCGCACAGAAAATCCGTTACCTGGCTGTGCCGAACAACGGCGGGACCATCACACCGGACCAACAGATCAATTTTGTTCCGACGGGCTCGTGGACGTTCCCGGCTGGCACTGTGTTCGTTAAAACATTTGAGCTGCAAACCAATCAGAGTGATCCGAATTCCATCCTTCGCCTGGAAACCCGCTTGCTGGTACGGGATATTAACGGAGCGGTTTATGGCGTGACTTACAAGTGGCGCACCAACAACAGCGATGCTGATTTGCTCACGAGCAGCCTTACTCAGGCGATTCCGATCACGACACCCAGCGGGGTGGTGACACAGACGTGGTATTACCCGAGCCCGGCGGATTGCCTGTCGTGTCACACTCCCGTGGCCAATTATGTTTTGGGCGTCAATTCCCGCCAGTTGAACGGTAGCTTCACCTATCCGGCAACGGGGAACACGGATAACCAGTTGCGGACGCTGAATCACCTCGGTCTGTTTAACCCCGCCTTCAACGAGGCTGCCATCACCAATTTTGAAAAACTCTCCGCGCTTACCAACCTGACCACATCGCTTCAGGATCGCGCCCGCTCCTACCTGGACGCCAACTGCGCCCAGTGCCATCAACCAGGCGGCACTGGCATCACGTTCGATGGGCGTTATGATACGCCGCTGGCCAGTCAAAATATCATCAACGCCGCCGTGGCGGGCGACCTGGGTTATGACAACGCCCACATCGTCACGCCGAAGGATGTCTGGCGTTCCGTTCTCTATGACCGGATGAATACGCTGGACGGGACCATCAAAATGCCGCCGTTGGCGCGCAATTTGATTGATACCAATGCGGTGGCGGTCATGGCGGCCTGGATCAACAGTCTGCCCGGCACACCGGCTTTGGCGCCGCCGACCATCGTTCCCAATGGCGGCGCCTTCATCGCCTCGGTCCAGGTCAGCGTCCAGCCGCCGGATCCCAACGCGGCGGTTTACTACACATTGGATGGTTCTCTGCCCACGACCAACTCCTTCCTTTATTCCGGAACGGTCAGCCTGACGGGCAGCGCGACCTTCTCGGCCAACGCCTACGAAGCCGGCTACAACAACAGTGTCGCCGCCAGTGCCCTGTTCATCGTTCAGCCGCTGATGTTCACCTCGGCCGGCTTCACGAATCAGGTGTTCCAGTTGGGCTTCGCCGGCGCGACGGGCAGCAATTATGTGTTGCAGGCCAGCACCAATCTCGTGAATTGGGTTCCCCTCAGCACCAACGTCGCTTCCACCAACCTGTTTAATCTGTTTGATCCGGGCGCGACGAACTTCCCGTACCGCTTTTATCGGGTTCTGCAACAATGACCCTTGCCCCGTCCCGCAGATCCCGGAACCGTCCCGGCTTTACATTGATTGAACTGTTGGTCGTCATCGCCATCATTGCCATCCTGGCAGCCCTCCTGCTTCCCGCCCTGGCGGCCGCAAAACAGCGGGCGCAGCGGATCGCCTGCGTTTCCAATCTCCGGCAAATCGGCGTCGCGTTTGCCTTGTGCCTGGGTAATAACAACGACCGTTTTCCCGACCGGCGCGATCTGAAGTCCAGCCTGCCAGGAGGGTATCATCCCTGGACCACCTGGCCTCCCTCCGATCCGCGCGGAGGTTGGGCGGCTGTGGTGCTGCAGCCCTTCGGCACGGCCGATTCCATCTGGTCCTGCCCAGCGTCGATCACTGCCCGGGCCGGAAACCTTGTGCAATCCATGCAGGCATCCTCCACCAACGCCAATCCGCCCCTGGTTCGCTATTGGCTCTGGCGTTTTGACCGGCCGGACGATCCGGTGGGGTTGGAGGATTTTTGGGGCAAGACCGCTGCCCAGGCGGTCTCCGATCTGCAGTCCACGAACGATCCGACCGTCGGCTTCATCATTGGCCCCAGTGCCGTTGAACTGACGGTGGATCCTTATTTTCCCAAGACCGTTCCGACCGTCCCCGCGGGGATGTCGGGCCGCACCATTCACGCCGGCGGTCGCAACCGGGTGTTCATGGACGGCCATACCGCTTTTACCAAGGACGTGCGAACACCGTTGCAATAATTGCCGCAACCGGCCAGCGCCGGGGGCGTTGAGCGACAAGGATTGATACTCGCGCCGTAATTTTCTTTCACTCCGCCCCGAATTCGTGTTTCATCTGTGGCCGTTTGAACGATGCCTAAACGTACTGACATTCATTCCGTCCTCATCATTGGCGCCGGCCCGATCATCATCGGCCAGGCCTGCGAGTTCGATTATTCCGGCACCCAGGCCTGCAAAGCCCTTCGCGAGGAAGGCTACCGTGTCATCCTCATCAACTCCAACCCGGCAACCATCATGACCGACCCGGAGTTTGCCGACCGCACCTATATCGAGCCCATCACCCCGGAATGCGTTGAAAAAATCATCGTCCGCGAGAAGGAGGAAATGGTGAAGCTTGGTGCGAAGGGCAAGCTCGTTTTACTGCCAACACTCGGCGGCCAGACCGCGCTCAACACGGCCATGGCCTTGCACCGTTCCGGCGTGCTGGAAAAATATGGCATCGAAATGATTGGCGCCAGGGCCGAGGCCATCCACAAGGGCGAAGACCGCCTGGCTTTCAAGGAATTGATGCTCTCCATCGGCCTCGACGTGCCGGTTTCCGGCGTCGCCCATGACATGACCGAGGCCCGCGCCATCGCGGACAGGATTGGCCGGCTTCCCCTGATCATCCGGCCTGCGTTCACGCTCGGTGGCACCGGCGGCGGCATTGCCTACAATCGCGACGAATTTGAGGAACTCGCCAAGCGCGGCATGGACCTCTCGCCCGTTTCGGAAATTCTCATCGAAGAATCCCTGCTCGGCTGGAAGGAGTACGAAATGGAGGTCATGCGCGACAAGGCCGACAACTGCGTCATCATCTGTTCCATCGAGAACTTCGATCCAATGGGCGTGCACACCGGCGATTCCATCACCGTCGCGCCCATCCAGACGCTGACGGACAAGGAATTCCAGATCATGCGCGACCAGAGTTTCGCCGTGATCCGCGCCGTGGGCGTCGAGACCGGCGGCTCAAACATCCAGTTCGGGGTCAACCCGGACACCGGCCGCATGGTCATCATCGAGATGAACCCGCGCGTCAGCCGCAGCTCGGCGCTGGCGTCCAAAGCCACCGGCTTTCCCATCGCCAAAATTGCCGCCAAACTTGCCGTGGGCTACCTGCTCGACGAGATCCGGAACGACATCACGCGCGAGACGCCGGCCAGTTTCGAGCCGACCATTGACTACGTGGTCACCAAGATTCCGCGGTTCGCGTTCGAGAAATTTGCGCAGGCCGACCCGACACTGACGACGCAGATGAAAAGCGTCGGCGAAGCAATGGCCATCGGCCGGACGTTCAAGGAAAGCCTCCAGAAATGTCTGCGGTCACTGGAGATTGGCCGCAGCGGCCTGGGCGGTGACGGCAAACCGTGGCGCATCGGCACGGAAGTTTATGGCGACCGCGACATCCTGCCCAAGGACGTCATCAGCCGAAAGCTCAGCGTGCCCAACGCCGAACGCATCTTCTTCATCCGCCATGCCTTGCGCGCCGGCTTCACCATCGACGAAATTTTCAATCTCACCAAAATCGATCGCTGGTTCCTGGTTCAAATAAAAGAAATCGTCGATTTCGAGGAAGAATTGGCGACAGTGAAGAATTAGGTAGGGCGCGTCACTCCGTGCGCGCCGGTGGGGCGAGGACCTGTCCCGCACTGCGGTGATCCTCGCGAGCCGCATTAGAATTCGAGGTCGCAAATTACGACCTCAAGTTTTGACGCTCCGCCAACTCAATGCAAATGAGGCTCTTAAGCTGAACCGGTCACAAACTGTGACCGGTTCGAACTTGAGATGCCAGATTGGCACCTCAAGTTTGTTGCCATTCAAGATCACAATTTGTGACCTTAAACAAATAGCTGCTTCCCAAAGTTAATGGGTACATGTAATTTCTGAACAGAATTGAAACATACGTGAACAGAACTAAAATCATTGCTCCATCAAAGATTATATTGGCTGAGTCGATGGTGATTGAGGGTGACGTGAGAGAGGTACTTACCCGACTCCCCGAAGAAAGTGTTCAATGTGTGGTAAC
Source organism: uncultured Verrucomicrobiae bacterium (assembly GCA_963780535.1). Lineage (GTDB taxonomy): Bacteria > Verrucomicrobiota > Verrucomicrobiia > Limisphaerales > UBA11358 > UBA11358. The sequence goes on from CAWACS010000011.1 coordinate 23,333, forward strand.
GTCTCCTCCTTATTGGGGGCTTCGCGACTATGGGATTTCGGGACAAATCGGTCTTGAAAAGACACTGACGGGTTTTATCCACCAACTCACGAGTGTTTTCGCTGAAGTTCGCCGTGTCTTGAGGCCGGATGGGATTCTCTGGCTAAACATTGGCGACGGTTACACCAGCGGGAATCGTGGCTGGCGTGCATCGGATAAGAAAAATCCCAATCGTGCGATGTCGGTACGACCAGACAATCCGCCGGGTCTGAAAGACAAAGATTTATTGGGCGTGCCGTGGCACTTGGCTTTTGCGTTGCAAGCGGACGGTTGGTTTCTACGCAGTGATATTATCTGGCATAAGCCCAATGCGATGCCGGAGAGTGTCAAAGACCGCCCGACTCGCGCTCATGAGTATCTATTTATGTTCACCAAGAGCGAGCATTATACCTATTTTCCAAAAGCTGTCATGGAGGAAGCAGAGCAGGGGCTACGGAATCGTCGAACGGTGTGGAGTGTCAACACGGCGCCGTCTCTTGGTGAGCATGTCGCGTCATTCCCGCCAGAGTTGGTCAAACCATGCATACTAGCCTCTACCCAGCCTGACGATTTCGTTCTTGATCCTTTTTTTGGTGTTGGAACGGTGGGTTTGGTAGCAAAGCGATACCTCCGGCGTTTTGTTGGTATCGAATTGAATCCGGAGTACGCGAGCGAAGCTGAAAAGGTGCTCTCGCAGGCACAAAACGGAGGTTCTCGACGCAACGGTTCCCAACATCATGAAAGGAAACATGAGTATCAACCTGCCTTCCACGAATCTTCAGGCAAGTATCGCATTCGAGCTCGCAGAGATTCGTAAGCTGTTGCTCCAGCAAGCTCTCGCCGAGGCCGTACGAAGCCTTGATCTACAAAACATCAACGCGGAACTCGATGCACTGGCTCCCAAAAATGACCTGGCCCAACTTGCCAGCCATGGCATTCGAGGTGAGCTACTTTTTGCCGTCCCCTGTCTGCTCAACGCGAACCCCAAACTCCTTGGCTACTACCGGTTGCTCCTTGGTTTCAGTCAGAAGGAGTTTTATAACAAGAGCAAACTCGCCCGATTTGAAGGGCTGGAATCCAAAGGGCAGATGACCAGCCGAGTGGCTAATGAAATGCAGGAACTTTGTCTTGCGCTAGTAACTCGCGCTTCGGAAATGGCAAACGCAATCGGCTTCAGCCGCATCACTAAGGAACTCCTTGACGACCTCACATTGCTCACACTCGGGCCGCAACTCCGCGGTAGCCGTAACACCCGAATTGGCAAAGCAGCCAATAAAGCTGTTTTCAAGATTATTGAACGCATCGTTCGCCATGCTCTTTCCAAGGCAACCGGCACAAAGCTCAAATTGAATAATGCTGCAGGACGCTCAGTTACCATCTCCTTTTCCGCCGATCCGGATATCAGCGTAACCGAGGATATTTCCTTGAAAACCGTTAAGCGAATAGTTGCCATTGAAATCAAAGGTGGCGCCGACAAATCCAATATCTGGAACCGGCTTGGTGAGGCTGAGAAAAGTCACCAGAGTGCCAAACAGCGTGGATTTGTTGAGTTTTGGACTATTTACAATGTGCCTGATTTGGACCAGGAGAAAGCTAGAGAAAAATCTCCGACAACCACGCGTTTCTACAGTCTGATTGAGCTTTCTAACATAACCTCGGATGCCTTTGCAGATTTTCGTGACCGACTGATTTCTTTGGTTGGGATTAAGGCTGCACCTGTTGTGCGAAAACGGAAATGAGCAGGATATCCACGTTGACCACTTGCCGTTGCATGTGCGCTCAACCTTTCCCAACCCGATTCACTTCATCACCGGCTGGTAACCCTGCCACTGCCATTCCAGGGCTTCAGCCAACCTTTGGTATTTCACCTGGCCGTCCACATGCCCGGCGTTGCGGGGAAAAATGAATTGGCAATCGTCCGACCAATTTTCCTCAACGTTTAAGGCAGCATCACGGCACGGTAGAATTTGTTTCTGGCAACCGGGTTCCGGTCAATCCATAGGTAGGGATTGGAGCTTAGCAGCACTGTGGCCACCGCGTTCCAGATGTTCATGTCGGGCGAGGACTGGATTTGATACGTGCGTCCGATGGAACCGGTGATCTGCACTCCGGGGTAGGTGTTCAACTGCAGGTTCGCCGGGACCACGGGTTGTCCCTGCGCGTTAAAAGTGATGTTGCGAATCCGGTTGTTGCCGCCGTCGGCGACAAAAACCATGCCCTGCGAGAAACAGCCACCGTTGGCGGAGTTGAAAAGTGCAGTATTGCCCGGACCATCGTTGTAGCCCGAGGAGTAAAAACTCCCTGCCAGGGTGGTCACGTTGGTTTGGGCGTCCATTTTGCGCACGTAACCGCCGCAGACCATGTAAAGATTACCCGCATGGTCGAAAGACATGGAGTTAATCACGCTAAAGGTGGCATTGGTGCCGACACCGTCGGCCAAACCGTAATAATAGTACCCGTTGCCGGCAATGGTCGTGACATTCTGTTGTTGATCAACCCGGCGGATCCGCCCGTTTCCAGAATCCCAGACGTAAATATTGTCGGCCTGATCGCAGGCCAGCGCCGTGGGGTTGGAAAAGGCGGTAAGGAGAGTTCCCTGTCCGTCGAAATAGCCCGAGATTCCGCTTCCGGCAAAGGGTGCAACGGTTCCGGTGCCGGTATTGTAACGGTAGATCCGATTTCCGCCGGAGTAATAAAGGTTGTTTGCCGAATCGAAACAGATGCCGCTGGAAGAAGTCAGGTTGGTCAAACCTCCGTTGACGATCGCCACGTAGCCGTTGGTATCGATGCTCAGCAGGTAAGTATTTCCCCCATAGTAGCTGTTGGCCATCACCAGCCACAGTTGGTTGGCATTATCAATTGCCATCGCGCTGATTTGTCCCCAACTCAGCGAAACGTTGGTTCCGGAACCTTCAAAGTAGCTTCCGCCACCGACATAAGTGGAAACCGTCCGGTCGGGAGTGACCTTTCGGACTCTTTGATTGTTGCTATCCCAGACATACAGGTTGCTGGCGGTGTCGGAAACGATCTGCGACGGGTTATTGAAGGCCGTTAACAGGCCTTGCCCGTCAACATAGGCCGGTATGCCATAGCCGGCGAATGTCGAAACCATGTCATTGTTGGTATCGTAAATTTGGGCTTGGGCCCGCCCGGCAAGGAGAATTAGAGCCAAGGTGATTGAGACCGCGAAAGTTTTTGTTTTCATAGAATGGATTCCTTTCCTGCGATTAAAGAGGTTGTTAGCTGATAATGCCGTGATTGGCAATCACTTGATTGTGACAACCTGGTTTCACTTTATATCCGGCTGATAATCGTACCACAGCCATTCCAGGGCTTCGGGCAACGTCAGTTGTTTCACCCGGTCGTCCACGTGCCCGGCGTTGCGGGCGAAAATAAACTGGTAATGATAACTCTTGGCCGCCAGCACCTTCGCCATGTTTTCATTCGCAACGACCCAGTCATGCATGTTGTCGCGCATGACGTTCGGATTGAAGAGGTCACGGTCACCGACTTCCATCCAGATGCGCAGCGGCTTGACCGGGCTGTTCGGGATGAGGTGTTCATGAAACTCCCAGGCGCCGTGCGGAGTGTCGGCGTTGGGCGGCCATTGCTGGTTCACATAGGTGCCCGAATACGTCAGCACGCGGTGGTAAAGCTCCGGATGATACCAGGCCATGATCAAGGCACACGAGCCACCGGAACTGCCGCCCATGGTCGCCCGGCCGTCGGGATTTTTGGTCAAGATCACGCGGCATCGTTTTTCCACGAGCGGCAACACTTCCTGCTCGACGAACTCCGCGTACCGGCCGGACAGGGTGTCGTATTCCAGGCCGCGCTCGCTGCCTTGGGCGTCGCCGCTGCCATTGCCAATGGAGATGGCAATCATCACCGGCACTTTGCGTTCGGCAATCAAATTGTCCAAAGCCGTGAACAACATGCGGTCGGGTCCGTCCGCGCCCACCATGAATGGCGCGACCGTGCCGGGGATGTATTGTTTGGGGACATAGACCGCCACGTGGCGGGTGTAGGGAGCCGGGTGGCTGGTGGTCACCACCAGTTTCGCGGGGTCGGTTGGATCCACCGTGCCAAAAGTACCCGGCTCGCGCGCGATGCCGGGATAAATTTTGCTGTCCGCCGAACTCATGTTGAAATGATAGACCGTTCCCCGCGGTACATTGGTCTGCACCATCATTTCAGTGGCGCGGGGATGAGTCGGGCCGATGATAAAGTTTCCATCGGCATCCGCCGGCGGAACGGTGCCGTCGGGCAATTCCTTGGCCGTGACATATCCCGGTGTGTGCGGATCGCGGGTGGAAGGCGTGGAGCGGGTCGGGTGGTTGGTGGTGGACTGGGCCGGCAAATTCAACGTCGCGCAGAGCAACGCAACACTCCATGTCAATCTGGTAATCTTCATTTGTGTGCTTTCCTGAGTTGAGGTGGTCAATCTTGCAGCTTTCGGTGGGGCGAGCGTCCTCGCGAGCCGGCTCGTCAGTAGCCTCGCCCCACCAATTATTCATTCATATTTCCAGTTCCGTGACTTGCCGTTGGCCATCAGTTGGACGGCGGCTTTGATGCGTTTGGCGCGCGTCTCTTCGCGTTTGGCTTCGATAATCCACTGGACATATTCCCGTTTGTGACTGGGACTGAAATGCCCGAACGTGGCCAGCGCCTTTTTGTTTTGTTTGAGCGCGGTCAGAAAGTAATCCGGCACGATTACCGCCTTTTTTGTTTTCGGTTTGGGACGCGGAGTTTTGATGCCGGCTTCGTTGAGTTCGACGGCTTTCCGGATATAGCCGGCGAGGATTTTGTCGCCAGGCAATTCGGACATGGAAGTGAGATGACGAAGCTTCGTCTTCTGGCCCTTGCTCAGGAACAACCGGCCTTTCCAAAAAATGAGCGCGCAATGCCGTTTAAACGCCAGTGTGGCCAGTAGAATTCCTTTATGCTCGAAAAATGGCGAATTCCATTTGATGGTTTCCTCCACACCCGGGCACGCGGCATGGACGAGCCGGCGGATGCGGTTAAGGATCGGCTTCGCAAAATCAGCGGCCTTGGCGATATAGGCGTCCACGCGTCGGTTTTTCTTTGGCATGGGCAAAGGATAAAAAGACCGTGGCCGTTTTCAACTCCCGCTTTATCCAAGCGCCCGTTCCCGTTTCCATCTGTACCTGAAATTGGTTGTATCGCCAAAGCAGATTTACTGCGAGAATGGGCGATAGGTTGCCAATCGTGCACATTTCATCCGCCATTTTTGACTGCAGCGCGCCGGACCTGGATTCGTGTCCGGACGAGTCCCTGCCTGAATTCGCCTTCATCGGCCGGTCCAATGTCGGCAAATCGTCGTTGTTGAACACCCTGGCCGGCAAGGACGGTCTGGCCCGGGTCTCGCCCGCGCCGGGTTTCACCAGGCTCATCAACATTTTCACAATGAACCGGTGCTGGCGTCTGGTGGATCTGCCGGGCTACGGTTTCGCCGAAGGCGCAAGGAAGGACAGCGCGCGGTTCAACCAAGCCGTATCCCAGTACCTCAAGCAGCGAACCAACCTCTGTCTCGTCTTCGCACTGATTGATTCCGGGCTGGAACCGCAGGAAATGGATGTCGAGTTCGTCGAATGGCTCGCCCGTAATGCCGTCCCGTTCGTCCTCGTCTTCACCAAGATCGACAAGGTGACGTCCGCCGCGGTACAGGCGAACATCGCGGCCTTCACGGCGCGCATCGCGGCCGGGTTCGAGAAGTTGCCCGCAATGTTTACCTGTTCCGCCACGACGGAACAGGGCCGGCGGGAGTTGCTCGGGGTGGTTGATGAGCAAATGACAGCAATACGGGCTGAGTCGGGACGAGCAACAGTTTCTCCTGAAGGTTTGCCGGACCCCTCCGGGAAGGTGCCGAAAACCCCCAGACGGCGGCCCGATCGTTCGCGCCCCTGGTGAGGGATCTGGCGGCGGCGGCTTTGGATAAACTTGACGTCAAGGCAAGGCGGCCTTCAGATGTGTCCGAACTTTTAATCATCAACCAAAGTGAAATTATGGCTGTCCCGGTCCAATTAACCACGAGCGTGCAGAACGAAACCTTTGGCGGCGTCACCTATCACATCGAAGGCGAGCTGGTGCCGGCGTTGCATCTGGAATTGAGCAACACGGGCGTTTATTTCGAACATCACATCCTCCTCTGGAAGGATCCGGCGGTGCAGGTTGTATTGCACCCGATGAAGGGGGCGTTCAAACGGATGCTCGCGGGGATGCCGTTTTTGCTGACCGGTGCAAACGGGCCGGGGCGGATCGCGTTCAGCCGTGACGGCGCGGGTCATGTGTTGGGCCTGCACCTGAAGCCGGGTATGAGCGTGGATGTGCGGGAACATCAATGGCTCGCGGCCACGGACACCGTGGAATACACATTCAAGCGCGTGAAAGGAGCAGCGAACATGCTGCTGGGCGGGACGGGATTTTTTATTGATTCTTTTTCGTGTCCGGCGCGGGAGGGCATTCTCTGGCTGCACGGCTTCGGCAATGTCTTTGAAGTGATGCTGGCGGCGGGCGAGGAGATTGACATCGAACCGGGCGGCTGGATTTACAAGGATCATACGGTGCAGATGCAGACGATGTTCCAGAAACTTTCGACGGGCCTGTTTGCCAGCGCGGGGCAACTCTGCTGGAACCGTTTCACCGGGCCGGGAAAGATCGCACTGCAATCCATGTATTGTCACATGGAAGGCGGCGAGTAGAAAAATCTTGCTTCGCTGGAAGACGACCGATTGTAAGACGACTGCCCCAACCACTGCCCCAAAACCGGTATGCAATGTGCGGGCGAAGCTCCACTCACCGGTGCTAGTGCGCGACCGGCGCACAACCGGTTCTTGAGTTTCCGCCCGTTCATTCTAACTTCTAACGCTTCATGTTGACTCTTTCCGGCATCAGCAAGGCGTACGGCGGGCGGGTTCTGCTCACCGAGGCCACGCTGCAGGTGAATCGTGCGGACCGCATCGGGCTGGTCGGTCCGAATGGCGCGGGGAAGACCACGCTTTTTTCCATCATCCTGGGCACGGAATCGCCGGATGCAGGCAAGTCGAGCCGTGAACGCGGGGTCACGGTCGGCTATCTGCCACAGGAAACTGCGGTGGCCGGCGACGAAACGGTGATCGAACTGGCCACATCCGTCACGCCGGATTTCGTGAAGCTGCGCCGCATCATCAAGGCCTGGGAGACGGACCATCCGGTCGCGGCGCTGCATCCGGATGAAATCCATGACAACGTGCACGACCGTTTCAACGAACTCGGCGGCTACCAGCTCGAGGCAAAGGCCAAGCAGATTCTCGCCGGCCTGGGCTTCCGCGAGACCGATTTCGACCGGGCGGCCCGCGAGATGAGCGGCGGCTGGGTGATGCGTGCGCATCTGGCGCGCCTGCTCGTGCAGGAGCCGGACCTCCTGATGCTCGACGAGCCAACGAACCATCTCGACCTCGAGGCGTTGCTCTGGCTCCAGGGGTATCTGCAAAGTTATCCCGGCGCGATCCTGGTCATTTCGCACGACCGCGAATTCCTCAACCGGCTCGTCGGCAGCATCGTGGAAATCCGCCAGAGCAAGCTGCTGCGGTATCGCGGCAACTACGACGAATACCTCGATCAGCGCGCCGCGTACGAGGAACAGCTCCTCGCCGCCTACAAAAACCAGCAGCGCGAAATCGGACAGCTCATGGAATTCGTAAACCGGTTTCGCGCCAAGGCGTCCAAGGCCACGCAGGCGCAGAGCAAACTTAAGCAGGTCGAGCGCATGGACAAAATCGCCGCGCCCACGAACGACGAGCGGAAAATTGGTTTCAGTTTTCCGCAGCCGCAGCGCAGCGGGCAGAAGGTCATCACGCTCGAAAACATCCATCAGGCATACGGCGACAAGACGGTTTATCGCGGCATGGAATTCAAGGCCGAGCGCGGGCAACGCATCGTGCTGGTCGGGCCGAACGGCGCCGGCAAATCCACGCTGTTGAAAATCCTCGCCGGGGTGGTCGTCCCGCAAAGCGGCGCGCGGACGCTGGGCCATAACGTCAAGGCCGGTTATTATTCGCAGAACCGCGTCGAGATGCTGAACCCCGGCCACACCGTGCTCGAGGAGGCGCTCAACACGCCGCAACGCGTCACCGAGCAGTTCATCCGCACGTTGCTGGGTTGTTTCCTGTTTCAGGGCGACGACGTGTTCAAGCCGGTCAGCGTGTTGAGCGGCGGTGAGAAGAGCCGGCTGGCGCTGGTGAAACTGCTGCTCGACCCGCCGAACCTGCTGTTGATGGACGAGCCGACCACGCACCTCGACATGGCGAGCATCGATGCCCTGGCCTACGCGCTGGATCAGTTTCAGGGCACGCTCGTCTTCATCAGCCACGACGTTTATTTCATTCGCGCCCTGGCGAACCACGTTGTGCACGTGAACGCCGGCCAGCTCACCCATTATCCCGGCGGCTACCAGTATTATCTCGATAAAACCAAGGCTTCGTCCGAACGCGCAGCGTTGACCGCGACTGGCAGGGACGCGCTGTCCACCCTCCGGAGTAATGCTGCGAAGGACGGGCCGCTCGCCCGTGATTCCGCCGGACGCGAGCAGGCCGCGCCGCCCCCCGGCCCCGCCATTTCACGGAAGGACCAAAAGCGCCTCGAAGCCGAGCAACGCCAGGCCCGTTCGCGCGGGCGCAAGGCGCAACAGGAGATCGTCAGCCGGCTCGAAGCGGAAATCCTGCAACTCGAAACGCAGCTCGCCGAACTCACCGCCGAACTGGAGCTGCCTGCGACCTACGAAAAGCCGGGTCGGGCCGCGCAGGTGAACCGCGAGATGGTGCACGCGCAGGAGCGTCTGGCGGAATTAAACCCCGTCTGGGAAGCCGAGGCCGGCAAATTGTCGGCCATGGCTTGAACGCTTATGAACCCGCGGCGCATAGTCATCGTGGGTGGCGGGGCGGCCGGATTTTTTGCGGCGCTGGCGTGCGCGGAAGCGCAAAGCGGCGCGGAAATTTTTATCCTCGAAAAAACCTCACGGTTTCTTTCCAAGGTCAAAATCTCCGGCGGCGGCCGGTGCAATGTCACGCACGCCTGTTTTGACGAGCGCGAGTTTGCCACCCGCTTTCCCCGGGGCGAACGGGCATTGATTGCGCCGTTCCAGCAGTTTCAGGCGCGCGACACCGTGGCGTGGTTCGCCGCCCATGGCGTGAAATTGAAAACCGAGGATGATGGCCGGATGTTTCCTGTGACGGATTCGTCGCAAACCATCATCGATTGCCTGCTCGGCGCGGCGCGCCAGGCGGGTGTGAAGTTAAAGACGAACTACGGCGTGGAAAGCGTCACCCGGAACGCGCCCAACGGCTTCAACCTGGTGCTTTCCAACGGTGAAACAATGGCGTGCGATAGTCTGCTGCTGGCCACGGGCGGCTGCCGGACACCCGTGTTGGGGCAACTGGCGGTTTCGCTTGGTCACACGCTGGAACCGCCGGTGCCATCATTGTTCACATTTCATATCGCCACACCCTGGTTGCGGGGGTTGGCGGGGATTTCGGTGGAATCGGTAGAGGCATCGGTGCCGGGCGCGGGGCTGGGCGAACGCGGCGCGCTGCTGGTGACGCATTGGGGCCTGAGCGGCCCGGTGATTCTCCGGTTGTCGGCGTGGGGCGCGCGGAAATTGCACGAGCTGAATTATTCCTTTCCGTTGCACGTGAACTGGTTGCCCCATCTGAACGCGGAAAAGCTCGCGGCGGAACTGGAGAAGCGGCGCCTTTCGCAACCCGCCAAGCAGATTGTGAATGCACCCATCCCGCCGTTGCCGGCACGCCTTTGGGAACAACTCGTCATGGCGTCGGGCGTCTCGCGTGGGACGCGATGGTCGGCGCTTTCGCGGTCCGCGCAGCACCGGCTCGTTCAACAGTTGCGGCGCACGAAGTTTACCGTGAGCGGCAAGAGCCTGAACCAGGATGAGTTCGTGACCTGCGGCGGGGTCCGGTTGGGCGAGGTGAATTTCAAAACCATGGAGAGCCGCATTTGTCCGGGACTGTTTTTTGCCGGGGAACTGCTGGACATCGACGGCATCACCGGCGGTTTCAATTTTCAGGCAGCCTGGACCACCGGCTGGATTGCCGGACGCGCCCTGGCGTGACGACGCTTCGGCAATATTCTTTCGAAACCCGGAGCGCGAGTTGTCCCAACTCGCAGCGGGTGCGACGTAAAAAAGCCATTGGGAAACAGGAGCGGGTTGCTTCGCCTTCGGACATGCTGCGGTTTGAGACAAACCGCGCTCCGTCGAGGAAGGAGCCCACCCTGGCTTTCGCCTTCTTCGGCTCTATTTCATCAACTGGGTCTTGAATTCGGCCAGCCGGTCGTCGTAGAAGTCCACGGATTTGGTGGTGGTGGTCACCGTCGAATCATAGTTCACGAGCGTCACGAGGGTGCTGTAGGTGGCGATGTCGTGAACCGGCAGCACGGCGCGGATGCCGCCGGCCGGGCCCAGCCGGGAGTAACAATCCTGCTCGTGGATTTGCGGTACAAGGATGACACGGTAACCCAGCTTGGTTAAAAAATTCTGATAGGAATTGGTGGTAACAATCGCCGCGTGCATCGCCGTGGCATCGGATTTGAGTTCGTCGAGCACGGCCTTCAGGGTTTTAAACTGGTCGCGTGACAGGATGCGGTCAAAATGCTGCTCCGCCGTTTCACTGACCGGAGGTGGGTCGGGTAACGGCGTACTGGTTGCTGGTTTCTTGGCCATAAAATTTTTGGGTCGAAATAAACCTTGATCCGGCTCGCTAGGCGGGAGCGAGGTCAGTATCGTTGATAAAGGCGGGAAAGTCCATGACTTGTTTGCAAGCCCCCGGTTTGGCCGGATTTTTTTTGCCGCCTCCCCAACGACTCCAGACTGTTCATTTCGTCAACCCTGTCTCATATTGTCGGTAAGCATGTCAGGCGCTTTGAAGTTTCCAGACCGGTTTTTGTGGGGCACGGCCACGTCGCCCACCCAGGTGGAAGGCCACGTGGCCAATGAATGGACGGATTACGTCGCCGCGGACGGCGGTCATTGTCGCGTGGCCTGCAATCATTATCACCGCTACGCCGAGGACGTGGACTGGATGGCGCAACTGGGCGTGAACGCCTACCGGATGGGCATCGAATGGTCGCGCCTGCAAGCCGCGCCGTTCGCGCCGCTCAATGGCCAGGAACTGGAGCGGTACGTGGACCTGCTGGACCGGCTCAAGGCGGCGGGCATCACGCCGATGGTCGTGTTGCATCACTTTTCCAATCCGCCGTGGATTACCTCGGCCGGCGGCTGGTTGAATCCGGCCACGGTCCCGGCCTTCGTGGATTACGTCACCAAGCTGGTGTCGGCTTTGAAGGAACGGGTATATTTATGGAACACCTTCAACGAGCCGGACACGTACGCGTCGTTGACGTATCTGCTGGGCGGATTTCCGCCGTTTCACAAATGGCGGCTGCGGTCGTATCGAAAAACCATCAAACACATGGCGGCGGCGCACGTTCGCGCGAGCGAAGTCATCCGCTTGGCGGGCCACGGCGGCCGGACGCCGGAAATCGGCATCGCCAAGAACTGGACCTTTTTCGGGTCGTTCCAAAAGCACGCGCTGTGGGACCATTTGCTCGCGGGCATCTCCCATCACACCTTCAACCGTTTTGTGCTGAATGAATTCCTGGGCGGCCGGCGGCGGGCGGCCTCCACGTTTCTGGGGGTGAATTATTACGGGCTGACGCGGTTCAAAAATTTTGAGCCGATGGTTCCGGCCGGCGGCGCGTGCCCGAAACGACTGACGCGGTTGGGGGTGGTCTGCGACGACATGTTTGAGCGCCATCCCGGCGGTTTGGGAATCATCCTGCGGAATCTTCACCGGCGGTACGGCCTGCCGCTGTACATCACCGAACACGGGACGGCATCCTCCGACGAGGATTTTCGCATCCTCGACCTGACGGAACATCTGCGCGAGTTGCACGGCGCGGTGAAAGTGGGGGTGGACGTGCGCGGCTTTTTCTACTGGTCGCTGCTCGACAATTTTGAATGGCAATTCGGCTACTCGAAACGGTTCGGTCTGCTGTCGGTGAATTTCAACGACGAGAAACTGCCGCGCACGATGACGCGGGTCGGGGAATTTTACCGTGACATCTGCCGGGCGCGCGCGGCCACGCTGGCGCCGCCGGATACTTCCGTTCCCATTCACCGAATTTGCATTCCGTAAAAAGCGTGTATATTTCGGCCATGCTTGCGACACCGGAACTGATTCGTGAAGCCGCGCAAATACCGCAACTGGAAGGGCTCCTTCCCCGGTGGCGGGAGGTGCCGCTCTATCGTGATTCGCTGGCGCGAGCCGGGTGCGCCCCCCCCACCTTTGAGTGCTTCCAGGGTCTGCCGTTGCTGGGGAAGCCTGAAATGCGGAATGGCTTTCCAGGAAATTTCCTCGCCGACGGGCAATCGCTCGAATGGTTGCTGGAGAAAAATCTGGTGGAACTGGAGCATACCTCCGGCACTTCCGAGGAACGGCTGCCGGTGTTGTTCGGTCGCGGCTGGTGGAATGCGCAGGAGGAGAGCGCGCTGCGATTGAATGGATTGGTCGCCCGCGTGCTGGACGAACATCCGCCCGCCCGGCGCGCCACCCTGGTGCCGCCCGCGTGCAACGGCCTGACGTGCCCGACGGTCTGGATGTCCCGCGAACAGCGGACGCTGGGCAACGCGCTGTACGTGAATCTCGCACGCATTCCGTTTCTGCTGGGCGACGCGGACCTGGCGCGCATGGCGGCGGAAATTGCCGGATGGGCGCCGCAATTCCTCGACCTAGACCCGGTTCATGGCGTCCGCTTCGCGTTGTATTGCGAGCAGCACGGAATCCAATTCCCTTCGCTGCGGTTTGTATTGTGCAGTTATGAATTTGTGAGCGTGGTGCATCGCCGGATTCTGGCGCGCGCCTTCAAGGTGCCGGTTTTCAATCTTTATGGGTCGACAGAGACCGGCCATCTGCTGATGGAAAATGAGCACGGCAATATGAAGCCCAGCTACGACACGGCATTTCTGGAAGTTGTAAACGCGGATGAACGGGGTGTTGGTGAGCTGGTGGTCACGACCCTCACCAACGATTACATGCCGTTGCTGCGTTACCGTATTGGCGACCTGGCGGAACGGATCGAACGTCCCTATGCCAGCGATTTTGTGGTTCACGGCCGGATCCGCGACGCGCTGACGGTGGGTGACGGACGCCGGATCACGACCTGGCAGGTGGACCGGTGTTTTGCCGGGGTGGACGGCTTCGCCCATTACGAATTGCGCCAGGATGAGAATGGCGATTGCATTCTGCGCTTCGTGCCGGACGGCGCCGGGCCGTCGGCAAGGGAATTGGAGCGTGTTCGCTCGGGACTCGGCGGGCTGCTCGCGCTTCGAAATGCGATCAAAACCGAAGTCATGCCGGTTTTGGTGCCGGCGTCTTCCGGAAAGTTTCGTTTGACCCAGCGCACGGCCAAATCCGGCACCTGAGGGTTTGACCTGGCCGGGGCCATCGCGGTATTTAATCGGCCATCGGGTTTCACGATTGGAGAATTATGGGCAGCAACCTGTTGACGAACAATCCGTTCGCGGTTCTCACCTTCATCGCGGCGCCGGCGATTTTGACGAATGCGACGAGCGTGCTGGCGATGAGCACGATCAACCGCATGTTGCGCACGCGTGACCGGATGCACGAATTATTGAAGGAATCCGCCGATCCGGCCACTTCCCAGGAACCACAATTCGTTGCAAAGGCCAACCGGGTCGAGCAGCAGGCCGTGCTCCTGTTGAGCGCGTTACGCTGGATTTATGTGGCGTTGGGCGCGTTTGCGGCGGCCAGTCTGGTGACGCTGCTCGGGGCGTTGGTTGGCGAATGGGGACATGAATCGCTCATCCGCGCTATCATCGGCGTCGGTTTGTTGCTCGGCTTTGTCGGCGTGGGCGGGTTGATGGGCGGCTGTGTGCATTTGTTCCATGCCACCCAGTTGTCGCTGGTGAACATCCGGGAGGAAGTGGCGTTGATCCGGGTGCGCCGCGAACGGCCAAAAGATGCCGGACCGGCAGGTTGAAGGCAAGGCTTCGGCGGCTTAAACGGAAGGCGAATTATGCTCGTGGTACATATCCATGTTCAGGTTAAACCGGAATGCGTGGAGGCTTTCAAATCGGCGACGCTGGCGAACGCGCGCGCGAGCCTGCAGGAACCGGGCGTGGCGCGGTTTGACGTCGTTCAGCAGCAGGATGATCCCGCCCGGTTCGTATTCGTGGAGGTGTATCGCGATGCCGCCGCCGCCGCCGCGCACAAGGAAACGGCCCATTATCCGGTCTGGCGTGACGCGGTCGCGCCGATGATGGCCGTGCCGCGCCAGAGTGTGAAGTTCGATAATGTGTTCCCGGAGGATACAGGGTGGTAGGGCCGACCTGCCGGTCGGCCAGGACGCGCGGCAGCGCGTCCCTACCGGGAAAAAGCTGCATGCACTTTGAATTTGCCACCGCCACGCGGATTGTCTTCGGTATCGGGACATTGCGTGAACTGGGCGCGATCAGCGGAGGATTTGGTTCGCGCGCGCTGGTGGTAACCGGGCGCAATGCCAAACGCGCCGAACCTCTGTTTAAAATTCTCCACGATGCCGGCGTGAGGGCAACGACCTTTGCCGTGGCTGGCGAGCCGGAACTGTCAACCGTGGAGCAGGGGACGGAATTGGCAAAAACGGGGCGTTGCGAACTGGTCGTCGGCTTCGGCGGCGGCAGCGTGTTGGATGTGGCCAAGGCCATCGCCGCAATGCTGGCCAACGACGGTGAATTGCTGGATTACGTGGAAATCATCGGACGCGGCCGGGCGTTGACGAAGCCGTCCTTGCCGTTCGTCGCGATTCCGACCACGGCGGGGACCGGCTCGGAAGTCACGCGCAACGCCGTGCTGGCGTCGCCGGAACATAAATTAAAAGTCAGCCTGCGCAGTCCGCTGATGCTGGCGCGCGTGGCGGTGGTGGATCCCGAACTCACCCATGATTTGTCGCCTGCACTCACGGCAAGCACCGGCCTCGATGCGCTCACCCAACTCATCGAGCCTTATGTCTGCCTGCGCGCCAACCCGCTGACCGACGGATTGTGTGGAGAAGGTCTTCGCCGCGCCGCGCGATCGTTGCGGCTGGCATTTAATGATGGCCAAAACAAATCGGCACGCGAGAACATGGCCGCGGCGAGCTTGTTCGGCGGGCTGGCATTGGCCAACGCGGGTCTGGGGGCGGTGCACGGATTGGCCGGCCCGATCGGTGGCGGGTTTACCGCCCCGCATGGCGCGGTTTGCGCCGCGTTGCTGCCGCACGTGATGGACACCAACCTGCGCGCGCTCTGGCAACGCGCTCCGGCCAGCGAGGCGTTGCGGCGTTACGACCAGGTGGCACGGTGGTTGACCGGCAACCCCGGTGCAGCCGGTGATGACGGCGTGAAATGGGTCCGTGAACTGGTTGCCGATTTGCAAATCAAGCCGCTCGGACTTCACGGTATTCGCGCCGAGCACGTTGCCGATCTGGTGGCCAGAGCCGCGAACGCCAGCAGCATGAAGGCAAACCCCATCGCGCTGACACCGGAGGAATTGACGGAAATATTGCGTGCGGCAATCTGATTCGGGAATGAATCCAATCTGGCAAACCGATTCCATCATCGCGCACACACAAATGCTCGCGCGCAATTTCAGACAATGGACGGGGCGCGATTTGTTGCCGGGGCTTTTCAATCCGGCGGGGCTGGCGCGCCATGTGTTTGAAGCGCCGTTTGTGCTGGTATCGCATGGGACGGAAGCCGATCCTGTTCTGAACTACGGCAACCACGCGGCACTGGCCTTGTGGGAAATGTCATGGGCGGAACTGACCCACACACCGTCGCGTCTCACCGCCGAGGCGCCCAATCGCGCAGAGCGGGCGCGGTTGCTCGCGGCGGTGACGCAGCGCGGGTTCATTGACGATTACTCGGGCGTCCGCATTTCAAAGACCGGCCGCCGCTTTCGCATCGCCCGCGCAACGGTCTGGGATCTGGTGGCCGGTGATGGCCAACCCTGCGGCCAGGCGGCGATGTTTGACCGCTGGGAATTCATCTGAATGCGAGGAACATTGAACACAAGCCGGATCAAATCCGTCGAAACCGCGTGCGCTCAGCCGGAGTCATTCCGTTTGCGGCGTCGGCGTTGCTGGCGGTGGGCGTTGTGGTCTTCCCACGCAGCACCGGCGGTGCGCAGCCGGCGGCCATTTCAACCAATCCACCGATGGACATGAAAGATTTTAAGAAGCCCAGTGAAGTGCAGTTGAAAAAAGAACTCACCCCGGAACAATTCGCGGTCACGCAAAAAGCCGCCACCGAACCGGCCTTTCACAACGCCTACTGGGACAATCACGAGCCGGGGATTTACGTGGACGTGGTGTCGGGCGAGCCGTTGTTCAGCTCGCTGGACAAATTTGATTCCGGCTGTGGTTGGCCGAGTTTTACCAGGCCGGTCTCCAGCAAGGAGGTTACCGAGCACGCTGACCATTCGTACGGCATGAACCGCATCGAAGTCCGGTCCCGTGCGGCCGATTCGCATCTCGGTCACGTATTTGACGATGGTCCGGGGCCGACACATTTGCGTTACTGCATCAACTCGGCAGCGTTGCGCTTCATCCCCCTGGATAAAATGCAGGCGGAAGGTTACGGCGACAGCCTGGCGCCCTTCATCAAGGCCGGCCTGTACAAGCCCGCGGACGCGCCAGCATCAACCAAAGGCTCGGCTAAGAAGCAGGAGCCGAGGTAACGAGGCTCATTATATTCGATTTACGATATACGATTGACGCGCCGCATGGACCGTAGCGGCGTCTCAGCAGAGCGCCGCAAACTTTGGAGAATCGAAGAATGCGGCTTTTTGCCGAAAGCCGCTACGCCCTTTTGGCAGAGGTTTCAAAATCTCAAATCGCAAATTCATTCGTGCGCTAAACAGGGTTTTCTGGTTTACTCCGCAAACTCTGATGGACGACACGAATTCATTGATCGAACAACGCAAGGCCAAGCTCGCCGCGCTGCGCGCCAAGGGCACTGACCCGTTTAAAAACAAATTCACGCCGACCGAATCGTGTGCCGACGCGCGGAAGCATTACACCGAAGGCCGCGAGGTGGCCGTGGCCGGCCGCATCACCGCGCACCGGGACATGGGCAAATCCATGTTCATCGACGTGCGCGACCAGAGCGGGCGCATCCAGGTCTATGCGCAGAAAAATATTCTTGGCGACGAACTTTGGGAAATTTTCAAGCATCTTGATTTGGGAGATTTCGTCGGCGTGCGCGGCACGCTGTTCACTACCAAAACCGGTGAGATTTCCATTAAATTAGGTGGCCGAGGCGAGCCAACTGTAGGACAGGCGTCGCGCCTGTCTCAAATCGAAAAAGAAAAATCAGAGACAGCCGCGACGGCTGTCCTACCCCCGTTTGTGATTGTGGCCAAGGCGCTCCGTCCGCCGCCGGAAAAATGGCACGGCCTCGCCGACACCGAAATCCGCTATCGCCAGCGCTATCTCGACCTGATGGCGAACCCGGAGGTGAAGGACGTTTTTCTCAAGCGCAGCCAGATCATCACCGAGCTCCGTAGTTTCCTGCAGTCGCGCGGCTTTGTCGAGGTGGAGACGCCGATGATGCAGGCGATTCCCGGCGGCGCGGCGGCGCAACCGTTCAAGACGCATCACAACGCGCTCGGCTGTGATTTTTACCTGCGCATCGCGCTGGAACTGTACCTCAAACGCCTGCTGGTCGGCGGCGTGGACAAGGTGTTTGAGATCGGCCGCAACTTCCGCAATGAGGGACTCTCGCGCAAACACAATCCCGAATTCACCATGCTTGAGGCCTACCAGGCCTTCGGCGATTACGAGAGCATGATGGAACTGGTGCAATCCATGATTTGCCACGTTGCGGAAAAGGTTCTGGGGACATTGAAAATTGAAACGAAAGATGGCGAAGGCAAAGTTGTAAAGACGATTGACCTCACACCGAACTGGCGTCGGGTCAAATACAAGGACCTCGTGCGCGAAAAGGCCGGGGCGGATTGGTTCGAGGTTTCTCTGGCTGAGCGCCGCCAACGCGCGCACGATCTCGGCGCGGAAATCACCAAGGACTATCAGGATTTTGAGGTCACCGGGGCAGTGTTTGAGAAATTGATCGAGCCGACGTTGATTCAGCCGACGTTCGTCACGCATCTGCCGAAGGAACTCGTGCCGCTGGCCAAGCTTTCGCCCGACGACCCGACGACCGTCGAAGTCTTTGAATGTTGCATCAATGGCCAGGAGATAGCTCCAGCTTACACTGAGCAGAATGATCCGATTGAGCAGCGCGAACGGCTGGAGCATCAAGCGGGTGGCGAGCAGCAGAAATTGGACGAGGATTTTCTCATCGCGCTGGAGCACGGCATGCCACCGGCGGGCGGCATGGGGATGGGCATTGACCGTCTGTGCATGATGCTGCTCGGCCAGGAAAGCATCCGCGACGTGATCCTGTTCCCACAATTAAAGCCGAAATGAACTATGGCGGAACAGACCACCTGCCCGATTTGCGAAGAAAAAGTAACGGTTGATCCTTACGAGGGGGGAAGTTACAAACTCAATTGCGTTCGTTGTGGGCGGTTTTCAGTTTCCAAACTTGCTCTCAATCCTCTTTCCACGGACGTACATTTCAACCGAGCCAATCTTTCGGGCTGGATTCGGGAAAATCAGGGATACCAAATCACCGAAAATAATTTGCATTCACTCCTCCAAATAAAATCGCCAGCAGTTGGCGTAAAAGGTGAAAAGCTTTTACTTTGGTTTGCAAAAACCAATCCTAAAGCTGGGACTAAAATTCGAATCGTTACCGAATCTTTCACTGGTCCTGTTGGGGTAAGACTATCAGGAATGGACGCATCACGGCTGAAGTATCTCATAAAGCCAGAATTGCTCGCTTGTAGTTGGGCCCAAGACTTCCAAGAATTTTTTTACATCCTTGAACAATATCTCGAAAACGAAGTTGGCCAGATTGAGTTCCGGGGCAGCGATTACAGGATCACTCCAAGAGGTTGGGCGCATCTTCAGTCCCTGCAACAAACCAATGCTCAAAGTCAAATTGGTTTCGTTGCAATGTGGTTTGATAAATCCGTTGATCCGGCTTGGACAGCTATTGATGCTGGAATCCGAAGTTCTGGTTACGAACCATTGCGAATTGATCGCAAAGAACACAATAACAAGATTGATGACGAAATTATTGCAGGTATCCGTCGCAGCAAATTTCTTGTTGCCGATTTCACTGGTCATCGCGGCGGGGTTTATTTTGAAACCGGATTTGCGACCGGACTTGGGTTGCCAGTAATTTGGCTCTGTCGCCAGGATGAATTGGAGAAGACCCATTTCGATACGCGGCAATACAATTTCATCGTTTGGGAAGCTGATAAGCTGTCCGAGCTTGAAAAGGTACTGCAAAACCGGATTGAGGCTACCATCGGGCGTGGTCCGTTGACCGCAAACGTCGTGACGTGATCCTATTTCCATAGTTGAAGCGGAAATGGGTGAGACGCATTGCTTGATTCGAGCACGGGCTGATGAAATACTGGGCCAGTGAAGCACACGGCCACAACCAAACCAACATCTTTCGCGGACTACAAGCCCGATGCGAGGAATTGGATTACGCTCGCAACTGGCGAATATTATCCCGACATCCTCAAGGACGCATGCGAATTATACAAACCGGTTTTGGTTCTGTTTGGCCAGCTTTTGAAGTCGTCTGAATCTTCCACCCGCTTGTTCATGCAAATTGCCGATCAATCCGACGGTTGGATGCGTGTCCAGCTGGCGCGGGTCTTTCGGAAATACGTCAGCCCCGAAACGCCGGTGGAAATGTTGAAGCTGAAATCCAAAGCCAAAACAATTTGCGACCAGTTCGGCAAAGGTTTTCGCCCCATTCAAAAAGTTCAAGCGGCGTTCACCTCGCGACCGTTGCCTGACGAGGCTCTGTGCGCTGTTCTATGGGAATACAAAGACCGGGGCAAGAAAGGTTACGACCTCACCGAGAGATTCTTCTCTTTGTTCCGCTCCACGTTCCCCAATTTACACATCAAAGGCCCGGAGCGCGCCGGCAAGGATGTTTTGCTGGGTGAGGTTTTTGAAAAATATCCGAAACCTGACCGTCCGGTTGATTTTGTAATCTACGACGCCAAAGAGAAAGAAGTGCTGGCAATCGGTTTGGCTCGCTATGATTCCGATCGGGGTGGCGCTCAGGAAGATGACCGCACTGGAGGCTATCAAAATTGTGCCGATGAGATTCTGAACTACGCGAAGAAACGTCATTTTCGCACAAAAGTCATCTTCGTTAATGACGGACCGGGACTTTTGCTCGGCTCGATGTGGAATGACTATGCACATTTGGAGCGCAGCCGTCCGGGAAAAATTCTTGTCGCCACTTTGCGAATGATCCCGGAGCGAATCACACGCGAGTGGTTGTTTTCCTAAATCTCTTATGGCGACCGGAATTCCCAGAACCAGATGGCAAAGCGCGCTACATGCAGTTGCAACAAATGGCAACACTGCGGGCAACACCGATGTCCGGCTCGATTACGAAGGGAAAAAAACAGAGCGCGAAATCCTGCTAACACCAATGGTGAATTGCCATCAACTTTGGCCAGAGGCTCGAAATGGCGATACCAATCGTCTTTACTGCAGTGACAATCTGCCGATTCTAGCCACGCTGGCAAAAGACCCATCCATCAGTGGCAAGGTGCGGCTGGTTTACATTGACCCGCCCTATGCTACCAAGAGCGTCTTTCAATCGCGCAATCAAGCCGACGCCTACATGGATTTGTTGGAAGGTGCACACTATCTAGAGTTTCTCCGAGAGCGGCTGATTCTTTTGCGTGAATTGCTGGCCGATGATGGCTCGATTTATGTCCATCTCGACAACAACATGGCTTTTCATGCCAAAGCCATCATGGACGAGGTGTTTGGACGGGCCAATTTTCGGAGTTGGATCACGCGCAAGAAATGCAACCCGAAGAATTACACGAGGAAAACTTACGGCAATGTGGCCGACTACATTCTTTTTTATACAAAAAGTGAAAACTATGTCTGGCATCGTCCGGTTGATTCGTGGACGGAAGACCGGGCGAACAAAGAATATCAGTATGTCGAAGCAGACACAGGTCGCCGCTACAAGAAAGTTCCCGTTCATGCGCCGGGGGTTCGCAATGGAGAGACCGGCCTGCCGTGGCGCGGAATGAAGCCGCCACCCGGCAAGCATTGGCAATATCCGCCGCGTGTCCTTGATGAAATGGACGCGCGTGGCGAAATTTATTGGTCGCCTACGGGAAATCCGCGCCGGAAAATCTACCTTGATGAAAGCGCTGGCGTGGCCGTGCAAGACATTTGGCTGGATTACCGCGACGCCCACAACCAAAACATCGCAATTTCCGGTTATCCGACGGAAAAGAATTCCAGTCTCCTGACCCGAATCATCGAGGCTTCATCCAACAAAGGCGATATTGTATTGGATTGCTTTTCCGGTTCGGGAACCACGCTGAATGTTGCTTCACATCTTGGCCGGCGTTGGATTGGTGTGGACAACAGCCGTGAGGCCATTGCTGCCACGCTCCGCCGTTTTGGCAAGGGGCTTGAACTCATGGGCGATTTTGTCAACAAACCTTCCTTCGCAAACGAGGAAGAGGCATCTTCAACCATTCTTCCACTTTTCCAAACGAACAATTTACAGAAACCGGTGCCGAAGGTTCGCAATCAACATCAAGTCATCAAAGACTTCACTTTGTTTGTCCAGGAACCTTACCGGGGTGAATTTCACGATTTGCTCGAGCTGTGGATGAGGTGGACGAGCGAAGCACAAATTCTCCGACTTGCCGAGGCGCCGCCACCTTACGGAAATCGAACAACGAAGAAGCGCGTAATAAAAAAAAACAAGGGTGGAAAAACCACAAAGTATATTATTCGCCGCCAGCATGGGCATTGACCGTTTGTGCATGATGCTGTTCGGCCAGGGAAGCATCCGCGATGTAATCCTGTTCCCACAATTAAAGCCCAAGTAAAGGTAGGGACGCCGTGCCACGGCGTCCGCAGACAGCCAGCCCTGCCAAACTATTTTTTGCCGTGCTTTGATTTCGCGGCGACTTTCTTTTCCAGTTTGGTCACGCGTCTGAGCAGTTCGGGGAGATGCTGGTAGGCAATCATCTGGCGCTTGGCCTGTTTGTCCGGCTGGGCGGGAATGCCCAGCCATTTCTCGCCGTCCGGAATGTCGCGCATTACGCCGGCTTTACCGGTGATGACAACCTGATTGCCGATTTTCAAGTGCCCGGCGATGCCGGATTGTCCGGCCAGCACGACATAATTTCCCAGTTTTGAACTGCCGGCAATGCCGGACTGTGCGATCAGCAGGCAGCCTTCGCCGATTTCGACGTTGTGCGCGATTTGCACGAGGTTGTCAATTTTCGTGCCCTTGCCGATGACCGTCGAGTCGAGCGCGGCGCGGTCAATGGTCACCCCCGCGCCGATTTCCACGTCGTCGCCAATGACGACCTTGCCAATCTGAGGCACTTTGAGGTGGATACGGCCATCCTGCACGTAACCAAAGCCGTCCGAGCCCACCACGGTGTTGGCGTGAATGCGGACGCGCCGGCCGATTTCCGTGCGCGGATAAACCGTCACGTTCGGGAACAGATTTACGTCATCGCCCAGTTTGGAATCGTCGCCGATGAAATTGCCGCCCTGTAAAACGGTTCGGGCGCCGAGATGCACGCGCTCGCCAATCACGCAATACGGACCGATGTGTGCGCTGGGATCAATGGTTACATCGGCGGCGATGATGGCGGTGGGATGAATACCGGCGGCGAAGGTTCGTTCCGGAAAAAACAATGCGAGGGCCTTGGCGAAGGCGACACGGGGATTTGACACCCGAATCAGGATTTTTTTCGTCGAGAAAAAGCGTTTATCCGCGATGATGGCGGTCGCGGCGCTCGTTTCGGCGCGTCTGAAGAAATCCTCGTTTTCAGCAAAAGTGAGGTCACCCGGCTTGGCGGAGCCGGCTTGGGCAAAACCGTTGAGGGTGGCTGAAGCATCGCCAAGCACTTCACCTTCAATATGTTTCGCTATTTCTGCGGTGGTAAAGGCCATTTGGTTGACTTGTCTGTCGCGGCTCACTATAAAGACGCGCGTACCCAGTTCAACCCCAACTTTTATGGCGAGAACTATTCGCGTCGGGCTGATCGGCTACCGCTTCATGGGCCGGGCGCACTCGAACGCCTGGCGGCAGGCGCCCCGCTTCTTCAATCTCAAGGCCAATATTGAATTGCACACCCTTTGCGGGCGCAACCCCGCCGGGGTGCAGGCGGCCCGGGCGCAACTCGGCTGGCAAAATGCCGCGACCGACTGGCGCGAGGTGGTCGAGTCGCCGTTGATCGACATTGTGGACATCGGCGCGCCGAATGATTTGCACGCGGAAATCGCCATCGCCGCGGCGCGCAACGGGAAACACATTTTATGCGAGAAGCCGCTGGCGTTGAATGTGAAGCAGGCCGAGGCGATGCTGGCCGCCGCGCAAAAGGCCAGGGTCGTCCATATGATCTGCCACAATTACCGGCGCATCCCCGCGCTGGCGCTGGCGAAGAAAATGATCGGCGAGGGCGCCTTGGGAAAACTGTTTCATTTCCATGCGCGTTACGCGCAGGACTGGCTGGTGGACCCGGAATTTCCCATCAACTGGCGGCTGCAAAAGGAAACCAGCGGCAGCGGCGCCAACGGCGACATCCACGCGCACATCATTGATTTGGGGCGTTATCTGGTCGGTGAATTTCAGGCGGTTTGCGGTTTGCTCCACACGTTTGTGGCGGAGCGGCCGCTCGCGGCGGTCCCGCAACGCGGGAGCACGCGCAAAATGGGCAAGGTGACGGTGGATGATGCGGCGCTGCTCATTGGGCGGATGGACCATGGCGTGCTGGCGAATCTGGAAGCCACGCGCGTCGCGGCCGGGCGGAAAAATCACATCGCTCTCGAAATCAACGGCAGCCAGGGTTCGCTTTATTTTGATTTCGAAGACATGAACCGTTTGAAATACTTCAACGGCGACGACCCAAAGGACCGGCAGGGTTTCCGGGACATCCTGGTCACCGAACGGGGGGGAGTCCATCCGTACGCGGGCAACTGGTGGCCGCCGGGGCACCTGATTGGCTACGAACATACCTTTATCCACACGATTGCGGATTTTGTGAACGCGTGCGTGGAAGGCAAGCCGGTGCAACCGACCTTTGAAGACGGCGTGAAAAATCAGCGGGTGCTGGCGGCGGTCGAGGAATCCCAGCAAAAGGGCCGGTGGGTGAGGCTGGTTTGAGATGACCGCGGTAATTTGACTTGCCCAATCGTGTGCAGGCGCGTATTGAAGAGGCTGTAGTTCCTTTGCCCGCGTGGCGGAATTGGCAGACGCGCTAGATTCAGGTTCTAGTGAGTAACATCGTACAGGTTCAAGTCCTGTCGCGGGCACCAAACGTTGGAGTGCGACGGGGGATGCCGGTTAACCTTTTAATCCGGCGGTTATAATTGCTGGAAATCAATTAGACACTGAAACCGGTACCATCTAATCTCGCTGGCAAAGCATGAAAGTTCTGTTTCTAAACGGGCCGAATTTGAACTTGCTGGGGCAGCGTGAACCGGACGTGTACGGGCGCGCAACGTTGGCTGATATCGAGGCCAAAGTCCGCAATCAAGCCGGAAACCTGGGCGTTGAGGTGGACTTCAGGCAGACCAATGTGGAAGGGGAATTGGTGGATTGGATTCAAGAGGCAAAGGGGAAATTCGACGTGATCGTCCTTAACGCCGCCGCGTACACGCATACGAGCATTGCGCTCAGAGACGCCATTGCTGCAGTGGGGATTCCAACCATAGAAATTCATCTTTCAAACATTCATGCCCGGGAGGAGTTCAGGCATAAATCACTCATTGCACCAGTTTGTTGGGGGCAAATATCCGGATTTGGCCAAAAATCATATTTGTTGGCATTGGAAGCTTCCGTTGACGTTAACGAACTAAAAAAACACTTGTAATAGAGTGTTATTGCGTCCATTTTTGGCTTATTCAATTTGCTTTTTGTTTCTTGACGTTGGTGACATTCAACTATAATATGTTTCAAATTCGTAACAGATTTAAGCAGAGTCGTAACCCGGCTACTGCTTTTTTGATTATAGCTCAAAATGTGGTTTTGGAAGAACTTTAACGAAATCGAAACGTGGATCTAAAAGATATTAAGGCCATAATCGACCTGATGAAGAAGAACTCCATTACGGAGTTTGAGTTGGAAAGGCAGGATTCCAAGATCAGGTTGAAAAGAGGAACCAACGGAACAGTTGCTCCGGCTATTCAGTATGATGATTCAGCATCTCTTACGGCAGGTCAGCCTGCGGTTTCGGCCACTCCTGCGGTTCCCGCCGGAGGGAGCCCGGCTCCGGCGGCCACGGGCGAAGTTGAAATCAAATCTCCAATGATTGGGACTTTTTATCGATCACCATCCCCGGAAGCCCACAGTTACGTCGAGATTGGTACCGAGGTCAACCCGGACAGCGTCGTTTGCATTATTGAGGCAATGAAGGTGATGAACGAAATCAAAGCGGAGGCCAAAGGTGTTATTACCCAGGTTTTGGTGGAAAATGCCAAACCGGTGGAATTTGGCCAGCCGCTGTTCAAAATCCGTCCGACCTGAAACCGCCGCGCGTTTGAAACTTTTTCTATTTCGCTGAAAGTCCATGTTCGAAAAAATTCTGGTCGCCAATCGCGGTGAAATTGCCGTTCGGATTATTCGTGCCTGCAAGGAGTTGAATATCCGGACGGTGGCGGTTTATTCCGAGGCGGATGCCAACTCCATGCACGTGCAACTGGCCGACGAGGCCATCTGCATTGGCGGACCGCCCGCGTCGGAAAGCTATCTGCGGATTGACCGGATTATCAGCGCGGCGGAAATCACGGACGTGGATGCGATTCATCCCGGTTACGGTTTTCTTTCCGAGAACACGCACTTTGCCGAGGTTTGCGACAGTTGCAACATCCGTTTCATCGGTCCCAGCCCGCGCGCCATGCAATCATTGGCGGACAAGGCCATCAGCCGGCTGTTGGCCAAAAAGGTGGGGGTTCCCACCCCGCCGGGATCGGAAGGCACCGTCGAAAAGGAGCAGGAGGCCCTGGCGGTTGCCAAACGCATCGGTTATCCGGTAATGATCAAGGCGGTGGCGGGTGGCGGCGGACGTGGCATGCGTGTGGCGCACAATGACATCTCCCTTGTAAAGGGCTATCACACAGCCCGTTCCGAAGCGGAGAAGGCATTTGGCAATTCCGGCGTTTACATCGAGAAGTACATTGAGAATCCGCATCACATCGAGATTCAGGTGCTGGGCGACAACAAGGGGCACATCATTCATCTGGGTGAACGGGATTGTTCCATTCAGCGCCGAAACCAGAAAGTCGTGGAAGAGGCGCCGTCGCCATTGTTGGAACACAAGTTCCGCAAGTTACGGGACAAAATCGGCAAGGCGGCCGTCAAAATCGCCGAGGCGGCGCGTTACACCAGTGCCGGCACGGTCGAATTCATCGTGGACAACCTGGGCAGTTACTATTTCCTTGAATTCAACAAACGGATCCAGGTGGAGCATCCCGTCACCGAAGAGGTGACGGGCATAGATCTGGTGCGTTATCAAATCTTGCTGGCGATGGGTGAGCCGTTGCAGCACTCGCAAAGCGACATTCAAATCAAGGGTCACGCCATCGAATGCCGCATCAACGCGGAAGATCCCTTTGATGATTTTCGGCCCAGCCCCGGCCGCATCGAGATGTATTTTCAACCCGGCGGCCGCGGTGTGCGCGTGGACACGCATGCTTACGCCGGCTACACCATCCCCTCGATGTATGATTCCATGATTGGCAAGCTGATCACAACCGGCAATGACCGGCGGGAAGCCATGGATCGCATGAATCGCGCGCTGTCGGAATATATGATTACGGGCATCAAGAACAATGTTTCCTTCCAACAGGCCATCATGCAGGACCCCAATTTCCGGCGCGGCGTTTATTCGACCAGTTTTATCGAACAATTGCTCGGCGGCGCCCGGCGGGAATTGATCGATGAAAAGGCCTAGAGTCTTCCACTTTTGTTGACTGTTCCGGTGCGTTCATGTTGGAAATCACCGCCTCGTTCAAAGATGAACGTTGCCGGTGTCAACCAGACAGGTTGTCCGCAACGATGGACAAGAAAGTGACATTCCGTGAGCCTGCCGGTGCAGCCCTCCCACGTGATTCCTTGAACGGGGTTGTGTATTATAAACCCAAACCCAACCAGACTGATTGCCGGCAACCTCTCATATCAAACCGCGGAAAACGACCTGCGGCTTATCTTTGCCCAGGCGCGTGCGGTAACCTCGGTCAATCTTATGCCGGATAAGGCCACCGGTATATCACGCGGTTTTGGGTTTGGGGAATTTGCCGACGCCGAAGCGGCACAGCGTGCCATTGACCAATTCCATGACCAGGAGTTTCAAAGGCGGCCGCTTACCGCCAACATCGCCCGTCCGTGAGCGGACCGCGCCCCGGCGGGTGGAGCAACCACGGGGAACAGCGTGGCGGGCATCGCGAACGGCCTTGATGTCATCGGGCCGCTCCCGCGCCGGATCGGCAATGTCCAATCGCCGGTTTTTTGAATAAGGGTTTGACACCCGCCGGAAGCCGTTTATCTTTGGCGGACAAAGACACGATTATGGCTGAGACACCTCCGAATATTCCTCCGGGTGCTGTGCTGCCGCCGAAAAAAGAGACCGGCAAAGTTCAGCCCAAAAAAGAAACCGTCCGCATCAATTTGCCGCCCAAGCCCTCGGCCGCGCCGACCATCAAATTGCCGACGCTGCCGCCCGGTGGCCCGACCGGTGCGCCCTCCGCCATACCGGCTCCGACCCCGGCTCCGCAGCCGGCGTCGCGCGCGGTGGCTGCCTCGGCCGCACCCCTTTCCCAGG
The DNA here is from genome assembly GCA_963780535.1 of uncultured Verrucomicrobiae bacterium. Lineage (GTDB taxonomy): Bacteria > Verrucomicrobiota > Verrucomicrobiia > Limisphaerales > UBA11358 > UBA11358. The sequence continues at coordinate 51,373 of CAWACS010000011.1, forward strand.
CGCGTCCCGCCGCCGCGCCGCGGCCCATGCCTGTGGCGCCGGCCCTGAGCGGGTTGGACCAAATGCTCGCCCTGGCGGCCGGTGCGGCCGGATTGTTTGCCGTTGGCACGGTCATCTGGATGATGCTTATTCCGACCACTTGAGTTTTTAAAAGTTGTTCAAACACCCTGAATTCGTTTTTGACGTATGGCTTCCCCGCTTATAGTCACGCTCACGCAGGAAAATTTCGCCCAACAGGTTTTGCAGTCGACCGCGCCCGTGCTCGTGGATTTCTGGGCCGAATGGTGCGGTCCGTGCAAGATGATCGCGCCGTTGCTGGATGAACTGGCCGATGAGTACGATGGCAAGGTGAAAATTGGCAAGGTCAACGTGGACGAACAACAGTCACTGGCCGCCGAATATGGCATCCGTGCCATCCCCACACTGCTCGTTTTCCACAACGGTCAGGTGGCCGACCAGATCGTCGGCGCGCGCAGCAAGCGCGACTTCAAGGCCAGCCTCGATCGCGTCACGGTTTGAGGGCGTATGCCCTTCCTCACCACGCCCCGGCAGTTCACCCAACGTGCCGAGCTGTTTCAGCAACTCGCCCAGCTTACGTCCGCCGGCATTCCGATCATTCGTGCCCTGGAGCAGATCAAACGCAGCCCTCCCCGCCGTTCCTATCGCGAACCCTTGCAACGCTTGCTCGACGGGCTGGCGCGGGGCGCGACGATGACTGAATCGTTGCAGGCGTTCGACTGGCTGCCCGCGTTTGACCTGGCATTGATTGGGGCCGGCGAGAAAAGCGGGAGGCTGGATGCCTGTTTCCGCATGCTCGCGGATTATTACCACGACCGGGCCCGCCTCATCCAGCAGGTGATTGCGCAGCTCGTATATCCGCTGGTCCTGATCCACTTCGCTGCCCTTGTTTTTTTAATTGTGCTGCCGTTTGCCCACTCGCGGTTCAACGCCAGCCTGCCGCTGCTTTTTGCCAGGGCCTTGCTCGTGCTCTGCCCGCTGTATGGCGCGGTTGTCGCGTTGGTTTACGTCACACAAGGCAAGCACGGTGAAAACTGGCGCGCGCGGATCGAATCCGTTCTGCGCGTGGTCCCCCTGTTGGGCACGGCGCGGCGTTATCTTGCCCTGTCCCGGCTGGCCGTTGCCCTCGAGGCGCTCATCGGTGCCGGCGTTGACATTTTTGAGGCCTGGGACCTGGCCGCCGCTGCCAGCGGTTCACCGGCCTTGCGCCGTGCCGTCGCCGCCTGGAAGTCGCAAGTGACCGCCGGGCAGTTGCCATCCGAAGCGGTCCATGCCTGCCGGCTGTTCCCGGAAACGTTTGCCAATCTTTATGCGAGCGGTGAAATCAGCGGCAAACTCGATGAATCACTCCAAAACTTGCATCGGCTTTACGGTGAGGACGGCACGCGCAAGCTTCATGCCTTCGCCCAATTAACGACCCGATCGGTTTACTTGCTCGTGGTCTTGATCATTGCCTACCAGATCGTCCAGTTCTATACCGGCCTCTACGGTCCCCATAGCGACCTTTCCAAGGTCCTGAACGGATTCTAATTCCACTTTGTGTACCCGCGTTGCCTTCATTAACCTTGCGCATGACGTTGACCGAATTGCTCGCCAACGAAGAACTGCGCCGGCACGAGTTTCCCGTCGCGCAGAACAAAATATTTCTCGCGCACGCGGGCGTTTGTCCGCTGCCGCGGCGCGTGGCGCAGGCGATTTCCGACTGCGCGCAGCACGGCACGACCGATGATCAGGAAGTCCGGACGATTCCCCGGCGTCTGGACGACGGACGCAACCTGGCGGCGCAATTGCTCAACTGCCGGTCGGAGGAAATTGCCTTTGTCGGGCCAACCTCGCTCGCGTTGAGCTTTGTCGCCGCCGGGTTGAATTTTCGCCGGGGTGACAACGTGCTCATTTACCACGACGATTATCCGTCCAACGTCTATCCCTGGATGGCGCTGGCGGAACGCGGCGTCGAGGTGCGTCTGTTGAACACCCGTGGCCTTGGCGTAATTCGGCCGGGGGATGTCCTGGGGCAGGTGGACGAAAACACGCGGCTCGTCGCCCTGGCTTCCTGCCATTTTATCAGCGGCCATCGCCTCGAGCATGCCGTTATTGGAAAATCACTGCGCGAACGGGGCATTCTGTTTTGCCTCGATGCCATTCAAACGCTGGGCGCGTTTCCAACCGCGGTGGAGCACGTGGATTTTCTGGCCGCGGATGCGCACAAATGGTTGCTCGGGCCGTGCGGTGCGGGCGTGCTTTACGTCCGGCGCGAGGTTCAGGACCGGTTGAGCCCGCCGATTTACGGCTGGCACAACGTCCAGAACCCGAATTTTGTCGCCCAGGAAAAAATCGTCTTCCGCAGCGGCGCGTTGAAATACGAAGCCGGCACGCAGAATCTGGTGGGTCTGGCCGGTTTGATGGCCGCGATGGAACTGGCTTTGGAAATTGGCGTGGAAAATATCGCCACCGAATTGCGACGCAAGCGCGCCTGGCTCGTGCCGGCTTTGCAGGCCAAAGGCTTCATCATTTTAAACGCGGCGGCAAAGCCGGAAAATGCCGGCGGTATCGTTTCGATTCACCAGACGGGCAACGATCTCACGGCGCTGCATAAAAAACTGATGGACGCCGGCGTGGTCGTGTCGTTGCGGACGGACCGCGCAGGGAAAAATTACCTCCGGTTTTCACCGCATTATTACAACACGGACGATGAATTACGGCGAGTGTTGGATCTGTTTTAACCGCTGCCCCGCCACCGTTACTTTTAAATGCGACTGTGAGCGCATCGCCGGGAAAATTCCACGGCAGCGAATCCATTCAATTTTCGGGGGTTCTTTTCATCTCCCGCTCCCGCAGCCAGGCGAAAACCACCGGTGTTACAATCAGGATGCACGCGAGGCTGCTCAGCATGCCGCCGATGACCGGTGTCGCCAGCGGTTTCATCACCTCCGCGCCGGCGCGATGGCTCCACAAAATCGGCAGCAGGCTGGCGACAATGGTTGCCACCGTCATTACTTTTGGACGCAATCGCAATCGCGCGCCGTCTTTTACCGCTTGGATCAAATCCGCGCGCGAAAAATGCGCGCCGCGCTCGGATTTTTTCTTTTTCACGGCCTCGTCCAGATACACGACCATCACGACGCCGGTCTGGATGGCCGTGCCGAATAAAGCGATGTAGCCGACCCACACCGCCACGCTGAAGTTGTAGCCGAGCAGCCACTGCAGGAGCACCCCGCCAGTCAGCGCAAAAGGCACGGCGAGGATGACATGTGCGGCCTCCTTTGCGCTGTGATAAACAATGTAAAGCAGGAGGAAAATGACGAATAACGCCGCCGGCACAATGAGCCGTAATGTGTGCTGCGCGCGAATCTGGTTTTCGTATTGGCCGCTCCATTCAATCGTCATGCCCGGCGGCAGGGAAATCTCCCGCGCGAGGCGGGCCTGCGTTTCTTTTACGAAACCGACGAGGTCCCGGCCTTCGACATTTGCCTGCACGAACATGCGCAACCGCCCGTTTTCACTGGCAATTTCACTCGGCCCGATTTCGCGGCGGATGGTTGCGACTTGACCAAGCGGAATCGTCTGGCCGCCTGGTGTTGGTATGAGAATATCGCCGAGGCGCTCGATGTCGTCGCGTTCGCTGCGTTGCAGGCGGACTTGAATGGGGATGCGTTCGCGCCCGGAAATCGCGGTGGAAACATTGTCGCCGCCGATGCCGCCCTCGACCAGACCGAGGACATCCTGGGCCCGCAGACCGTAACGCGCCATCGCTGCCCGGTTCACCGCGATGTCCAAGTACGGTTTGCCTTCCGTGCGCGACGCGGCGACACCGACCGCGCCGGGAATCTGCCGGACGATGCGCTCGACCTCGAACGCCTTTTGCTGAAGTGCGTCGAGATTGTCGCCAAGGATCTTGATGCCGACCTGCGCCCGGATGCCGGTGCTGATCATCAAGATGCGGTTTTCGATCGGCTGCAAAAAACCGGGCACGTAGCCGGGCATCTGTGACAATTTTTCTTCCAGCTCGGCCACGAGCTTGTCCTTGGTCATGCCCGGACGCCATTGCGATTCCGGCTTGAGCATGATGGTCGTCTCGATCATCTCGATGGGCGCCGGGTCGGTGGCGGTCTCGGAGCGGCCAAGCTTGCCGCCGACGCTCGCAACTTCGGGTGTCTGACGGATGACCTGGTCCTGCCAGGCCATGATGCGTTTCACTTCCGCGAGCGATGTGCTGGGCAGCAGCACCGGCATGAACAGCAAACTGCCTTCGTTCAGCGTCGGCATGAATTCGCTGCCAATGCCCCGCGGAAGCTTCGCAGCGAGTTGCGGGTGGTGGGTTGCGAGCTTTTCGACCAGCGGGCGCGGAACGCCAAAGGCCAGAACCAGCGCGCCGATGACCAGAACCAACGCCGTACCGAGCACGGTTTTTCGAAAGCGCAAGGCCCAATCCAGAATCGGATTGTAAATCGCCAGCAGGATTTTCATCAACGGATTGGCGTCTTCGGCATGGAACGGCCCGCGAATGAACGTCGCGCACAGTGCCGGCACGAGCGTGATGGCCAGCAGTGTCGAACCAGCCATGGCAAAGGTTTTGGTGAACGCGAGGGGGTGAAACAGTTTTCCTTCCTGGCCGGTCAACGCGAACACCGGCACAAACGCGAGGATGATGATGACCATCGCAAAGAAAATCGGGCGTCCGACCTGCTGTGCCGCTTCGAGTGTGACTTGCAACGACTCGACCTGATTCAGCCGTGCGCCTTTCCTTTTCTCGGCCAGCTCGCACTGGCGAATGGCATTTTCGGCCATGACGATGCCGGCGTCGACCAACACGCCGATCGCGATGGCGATGCCGGAGAGTGACATGATATTTGACGTGATACCAGACTGGTTCATCAAAATGAATGAAACGAGAATCGAAAGCGGCAGTGGCAAGGTGACAATGAGGATGCTGCGGAAATGGAACAGGAACAGAATGATGACGATTGTGACGAGCACCGCCTCCTCGGTCAGCGCGTGCTGGAGAGTGCCGAGCGTCCGGTCAATCAACTCGCTGCGGTCGTAAAAGGATTTGATGCTGACGCCCGGCGGCAGGCTGGGCGAGATTTGCGCAATCTTGGCCTTCACGTCACGGATGACTTGCATCGCGTTTTCGCCGGTGCGCATGACGACAATGCCGCCCACGGCTTCATGCCCGTCAATATCCAGTGCGCCACGCCGAAAATCGCCGCCAACCTGCACCGTCGCCACGTCTTTGAGGTAAACCGGTGTGCCGTTGTTCAGCGTGAGAACGATGTTTTCCAGATCGGCGTTGGAATTTACGAGACCGACGCCGCGCACGACGAACTCCATTCGATTTTCCTCGATCACCTTGCCACCGACGTTCAAATTGCTCTGGCGCACGGCGTCCATGACCATCTGCAGCGTTACCTTCATCGCTCGCATCCGCAGCGACGAAACCTCGATCTGGTATTGCCGCACAAAGCCGCCGATGCTTGCGACTTCCGCGACGCCGGGAACGGCGTTAAGTTGATAACGCACAAACCAGTCCTGAATCGCGCGCAACCGGCCGAGGTCGTAACCGCCGTCCGGCGCGAGCTTCGGGTCGACATCGAGGTAATACTGATAGACCCAGCCAAGGCCGGTCGCGTCCGGGCCGAGCTTGGGTTCGACACCGGCGGGCAGAACGTCGCCAAGATAATTCAATCGCTCCAGCACGCGTGACCGCGCGAAGTAATTGTCAATCTTGTCGTCAAAAATGATGGTGACGAGCGAGAAGCCGAACATTGAGTTGGCGCGGACCGTTTTCACGCCGGCGAGTCCCTGTAAATTCACTGAGAGTGGATACGTAACCTGGTCTTCAACCTCCTGCGGGCTGCGCCCCGGCCAGTCGGCAAAGACGACCACTTGGTTTTCGCTCAGGTCGGGAATTGCATCCACCGGTGTGCGATAGACGGCACGGACACCGAAGCCGATCAGCAGCGCCACGCTGCAAAAAACCAGAAAGCGGTTGCGCAACGACCATTCGATGATGCGGTTGATCATGGCGGTTAATTTTGGGCGCTTTGGGAAATCTGCGACTCAGCGTCGATCAACAGGCCGCCGGAGGTGACGATTTTGTCGCCTTCCTTCAAACCGTCGAGGATCTCGACGAATTCATCACCGACGCGGCCCAGCTTCACCTTGCGCTGCTCGTAGTAACCGTTCCCCAGGTCCACATAAACCACCGGCTGCGATCCGGGCTGAAGCACTGCGCTACGCGGCACGGTGAGAACGTCCGGCGAGTTCACGAACACGCGACCCTCGGCATAAAATCCATCAAAAGGGCGCCAGAGTTTGATGCCTTCGACGCGAGCCAGATTATCCGATAAAGCCGCGCGCACTTGAATCCCGTGCGTCTGGTCGCTCCGGTTCGGGTCGAGAAACATCGTGTCAATGTGCTTGATGCTGGCCTTGTAAGCTTTCCCTGGCAGCGCCGGGATGGTGACTTCAACCGTCTGTCCGGCATCGAGCCAGATCAAATCGCGCTCGTAGGCATTGAAGATAAAATAAGTCGGCCCGGTCATTTCAATCGCGCCTGCGACGCGCAGCGTGTGGACAAGTGGGCGACGCTCCACCGTCGCGGTTTGAACGTTGACGACGTTCACGCTGTCGGCGTTGAGCTTGAGACCAAAGCCGGTGTTGGTGCCTTCCGTGCCGACATATATCGGCACCAGTTCCATGCCGCAAATCGGGCATTTGCCTGGCTTGTCCGATTTGATCCACGGATGCATCGGACTTTGGTAATAAAGAATCTTCCGTCCGCCAGGCGACGTGGCCGGCGGCGCCGGTGAAGGGTGTTCGACCAGCCACAATGCACCGCCGGCCAGACCGGCTATCAACGCGAGAAAAAGGATGGCTCGTTTCATAATTTTAAATTTTCAGTTTGTTTCCATTTCGGTCACCGCTGTTTGTGCGCGGTGGGGAATTTGGGGCACATCACGGACACGAAAATCCCGTGGAGCAAAGGAACGAGTCCGAAGTGTGCCGGCCCGAGGCACACTTCGGGCGGGGAGACGAAACGTTCAGATCAGGAAGGCACAATTCCGCGCGTAGAGCGGAACACGATTCGCCGTCGGGGGCGAAGAAAGGGAGGCGGGGAACCCGGGTGCCGGTGTGTCAGGCAAAGTCCAGATCAACCCGGCCGGCGCAAGGGTCAATAATTGATTTTGAGAGGAAGCAGGAACCGGAGTCGCAGGGACAGGCCGCGACTCCGGGGAAACGGGCGCCGCGCAACACGCTTTGCCGCAATGGCAGCAAGCATGAACCACGCGCCCGACACCAGCGACCGGTACTTGGGCTAGGACAGGCGTCCCAACCAACAACAGGCTGCAAACAATGGCCAGCGTCGTTTTCACGTGTTGAATATCATCCAACCGACCGAACCAAGCTAAACCATTTTTGGCTTATGCCCGTCAATTATTGGCTTTAGTGTCGGCCGCGCGGATTTTCTTGAGATACTGGGCCGGGTCTTTGTCGAAATCCTTCTTGCAATTAGGGCAGCAGAGTTTGACTTCCTGACCTTGATAAACAAAGACATAGGGCTTGCCCATTTCATCGAGTTTATCGCCGGAAACGGGACAGGTGGTCAGCAGATCTGGCTTCACCGGTGCGCTGGCTGTGTTAGCAGCGAGGGCGGCTGACGCCAACAGAGCCGCTCCCAAAACCAGCCCGCTAATCATCGGGTTGCTGGTGTGATTGAATAATTTCATAATTCCGTTCTTCTTTGATTGCTTGTTTGTTTTGACCGGTGCCATTCCTGAACGCCGGTCTTGGTTATACACCGCAGACGAGATAACCCCGCAGAAATTAACCGGGATCGCCTTCGGGAGCATCATTATATCTCGCTCCGACAGGATTTCAGCGGTTATTCAAGCTAAAGCGCCGGGTTAATATCCGGTTTTAAATTTTGCGGGGATTGTCCGGCGGCGGGGTAATACCAACACAATCATCCGGCAATGCACGAAGCATTGCTAAAAAATAAGAAAGAACAATGAAAACACGAATCCTCCTTGCCGTTCTCGGCGCGGTCGCGCTGGCCACAATCACCCTCAACGTCAATGCCGGCGATGCCTTGCTTGCGCCACGTACCGCTGGCGATCAGATCAAGACCGCTCCGGTTGTCTCCACCGTGTCAGCCGTGCCGGTAATCAACTTTGCCTCGCCGCGCGCGCTGGGCAACCAGACCGTTGCTGTCGCCAGCGTAGCGAACGACGTGAATCCCACCATCGCTTGCCGCAACATGACCAGCAGCCCGAAGGCGATTCAAGCTTGTGCGGTGAATTCCACGGCCGCCATGCCGTGTTGCGCCAAACCGGTTGCCACGGTCAACTAACGGTATTCACCATCGGCCGGGGTTGTTCCGGCACGATTGAAAATGTAAGATACGGGCGGCGGACAAAAATCTCCGCCGCCCATTGAACCGATGAAAGAAGATATGAATCCCGATGATGCTAAATTGAGCACCTTGTTGCGCGCATCACGCGCCGCGCCGGCCTTGCCGCCGCGTTTCCAAGAAAACGTATGGCGTCGCATCGAGGACGCTGAGGCGCCGGTCCCGTTCACGTCCAGGTTGTCCTGGCTGGATGCAGTGGCCGCGCTGGTGTTGCGTCCGCGATTTGCACTGGCGACCGCGACCGTGCTGGTGGTTGCGGGCGCGCTACTGGGGGTGCATGTCGGCGATTTGGCCGCAAACCGGGCGGCGCAGACGCAATATCTCGCCGCGGTCGCGCCGGCGGCCTTACGTTGATTTATGAACCGCTCGCTGGCCATAGTACTGGGTGCGCTGGCTCTCGGGGCCGCGTTATTCAGCGGCTCCTTTTTGGTGGGCCAGCGCCTGTGCCAGGTTTGCGTGGCGCCGCCCACCGGCAGTCTTGGTTGGTTGCAGAAGGAATTTCACCTGAACGCCGCCGAGATGGTACGCATCCAGAAACTGCACGCCGATTATTTGTCCCAATGCAATACGATGTGCCGGATGGTCACCGCAAAAAAAAAGGAGGTGGCGGCGGCCTTGAACAACGCGACCAACGTCGGTCCCGTGGCTGGACAAAAACTGGCTGAACTGGCTGCCTGTCGCATGCAATGCCAGTCCCGGATGCTCCAGTATTTTGCTGAGGTCAGCCAAATCATGCCGCCAACGGAAGGCCGCCGTTACCTTGCCGAGATGCAAAACGCCGCCCTCGGTTTTCAGGAAGGAAACGAGCAACCTGTATCGCAATCCGCCGGCCATGAGCAACACCCCTGACGCCAGGCCTTCGCCGGAGGCTTGTGACCGGGCCGACATGGAACGATTGGCCGCCGGCCACGATACGGCGCTCAACGACTTGATGGCACGGCACGCGACGCCGCTGTTTCATTTTCTCTGTCGGATGCTGGGCAATGAAGACGATGCCAACGACCTGACGCAGGAAACGTTTGTCCGCGTCTTCCGCGCCTGTGCCGGTTTTCGGACGAATGAAAAATTTTCCACCTGGCTCTACACCATTGCCGCAAATCTGGCGCGGAACCATTTCCGCTGGCGCTCCCGGCATCCGAACGTTTCGCTCGAGGCCGAAACCGGGGAGTCGGAACAAACCCTCGGCGGTAGTTTGCCGGCAGACGGTCCGGCGCCCAACGAACAGGCGCAGACCGCCGAACGCGCCGTCGCCGTACGAGTTGCTGTGGGCCGGCTGCCCGAAGAGTTGCGCGCGGCCATTGTGCTCTGTGAATGGGAGGAACGCAGTGTCGCGGAAGCAGCGGTGATTTTGGAAACTACGCCGAAAGCCGTGGAATCCCGGCTCTACCGCGCCCGGCAGATCTTGCGCGAACGGTTGAAAAACTGGCTGTGAGCCATGAGCAATTTGTAATTGGAGCGGGTGAAGGGAATCGAACCCTCATCTCAGGCTTGGGAAGCCCGCATTCTACCACTGAACCACACCCGCCTTCGTTCCGCGATGCGGAACTTCGGCGCGGCATGCCCGCCACTTCATCCTCATGCGGCACGCCTCGTTTGACAGCTTTTACCAGACTGGCTGCCCGGTGGCAACAGCTTTGCGAGGCATCACGACGCGGCGCGGAGGCGGTGGATGGCTTCGCGCAACCGGCGTTCAATGACGGCCTGCCGCTCGGATGAGGTGATTTTGTCGCCGTTCAGATCGCAAACGTAAAAGCTGTCGATGGCCGCGCCGCGTTCAGTCACGATGCGGGCGCTCACAATGTCCACCGCCAGCTTGGAAAGGGTCTGGGAAATCATGTACAGCAGGCCCAGATGGTCTTCGGTTTCAATTTCGATGAGCGTGCGCGTCTCGGACACCTCGTTGTCGATCTGAATCAGCGTTTGGATATGCTCGCCGGTGTAGGGTTGATAGACCGGCTGTTGGGTGATTTGGCGTTTGATGAGCGCGGGCAGATCGATGTCTTCGTCCGTCAGGACTTTTTCCAGCAGCTCGGCGAACTGGTCGTGTTGCTGACGGGTGGCGAGGTGGCCCGTGCGCCCGTCATTCACGTAGAACGTGTCGAGCACGATGCTGTCGGTGCGGGTGAAGATCTGCGCTCCCAGGATGTTCAGTCCGGCGGCACTGAGCGAGCCGGCGATCTTGCTGAACAGCCCGCCGCGGTCCCACGTGCAGATTTTGACGGCATTGTAGCCGCGGTCGGCCTCGTCCCGCCAGGCGATGACCGGCGAGAGCACGTGGTCGTCCTCGAGCACCAGCCGGCGCATGAAACGGTGCACCAGTTCCAGGTCATCGATGATTTCCCGGGCGGTGCGGACTTGAAAATAGCGCGGTGGCAGCGTGGCAAAGTGCGTGTTGATTTCCTCGGCGCTCAACGATTTGCCGGCCGTTTGGCGGACCTCCTGCAACAGCGCTTCCCGTTGTTCCGCCTCGGCGCGGATGAATTCCGTGCCGCCCGTGAGCAAAATCATCGCCCGGCTGTGCAACTGCCACAACAGCGCATCCTTGAAACCGTTCCAGAGTTTTTCGCTCGTGCTGAGCGAGTCGGCGAAGGTCAGCAGCGTGAGCAGGTCGAGCGCTTCGGGCGTTTCCATCTCCCGCGCGAAGTTGCGGATGATTGAGGTGTCATCCAGGTCGCGTCGTTGCGAGACGCTGGCCATGAGCAGGTGGTTTTCGATGATGACCTCCAGGGTGTGGGCCACCGTGCTGTCGAGGCGCAGCCGCTTGGCGACGCGCATGGCCATTTCGGCGCTGACCTGGGGATGGTCGCCCCGTTTGTGCCGTCCCGCCTTGCCGACGTCATGCAGCAACAGCGCCAGATAAAGGATGCCGGGACGTTCGAGGTTCTGGAAGAGTGGCGCGTAATTTTTATACGGCAGGTTTTTGGCTTCCCAGATCCGATCCAGCTGCTCCAGGCAGACCAGCGTGTGCTCATCGGCGGCGTATTGATGGTAAAATTCGTGCTGGACGAGACAGGTGAGCTTGCCGAACTCGGGGATGTATTTGCCGAGGAAGTTCACCTCGTGCATGGCGCGCAGAACGGGGGCGACGCTGCCGCGCTGGCCGAGTATGGTCAAAAACGTCTCCCGCACGTGCTCATCGTTCAGGAAACTGCGGTCCACCAGCGAGATTTCATGGCGGATGAGCTGTTCCAGGTCCGGATGCAGCCGCAACTGCCGCTGCTGCGCGTAAAGAAAGACGCGCATCAGGCGCTGGGGCTGTTCCCGGAAAACCCGCCTGGACGCGGCGTGAATTTCGTCGCCCACAAACAAAAAGCCGTCCATCGGTTCCGGCGCCCGGCGTTTGGGCAGCCATGCGCGCAACGACAGTTTTCCCCGCGCCGGGGGCAGCAACGCCATGCGCTGTTCCAGCGTGCGCGCGATGAGAAAAACATTGCGCATGTGGGTATAAAGGTCCCGCATGAATTTTTCGATTCGTTTGCTCGGCGAACGGTCGCCATAGCCGAGGCCAAGTGCCACGGCCGGTTGCAGGTTCTTGCCCAGTGCGTCCACGGCGCGGCTGGTTTGATAGTGCAGTTCGGTCCGCGTCCGCAGCAAAAAGTCATAGGCGGCTTCGAGTTGCTTGCGCTCGGATTTGCCGACGAATTCACGTTTCTCCAGTTCGTCCAGCGTCCGCGCGCGGTATTTGAAAAATGCCAGCCACAGCAGGTTCTGAAAATCGCGCAGGCCGCCACAGCCGTTCTTGATGTTTGGCTCCTGCATGCAGGCGGAGTTGCCGAATTTGGCGTGACGCGCCTCCTGGTCGGCGACGCGCTCGCCGATGTATTTTTCCTCAAAGCCGTCCACGCATTTATCAACGATCACCCGCTGAAATCTTTTGAACAACGCCTCGTCACCAATGATCAAACGCGATTCGATGAGCGAGGTTTTGGACTGCATGTCGGAGTTGGCCACCTTGACGCAATCGTCGATGCTGCGGACCGCGTAACCAACCTTCAAGCCGATGTCCCAGAGCGGGTAGAGCACGCCGTCAATCAGCTTGGACAGGTAGGGGAGCGGTTTGCCTGCGGCGACCTGCCCGTCATGCAGAAACATGAAGTCGATGTCGCTGCACGGATTCAATTCCGTGCGGCCGTAGCCGCCGATGGCCACCAGCGACAGCGGTGGAAATTCCTTTTGTGCCCGGGACGAGAGGCTGCCACGCGCGGATTCCCAGAGATGCCGCAACAGCGCGTCGAGCATCGCTGCGCGCGCCTGGCAGATTTCGTGTCCGCCGGAGCCTCCGCGGTGCCACAATTTGAGCCGGTGCGTTTCCACCTTGAGAAAGCCTTTGCAACGCGAAAGTCGTTCCGCGGTGTTGGTATTGGCCGAAACGGGCAGGCGCGCCGCCGCGTCGCCTTCAATTTTTCTGATTAAATCCTGCACGGGCGCACAAGTTGCGAACAAAATGGTCCGAAAGCAAGTTCAGCCGCCAGCGAAAACCTTGTCGCCCACCGTGTGTCTGTTTTAAAGTCCGTTGATGCCGGTCCATCCCGATCCCGATGCCCTCCTGATGCTGCGCGTGAAGCGCGGCGACCGGGCGGCGTTCGCGGAACTGGTGGAAAAATACAAGCAGCCGGTGATGAACCTGGTTTATCGCACCCTGCACGATGCCACCGAGGCCGAGGATCTGGCGCAAATCGTCTTTTTGCAGGTTTACAAATCCGCCAAACGCTACGAATCACGCGCCAAGTTTTCCACCTGGCTGTTCACCATCGCGCGCAACCTGTGCCTGAACGAAATCCGACGGCGCTCGCGTCACCCCGCCGATTCGCTTGAGGAAGCGCATGCCGAGCATGAGGACCAGCCGCGCCAGCAGTTCGAGGACAAGGGCAACGTCCTGCCGCCGGAGAAATTGCTGCACGGCGAACTGGCGCAAAAAATCGAGGAAGCCCTGGCGGACCTGCCGGAAAACCAGCGCACCGCCATTTTGCTCTGCCGGCAGGAGGAGTTGAGTTACGAGGAAATCGCCGAAATTCTGGGCTGCTCGCTCTCCGCCACCAAATCGCTCATCCACCGCGGGCGCGAAACGCTCAAGGAGAAATTGAAGCCATATCTGAGAACCGGCGAGTGGGACGCGTGAAATTTTCCTTTTTATCCGTGTTCATCCGTGTCCATCTGTGGTTAAAATTTCACGGTGAAAGCCGTCATCCTCGCCGCCGGCAAGGGCACCCGCATGCGGGAACTCACGAACGAGTTGCCCAAGCCCATGCTCCGCGTTCAGGCCAAACCCATACTCGAACACATTGTGACCGACATTCGAGCGGCGGGGGTGCGCGATATTTTCATCGTCACTGGCTGGCGCGCCAACGTCATCGAACACCATTTCGGCGACGGGAAAAAATTCGGCGCGCGCATTGCGTTTGGGCGGCAGGTGGTCCAGGACGGCACGGGCAAGGCGCCGGAACTGGCAAAGGCGTTTGTTGGCGATTCGCCGTTTCTGCTGACGTACGGCGATATTCTGGTTCCGCCGGAAACGTATTCGCAGATGGTTAAACGCTTCAACGAAGGCGATTTTGCCGGGGTCATCACCGTCACGCGCGGCGAAGATGTGACGAAGGGCGGCTTGAATTTCTTCGACGAACAATTTTGCCTGGAGCGGCTGGTGGAAAAACCATCGCCGGAACAGGTGGCACAACTGCGTCGCGACGGCTGGCTCAAACCCGGCACTCCGGCGTGGTATAATGCGGGCATTTACATTTTCCGACCGGCATTGTTCGATTTCACGGCGCGCCTGCAAAAATCGCCGCGGGGCGAATACGAGTTGACCGACGCCATCAGCGCGATGGTTGTCGCCGGACAAAAACTGGCCGGCCTGGAAATTCAGGGCCGCTGGGTGGATGTGCGCGACCCGGAAACGCTGGCAAAGCTGGAAAAAGAATCGAAATAATTTGGGGGAAGGACGGCGTGCCGCCGTCCCCAATTTGGATCGCCGACACGGCGGCCCTCCCGTTCAAGAAACAAACCTGGGTTCGTACACCGGGCCGAGGCCGTGCTTGCGCAACAATTCGGCAAATTTGGCGATGGCGCGTTTTTCGTCCGTGGCCAGGTGGTAATGAATGTGCCAGTCGAAGTAATCCTTGCGGAAATCGTGGTCGTATTCGGTCCGGTTGCGGATGATCCAGTCCAGCGTGTCCACGCCTAAATTCCGCGCATCACGCAGCTCCTGGCGTAACTCCGAGTTTTCAATGCCGCGCCGCAACGCCCAGACCGCAAACACGAACGGCAGATTCGTCAGCTCAAACCACGCCGAGCCGAGGTCAAGGATTTCGTGTTCGTGCGGCGCGCGCTGGAAATCAATCGCCGGGTCGCCGATGAGCAACACCGCGTCGTGCTCCATCGCATTCCGGGGATTGTCGAGCGGCTTGAATTCGGGTTTCAATCCGCGTTCCGCCAGCAGGACCTTCAAGAGGTTCAAGCCCGACAGTGACGCAGCATGGCAATAAATCTCCTTTAATTGATCCAGGGGGCGGCGATGCGCCAGGAGCACGCTGTAAACCTCGCCGAAAGACGCCACCGCGATGCCGTCCAGGACATCGTAACGGTCGGTCAGCAGAACCTCCGCCGTGCTGACGAGCGCGGCGTCGAGTTCGTCGCGGCGGAGCAGTTCGGCGAGCCGGGCGGGCGTGGTGAAAATGACCTTGTCTTCGATGCCGCGCGTGAGCGGCACGGCGTTGAGATATTGCACCGAGCCGATGCGGAATGGGGGAATCTCAGCGGCGGACATTTCAGGGGTTAACGGTTCAAGCGGTTCGGGGGGGGCTTACCGGCTCTTGGTATAGGTGACGAATTCGGCATCCTCGTCGGAGGTCGGCATGTTCAACGTGAACGTCTGGCTTTGGCCCAGAATGACCGTGATTTCCTTCCGGCTGAAATTCTCCAGGTAATAATCCATGACGTAGCTGCCCGGTTGGATCCCGCGTTGGATGTCAATTTTCTTGTAGCCTTCGCGCCACGTGGGATCGGCGGTGTCGAGCATGAACCCGACAAAATCCCGGCCCGGTCGGGAATGATCCCGCACGATGCCGATGCGATGCGGAACCGTTCCGGACCCATCCCAGATGCCTTCTATCGGGTCGAGGGTTTGCCGGTGCGTGTCGAGATAATGGGCGAACCCTGACTCCGAAACGGCAAAGGTTTCCCAGGCATCCGTGTAGCGCAGCAGGTCGGCCACCATGCGATAACTGGCACTTGAATAACCCGGATCTTCGACCGATCTCACCTGCACGGCGTCCGCGCCTTTTTCCCAGGCAGTTTTAATTATTTTTGCCGTTTCCTCCTCGGCCGACCCGCCGCGCATCGTGAGATGGCCCCCGCCGATGAAGACGGTTCCAATCACGGCGCAGGACCGGGGAACGGTCATGTTTTCGGTATAAACGGGGATGGGATAACCCGCCGGCCTGGCCGGTCCGGCCGGCAGACGGGGTTGATAGGTCAACACGGTCGAACAACCCGTTAACAGCAGCGCCAAGCAAAAAATCCACGCGATGCTGATGGGAAGAGCCGGGCCGATGCAAAATTTTGTGTCATGGGATGAGGTACTGGCACATTTTGGTGGGGCGAGGCTCCTGACGAGCCGGCTCGCGAGGACGCTCGCCCCACCAAAAACTGCAAAAGGTACCACTACCTGGGATGACATGGTGTTGACAGTTTGCGTTGTCGCCGAGCGCGCTGCGAGCATTTTCATCTTCCTAATAATCCGGCTTGCCTCATTGTTCCGCTTGCCGTTTTCTTTCCGTGTGAAACCGGGGCGCACACTTCTGGACTTGGGCGCTGAACGCTGTTCGGACGCCGAACTTCTGGCAATCCTTCTTGGAAGCGGTGGGCGTGGTTATTCCGCGCTGGACAGTGCCAACGCATTGCTCGACAAATACGGCACGCTGGCAGGATTGATGGATCGCCCGCTGGACGAAATTGCCGATGTTAAAGGCATTAAGGTGGTGCGCGCGATTCGGCTCGCCGCCGCGTATGAAATCTGCCAAAGATTGCTGAAAGAAGTTGCCCGCGACGCCTGATGAAAACCCGCGAACTATCCCGTGCACGGATCGGAAAAGTGAAGCCGCCGGCCTTTGACCACCTCAACCGGCAGATTCCGCCAGAGCCGCACACGGCCATGTATGTGTGGCACAAGTATTGGTCGCGCAAAACGTGGAACGTGGTCGGCGAGCACATCAAGGCTTACACCAAGCCGCATCAGATTGTGTTCGATCCTTTTGCCGGCAGCGGCGTGGTGGCCATCGAAGCTGCGCGCAACAAGCGCCGCGCCATCGTGTGCGATTTGAATCCGATCGCCAGTTGCATCACGGAATTAACGTTGCGACGGGTGGACACACTGAAACTCCTTGAAGCGTTCCACCGTGTCCGGGATCGGGTGCAGAAACGCATCGAAGAACTTTACATAATCCACTGTTTGAAATGTGGCGGGCCACTCGTGGCCGATTGCTGCGTGCGCGAAGGTGATGAGCTTGTGGAAGTGCGCTACAAAGGCTGTCCCCACTGCGAGCACCGTTGCGAGACCGGCTGCAAACCGCGCAAAAAAGACCTTGATGCTTTGACCGAGCTCGAAGCCAAACGAATCAGGGAATGGTATCCACGCAACCGGCTCTATTATCCTGATGGCGAACCTTTCAAAGAAAAGCAGCGCTACGATTCACTTGACCAACTTTTTACGAAACGCAACCTGCGCGCGGCAGCAATGATCTATGAAGCCATCGAACAGGAGAATAGTCCACAACTGAAAAAGTTCCTGCTCGGTGCGTTTACTTCAATGATTCATCTATGCACAAAAATGATGCCCGTGGGCAACCCGGCGCAGTCCAATCATTACACATTTTTCAGTTCGCCCGGCTGGACTCAGCACAGTTACTGGTTTGCGGCACGCTTCATGGAACAAAACGTGTGGGAAAAATTTGAGGGCGCAGTGACCGGCCCTCAAGGAATAATCAACGCCAAGAACGAGTCCAACGAACATTTGGGCGATGTGAAGATCACAGACGACTGGCGCAAAGTTCTCGCTGGCGAAGCCGATATCGCCATTGTCACTGAAGATTGCGTGGAGTTGATGAAAAAGATGCCGGAAGAATGCGTGGATTACATCTTTACGGATCCGCCTTACGATGCGTCCATCCAGTATGGCGAGCTTTCCTATCTCTGGAACGCCTGGCTGAAAACGGACTATCGCTACACGGAAAATATCGTGACGCACGAAGTGATCCGCAACGAGCACCAGAAAAAACCTTTTGAAGTTTATCATGCGCTGCTCAACAGCAGCTTTCTGGGTTTTTACAAGACGCTGCGGGCCGAACGCTGCCTGACGCTGACATTTCATAATCCGACGTTCATGGTTCGCAATGCCACGGTGCGGCGGGCGTGTTTTCGGGTTTCAACTACGAGCACATTCATCACCAGCCACTCGGACAGGTGTCCGCCAAGGCAATGCTGCAGCCGTTCGGCAGCGCGCAGGGTGATTTCTATCTTCGCTTTGTCAAAACCGCGAAGCCGGCGCGGGAGATGGAGGAAGTTAGCGAAGAGCGTTTTCGCCGTATTGTGATTGAAACGTGTCGCGAAGTCATCGCCAGCCGTGCCGAGCCGACGCCCTACACCATCCTCATCAATCAAGTTGACCCGGTGCTTGCCAGGCGTGGTCTATTCGGCACGCTCCAGACCGGGTTGGATGTAAAAACCGTGCTTGAAGAAAGCATCGGCCAGGAATTTGAGCTGGTGGATGCCAAACTGGGCGGCGCGGCGGGCAAGTTGTGGTGGTTCGCGGACAAGACATTTGCTGCGCGCCTGGAAGCCGTGCCATTGTCGGAGCGCGTCGAAGAAACCGTGTTTCGCTGTCTAAACGAAAAAGGCCGCGTCACATTCACGGAAGTCTGGGACACAGTGGCGCGCGAATTTCCCAATTCGCTCACGTCGGACAGCACGAGCATCACCGAGGCGCTGGAAATTTACGGACGAAAAGTCAGTGGCGGCGCGTGGATGCTGAAAGAGGAAATCCGGTTGAGCCTGTCGCGCCACAGTGAAGTGATTGCGTTGCTGGCAAAAATCGGCACGGCGCGCGGTCACGACATCTGGATCGGCCAGCGCGAACAGCGTGATACCGCGAGCGGGGTGGTTGAGCGGGTGCAACTGCGTGATCTCGTCACAAAAAAACCGGCATCGCTGAAAGGAGTGAAAGAACTCGCCACGGTGCTCAACATGGATTTGCTCTGGCTCAATGGCAATGAAGTGGTCCGGGCGTTTGAAGTGGAATGCACCACCACCATGACCAGCGGGTTGCAGCGCGGTTCAAATCTTCCTGCGACTGTTCCCAAAACGATGGTCATTCCCGAAGAGCGGGAACAGGATTTTGAGCGGAAGATGAAATCGCCTTTGTTCAGCGGGCATTTCGAGAAAGACAACTGGACTTTGGCGTATTTCAATGCGCTCCGCGAAGCATTCACCAAGACAAAGGGACGGACAAACTTGGAGTCGCTGTTCGGCAAAAAAAGACACGTAAACATTAGCCGGCGTGAAACCAAAAATGAAGAAAACCAAGTGCTTTTTGAACTTCCAGAATCGGGTGGCCGAAAGGCATCTTCATCCGACGCTTTGAAAGATGATGCGATAGCAGAGTAGCGGTCTCACGCCGTCGCGAGATTATCTTCCAGCACCTTGGATTTGCCTCCGGGCGGCTCGGCTTCGGTGGTCGCTGGCGCGTTTTCCAGAACCTTGATCGGCTCGTAAAACGTGTTGCGTTGCACCGGGGTGCGGCCGGCCTCGCGGATGGCTTTGACCATTTCCGCCTCGGTCTGCAACTGCGGCGAGGTTGCGCCAGCCATGTGGAAGATGTGTTCCTCGATGATGGTGCCGTGTAAATCGTCGGCGCCATAGCTCAAGGCCACTTGCGCCAGCTTCAAGCCCAGGCCGACCCAATACGCGGTGATGTGGTCGAAGTTGTCGAGATAAACGCGGCTGACGGCAATGGTGCGCAGTGAATCAAAGCCGGTGGGTGGTTTTTCAACCGGGATGTCGTTGTCTTCCGGCTGATACGCCAGCGGCACAAAGCCGGTGAAACCATGCGTTTCGTCCTGCAGGGCGCGCAATTGCCGGAGATGATCCACGCGGTCGGCCAGTGATTCGACGTGACCGTAAAGCATCGTGCAGGTGCTGCGTCCGCCCATGCGATGCCAGGTGCGGTGCACGTCCAGATATTCCCCGGCGGATTCCTTGCCCTTGGCGATGGCGGAGCGGACTTCCTTGCGGAAGATTTCCGCGCCGCCGCCGGTGAGCGAATCGAGTCCGGCGGCTTTCAATTCCATCAAGGACTGTTCGACGGATTTTTTGGCGAGCCAGGCGAGGTGCAGGATTTCAATCGCCGTAAAGCATTTGAGGTGCAGCCGGGTTGGAGTGCGCCCGTCCCCGGGCGCAGCAGTGATCAGGCCCGGCTCAGCGCTCGAGTTTGCCGACGCGTTGGGAGTTGCGGAAGTTGCTGCGGCCGAGGACGACCGCACTCCGTTGCTGGAATCCAGCGCCTTGAGCGCTTTCAGCATGTCGGTGTAATAGCTGAAGGGCAGGGAAGGATGCAGTCCGCCGACGATGTGCAGTTCCGTGATGCCCAGTTGCAACGCCTCGCGCGCTTTCTGGACAATCTCCTCAACGGAAAACTGGAAGCCATCGGCGTCGCGTTTCTTGCGGGCGAACGAGCAGAACTGGCATGACAGGATGCAGTAGTTCGAGTAGTTGACGTAGCGGTTGATGATATAGCTGGCGCGGTTGCCATTTTTTTTCTGGCGCGCCAGGTCCGCGATGGCGCCGACGGCATTCAAATCCCTGGACTCAAACAACCGGAGCGCATCCACTTCGGAGATGCGTTCGCCGGCGGCTACCTTGTCGTACAGGTCGCGCAACCCGCTGCGTTGAACGAAGAAATTCATTCGTCCGCAGATTAAAGCAGCTTTCGGTTGGCAAGGCAAACTCACCGTACGGCAGACGTCGCGCCTGTTCTACGCTGGTAATGCGCCAAAAATCAGTCATAGTCAGGCGAAATCAGGCGAAAGACCTTCACGAGCGGCGGGATGAATTTATGGAAGAGCAGATTTTGAAACTACTGGGCCGGCGGGATTATGCGCCGGCCAATGTGCCGGAACTGCTCCGGCATCTCCGGCTGGCGCCTCAGCGCCAGCAGGAATTGCAGGCGGTGCTGCGCCGGCTGGAACAGTCCGGTCGGATCACCCGCACGAAGGGGAATCGTTACATCCAGTCGCGGGAGGCGGACCTCATTCCGGGCCGGATTCGCGTCAATCGCCAGGGGAAGGGCTTCTTGCAGCCGGACGACCCGGCGTTGAAGGAGATCATGATTCCACAGGAGGCCACCGGCACGGCGCTCCACGAAGATCGTGTGCTCGTGCGGCGCGACGTCCGGGCGAAGCGGTTGAGCTCCGACCGGCTCGCGCAGGAGACGGGCGTGGTGATTCGCATCCTGGAACGGAAGCGGACACAGATCGTCGGCACGTTGCAGCGGGGCCGCGAGTTTCTTTATGTGATTCCCGACGACCCACGCATGCCGCACGATATTTATGTGCCACCGCCGCGCGATGTTGGCCGCCCGGCCAACGTCGGCGACAAGGTCGTGGTGGAGTTGCACGAATGGGAATCGCGGCACACCAACCCGGAAGGCGAAATCACCGAGGTGCTCGGCTCGCCGTATGAGGAAGGGGTGGACATGTTGTCGGTGCTGCGCCAGTACAACCTGCCGCTGCATTTTCCCAAGGAAGTATTGACCGGGGCACGGGCCATCGGGACGGCGGTTTCGCCGCACGAACTGGCCGGGCGCGAAGATTGCCGGCGGCAACCGGTTGTTACCATTGATCCGGACGACGCGAAGGATTTCGACGACGCGATTTGCCTGCAGCGGGTCTCACCGGGGCAATGGAAGTTGTGGGTGCACATCGCCGACGTGTCGCACTACGTGAAACCGGGAACGGCGCTGGACAACGAGGCGCGCCGCCGGGGCAATTCCACCTATCTGGTGGACCGGGTGATCCCGATGCTGCCGGAGGCGTTGAGCAACGAGCTGTGCTCATTGAAGCCGGACGTGGATCGCCTGACCAAATGCGTGGAGTTTCTGGTATCGGACGAAGGCCGGGTGTTGAAGACGGAATTTTATCCGGCGGTGATTCATTCGCAGCGCCGGTTTACCTACAAGGAGGTGCTGGCAGTTCTGCAACGGAAACCAGGCGACCAGATTGAGCAGATGTTGCATGACGCGAACACGCTGGCGCAGCGGATCCGGCGGTTGCGGTTCAAGGCCGGTTCCCTGGACTTGGATTTTCCGGAAATGAAGATCCGGCTGGATGACCAGGGCCGGGTGGCGCGCATCGAGAAGGTGGAGAATGATGTTTCCCACCAGTTGATCGAGGAATTCATGTTGCTGGCCAACGAAGCGGTGGCGGGCCGGCTGATGGGCCGGAATGTCCCGGCCATTTACCGGGTGCACGAGGAACCGGACGAACGGCGCTTGCAGGAATATCGCGAGGAGGTGCTTAGTCACCACGTGCCCTGCGCGAACTTGACGAAGCGGCCGGAAGTCCAGAAACTGTTGCAGAAGCTCGGCACGATTCCCATCGGCGCGGCGCTCAAGATTGGGTTTCTCCGGTCGCTCATGCGCGCCCGTTACGCGGTTGAACCGCTCGGTCACTACGGCCTGGCCAAGGCCAAATACACCCATTTCACATCGCCCATCCGGCGGTATGCCGACCTGGTGGTGCATCGCGCGCTGTTCCAAAAGAGCCGGTGGGGCGAGGCTGCCGACGAGCCGACCTTTCAGATTTCCGGCGCGCACGGTCCGGCTCGCGAGGACGCTCGCCCCACCCAAAAAAATCGCGGGCAGACGC
>CAWACS010000012.1:0-85043 GCA_963780535.1 uncultured Verrucomicrobiae bacterium
AGCCCGGCAGCGAACATCCGCTCACCCGCCGCTTCGCGCGCGGCTTCGGTCAACTCCAATGCTGCGCGCTGGCCGGCGGACATTTTCGACGTGTCCATGACCGGCGCCGATTCATCCGAATCTGGTTTTTCCGGCGGCTCGATGAGCGGTGATTTCAAGGCAGTCATAAATTCTCACGCGTTGGAATAAAATTTCTTTCCGTCCGCTGCCAATTTGTGCAGCAGGACGCACGGCTTGAATTGCGTCGCACCGCAATCGGCCAGCAGTTCCATCGCGCCGGCGAGTTTTTCCAGGCCAACCGAATCGGCGTAACGCAGCGGCCCGCCGCGAAACGGCGCGAAGCCCGTGCCCAGGATCATCGCAAAATCCACGTCCGCCGGCTCGGCGACGATTTGCTCTTCGAGACAGCGCGCGGCTTCGTTGATCATCAGGAAAACCATGCGCTCCTGAATTTCCTCGCGCAACAGGGCGGCTGCCGTCCGGCTCTGGACAAATGCGGCAGTCTGCGGATTCGGTTGTGGCTCGGCTGTTTTGCCGTGCAGATAAAATCCGCGCCCGTTTTTGCGGCCGAGCAAACCGGCTTCAGCCATTTTGCCGAGAATTGCCGGCACTTTCATCCGGTCACTGAAACCCGCGGCGAGCGTTTGCGCGACATGCAGCGCCACGTCCACGCCGACCTCATCCAGCAGCCGCATCGGACCCATCGGCATCCCAAAATCCAGCATTGCTTCATCGAGATTCGCCAGACTCGCGCCGTTTTCAAAAAGATTTCCGGCCTCGACGAGATACGGCATGAGAATGCGGTTCACCAAAAATCCCGGGCTGTCTTTCACCACGACCGGCAGCTTGCCGATTTGCTGCGCAAACGACACGGCGCGCTGTAAAACTTCCGGCGCGGTCTGGCGCGCGGCAATAATTTCGACGAGTTGCATCCGGTGGACCGGATTGAAAAAATGCAGGCCAACGACGCGCTCCGGCCGCCGCGTGCCTGCGGCCAGTTCGGAAACCGGCAGCGCCGAGGTGTTTGTCGCCAGTATGGTTTCGTCGCCGGCCAGTTCGTCGAGCCGGTGAAAAATCTTCTTTTTCAACTCCAGATTTTCGACGGCGGCCTCAATCAACAAATCCGCGTGGCGCAGCGGAACTTCGGTGGGCGCGGGGAAAATCCTGTCCATGCCATCGCGCGCCTCGCGCGGCGTGAAGACGTGGCGCTTGATGCCATCGCGATAAATTTTGGCGATGCTGCTCATGCCGCGCGCCACTTGTTCCGTGTTGATGTCGCGCAAAATGACCGGCAGGCCGCGCGCGCTCAACCATTGCGCGATGCCCGCGCCCATCACACCGGCGCCGATGACGGCGGTTCGCAGGACCGGCGTCGCGCCTTTCTCTGACTTTTCATTTTTAGATGGAGACAGGCTGGAAGCCTGTCCTACTTTCAATTTCTTGGCGCGTTCCTGCAAAAAGAACATGCGGAGCAGATTCCGGCACGACTCGAACTGGACGAGTTCGACAATTCCCTCGCGCTCCAGCGCCAGTGAACCGGGAATGGACTTGGAAATCCCGCGCGTAACCACTTCGAGTGCTTTGAGCACGGCCGGATAATGACCGCGCGTTTTTTTCAACAACTGCCGCCGCAAACGCGCCGCCATTGCTGATGCGACGAGCGCATTGTTCAGCAGCCACGGATTTGGCCGATGCGCCTTGCCTTTGTGGATTTTTTTTGCGGCGACGGCGACGAGGCGCTCGGCGGGAACCAATACATCCACCATGCCGAGCTTCAGTGCCTGCTGCGGCGCGATGGTTTTGCCAGCCAAAATGAAGTCGAGCGCTTTCGGCAGACCAATCAAACGCGGCAGCCGCGTCGAGCCGCCCCACGCGGGCAGCAGGCCAAGTTTTGTCTCCGGCAAACCGATCTTGGTCGCGCGGTCGGGCACGGCGAGCCGGTAATCGCAAGCGAGGGAAATTTCATAACCGCCGCCGACCGCCACGCCGTGAATGGCCGCCACCGTCGGAATTTTCAAGGCCGCAACTCGATTGAACAGCGTCTGGCCGAATTCAATCACCTCGCGAACGCCGGCGAGCGGCGGGTTTTCGCCCATCGTTTTCAAATCCAGACCGGCAATGAAAATGGAACGCTTGGCGCTGACGAGGACGACGCCTTTGATTTGCGGCGCGCTTTCGATGAAATCGAGTTCCTGCCGGAGTTCCTCCAACGTCGCACGGTCAAAAATGTTCGCCGATGAATTGGGACGGTCGAACGTCAGCACGCAAACGCCGTCGTCGCGCACCGTGCGGTGAATGGTGCGCGGTAAATCTTCGACCGACTCGGTACGGCGCGCGAAATCGGAGGTTGGCGGCGACGGTTTGGGTTCTGGCAAAATGGTTTTCATGTTCACGCCCTTTCCAGCCACAGTGCCGCGCCTTGTCCGCCGCCGACGCACAGCGTGACCAGCGCGCGCCTGGCCTTGCGCCGCTGCAACTCCTTCAGGCTCGTCAGCACCAGCCGCGCGCCGGTCGCGCCGACGGGATGGCCCAGCGCAATCGCGCCGCCGTTGACATTCAATTTCTCCGTCGGAAATTCGCCGAGCGGAACCTCGCGACGAAGAAAATCGCGCGCGAATTTCCCCGACGCTGCGCACTTCAAAACCGCAAGGGTTTGAGCGGCGAAGGCTTCGTTAAGTTCAATCAAATCGGCGTCGGAAAGTTTCAGTCCGGTTTGCGATTCGCTTCGGGCGATGGCAAACAGCGGGCCGAGTCCCATGCGCGCCGGGTCGCAACCGGCGTAGGCGTAGCCGGTCAAAATGCCGAGCGGCGCCAGGCCGAGCTCTTCCGCGCGCTGCTCGCTCATCACCAGCAGAGCCACCGCACCGTCGGTGACTTGCGAGGAATTGCCGGCGGTCACCGTGCCGGTCTTGCCGTCGAAAACCGGCTTGAGTTTGGCGAGCGCGGCGAGCGACTGGTTCTCGCGCGGGCCGTGGTCCTGAATAATTGTGAATGGCGGATGGCGGATGGCGGAATTCAAATTTTGAAAAACCGGGCGGATTTCCTCCGCCAAGGTTTCGCGAGCGGCGACGGCGCGCTGGTGCGAGCGAAGCGCGAATTCGTCCTGCTCGGCGCGGCTCACGGCAAATTCACGCGCCAGCAACTCGGCGGTCTCGCCCATGTTCAAGCCGCAAACCGGGTCGGTGAGGCCGAGCAGCAATCCGACGCGCGGTTGAAAATCTTTCGGGCGAAATGCCGCAAGCGATTTGATTTTCCGGCCAAAACTTTTTGCGCGGCTGACGCGGCTGAATTTTTCCGCGGCGGCGGGTTTGAAGAGCAGCGGAATGTTCGACATGCTTTCGACGCCGCCAACGACGAAAATGGAGCCGCGTCCGGCGAGGATTTTCTCCTGCGCCTGCGTCACGGCTTCGCAACCGGAGGCGCAGTTGCGCGACACCGTGATGGCCGGAACGGATTCGGGGATGCCGGCGCGCAACGCGATGACGCGGGCGACGTTGACGGCTTCCGCCGGTTGCGCGACGCAGCCGAAGATCACTTCGTCCACCAGCGCCGGATCAATTCCGGTGCGGGTGAGCAGCGCATTCACCGCGATCCGGCCGAGTTCGTCCGCGCCCAGCGCCGCGAGGTCGCTGCCCGCCTTGCAAAACGGCGTGCGGACCCCATCCACGATGACGAGACGGTTTTTCATGGCGGCGATTTCAACCACAGATGGACACGGATTAACACGGATGGAAAATAAAAGCATCCGCAGATATTGCGGGTTCGCGCGGGGGACAAACGAACCGCAATTTGCGGTTTGGACATCAGCAAGTTATCTGTGTTCATCCGTGTCCATCCGTGGTTTATTTTCCTGCTTTTGAAAACCAGCTTTTGGCCGATGGTCAACGAGCCTTTGTTCCTTCAGCAAAACGCCGACGCCTTGCAGCCGCTTCATTTCCTCGGTGTCATGGAACAAAATCCGGTTCGGATGAATATCGGTGTGCTGGTGGCAGCGTTCGCTCAATTCGCGGCGCAATTGCGCCTCGTCCGCGCCGTTGGTTTTCTGGACGTGCAGGATGATTTCGTCCAGTTCGAGCGGGTCGTCGTGGACCTTGCGCAATTCCACCTGCCACGCGCCGATGTGTGGCGCGTCGTCAAGGACGTGTTCCAGTTCGTTGAAGTCCACGAGCGTGCCCTTGATCTTGTCGAGGTTCATCTCCTTGATTTCCGAGCTGCGCGAAATCCGTCCGACCAGTCGCGGCACGGAGCGGTGGCAATATGGGCACGGCTCGTAAACCAGGCCGCCGTCAATGGAATCTCCGGTGCGGTAGCGCAGGACAACCGTGCCGCGCGCGTCGAGTGGCGTGAAAACAATTTCGCCGGGCTGGCCGTTCGGAACCACTTCGCCGGTTTTGGGATTGATGATTTCAACGATGCCGAGGTCGGGAAAAAGATGATAACCGGCGGATGGCTGGCCGGGCGGGAACAGACATTCGCCCCACGCCATTTTCCCCTCGGTGAAACCATAGATGGCCAGCACGTCCATCCCGCCTTGCGGGACGCCGAGGTCGCTTGCGAGATCGCGGAGTTTCTGACGCAGGCCGTCGCTGACTTTTTCGCCGCCCAGCACGAGGCAACGCAGATTTCCCCAGCGCAGACCTTCGGCGACCGCCTGGTTCAGGACGTGATAAATAAACGTCGGAATGCCGATGAAAACGTCCGGCTTGAATTTGCGGATGAGCCGCAGCGTGCCGTCGGTGCCCGTCACCTTGCCGCCGCCGGAACTGAACATCAACGCGCCGAATTCCGTGCCGCAGTAATGCGTGAACCAGAACGCCAGATGCGGCGCGTAGGGAAAGGCGTTCAACAGCCGGTCTTCGCGGCGCGCGCTGCAAACCTCCATCACCCGCCGGGCAGCGGCGCCAAGATTGGCCAGATCGCGCCGCGTGTAAAGAAACGGAACCGGTTCCGTCGAGCGCCCGGTGGTAAAGGTCATGAAAACCGGGCGGAACTCGGCTTCAAATCCGTCGCGGACGGATTCACGGCCATTCAGGAGCGCGTGAAAAATTGTTCCGGGCCGGCGCGACAGGATTTTTTCATCCGGAGCGAGAACGAAGTCGCGGAAGCGGTCGGGTTTTTCCGGCGTGTTGAGCAAATCCACTTTTGTCGTGAACGGCAGTTTGGCCAGGTCGTCAGGTGAGCGGATGGAATCGGCGGTCAGCCCGCGTTCGCGAAACACATTCCCGTAGTGCGCCGAGAACGGCAGGACGACGGCGCGCAGGTAGTTTCGCAATCGTCCGGCTTGCCAGCGCCGGATTCTGGTTTCAGACAATTGCTGCCATTGGTTCGAACGCAGTTTCATTTTCCACCGCCTTTTTGGCGACCAGCGCCTTGATTTCGTCCAGGTAACGCTCGGCGATCTGCCGGCCCGGTTTGATGAAGCGTTCGGGGTCGCGAAAATCCACCCAGTTGTCTTCACAAATCTGCGGGCGCAGCACAATGTCCGCCTGTCGCCCCAGTGATTCGGCCATGCGGATTTGCGCGCCGTGAATACTGCGCATGAGAATTTCCAGAATGTTGCCGCGCGCGAAATAGTTCAAATGCTGATCCAAAGGAAACCATTTGCGAATGACTTCACGGGCGCGTTTTTTTGACAACTGCGCAAGCTCGTGTTCAGCCTGGAGACAGTAGCGGATGCGGTCAGGCGTTGGAATGGCGTTGACCGCGATGATGCGGTTGACACCCATTTCGCGGAGCACGTCCGCCGGCAGCGGATCCACGATGCCGCCGTCCACGAAGCTTTCGCCATCCACCGTCACCGGCACGCAAATGCCGGGCACGGCGATGCTGGCGTGAACGGCGTCGGCGACTTCGCCGCTGGAAAAGACGGTGCGTTCGAGCGTTTCGAGATTGGTCGCCAATACGCGCAGCGGGCGCTGCAAATCGGCGAAGTGGACATGGCCGATGGATTTCATCAACCGCCGTTTCACAGCCCGGCCGCGCACGAAACCTTGCCGCGGCGGAAACGCCGGGTCAATCAAGCTCCAAAATGCCCAACGCGATTCCATTTCGCGCGCGATGGCTTCGAGTTGCGCGCCATTTTTTCCCGAATTCCAAATCGCACCGATGTAGGCACCCATGCTCGACCCCGCCACCACGTCCACGTCAATCCCGTTTTCCTCCAGCACCTGGATGACGCCGATGTGCGATAATCCTTTCGCCGCGCCGGACGACAAAGCCAGTCCCACCAGACAGGAACCGATTCCCCGCGCCAACCGCCGGACATCCGCACGAAATGAGCCGGTGGGTCGGGCGTTATTATCCGGGGGCTTCGGGCAACCGTGGATGAATACATCCACTCGACCGGCCACCCTTTGCAGGAGCGCGTCATAGCCATCCACCAATTCGTTTTCACCGAGGCAGAGCACCGGCTTGAGCTGGACTCCGTCACTGTCCAGTT
Organism: uncultured Verrucomicrobiae bacterium; assembly: GCA_963780535.1. Taxonomy (GTDB): domain Bacteria; phylum Verrucomicrobiota; class Verrucomicrobiia; order Limisphaerales; family UBA11358; genus UBA11358. The sequence goes on from CAWACS010000012.1 coordinate 6,440, forward strand.
GCGGACGCAACTCGCGGATTAACAGATCGAGATGGTAAACATCATCATTCGAAGCCCGGACGAAGAGATAACCCACGTTCGAGTGCAGCAGGAATTCAAACAGCGTCGGCGCCGACAATTCCTCCGCCACCGCTTCGATGAGCACGTAATGAAACCGGCGGCGCAATTGATCCAGCAGCGACGCAATCCAGCCTGGGGGATGCAATTCATTGCTGATGTCGAGGTTGACCAGACAGAATCCGTCATCCGTCAGCGGCAATTGCGGCGGTATTTGGAGACTGCCGTCCAGGGTTAAATTCCCCGGCGTCCGTCCGGTGAGTTTGACCGAATCGCCGGGGTCCCTTAGCCGGACCAGCGCCACCGCTGCCCCGGTTTCGGCACGCAAGCATTGCGCCAACAGTCTGGTGAAAGAGGGAGCCGGCAAGTGCCGGGAAAGGAACGTCAAGGTGACCACCCGCCCGTGCGGTGTTTCCAAACCTCGAATGGATCGATCCACATTCATTGAGTCGCCCATCCTGGCGACGGAACCCTCGGAACCTCAATTCCCACACTGTCATTGGCAGCCCAAGGCACCGCGCCAGGTTGATATTTCGCTTACTAATACAAGATATATCTATTTATTAAGACAGTCAAATGCGGGTCACCAGCGGCATTTTTACTCGCAGCGGGCGGCAACCACATCAGACAGCTGATTTGTGCATACAAAATGGAGGCGACAGACAATGGGCGGTTTCGACGAATGTCTTCTTGCTCACCCGCCAGCAGGCCGGGATTAAACCGTCGTGATACCGGCTCCGCTCCGGCGGGGCTTTGTTTCGGGCTCGGGCCGGATGAGGGGAAACTCTCAAGTCCGGTTCTGAGGGGAGGGGGCTGGCGGCAACGCCGCCTCCTTACCCGACCACTTTTTCAAACACTTTTCAAAGGTTTCTGCCACGCCTGCCTAATTTGCCTCCGACGCGCGTCCGGCACCGAAATAAAAGTGACTTAATTCCAAGTTAGCACCAGCAACGAAACCGCCTGTCGGGACAGGGCAAAATTCAAATCCAATTTTCTATCCTTCACGCGTAAATTCTTTTGCGGCTCAAGTTCCGTGAGCTGTCCGGCCTTTTCCAGTTCGGCATATTGCTGGTCTGAAAGCGGCAGCGGCGAACCCATTTTCAACCACGTTTCGTAGGAATTGCTGTGGTCCGCGTCAATGATGTATTGCGTTAATGTTGCGGAGCCGTTTTTCAACGGCAATCCGCCAATCTTCAAATCCACCGCCCCATCCGGGCCGGTCAAATCGTCGTCGTGATAATACCAGACGAGAACGGCGAGTTTGTTTTGGTCGAGGCTTGCCAGAGCGGACACGTCGGGGCTGCCGCGCACGCCGCTTTTCATGATCGCCCGGACGTCGAGTCCCGCGCTGCTTTTTACAGCCACGCGCTGGCCGCTCATTCTGGCGAACATCCGAAACACGTTCAGCACCGGCAGATCAATGCCGTCGGTGGCGAGCGTGCGAAAACCGGCGAACGGCGGCTGGTCTTCAAATTCAAACGCCCACGTCAGCGCGCCTTCCAGATTCACGCCCTGCTCGTCCGCGAGGTCCAGCGCGCGCGTAAAACTCGCGGCGGTGTAACTGGCATACAACGTCGTGTTGCGATAGCCAAACCGGTCGCCCCGGCAGGCCGCGCAACTGTCCGGATCGCATTCGCCGATGATGATGGGAAGGTTCTTCAATTCGGGATACGGCTTGATGACGGCAAAGCCGGAATCTATTCCGCGCAACTCATTCGCAATGCCCATGCGGACAAAGCCGTTCGTGAAAACCGGCGAACCTTTGGCGTGGAAGGAAAAGAAATTCAGCGGCGCGCCGACCTTGCCGGTGGCGTAATTGGTCCCGCGCAGGCAATGCTCCAGAAAATCGCGCGTCCACTGGCCGCCCGCGCCTGCGGCTTCCGGCCCGCCGACGCGCGCCGTCGGCAGTGCGCGCCGCACGCCGTCCACGGCGTAGTCGTAGAGCTTGCAATAATCCTGCACCGTGCCGTGCCAGTAGCTGATGTTCGGCTCGTTCCAGACTTCCCAATACCATTGGTTCACCTCATCCGCACCGTATCTTCCGACGCAATGTTTTGTCCATTGATAAACCAGTTCGCCCCATTTCGCGTAATCCTTCGGCGGATACGATTGTCCGCCGGCGACCGGCGCCATTTTGTTGACCGGCGGATGGTGCGGATAATTTTGCGGATGCGTGGAGAGCGCCTCTGGCATGAAACCGATTTCCACATACGGCTTCACGCCGCGTGCGAGATAAGTGTCAAAAATTTTGTCATTGATCGTCCAGTCATAAATCGGCGTGCCATTCGTGTCTTCCTTGTAAGCGCTGGTCGAGCCAAATTTCAGCGAATACGCGCCGTCACCGCTCGTGAGCAGGTGATGCGCGCGAAAATAAACCTGCGATCCGCCGAGCTGGCCGAGTTCGCCGATCAATTTTTTGCCGTCCTTGAGGTAGGCATAATTCGGCTCGTCCGCGCCGAAGAAACGCCAGATGGGTTTCAATTCGCCGACCGGCTTGGCGGCGTCCACCGTGATGGTCACGGGAAAAGACATGTTCGTAATGGATGCGCTCGTGTTTGAATCAGCAAACACAACGGGTGCGATGGCAAGCGCCGCGAACAGGCCGGCAAGCTGAAAATGACGCATATTTTTGATTTGAGTGAATTTTATCCGGCGATGTCAGCTTGCGACCAATTACCATCAATCAGCCGCCACATTTTTCCGTTGGGATTTTTGTTCTGCAACGCGGCGGGCAGACGCTGCGGACGCACATTGTCATAGCAATGCAGCGCCGCAAATCGCCGCAACGACGCGGGAATTCCAACCGCCGTAAATCCCGGATGTCCCGTCGCCGGAAACGGCCCGCCGTGGTTCATTGCCGAAGAAACCGCCACGCCCGTCGGCATCTTGTCGTTGAGCAAACGCCCGACGCGGCTGCGCAGAATCGGCGCGAGCTGGCCATAACGCGCGTCATCGGAACCGCGCGTGTCGGAATAAACGCAGCCGGTAAGATTGCCTTCGAGATGCTCTATAATTTTTCTCACTTCATTTTCATCGCGCGCAACAACCACAAGCGACGCATTTCCAAACGCCTCGGTCTGCAGTTGTTCCGGCGACGCCAGAAACTTCTTCCCGCTCACAAGCAGCAGCGTGTTCGCGAAACGAAAACCTGGCGCGGGCAACGGCGAACCACCGCAGACAAGTTCCGCGCCCGCCGCGCACAGCGTCTTCACGCTTTCATCGAGCGAGCGTTGCACGCCGGCCGAAAGCAACGGCGTGGGCGAAGTCGCTTCGAGTTTTTGTTTCGCGGCGGCTATGAATTGATCCGTCGCCGCGCCCGCAAATAGCACGATCAAGCTCGGGCTGGTGCAAAATTGGCCGGTGCCCGTGAGACAACTGCCGGTGAATTCCTCGGCCAGCTTTGCGCCGCGTTCGGCCAGCGCGCCGGGAAGGATCAACACCGGATTGACGCTGGAAAGTTCGAGATAGATCGGCTTGCCCGCCTGGTCGGCGGCGGCCTTGAGTTTCAGTCCGGCGCTGCGGCTGCCGGTGTAGGCCAGCGCGCCAATGCGCGGGTCGGCGGCGAGCCGCTCGCCGTCCGCGTGGTTCGTGCGATAGATCAACTGCACCGTCGCAGGCGGCACTCCGGTCTCCGTCACGGCGGCGAACGCCTCCTCCGCGAGCAATCGCGACGTGCCGGGATGCGACGTGTTGGCCTTGGCGATGACGGGATTTCCGGCGGCAATCGCGGCGGCAAAATCCCCGCCCGCGACGCTGTTGAACGCGAACGGAAAATTGTTCGGGCCGAAAACCCACACCGGTCCTAGCGGCGCGAGCAGCGAACGAATGTTCAATTTCGTGTCAATCGTCGGCAAGGCCCATGAACCTTCAATCGCGGCGGCGGCGGCCTGGCGCAACTGGCCGGTCGTGCGCGGCAATTCCACGCCGGCCAGGCGCGGCGCCTTGGGCAACCCGGTTTCCGCGTGGGCGATTTCGACGAGTTCGGTTTTGCGCGCCTCGATGCGCTCGGCGAATCGTGTCAGGAATTTTGCGATTTGTTCCGGCGTCGTCGTCCGCAAAATGATTGCGGCCCCGGCGGCGGCGGCAAGCGCGTCATCGCAATCCGCCCAGACGCTGACGGGAAATTCATCCGGCAGCTTTTCGCCGGTCGCGGGATTTTCGGCGCGGAAGGTTGAATTAAATTTTGCCGTGCGCCACTGGCCGGCAATCAAAACGGGTTGGAGGGACATTTTACTTTGATTCAGCGTTGGTTCAAAAGAAGTTGGAAAATCATCATGCCGTTGGCATTGGTTCCTAACACCCCGGCGACCGGTTGAAAAGCCTTGTCGCCGCCGGCGGCGTTCGGCTTTTCAAACAGAAGCGCGACCTCGGCGTCGGCGAACCGCCACGGCTGGGTGAAACGTTTGGCATTTACTGATATATCAATGAAACAATTTGCCGCGCAGACATTGAAGCTGTCAAGAGATTGCCGCCAAAAATTCCGATCGCAGGCACGCGTCCGGTGCGCGAAAAAAACCGGCTGGCCCGGAGATTCACACCCGCGAAATCAAGGCGGCGGTTTGCAACCAGCGTTTGCGGCTCAAAGGTTCAAAGCCGACATCATGTCGGCACTCCGGGCTGTTTGTATTTCGTGCGAGGTGTGAAATATCCGGGCTGGCCGGACGGCTCACGGCATTTGCAGCCGGTAAAATCGGCCTGCGTCGTCGGTGATTGAAATCGGCGCGATTCGCAAGCCATTGGAAAGCGCCGTCTCGTTCGTCGAGGGAATCCAGCTTCCCGGCGTCATGAGATTCGTCGTTTCGAACAGCGCCAGTTCTCCCGTGCCGTCCGGCCACGTCAAAGTCAGCCTTCGGCTGGCGGACACCACCAACGGTTGCAGATTCGGGAGCGGCAGAACCGCGAGGGCGGCAGGAGGGCTCGTGACCGCGTTGGCGGCGTTGGCGAGAGCCACCGCGTAACCGCCTGCCGCCTCTGGTTGCACGTTGGTCAACATGAGCGAGAGGTTGGTTGCGTTGGCAATCGGGGCAGGGCCGTGAAACCACTGCGCGGCTACCGCGCCGCAGGCGTTGGGCACGACGTTGAAGGACGCCGCGGTGCCGACGTAATTTGTCCGGCTGTTCGGCGGCGTGACGACGTGAACGGCCGGAACCGGCGTGGCATCCGGACCGTTGGTGTAACTTTGCCAGACTTGCCGGGCATTCAAGGCCGCGTTGTAAATTCGGAATTCGTCAATCGAGCCGTTGAGCCAGGGGTCGCTGGCGTAAAGCGAACGTCCGAGAAAAAACAAATTCGTCGCCACACTGCCCAGCGAGGCCAGATCGGTGCGCGACACCGCCAGAATGCCGTTGGTGTAAAAGCCCATGAAACCCGTCGCCGGGTCGAGCACGCAGGCGACGTGCAGGTTGGCCTGGTTGTCCAAATTGCCCGTCAAACTCACGACGCGCTCGGTCGGCTGCGGATCCATGATCGTCAACCGGTAATCGCCGTTGCCGCTGTGCGGACAAAAATAGAGATCGTATTGTCCGTAGTTGCCGTTGGTTGAACCTTGGTCGAACAGACGCGGCCAGTTCGCGTTCACGCCAAAGCTGGCCCAGAATTCAAAGGTGACCGCGCGGTAGCCGGCGATGAGTCCGCCGGGAAGGTTGACGTAAGTTCCACTGGTGCCGTCGAGGCTGACTTTGCCGCCGCTGATGGTGGCCGCGCCTTGCAACGTGCCGTGCGCGGTGCCGACGGAGTCGTTGGCATTGCTGGTGAAACTGTAGCGATGTTGCAACGCATCGCCCGGAACCATCACGGTCAACTTGGCGATGGAACTGGTCACGACGCACGCCGCGCCATTCCAGAAATTGCTGGCGACAACCAGGTATGCCGCGCCGTCATCGCACCACGCGATGTTGGTCAGCGCAAAGGTTGAATTGGTTGCGGCAACGCAGGCCGCGCCGTTGCGATACCATTGAAATGAAATGGGATTTCCGCCCTGCACAGAAACGGCGAGCGTCGCGCTGCCGCCTTCGAGCGCGGAAATATTTTGCGGCTGTGCGGTGATCACGGGCGGACCGGACGGCTGCGCGGGACCGTAAGCGTAGTTCGCCGCGACATCGCTCGCGTTGAGCACGCCGCCGTGGACGCGGATGGAATTCACATAACCCGAATACCAGAATTCGGCGGGCGGGCCGGAGGCGACAACGTCGCGTTGTGCGCCGAGCAAAATCGGTTCGCCGGCGAACGTCGTAAGCACGCCCGGCAGCGTTTGGGTGATGCGCAGTGCGCCATCCACGTAAATTTTGCAGGTGGTCGCGCCATCGTAAGTGTAAACCAGATGATGCCACGCGCCGGCGGCCGGAATGTTCGCGACATTGTTCCAGCCGACATCGTAAGCGCCCCATTGCGCCGCCGCGCCCCACGTGAGATTTGTTCCGTAATTGAAGGCCAGATTGGAGCCGACCGTTCCGCGATGGCCGATTTCCAAAATCGTTTCTTCGTTCGCAATATCTGGATTCAACGCCCAAACTTCAATGCTCCGGCTGCTGCCGCCGTCAATATCGGCGACGCTGCCCGGCCCGACAAACGCGTCGCTGACGCCGTTGAATTGCACGCCGGGAATGCCGGTGCCGGCGACGTTGAGCACCTGTGCCGGCGCGCCGACGCGCGTGAAATTTCCGAGCGTGCCGAAGTTGGTCCACGTCGCCGCCGCAGCCGAAGCGTCGCTCGCGCGCAAATCCACGTAGAGCGTGCCCGCCACCGCCAAACCCGCGGGACGCACCGTCACGCTCACAACCGACAACGTCACTGAATAATTGCCCGTGTCCGTGGCGACCGCTGCGAGCGACCAGATGCCTACCGGCACGTTCGGCCATTGAAAACTGTAAGGCGCGCTTGAACTCGCGCCGATGAAAATTCCGCTGCGATAAAAATCCACCCGCTGGATCGGCGCGGCGGAAGCGCTTGCGCTCGCTTGGAGCAAAATGTTCGAGCCTTGCACAAACATCGCGCCCGCCGGCGGATTTGTAAGCGCGACGGCGATTTGATTGTAAGCGATGGTGACATTGGCCACGGCGGACGTGATGGAGTAATTATCCGAATCGTAGGCGACGGCCGTGAACGTCCACTGTCCCGGCGGCGCATTGCTCCAAGTCAGCGTCGGCGAAAGGTTATTGCTGCACACGCCGATGAGCGTCGCGTTGGCATAAAATTCCACGCGGTCCAGCCGGCTCAAATTAGTCGTCACGCTGGCCAGGAGAACCAGGTTTGTTCCCGGCAGGAACCAGTCGCCATTCGTCGGCGCGAGCAGCGTCGCGGTCATTGCCGGCGAGTTCTGCAACGTCACCAGTTCGATGCCGGTGCCGGTGGGGCTGAGATTGCGGCTGTATTGTTTGGCGACGGCGTTGTTCCAATGTTCGTGGACGCCAAGGCTGCCGAGCGCGACGCCGTTGGGCTTGTAGGGCGTTCCCGACGGCGGGTTGTTGGCGAGCGCGGCTTCGTGCAGATAATTGTCGGCGTTCGTGCTCGCACCCGGCGTGGACCAACTGGCGCCGCTGTAGCCGAGCATGTTTCCGAATTCCGAGCGCAGGAAATCCAGACCCACCGAGTCAATCGCCACCGGGTCGAGCGACATGAAATAGCTCGCGCACCATTGCCCGCCGAAGAGATTCGTCCAACTGCAAAATCCGGCGTTCACGTCCCCCACGTTGGTGCGGTCGCCGTAAAGTCCGTCCAGGATGTTCAGCATCGTTTTGCCGCCGAGATTGGGGCAGCCCATCATGTCCACCCAGGCGGCGTAGTGGCCCATGGGAAAGTCGCGTTGACTCACGTAGTTGCCGTGGTCGCCGCCCGGGTTTTCGATGGAGCCGAAATGATTTTTTCCGCACAGCGTGACGCCGGCAATCTCGTGGCCTTTGAGCAAGGCGAAATTGATCAAATAAGTCGCATTGACCACGCACGCCGGCAGGCGCGTCCCGCACTGCGCCAGACTCGGAACGGAATAACTGATCGCGCCCGTCACCCAGTTCGGCGCTTCGCGGCCGTTGAGTCCCTGGCCATCCACCCAATGCACTGCGGGAAACGCCGCGTGGTCCGGCGTGTAAATCCGGTCCGGAATGGCGCGCGTCGCGTCGTAAATCGTGATCATGTTCTGCGGCACGCCCGCGTGATTGACCAACTGGTCCAGCAAGGCGAGCACGCCTTGCGGCGAGGCGTCAATATTGTTGTCGGCATCGCTGTAACCGCCGTAACAATTGTTCAGATTAATTTTCACCGCGATGGCTTCGCCGGTCTGATAACCCACATCGCCCCGCCCGTGCGTGCGGTTGAAATAATGAAAGATTGAATTCCACGCGGCCTCATCGTTGTCCGCGCCGGTCAATCCCCGCAGACTGCGCGAAACCATGCGGTTCAGCGCCGGCTGGTTGATGTTGCCAGGTTGCCACCAATTCCCCGTGCTGCCGTTCCACGGCGTGGCGTTGGTGTCGCGCATCCACGTCACGCGGCCCGGAAAAATTCCGCGCGCCACGCCGATCGGCGAGTTCGGCGGATCACTTGGCGTCCAGGCGGCGGCAACCGATGGCGACGCGTTTGGCACAGGAAGAATTCCTTTTACCGGCCCGGTCGCCGCCCAGGTCAATCCGCCGAGGCCGAGCACAATCAAAATGGGGAGCAATGAACGCGAATATTTTTTCAACCTCATCCACGCGATGACCCCGCTTTGGATGCCGACAAGCCAGAGCACAAAACTGGAAGCCAGCGGAAAGGCCGCGCGCTGGCACGGATACGACGCCCGGCTCGGCTTGGGAATGACGCGGAACAAAAACCAGGCGAGCGCGGCCAGGCTCAGCAGCGGATAAACCAGTTTGAGCCAGCCGCGCCAGAGATGGCCTTCACGATGACAGCCGCCAACGAGGTTGTGCCACAGATTCGAGAAACGATTCATGATAGTTTTCATATTATTACGAGCGCGCGGCGAGGCTTGTTTTAGCCATCTAATAATTTGGCAGCCGCGAGAAATGCGCTTTGGTCCGGATCCGGGTGGCAGCCGCCGGCGGTTGTTATTGATATATCAGTAATAAACCGGCCAAAGCCGGCAATGTCAAATCTTCCGATGCGAATGGGCGCGATATAATGGCGTCTCCATTGGTCAATTAGCCTGAGCGATGCGCGGTCTTTTCCTTGCACAAGCGCAGGCCTATGCCCGGCAACACGGCCGGCTACAACGGTGTGTTGGCGTCCGGCCTGGCCGGGTTCGCGGCGCTGGCGGATTTGGTCGTTACCTCACCCGGTGGCAGGCAGATCAATTCAATGCCATTGCCGGTGCCGAGATTGCGGCTGTATTTTTTGGCGGTGGCGTTGTTCCAGTATTCATGCACGCCGAGGCTTTGCAGGCGGACGCCGTCCGGTTTATAGACCGTTCCCGAAGGTGGATTGTCGGCCTGCGCGGCTTCGTAAAGATGACGGTCGGCGTTTTTGATCAGCGGCATTTCTGACCGGAGAAAGTCCAGCCCGACGGATTCGAGGGCGACGGGATCCTGGGAGGCGAAGAAGCTGGACGGCCAATGGCCATTGAACGGAGCGAGCTGCCATTTGTGCGGCGGGCTGCTCCATCGGTCGCCGGAATAGAGGCCGTCAATGATGTTCAGGACGGTTTTGCCGTTGATGTTCGTGCTGCCATACATGTCCACGAGCTGGTTGTAGCTGGCCATCGGGAAATTCCAGTCGTGCAGCAAGGCGTGCTGGCTGCCTCGATTGTTGCCGATGATCCCCCAGTTGCTTTTGAAAATCATCGTGACGGAGGCATTGCCATAATCCGTTTTATCAACACCATCGTGGTAAGTATCCGCCGGCGTGCAATGCCGCTTCAACAGCGCCATCGTGATGAGGTATTTCGTTTTGACAATCGTGGTGGACATGGAAGTTTCGGTCGGGCCGGGAGCGGAGTAGGAAAAAGCGTGAGGCGTGAAACCGCCGAGGTGGCTGTCGTAATCAACATTGGGAAACGCCGTGTGGCAATAATTTGAAATCGCCGAACATTGGTTCTCTCTCGCCGGATCGCAAAGGGTGATGTCCGACTGGCTTGCGCCAAACTGGTTGACCAGCCCGTCCAGCAGCGCATAGACCGACTGGGGCGAGGCGTCAATGGCGTTGCCGCTGCCGCCGTTGTTCAGGTTGAGTTTGACGGCGATTTTTTCGCCTTTGACATAAGCAGCCCCGCCGTTTTTGTAGCGGAACAAAACATCCCAGGCGTTGCTGATGGCCGACTGGCCGGCCACGGAGCAAATGACGTTGTTCAAAATCTTTGTGATCCTGGCTTGATCATTAAACTGGCTGGACCACCAATACTTTGAAACGCCATCCCAATGGCATGCGCTCAAATCGTAGCTCCAGGCCACGCGGCCCGGAAAAATTCCGCGCGCCGTTCCCACCGGCTGATTCGGTCCCATGGACGGCGTGAAGGTTCCGGTGCTTTCGGCGTAGGCTCTGGTTTCGTTCAGGTTGGTGACCACCGCCGAGCACACCACGCCGAGCATCAGGCAAACCGCCGCCGCCGCGTAACGGTGCTGATACAAAAATTTCCGGGTGTGGCGGAACGCGGAAACCACGCCGAAGAGGCTCAAAAAATACGCGATGCCGCCCAAGGCGATGGGCGCGCCGACCTGCTGGCACGGATAGCTCGCGCGGGACGGCTTGGGAATCACGCGGACAAGATACCAAGCGAGCGCGGCCAGCCCGATGACGGGGAAAAACCATCGGATCCAGCGGCAGTTGCGGTTGAGACCGACGATGCGGCCGGTTTTGCCGCACACACGAAACCATTTTTTATCAACAGGCATATTATTTTATTGGATTGGCTAATGAGGCTGGGTTCAAATTACGTCAAGGATATGCCAGGCGGTAAAACACGGAACCACTGGCCGGGCTGAATTGCATGATGAACTGATTGGTCGCGGCGGAGCCGAGCACGTCCGCCCAGTTGGTGCCCAGGCCGGAGCCGGGCGGGTTGGTCTGCGCCTGCAACCGCCAGCCGGTGTGATCCCCCGGCCAGAACAGGGAAAGGTTGCTGATGCTGAAGTTCGGCACAAGGCTGACGGGACTCGTGGCCACGGTGACGACGCTCAAGGTGCCGTCAACCGCCAGATTGTTAACCCAGCGCAATCCGATTCCCGGCGTGGCCGGATTGAGCGTCAGCGCTCCGCCGTTAGCCAGCGCCTTGTTGAACAGTTTGAACGAGTCGCCTGCGGCATAAGCCGGTCCGAGATTGGTGAGCGTCAAAACGCCGGTGCCGGCGTTGGTCAAAACTCCGCCGACCGTGACGAGGTCGTTTGACGGCGACAAAGATTTGTTGAGCTTGAAAAGAAAATTGCCGGACGTCGTCAGGTTATTGTTGATCGTGAATGTGCCGATGGCGGCGGTTCCGGTCAACAGCGTGCCGCCGTTGTTGACCGTGGTTGCGCCATTGATGATGCCGGTGCCGCCGAGCGTGCCGCCGGAATTCACGGTGACCGCGCCGGAACCAGTGCCGCTGCCGCTGGAGTTGTTGACCAGCAAGGTACCGTTCGCAACCGTTGTTCCGCCAGCGTAGGTGTTCGCGCTCGTGAACTTCACCAGGCCGCCGTGCGTGGCGTCGCCAATTCTAACTCCGGCGGTGGTGTCGGTGCCGTTTTGCAAAATGCCGCCGGTGAAATCCACTTCGCCGCCCGTTGTCGCCACCAGCGTCACGCTCTTCCCCTTGTTGGCCGTCAATCCCAGGATGATCGGGTTGGCATAAGTGTTGATCCCGCTCGTGTTCTGCCCGCCAATCGTCATCGTCCCGGAATTCACAAAGCCAACGTCCCCGTCCGACACATAGTTGGTCGTCTTCGCGTTGACCGTCAACCCGCCGGTCGCAAAATTGGCGTCGCCCAGATATACCGCCGCGTTGAAATTGTTGTTGGTTGCCACCATCACTCCGGCGGGGGCGCTGTAACTCCCGGCCACCGCAAAGACATTGGTCACCGCACCCAGCACAAACCAGCTCTGCTGCAACCCGGTGCCCGACGTGTTGTTGGTTAGCGCATAGTTATTGTCCAGAATCAGGATTCCATTGGCCACGCCGTAACGAAAGGCATCGGCGTTGGCACCGTCATTAGGGCCATACACGGATCTGCCCAGCAAGATGGCCGTCGTGCCGCCGGTTACATACACGATGCTGCTGCCGTTGGACGCATTGGTGATGTCACCCCGGATGATGATAATGCCGCCGCCCTGTAGGTTCAGCCACTGGCTCCAATTCCCTGACTGGAAACTGCCGATGCTTACTGCTGGGCCGCTGGCCGGAGCATTGATGGCAAGTTCAACATAAGGATTGTGGCCCGTCGTCGTCCCGATGATGTTTCCCAAGTCCAGCGTGTAGGTGCCGTTGCCCGTCACATTGACGACGCTGTTGGCGCTCGCGGGAAATGTCAGCGCGCCGGATAAGGTCAATGTCTGACCGCTGGCGCTGGTCAACGGAGCCACGTCAAAAATCAAGGTGTCGGCGGCGTTGTCCAGCGCAATGCTTGCCGGCGAGAAAGTCGTGTTGTTGTCGGCGCGCAGTTGCAGCGTCGAGCCGCTGGTGAGCGCCAGCGCGCCTTTGAGTCCGTTGGCATTGGCCAGTTGCAGCGTGGCTCCCGCAGCTACTGAACCGGCGGCGGTCGAACTGCTGTTGTTGCCCGCCAGCGCGAGCGTTCCGCCGGCAACTGCGAGTGTGCCGCTGTAGCTGTTGGCCCCGCTCAAGGTGAGCATTCCCGCGCCCGTCTTGGAAAAACCGGTTCCCGCCACGGACGCCGAAATCGTCGGCGAACAGTTGGCGGCGACACTGACCACCGGCGTGTTGGTGAGCGTCAGCGTGGAACCGCCGCCGGCGATGGTGTAGTTGCCGCTGCCGGCGGGGGTGAAGGCGAGATTGCCCGCCGTGATGGCCGCGCCCAAGGTGATGGTTCCGGCCGCGCCGTTGGCCGCTCCCAAGCTGGTCGTGAGAGGCGGCGCGGCATTATTCCAGACGACGTTGGTCAAGCCGTTCCACCAGTTGGGTGAGGTGAGATCCCAAACACCGCCTCCATCTTGTGGTGCGCCGACCGTGGCGTCCCAAGTGAGCATGGTGTTCGCAACGGTGATGTTGACCGGGCTTGAGGTCACTGACAGGCCAGCGGAATCAGTGGCCACGGCGGTCAGGTTGTAGTTGCCCGGCGGCGCACTGTTCCAAGTGATGCCGTAAGGGCTGCTGGTGGACGCATCAAGGAGCTGCGTTCCCTGATAAAAGGCGACCTGGCTGACGGAATTGATGTCGTTGGTGGCGACCGCCTGGATGGAAATACTGCTGCCTTGGGAAAACGAACTTCCGTTGGTGGGGTTGGTGATGCTCACCATCAGTCCAACGCTGATGTTCACGGGGTTTGAGGTCACCGACAGCCCTGTGGAGTCGGTGGCCACGGCGGTCAGGGTGTAGCTGCCCGGCGGCACATTGCTCCAAGGGATGCCGTAAGGACTGCTGGCGGACGTGCCAAGCAGCGTCGTTCCCTGATAAAAAGCGACCTGGCTGATCGGATTGGTGTTGTTGATGACGACGGCCTGGATGGGAAGGTTGGTGCCTTGCAAAAATGTGTTGCCGCTGGCGAGGCCGGCGATGCTGACCGATGGAAGTCCCGGCGCGATGGCGACTAGTTCAATGCCAAGACCGGTTCCGAGATTGCGGCTAAACATTTTGTTCGTCGAATTATTCCAGTGTTCATGCACTCCGAGGCTCTGCAACTGGACGCCGTCCGGTTTATAGACTGTTCCCGACGGCGGGTTGTTGGCCAGCGCGGCCTCGCGAAGATGGCGGTCGGCGTTGGCGACCAATCCCATTTCCGCCCAAATAAAATCCAGACCCACTGATTCGAGCGCGACCGGATCCTGCGAGGCGAAGAAGCTGGACGGCCAGTGGCCGTTGAACGGAGCCATGTTCCACTTATACGGGCCGCTGTTCCACAGGCTGCCGGAATAGAGACCGTCAAGGATGGTCAGCACCGTCTTCCCATTGATGTTCTTGCTGCCATAAATGTCCACGAGCAGATCGTAGCTGGCGATCGGATACATCCACGTATGAAGCAACTCGTGCTGGCTGGCGCGATTATTGCCGATGATTCCCCAATCGCTCTTAAAAATCATCGTGACGGGAGCGTTGCCATCGTCGTATGCGCCGTTCCCCCAGGTTGGATTAGGCTGGGAATGGCGTTTCAAAAGCGCCATGGTGATCAGATACTTCGTGTTGACAATGACTGTAGCCAGAGAGTTTTCCGTCGGGCCGGAGGCGGAATAGGTAAAGGCGTTCGCCGTAAAATTGCCCACGTTGTTGTTGTAATTGACATTCGGAAACGCGGCATGGCAATAATTCGAAACCGCCGAGCTGCCGCCCGAACGGGCCGGATCACACAGCGTGATGTCGGACTGGCTCGCTCCAAACTGATTGACCAAGCTGTCAAGCAGCGCATAGACCGACTGCGGCGACGCATCTATTTCGTTGTTGTTGCCGCCATTATTTTCGTTGATCTTGATGGCGATTGACTGGCCTTGGACATACGAAGGCGCGGCAGGCCCGCCGTTTTTGTAGCGGAACAAAACATCCCACGCGTTGCTGACCGAGGACTGGCCGGCCACTGAACAAATCACATTGGCCATCAGCTTCGTTATCTCGGTCTGGTTGTTAAACTGGCTGGACCACCAATAGCTGGAGGAACCATCCCAATTGCAGGCGTTGGTATTGTAGCTCCAAGCCACGCGGCCCGGATAGATTCCCCGGGCAGTGCCAATCGGGTGATTCGGCGGGTCAACCGGCGTAAAAGTCCCGGTATTCTCAATGGCTGCTTGCGCCGATGATCCATTCTGTTTTATCACCACCGCCGCGCAGACCAACGCGACAGCAAAACAAATGCCCCCGGCCACAACCCGGTTTTGCCGCACAAACTTCTTGAAATTGTGGTATGCGGAAACCAAGCCGAACAGGCTCAAGAAATAGAATATGCCTCCAAACGCTATCGGCGCGGCCACCCGCTGGCACGGATAGCTCGCCCGGGACGGCTTGGGAATCACCCGGACGAGATACCAGACCAGCGCGGCCAATCCCACAATGGGGAAAAGCCATCGGGCCCGGCGACAATTGCGGTTGAGACCTACGATTTTGCCGGTCTTGCGGCAAACCATGAATGGACCTTTTTCAGCAGGCATATGTTTGTCTTTTTCTATTTTAATGAATAAGTTTAGTATTAACAAGAAAAAACAAAATAAACATATATTATAACCATGGGCCACGCGCTGGCAGGGATGGTCCGCGGCGACAGTGGCGGAAAAAAAGGAATCGCGCCAGCTGGCCAGCGGGTGGACCAGCTTTACGCGGCGCGCGAGAAAAGCTCCGACGACCGAGAATTCCCGTTTTCCGTCAACACCTATCAAACGAAACTGCACTTGTTCATCGCCGAATGCGCGCTGTCCGGTGTTGCGCGACGCCGCTCGCTGGCCTCGGATTACCCTGTCGCCAGACCAATGTCCTCGCCCGCAGCACGACCGCGCAGGCCGACGCCGCGAGGCGCGAACACATCCATTGCGGTTTGCGGAAGGTTCTTTTCAACCTCGTCCGCTGGGACGGCAAAGAAAACGCCTGGCGCCACCGGAAAAAAACAGTCCATCCCGCGCGTTGACAAGGCTTGGCGGCGCATTTCGTGGAGCTTCATGTTGCCTGGGTGATGATTCAACGGCGCAACGAGTCTGATGCGGTTGGGTTTTTGCGGAAGGGTTCGACGACCGCCGCAATGTCTTTGTCGCCGTGACCGGCGGCAATGGCTTTTTGAAACTCGTTCAATGCCGCTGCGGCCGTCAACAACTCGACCGAAAGCTTGCCGCCTTCCTGGATCGCGTAGCCGAGATCTTTGGCCATCAGCCGCAGCAAAAAGTTCGGCGTGAAATCGGGCGTGGTCATGCGCGTGGAAACCGCCTTGAACAACGGGCTGCCCGGCGCGCCGTTCGCGAGAACTTCCAGCGCGCGTGAACGCTCCAAGCCGCCGCGCTCGATCATCACCAATGCTTCCGCCAGCGATGCGACCTGCACGCCGCAAACAAAATTGTTGATGAGTTTGAGCAACGCGCCGCTGCCCGTCGGGCCAAGATGAATGACCGTTTTGCCCATCGCCGCGAACACCGGCCGGACTTTTTCGAGCGTGGCGGGATCGCCGCCGACGAGAAAATTCAATTCGCCGGACGCCGCCTGATTTTTGCTGCCGGTCACCGGCGCGTCCAGCAATTCGCATTTTTGTTTTTGCGCGGCGGCGGCAAGTTCGTGAACCCAGCCGACGGTGACGGTGCTGCATTCGATGTAAATGGTTCCCGGCTTTGCGCCAGCGAGCGCGCCATTGGCCTGTCCGGCTCGGACTTCGCCGAGCCACACACTGCGCGCGGCGTTGTTGTCAGCGACCATGCTGATGATTACGTCGGCATTGTCGGCGGCTTCGCGCGGTGAACTGGCGACGCGCGCGCCGTCGTTCGCGAACAGTTTTGATTTTTCCGCGTTGCGATTGAAAACGGTCAGCGGAAAACCCTTGGTCAAAAGATTTCGCGCCATGCCGCCGCCCATGATGCCGAGGCCGAGAAATGCGATGCGTGGTTTGCTCATATCATGCCATAGATTTTACCGTGACCAATTTGGTCTCGTCGCGCGCGACACGCAAAACATTTCGCAGCGCGCGGCCAAAACCCGCGAACGAAATTTCCATCACATCGCCGTCGGCGAGTTGCACGCCGTCGCCGAAACTCAAGGCGCACGCGCCGAAAAAATGAACATGCAAATCGCCGGGGCGGCGGTGCGTTTCAAATTTGAAATGATGATGCTCGATGTTCGCAAGGTTGTGGCACATTTCGTTCTCGCCGGTGAGAATTTCCTTCGACCACAAAAGTTTTCCAGCGCGCAAAATTTTTATGCTGCCGGAAACGGAATCGAATTGCGGATCAATCACCAGTTCCGGGCCGAGCGAACAGTTGCGCAGTTTTGAGCCGGCGAGATTGAGATAATTTTTCCTCTCAAATTTGTGGTCGGAAAATTCGTTGCCAATCGCCATGCCGATGCGGCGCGGATTTCCAATCGCATCAACAAAATAAATTCCGGCAATTTCGGCTTCTTCGCCGCCGTCTTCGGCGAACGCGGGAACGTCGAGCGGTTCGTTGTGTGCGCGCAAGATTGTGCCACAGCCTTTGTAGAACCATTCGGGCGCGATGCCGATTTTTCCCGCCGCCAGTTTGCCGTCTTCGACGCCCCGCTTGAACATTTTCATGCTGTCGTTCAAGTCGGATTCATCCGCGCTGTGCATGGCCTGGCGATTTTTCGCGCTGCCCAGATGGGTGAGCCCGGTGCCGGAAACGAGACAGCGCGCCGGCTCGTCTGGATGATCAATCGGGGGAAGGAGTAGCCAGCCGGATTGGCCGAGGTAAATCGGATCGTAATCCAAAAGTTCACCGGTTGCCTTTCTTTGAACTAACGCGGTGAGAGAAATCTTTGACTTCACCGCCGTCTGCGCGAGTCCGTAAATTGATTTCGCGTTGACAAGCAAACGCAATCCAGGTTCCTCGACGCGTGCCACGGCACGCGTTGCGCCGTTTTGGATTTGGACAAGGCGGGTCATAACATTTTCTCCAAACCTTTCAGCAAGCTGAAAAGCACCATGGACTGCGGCGAAAAGCGCGGCGCCCCGCCGCTTTTCGACCGTGCCTCTCCCGCGCGAAAGCGGTGTCGCCGCCGCGCTTTGCCACCGCAGTCCAAATTCACCGCCCGGTTCAATAGTGCAGGCTGTTTCATTCGATCACCTCGAAGTTGTTTAATTTTTCCTCGTTCACGGTCAGGCCGAGGCCGGGCGTGTTTTCATCCAGATCAATGTAGCCGTCCGTCGGCGTCGGCTCGCCGTTAAAACAATACCAGAACAGCTCGTTGCCAACCTCGACATCCACCGGCGGAAAAAATTCCGCCATCGGTGAATTCAGACTCGCCATTACGACGTGATAATTGTGCATCTGCCCGGCGTGCGGAATCACGGGTATCGAATGCGCCTCGGCGAGCGCGGCGATTTTGCGCGCCTGCGAAATGCCGCCGACGCGATTGGTGTCGAACTGGATGTAATCGACGCAATGCGACTCGATGAGTTCGCGGAAACCGCAAAGCGTGAATTCGTGTTCGCCGCCGGCGATCGGGATGCGGCCAAACCTTTTCAATTCCGCGTAGCCGTGGATGTCGTCGGGAATCACGGCTTCTTCGAGCCAGCGCAGATTAAATTTTTCGAGCAGCGGAATCATGCGCTTCGCATAATCCAAATTCCAACCCATGTAAGCGTCGGCCATGATGTCCACGCCGTCGCCGACGGCTTCGCGCACGGTGCGGACAAGCGCGAGATTTTTTTGCATTCCTTCCGCGCCGTCCGTCGGCCCCCAGCCAAAACGCATTTTCATCGCGCGATAACCTTCGTCTTTGTAACGCTTGGATTCGCGCGCGAGTTCGTCTAGCGGCGTGCTGTAAAGCCGGCTCGCGTAAACCGGAATTTTCGGCTTCGTGCGGCCGCCGAGCAGACGATAGACCGGTTGCTTCGCGGACTTGCCAAGAATGTCCCACAGCGCGATGTCCACCGCGCTGATGGCGACCATGCCGATGCCTTTGCGTCCGAACGCCATCGTCTTGCGATACATGTGCTGCCAGAGCAATTCGACGTCCCATGGATCCGCGCCAATGAGCAGCGGCTTGAGATAAAGATCAACGACCTGCTTCGTCACGCGCGGCGAGAGCGCGGCATTGCCGATGCCGACGAGGCCGTTGTCGGTGAAAATTTCGCAAATGAGCCAACTGTGAAACGTGAACGTGCCCATCGTGGATTTCGTGAGCATGGGTGAAACGGCGTCCATCGGGTTCGTGCAAAAATGCGGCGGGAGCGGGACGGTTTTGCCGCGCCATTCGATGACGCGCGTGCGGATTTCTTTGATTTTCATTTTAGTTTTTTTCTAGCCACAGATGCACACAGATTGACACAGATACAAAAGCACCTGCGAGCGCACTGTTTTGTGCCAATTTTTAATCTGTGTTTCATCTGTGCTAATCTGTGGCTTCAGTTTTTAGCGGTTGAATTTTTGGAATCACGGCGCAAATCAAAATGAACGCGGCGATGTGCATCGAACCGGAAATTATCAGCGCGGGTGTGTAGCTGTAACCGTGGTCGCGCAGCCAGCCGACGATTTGGCCGAGCAGCACGCCGCCCATCGCGCCGCCGAAACCGACGAGGCCGGCGAGCGTGCCGACCGCGCGCCGCGAAATCATGTCCGTCGGCAGAATCATCACGAGCGTGGACCACGATTGCTGGCCGAAAAACGCGAGGCTGAAGAGAAAAATCACCGCCGCGAGTGAATGCAGTTGCGGCGCGAACATCACCCACGGCATCAGCGCCGCGCTGGCTCCGAGCGCGAGCTTGCGCGAGACGTTCACGGAAAATCCGCGCGACAACAGCCAGCTTGAAAACCCGCCGCCGACCAGACAGCCGATGCCCGCCGATGCGTAAGGAATCCAGCCGATGCTCGTCGCGGCGTTGAATTTGATTTGAAACGTTTCCATCAAAAATTTTGGCAGCCAGAAAATGTAAAAATACCACGCGCCGTCGCTCAAAAATTTCGCGCCGACCACCGCCCAGACTTCGCGGTGCGACAACAGTTCGCGGAGCGGAATCAGCCGCGCCGATCCGGCTGACGGCTTTTCCTGGCCGGCGAGGATTCTTGCGCGCTCCGCTTCCGACAGGCGCGGATGCCCGTCCAGCGGCCGGTATTCCAACGCCCACCAGATTGTCCACAGCAGGCCGAAGCCGCCGGAAACCAAAAACACCCAGCGCCACGGCGCGATGCCGAACCAGCCGGTGTAATTCATCACCAAAAAAATGACCCAGGGCGCAATCATCGCGCCGACCGCCGTGCCGGCGTTGATGATGCCCATCGCGGTGGAACGCTCGTTGACGGGAAACCATTCCGCCACGACGCGCGTTGCCGCCGGGAAACCGCCGCCTTCGCCCATGCCGAGCAGGAACTGGCTGGCCATGAGCATGACCAGGGCAAACGCCATTCCGAAAACCGGGGGCAGTCCGTAGTTGGCCGCCAATCCCTGGCTGGCCACCGCGAGCGACCAGAAAATCATGATCAGCAAAAATCCGCGCTGCGTGCCGAGCCGGTCCAGCAGCCAGCCGCCGCCGAGATACATCAGGCCGTAGGCGATCAAGAAAGCCGAATCGAACGTCGCCTTGATTTGATCGGAAAACGGGTAGCTCGCCTTGATCTGGCTCAAGGTCCACGGCAGCGTCTGCCGGTCCAGGTAACTCAAGACAATCGCCCCGCTGACGAGAAAGGCCAGGCGCCAGCGCAACGTGCGACGGTTGCTGGTCCCGGCGGGCGCTGTGTGTGTTGCCTGAACCATCTTCGGCTTTCACTTTGGGAGTTTGGCGCGTTGCGCAGCAACCTGTTCGGGCGTGACCCTGGCTCCATTCGGCGCGAAGCGGTCGCGGACGTAGTTGATGACGCCGGCGATGTCGGCGTCGCTCAACACATTGAAGGGCGGCATCGTGCCGGTGTATTTGGCGCGGTCAGGCGGCAGCACCGCCGCCGGGCCTTTGAGCAGAATGTTGATGAGCTGCGTCGCGTCACCGGCCACGATTGGATTGCCCGCGAGCGCCGGGTTCATCGAGGGCACGCCGCGTCCGTCGGGCATGTGACACGCGGCGCAGGCGGTGGCGAAAATTTTGTTGACCGGAGTTTTTGTGTCCGCGGCGGCGGGGACGGTGGAATTATTTTTGTTCGCGGTGGTTTTGTCGCCGTTGTAAATGATGCGCCAGATGCGGCCTTTTTCCGTGTCGCTGACGTAGAGTGAGCCGTCCGGCCCGACAGCGACGCCGCACGGACGGTATTTCGCCCAGGCACCCGTGGCGTAAAATGCCGCGCCCGGGATGCCTTCGATGAAATTTTCATATTTGCCGGTGGGCATGCCTTGATCGTCGAATGGGATGAACACCACTTTGTAGCCCGCCTGCGGCAGCGGCGCGCGGTTCCAGGAACCGTGGAACGCGAGGAACATGCCGTTGTGATAATGTTCCGGGAATTGCGTGCCGTCGTAGAGGCACATTTGCAGCGGCGCCCAGTGCGCGGGGAACGCTATGAGCGGTTTATCGAAGGCGGGGTTGTCCGCGCGCTTGCGGTTGTCGCCGCCGTATTCGGGCGCGAGCATCCGCGCATTTTTGTAGGGATCCCAGTAGGAATACGGCCAGCCGAGATTCGCGCCCTGCTTGAGCAGGTGAAATTCCTCGGCAACGCGCTCGGCGTTGTCGAGCGCGTCGTAGTCGTTGGGGTCAACGATGTTCATGTTGTCGCGGCCCATCATGCACATGAAAAAATTCTTCGAGACCGGCTGCCACGCCAGCGCGAGGCAGTGCCGGTGGCCGGTTGAAAACCTCACGCCGTCCGCCTGCGTCTGGTTCGTCTCGTTGGCATTAAATTGCCAGAACCCGCCATAGGTCTCCTGAAATTTCGCAACCTCTTCCGGCGTGAAACCTTTCGCGCCGAACTGCCGGTCCGGCTTGCTGAAAACATTGTAAGGCGAACCAACCTCGACCAGCATGTGCCCGCTCTCGTCAAACGCAAAGGCCTTCTGGTCGTGGTCGCGTTCCGCCGGCAGGCCGTGGACGATGACTTCCAACGGGCTGGACGGCACCAGTTCGCCAGGAATGTATTTGTAGCGATAGACCGCCGTCCGGCTGGAATGATAAAGATAGCCGTCGTGGAACATGATGTGCGTGCCTCCGTCGCCGGGACCGAACTGCTCGATGACATCCGCGCGACCATCGCCGTTCGTGTCGCGCAGCGCGAAGATTTGCCCGTAATGCCCCTTGCAATACACATCGCCATTGGGCGCGACGGCCAGGCCGCGCAGGTTTTCCGGGGTCCCCCCGACGGTTTTCCCGACGACCAGATTGTCGGCGTAAATCAACGCGTGAAATCCGGGCGGCAATGAAAGCCCGTCGTCGTCCGCATCGGGAGCAGGCAGTCCGGCAAATGCCGGTGAAACAAGCAGGGCGGAACCGATCAAGATTGAGAAAAGATTTTTATTCATTGGGAAACTGTTTCTTCGCGACAATTATCGCTGCTGATCGCCGGGAATTTCCGGCACGCCCGGTTCGTCGAGCAGTTGAATCGAAGACGCCGGGCCGAGGTCGGGATTTTTCCATTGGCGCAACGCCCAGACGACTTTTTTGTCCGGTGTCACTTCCAGCACCTGCACCGTGTTGGGCCAGAGCTTCGGGTCCAAGTTGTGCGGACACCAATTACAAATCACGGTGTTGCCGTTGGCCAGGCGGCTCGCCTCCTGAAAAATAATAAATTTATATTCCGGCGCGTCTGCCGGGGAAAATTTCCAGACGGTTTCGCCCTGCTTGTTGACTTCCCGGACGGTGTTATCATCCGTGGTGATCAACGTGTTGCCGTTCTTAAGGCGGACGGCATCCCATGGATAAAAGCACGCGTAGGACCAGATTTCTTTGAAGTTCGCGTCATATTCCACGACTTTTTGATCCCTGCAATGTGCCGCGAGAAACGTCCCATCCTTCGTCTCACGCACCCGGCGAAATTGTAGATGCGGGCTTTTCTCCGGATTCAACACGGGGAACGTGAATTCCTTTTCCGTTTTGCCAGTCGTCGTGTTGATGAGCAGCAGCTTCCCCGGATTGCCGTTGATCGTCACGAGCACATGGTCCAGGTCGATGGGTTGAATGGAATGAATTTCCGCTTTCGGCGGCGCGTCAATGTTCCAGATGATTTTTTTGTCCGGCGTGACTTCGCTCGCGCCGGTTTTGCGGCAGAAAACAACGTTGCCGTCGGAAAGCATCGTGGCGTCGCCAAGCTCCTGCAATGTGCCGTTGGTGTCCTTGATCGGAATTGAATACGTCCACGCCACCTTGCCGTCGCGCACGAGGAAAATGGTCTGGTCACGGTTGTCACGATAATCCCATTCGCCGGTGTAAAGAAACGAATGCTGCGCCAGTCCATTGCCGGGCAGGACGGCGGCTGCATAGGAAACGTTGGTCGCGGTGATGGAATTGGTGTCGGCGCAAAAACCGTTCAACGCGGCTGAAACGGCAAGGATTAAAACGGGCTTGAAGGTATTCATATTTATGATGGCAGGTTCGTTCAATGTTGCGATTCTCCGGATATTTCGGGAATGCCCGGATCGTCCAGGATTTGCACGGCGGTGGCGTCGCCGAGATCCTTCCAATCCTGTAACACCCAGACGACTTTTATGTCGGGCGTCACTTCGACCAGTTGCGGGCCTTTGCCGCCACCACCGCGGGAAGTGAAAATCGTGTTGCCGTTGGCCAGCCGCGTGCAACTTTGCGGCGCTTGGACAAACCGATATTTCTCCGGCAAATCCGTATTCTTGAATTCCCAGACCGTCTCGGCCTTGGGATTGACTTCGCGCGTGAGATTTTCCTGCTCATCGGTGATGAGCGTGTTGCCGTTTTTGAGCCGGAGCGCGGCCCACGGCGAGCGGATGGGGTAGCTCCAGATCTGGTTGAATTTTTTGTCGAACTCCACAACTTTGCCTTGGCTCAGATAGGAAACGAGATATGTGCCTTGTGCGGTGTATCGCGCACGCCGAAACTGGGCATGGATACTTCCGGGATTGTTTGCTGGCGGGTATGGCAATTCGTGATTTACCTCCACCGCGCCGGTCTTGGTGTTGACGATCATCAATCGCGGCGGCAGACCGTTCAACACAAACATCACGCGATCCAAACCTATGGGCTGGCAGGTGTGGACTTCCGTGTGATTGGCGCCGCCGCTGTTGTTGCAATCGTATCGCCACACCACCTTTTTGTCCGGCGTGATTTCGGCGATGTATTGCATCCGCGTGAAAAGAATATTGCCGTTGGAAAGCATCCATATGTCGTCGTATTCATAACCCGGGCCGGTCTGGTAAGTCCAGATCACCTTGCCGTCGTTGACGAGGAACATCTTGGTGTAATTCTCGCCGACGTAGAGCATTGGATGCTGCGCCAGGCCGTTGCCGGGCAAATCGGCGGGCGTGACGGCGTTTGTCCATTTGCCGGCGGGCGACGCTATCTCCGCTGGTCCCATTGCCGGAACATCCGGCGCGGTGAAGCGTGCGAGCTGGGCTATGCACGGCGTCGCCGAGGACAAACCGATGGTGGCACCGGGCGTGTGACAGCCGGTTAATGATGAGGCGATGCCGACCGCCGAAAATACTGCAATCAGAGAACGATATTTTGCTTCCATAGTTTTTTGAAAAGTTGGTTTGTTTTGAATTTGATCTAACTTCTGATAATCACTTCGTCGTGATGAGGTCATCCACCTTCGGGTCCACTTCAACCGTGATGTCCTTGTATTCGTCGAACAGGCCGCCGTTGAGGCTGTTGTGAAAGTAAACATGCCCGCCGTCCTCGTAAGCGTGCCCTTGAAAAGGCTCGGTCTCGTCATAGGCGTTCATATTCTGCGGCGCACCCAGGATGACCGCTCCGGCGTCGAGGTGCAGATTGATGTTGTTCGTGAGACGGATGCTGCCGCTCAAATATCGCCCCGCGGGAACCCAGACCGTGCCGCCGCCTGTTTGCGCCGCCGCGCTGATGGCCCGGTTAATGGCGGGACTATCCAGAGTGACGCCATCGCCTGTCGCACCGTAATCGCGGACATTGAAGAGGGTTTTACCGTCAACGCCTCCCGCTTGTGCGCATGTGGCGGCGAGGATGGCGGCAGACATGGTTCCGAAAACCACTTTCAAAATATTTAATGACATACTTTTCTTTTTCGCTCGTTTAACATGGCTGGACCAGCGATACACCCGCCCGGTTCGCAAGGGATGCCGGATGAATCATCGGCGGTTCCATCCATTCGGCATGTCGTCAAGACGCACGACCGGTTGCTCTCCGGCCGCTTCCGTCATCGTTGACAGTTTCCAAGTAACAAGCGCGCCCAAACCGGGCGCGACGGCGTTGTTGGCCCGGCAAGGCGGGATCCAAAGAAGCCGCGACAGAATTGCGCCGGCCTGACTCCAAAACTTGCCCGGCAGGGCCGCCAACGCGAGGGGCGGCGGATTGGTTGCCGATTCGGCCAGAACGTTCCGCGAGGTCGGGAGCAGGCCACGGCCAAAAAAGTTTTCCGGGATTTTTATACACAACTGATATATCAGTTCACAAACCCACACAAGTCCAAAATCACGAAAACTGCGCCTACGAGGCTTAACCTAAAAATCTCCGCGCTGTTGGGAAGGCAATCTTTGTTAGCGCTGGCTCCGTCATCCCGGCGGACGTGACATCGCCGTTGACGTACCGGCTCTGGTCAACGACGTTCCATTGCTAACCGCGCGGTGACGTTTGTGAACAACGGCGGCACAAGCTCCAAACTCACCACCGCGCCGGTCAATTCACAGCGATGGAAATTTCATTCTAACGAACGGGCCGGACAAAGTGTCAACGCAAGAATCTTTCCTATTGCGGCGACAGCGAACACGAACGGCGTGATGCCGCCGAACGGCCTTTCAAGGTGTGGTCTCTTTTCTTGAGCGCCAACTGGTCTCTTTGCCCGGCTCAAGACGGGACAAGTGTCCCAGCACTTCCCTCAAGCCACGTTGAATATGTTCGCGCATTGCGACTGCCGCCATTTCCGGCGTGCCGGTGGCGAGTGAACGGGTCAGGCGCGTGTGGAAATCGGAACCCAGCGAGCGCCGTTCCACGGCCGTGTCAAACAACCAGTTGAAGATTAGCACCTGCTCCTTTTCAATGGCGTTTCGCAAGGCCGGGCAGCGCGCACGTCCGGCAATGCTCAGATGTAATTCCATGTGGCATGTGTTGGCGGAGAATAAAAAATCACGGTCGTTGAAATTTTTTTCATATGCGGCATAAAGCTGGTCCACCCGCCGGCCCATCTGTTGTAATTCCTTTTTTTCCGCCGGCGTCGCACGGGCAGCAAAGAGCCGCGCTGCCTGCGTTTCCAACGCTTCGCGCACAAGGCCACGATCTTCCACGTCCTGTGGCGTAGGAACGCGCACGCGGGTCCCTGCACGCGGACGGCTTTCCACCAGGCCGTCGCGTTCCAAGTGCAGCAACGCCTCCATCACCGGCGGCACGCTGATGTTCAGTTCAGCCGCCAGACGTCGCCGCGAAAGCGTCGCCCCAACCGGTAGGTCGCCTTTCAAAATCCGGTTGCGAATATCCACGTAAGCACGCTCCGCCAGCGATACCGTCTTTCGCGATGGCGCGACCACCGCGTGATTTGCCAAAACCGCCGAGTTTTTGGCGTTGGTGCCGGAGCACGGCAATTGGCGGACAATGCCTTTGCGGGCGGTTCTCATGACAATTGAAAATTCAGTGTGAGATTCCGCCGAAAATCTGTCAAGCTCCCGTTCGTCTGGATAGGACTATCGGGCGCAACTTGACACCCGCACCATTAATTGGCCCATAGTTCGTCCCAGTGTGCGAGATTGCGGGTTTCGATAAAACCCAGAAGCCACGAGGTTTCTTCTGCCGTCAAACGTGCCGGCAAATTTCGGAGGTTTAGAAATTGCAGTTTTTGTGGATTCATCAAACTTTTCCATTTGCGTTTTCCCAAGCCAGAATTACCCGTTTACGAACCTGTCCCCACCGGTAATCGCCGAGCACACCTGTCCGGCCCGTAAGCCCAAAACATCCGTCCGGCTGACGGCGTGTTGTTTTCGAGATACGACTGGAAAATCTTGAATCCGTATTTGCGGGTCAGGTCGTCAATCTCGTGTGAAACCAAACTGTTGTGCCGGGGATTTTCAGCGAGATAGCCGAGGGATTTAACCAGCTTTTTAAAAAACTTTTCTTCGTCCCTGTCCAATTTGCCTTGCTGCTCGCGAGTCGAAAGATCGTTCCACAATGCTTCCATCTCCGGCAATCCCATGCGGATATTGAAAGCCATTGGAATCCTTCAAGCTTTGGCAAATACGGACAAATCAATCGGCGCAGATGCCAGCCCCTTTTTCAGATTGGCCACGGATTTGTCCAGCATCTTTAAGGAGCGGGCTGAAATGGCTTGGGGCGATACCAGCACGCGCGGCTCCAGATAAAAGCCGCCGTTCGACAGCGCTTTGACGTGGAAATACTTTGTCTTGGCGTTACGCAGGCTGATGCGCTTTTTGGCGTCGGCGGCAACGTCGTAATCTTCCACAACTGTCGGGTGTTTTTGCGTCAATGTCGGCATGACTTCACTATGGTGGGATTTCCCACCACTGTCAACTTGTATTTGAAGCTGGCTGTGCAAACACAGCCGGATTAGACAACTGTAAGTCAACTCACTTGACAACCCTCATAGGGGCTCCGGCAACTTCCATGAGAAGGCAGCATTGGCCTCGTGCTCACTTCAATTATCTGAGTTTCCAATTGACAGTTTCCTCTTGCGAACCAATTCCAAGTTCTTTTCAATCAGTTTGAACCGCTGCTCGACACAAATCTTTGAGCGCATGCCGTCTTCCGGCGTGTTGAGCACGTAATCCAGCAGTAGCTCCACGGTGCTGGTGGCCACGTGCGTGCGTGTGTCTGATGAGCCGTAATAAATGAACACGTCGCCGTTGGCGCGCGCCACCCAGCCGTTGGCGAAAACCACGTTGGGGACGTCCCCCACACGTTCCTCGCCCTCCGGCACCATGAAATAACCGCCGGGCGACTTGATGACCTTGGCCGGGTTCTTCAAATCGCACAGGAACAGGTAGAGCACGTAACGCATCCCCGCGGCCGTGTTGCGCACCCCGTGCGCCAGGTGCAGCCAGCCCTTTTGGGTCTTGATGGGTGCCGGCCCGAGGCCGTTCTTGCCTTCCTTGATGGTGTGATAAAAACGCGGGTCAATGATCTGCTCTTGGTCAATGACCGCGTGCTCAATGTCGTCGCACAAGCCCCAGCCGATGCCGTCACCGGTGCCGGTCGCAGCAAAATCCGTCATCGGGCGGGTGTAAAAGGCGTATCTGCCGTTTACGAATTCCGGATGCAGCACGCAATTGCGCTGGTGCCGCGAGCCGGCCGTTTTCAAATCATCCAGCCGCTGCCATTTCACCAAATCTTTTGTGCGCGCGATGCCGCAGCGGGCGATGGCGGCGGAAAGGTCGCCGGGCTTGGAATCATCGTGCCGCTCGGCGCAGAACAATCCGTAAATCCAGCCGTCTTCGTGGCGGACCAGGCGCAGGTCATAGACATTGGTCTCCTGCGGCTCAAAGTCGGGCATCCGCACGGGACAATCCCAAAATTGAAACCGATCCACACCGCTTCTGCTTTCGGCAACGGCGAAAAAAGATTTGCGGTCCCAGCCCTCGACGCGCGCCGCGAGCACGACGTTTCCGTTCCACTCCATCGCGCCGGCGTTGAACACGGCGTTGATGCCGAGCCGGGTCATCAAATGCGGATTGGTGGCGTGGCTCAAATCGTAACGCCACGCCAGCGGCGTGTGCTCGGCAGTCAGCACCGGATTTTCATAACGCTCAAAAATGCCGTTGCCGCTTTTTCGCGGGCGGTTCGGACGACGCAGCAATTTTTGATGGTCCTGTTGCAATTGTTTCAGCCGGCGGTCGAAAGCTTGTTTGGTCATACTCAAAATTATTTTGCGGCGCGGCAAATTCCCGGCAACCGGCGCACGGTTTCAAGACAGGCGCGCACGGCATGATACGGATCCTTCCACTCGCTGACTTTGGGCAGTTTGGAATCCGGCTGTCCGTTTTCGGCAATGCGCCAGAACCATTCGCCGTGAACTTGGTCCACCAAATTCGATTCAATGTAATCCCAAACCTTCCGGGCGGCCTTGAGAAATTTGTCATCGCCGGAAAGCTGAAACGCGTTGAGAAACCCCACCACCGCTTCCGCCTACGGCCACCATTCCTTGCCGTGATCTACGACTCGGCCGGATTTGCCTTCGTAACACAAGCCGCCCGCCGCATCGAGACCTTCCGCGAACACCAGCATGGCGGCGGGTTCTGCCGCCAGTTGCTCATGCCAGCGCGCCCGTCGCTCGGCTACGTCGGGCCGTTGCTGCTCAGCGGCGTGCAGCGTTTTTTTTATAGCTCAAGCCCAGCCGCCGCAACCATAAATCCACCGTCGAAGTTCCGAAGGGACGATCCAGTCGGGTTCCCAACTCCGCCAGCGTGGCATCCGGTTGGTCAGCCACCAGTTTTTGCAGGCGGGCTTGTCGCCGGGGGGTCAGGAGTGTCTTGCGTCCGCACCAGTGGGTTTGCGGTTCCACGGTGCCCCGCGCCTTGAAGTGTTGCCGCACCCGGCGCACCGCGGCCACGCAATAGCCGCTGAAGGCCGCGATCTCAACGGTGCTTTTGCCTTGCTCATAGAGCTTCAGGATGCGTTCCCGCATCTCCACAGGAATGGCTTTCATCCCCACACCTTCGCATCCTGCCACCAAATGTAAAGCTACATTATTAATGGAAATGCTCTAGTGGATGACTTTTGACTGCTTTGTGCTTAACGGACTGTTTTTATGCACAATTTCATACACACTTGGCCGGCCTGACTTCCCAACTTCTCCTCTACCAACAACTTAAATTTGGAGGCGAGGGTCGGAATCGACCGAGTCTCGTCTTCCACAAGCCACTCGAAATCAATCGTCTATGGCATCGCTGACTATTTGACTATAAACGAGTTGCGTTAATTGTCAACACATATCCGGCCATATCTTTTTGTGCCGGTTTTTACCCTGTTAAAAGGGTTCGTGCTGGCACTTCTGCTGGCACTTTTTTATTTTTTGATTCTTTCAAACAGAGCTTGACAAACCGCTCAAATGGAGATACGCTTCCGCTGGCTTCGAG
The DNA here is from genome assembly GCA_963780535.1 of uncultured Verrucomicrobiae bacterium. Taxonomy (GTDB): domain Bacteria; phylum Verrucomicrobiota; class Verrucomicrobiia; order Limisphaerales; family UBA11358; genus UBA11358. Next base: position 36,363 of record CAWACS010000012.1, read on the forward strand.
AAGCCAGCGGAAGCGTATCTCCATTGGGTCTTAATCAGTCATCCAGATTTCCGTATCTTGACAACACAGTGTCATCCCCGTATGCTCCATAGGAGCATACGGGGATGACACTGTGAATACCATTAAACCACCAACACAAGTTCCGATGGACCGATGGGAGGTCTTTTTGCGGACGTTGGGTGATCGCGTGTCAGCGGCCAGCGAAAAAAATCTGACTGCCCGTTGCTGGAAACTTTCCACCCTCCGCCGCGAGATCAGAGCGGTTACCAAATCGAAGCATGAAATATTGCGGACAACTTTCCCGCCTGCTCATGTGGTCATCGAGCAGCTCAAGCGGATGGGCTGGATACACTCAATCAAGGTGCAATCTCCGAACGACACTGAGTTGAATGATTTCCTCCTGCTGGATATGGAAGCCGGAAAAGGTGAACCCATTTATCCGCTGGAACTTCTTCAGGCATATTTGCCGGACGGCGTCGTCTGTTATTTCAGTGCCATCAACTATTACGAACTGACCACACAGGTTGTCGCGCATCACCATGTCGCCCGGCTCAACCCGCCGAGGGCCAAAAAAAGTTTGGCGGCGGTTGACGCAACGGAACCGGAGTCGGCGGGTGAATCCGTGGAACGAAACCCGCTCGGGACAGAAATTTTCCATTTTGAGGATGTTGGTTATTACCTGAACAAACGCGATGCCTCACTTGTTCCCGGCATCCAGTTTCGCGTGGTGTCCCCGCGTTGCTGGCTGCGAATCACGACACTGGAGCAGACCCTGCTGGATGCACTGATGCAACCGGTTCACTGCGGCGGTGAAGCGGTCGCCCTGGAAGCATGGGAAACTGGTGCTAAGCAAATTGACATGGACCGCATGGCGGAACATCTGGCAAAAATCCAGCGCGATGATCTCAACCGGCGCGTGGGTGCGGTTCTGGAAATTATCGGCGTTGATTTTACAGCATCAACATTGGGGCAGCGGCTGAATTCAGTCAGAAGCCAATTGATGACACAGGATGTTCCTGAAATTTCGCTCTTGGCCGGTTTTGAATTTTCGGAGCTGAACAAAACTTGGAAGGTTCGGACTCCGTAACCATTGATTGCAATGAATCCCGAAAGCCGAGACCAGTGGATCAACGAAATTCTCAATGAGGTTTTTCTGGCGGTGATTGCCTGGGAACCACTGCGCAATGCACTTATTTTCAAGGGTGCGCGGATTTTGAACCTGCACCTTGGGGACAGCCGCCAGTCGCTTGATATCGACAGCAACATCGCACCCGAACTGGTTGCGTCCACCCCCAATCTCGCCGCACAAGCAAGTTTTCTGGAGGAACAAATTCCACCGGCGTTGCGACGCCATTTCGAGCGACAGAATCCAGTCAAATACAAGCTAGGCAGAGTGAATGTTGTTGGTAAACCTCCGAAAGGCCACCTGCGCGGGTGGGATGCGTTTCTTTTGAGAATCGAAGTTCAGGACAACAGCATGGCTGGAGTCCGTGGCCTGCCAATGTTGGAAATTGATGTCGCCGCACCGGAGACACTCGGCCCGGATGCGGTTCAGACAATCACCGTCAAAGGAATTCCAGCAAGGGTGTATGCCCTGCACCGCATCGCCGGTGAAAAGCTCCGTGCGTATCTTACGTCGCTGCCGGCCTACCGGCGAAAGATGCAAGGCGGCGACAGAGAATTTCGGGTAAAAGACCTGCACGACATCGCCCGGATTCTGCGCGCACGTCCCGTCTCGGATGCCAAATTTTGGACCGAGGCTGGTCACGAGTTTCAACTGGCCTGCGAGTCTCGCTTGGTGGATTGCCGGGGATTGGAATCATTCATGGAAAACTGGTCGCAGGCCCGCGAGCGTTACGAGACGGATAAAAGTTTGAACAGAGTATCGTTTGATGAAGCCGAACACGCGCTGAAAACTGTTGTCGGTTTGATTGAGAAGCAGGGAATCTTTCCGCTGGAATTCCCCACAACCTGATGCTGGCCGCAGAAGGTAAAGTTTCAAAACCAGACATGCAGACTCCGAGCGTGATTCCTAAGTGCCATCCGATGGCGTAGCGAACGCGGTCAAGGTGGAGGCGACGGGTGCAGGGCGCACAACCTTGACGGCGGGAGCGAGCCATATAATGGAGGCACGAGGCACGCTCGGCGTGCGGCTGCAAAATCAAACCGGCGTTTTGGTTCCACATTTTTCCGCGATAGATGATCGTGTTTTTAATTTTTTAGCTGTGCCAGCATAGCGGTTTTCGGTGGTGTTTTTTATGAAACACCAACAACGGAAATGCCAATGCTGCAAAAAGTGGTTTGCCACCGATCCCCGCAATCACCATCACCAACGATTCTGCAAGCGGGCACGTTGCCGCAAAGCCAGCAAGATTTTCAGCCATAAACAATGGTTGGCCAAACCGAGGACTTGGAAATTATGGGGCGGAGCCGCTGAAGTGGAGCGAGTTCGGGCATGGCGCAAGCTGCATCCGTTCTACTGGAAGCGCACAATTCCCCTTATTTCACCGACGTTAAATTGCGCTACATAGATTTCATCGTTGCTACTCGCACCCTTCTGTCATCATGGAATAATGCTTTCCAGCTTTTGGCCGGGGAGAATAACGAAACAATGAAATACAACCGCCAGCACGCACCATGAGCAGCAAGGCATCAAAACCAAAGCGCGTCGCCGCCTATGCGCGCCGGTCATCAAAGCATCCGCAGATTTCGATAGGCCGGCAGATGTCCGTGATTCGCAAATATGCGAAACGGCGCGGGTTGGTCATCGTGGAGGAGTATGCAGACGGGTTGAAAGGCGACGGGAAGCGATGAGCCAAGACGTTCCCACTACGCCGCAGCCGGGCGACGATAACCCATTCATGCCCAGGCGTTCGCGCAGTGCCAAGCCGGAGGCTTGGGTGAACAGCGCGGCGGTGTATGTGCGGATGTCCACGGAGCACCAGCAATATTCGACGAGCAACCAGATGGATGTGATCCGTGAATACGCCAAGAAGCACGGGCTGGAAATCGTTAAAATATTTTCCGATGACGGCAAAAGCGGGTTAAACCTGGGAGGACGTGGCTCACTGATACAAATGATTCAGGAAGTATATGACGGGCGGGCCGAATACGGGCGCATTCTGGTATATGACGTGAGCCGGTGGGGGCGGTTTCAAGACCCGGACGAAAGTGCGGCTTTGGAATATATGTGCCGGCAACAGGAGGTTCCCGTCCACTACTGCGCGGAGCAATTTGAGAATGACGGCACTGCAATTTCCTCCATCGTCAAAGGTATTAAGCGCACGATGGCGGCGGAATACAGCCGCGAGCTTTCGACGAAGGTTTTTCAAGGCGCGTGCCGGCTGGTAAAACTCGGATTCCGTCAGGGCGGCGCGGCCGGGTTCGGCCTACGGCGGGTGCTGCTCGACCAAAGCGGCGAGAAAAAGGCCATGCTGAAAATGGGCGAGCAAAAAAGCATCCAAACGGATCGCGTGGTGCTGGTGGCCGGGCCGGATGATGAAGTCAAAGTCGTGCGGCGGATTTACCATGAATTCATCACGGACGGAAAATTGGAGTCCGAGATTGCCACACGATTGAATGCGCAAGGCGTTGTGACGGACTACGGGCGGGCTTGGAATCGGGCAACGGTGCATCAAGTCCTGACGAATGAAAAATACATCGGGAACAACGTCTATAGCCGGACATCGTGCAAACTGAAAAAGAAGCACGTCAATAATCCCCCGGAGCAATGGATTCGAGCCAACGGTGCTTATGTCGGCATCGTCGGGGAGGAATTGTTCTTGCGGGCGCGGGAAATCATTTTAGCCCGCAGCCGGAAATTCACCAATGACGAGTTGCTGGAACAACTGCGCGCTGTGTTAGCCAAACACGGACGCATTTCGGGCATTTTGATTGACGAAATGGACGGCCTGCCATCAAGCACGGCGTTCAGCCATCGTTTCGGCACGCTGATAAACGCCTACCGGCTGATAGGCTACGATCCGGGAATTGATTTTAGTTTCATCGAGGAAAACCGGCGACTGCGGAAACGCCATCCTGAAATCGTGGCGGAAGTTGTTCAGCAAATCACGGCGTTGGGCGCGCACGCGGCATGGAATCTTGAAACCGAATTACTGGACGTGAACCACGAGATGCGTGTGTCCATTGTGCTTTGCCGGCATACCCAGACCGGTGCTGGTTCATCGCGCTGGCTGATTCGGCTGGATGCCAGCGCCCGACCCGACATCACGGTCGCCGTTCGCATGGACGCCTCGAACGAGGGCATCCGTGATTATTATGTGCTGCCAGCCATTGACATGACATGGGAAAACCTGCGGGTGGCCGAGGCCAACGGCATTTATTTGGACACTTACCGCTGCGACACGCTGGATAATTTCTTCGGCATGACGGAGCGCGTGAAATTGGAGGAAGCGATATGAATGATGAAGTAATAATGATTCCCATTGCGGAGATTCACATTTTGAATCCGCGCCACCGCGACCAGAAGAAATTCGAGGTGATCGTCAACAGCATCAAGACGCTGGGCTTGAAAATGCCGATCACTGTCAGCCTGCGGGCGGAGAACGAGCCGGCGGGGCCGAAATATGACCTGGTTCTGCGGCCAAGGACGGATGGAAGCGTTTATCGCGCTCGGCCATCATGAAATTCCAGCCATCGTGGTGGAAATTACGAAGGAGGAACGGTTGATCCGCAGTTTGGTGGAAAACATTGCGCGCCGTTATCCCGCAACGATGGATTTGATTCGCGAGATTGAACGGTTGCGCGCCGACGGATACAACAACCATCAAATCAGCGCGAAACTGGATATTTCCGACACGATGGTCAGCGGCCTGCTGTCCTTAAAAAAAGCGGGCGAAGGGCGATTGCTCCAGGCCGCGCTCGCGGGGAAAATTCCGTTGTGGGTCGCCATTGGCATTTCCAAAGCGGACACGCCGGAGATGCAGCGCGAACTGCTGAAAGCCTACGAGGGCAAACAACTGAATTATATGTCCCTGCGCATGGTCAGGCGACTGATTGAAAAACGGCGTTTGCTCGGCAAACAAAACAAAGATGGCCCGCGCAGCAGTCGAACCAGCGCTGAAACGATTGTGGCCAACTTCCGCAAAGAAACTGAGCGCCAGAAACTGATGATTAAAAAATCTCGAATTTGCGATGCGCGGCTGTTGAACGTGATCACGGCCTTCAACAAGCTGGTGGCCGATGAGCATTTCCTGACGCTGCTGCGGGCGGAAGCACTGGAGACGATGCCGAAATTTCTTTGGTCTAAATTAACACCCTCAATAAAACCAACCACATGAGCAACGCAAAAATTGGATTCGCGATGAAAACAATCCGGCTGCTGCTGGAAAACATCCTGCCAGTGCGGCAATGCGTTATCAAATCTTCCGCGATGAGGCCGACGCGCTTGTCCGCACCGACGACAGCTTCAAGTGCCGCCCATTTTGATTTCAACTTTTCCTTGTGCTCCAGTTCCTCGCCTTCGGTAGCGTCCTCAAAATCTGGGTCAATTTTCGGTTTTTCCGACGGCTTCAATTCCAGCTTTGCGAGCCGGCTTTCATAGAAAATCGGCACGGTCGCCTTGTCTTCGACGGCGCGCTGGATATCGTAAATGGAAATGTAATCGCCAAACACGGCCCGCGTGTTGGCATCGGCCTTTTCAATCGGCGTGCCGGTGAAGCCGATGAACGAGGCGTTCGGCAGCGCGTCGCGCATGTGCCGTGCAAAGCCGTCAATGAAATCATATTGGCTGCGGTGCGCCTCGTCGGCGATGACGACGATGTTGCGCCGGTCGGAAAGCAGCGGATGTTTGCCGCCTTTGTCTTCCGGGAAAAACTTCTGAATTGTCGTGAACACCACGCCGCCCGATGCGACGGCGAGAAGTTTTTTCAAATTGTCCCGGTTTTGCGCCTGCACCGGCTTCTGCCGGAGTAGTTCATGGCAGCGGGCGAACGTGCCGAAAAGCTGGTCGTCGAGGTCGTTCCGGTCGGTGAGAATGACGAGTGTGGGATTTTCCATCTCCGGCTCGACCACCAGCCGCCCGGCGTAAAATGCCATCGTTAGCGACTTGCCCGACCCCTGCGTGTGCCAGACGACGCCGACACGCTTGTCGCCGGTTTCGCCGCCGGTCTGTTTCTTGGCGAAGTAACCGGCGCTGCCTTCTTTTAATTCCATCATGCTTTCACCGGCGGCGCGGATGGTTTCGGCAACGGCGATGTTGACGGCATGAAACTGGTGATAGCCCGCCAGTTTTTTGATGAGGGCATTACCGCCGTCATCCTCGAACACGACGAAATGCCAGACGAGATCCAAAAAACGGCGCTTGTCGAACACGCCTCGCAACAAAACTTCAAGCTGCGGCATGGTGGCGGGCGCGACGGTTTCGCCGTCAATGGTGCGCCACGGCATGAAGCGTTCCTTGTCCGCGCTGATGGTGCCGATGCGCGCCTCCAAGCCGTCGGAAATAATCAGCACGGCATTGTGGACGAACAACGCCGGAATTTGCTGCTTGTAGGTTTGGAACTGCGCGAATGCCTGCCAGATGTCGGCGTTTTCGTCCGCAGCATTTTTCAATTCAATAACGCCCAGCGGCAGGCCGTTGATGAAAATCACCACGTCGGGGCGGCGATTATGCTGACCTTCGATCACCGTGAACTGGTTCACAACCAGCCAGTCGTTATTTTCCACGTCGCCAAAATCAATCAGCCGGACAATTTCCGCGCCGATGCTGCCATCCTTGCGACGACATTCGACGGCGATGCCGTCCACCAGCATCCGATGAAATGCGCGGTTACTGGCAATCAGCGACGGATGCTGCGGAATCGTGATTTTACGAAAGGCTTCGTCCAGTGTTTCCGCTGGCAGCTTCGGATTCAACTTCCGCAACGCGGCGCGTAAGCGTTCCGGCAAAAACGCCTCGCCAAAACTTGTCCGTTCGGCGTCAGCTTCGCCGGGGGCAATAACCTGGCCATGCAGCAACGAATAATTGAGTTCACCGAACCACGATAACGCGGCGTCCTCAACAACGGATTCGGTGAAGATCATAAAAGCGGTGGCGTGAGAAAATTTCAGGTCTGAATTTTGATTTTGTTTGCGGCTTCTTCCACCTGAATTTCAGACTCAATCATCGCGTATATTGGCACTTCGCCCTGCATCACTTCAAAGGAAACGGCGAGGCAATAACGAGCCGTGCCAGCTTCCGGCAGATGATTCCAGCCGATGTGAGAACGCACCGCGATTGCGAATTCTTCGGGCAGGTTGTAAGAATCAAAGACCGCCCAATCCTTCTGCACCGAACCACGATTCCGGCTGGTTTCCTGGGCTTCTCCCCAATCTTCGCGTTTGTGCAACACCCACGGAAATTCTTCGTGTGCGGATGCGCCGCCATTTTGCATCCTCGTTAAAAATGTTTCCATTGGCTCACCGAGTTTGCTGGTTTCCCAATCAAGCCATGTTTCCAAGTATCCAGTGCGGCGGGCGCGTGTTCGTCGCGGCAACGCCGTATATGCCAGCGTCACGTCTATCCGAATCCTCGCTTCCAACGCAGCATTGCGTAATTCATCGGGAATCCTGATCGTGTAAAGATGCAGTTTCTTGCTCGGAAGTATCTCCGCATCCGGGGTAATCAAGGTGACGCGACCCTCGGAATTGGAAGTGGCTCTTTCCAATGAAGGAAGTCCGTAGCCAATCAATTTGAGCACCTTGTCTTTGTTTGCTTCGTCTTCAGCCCAGCCGGGCCAGCGGGCGCTTTGCACAATCAACGCCCGGTAAAGCAAAGGCGAAGCGGCGGGAAAAAGATTTTGAATGTGCGCGGCGATGTGAGCCACCTTCGGTGCGGCAAACGATGTTCCCGCTCCGTCTTTGGAGTAAGCGGGCGCACTGTGCATGGTCGAGTTGAGCAATTCGACGGCAACCTCCGTGTGATGCCGGACGTTGCGGGGCGGATTCTTGGAATAAACAAGGTCGCCACCAATCTCAACGACTTCCGGCTTCACGACCGACCACGGCTCACCGTAACCAGCACGACTAAAGCCAGACGGCTGATGTTCACCCGTTGCAAACGACCGTGTGTTTGCGTCCTCAAAAACCGCGCCGCTGACTGAACCCACTGTTAATGCGTGGAGGCTTTGTGCCGGATTGGCGACGCGCATTGAAGCTTCCATTTGATGTTCTGGTGGCTGTCTGCCAGCGTCCAGATGAGCACCCAAGCCTGTGTTCGCCTGATCTCCATTACCAAAACGATGCTGATTACCTGCCGATTGGATGAACAACACTTCCTGCTCGTGCGAAAGTTGATCCAGCTTGGCCGCCCAAGAAGTCATGCGCTGCTTAGGGCAAGGCACGTTCGCGTTGATTGAATGGTTGAAAATTTTTGTGAAGCGTGGCGCGGCATGAAAATGCGCGACAACTTGCTGAAGATATTCTTCCGGCGTGAGCGCGTCGGGCAATTTGTTATCCGCGTTGAGAACGCGGGCGTTCTGAATCCACGCAACTGGCTCAACTTCCCCGGCGACGGGGATTTCGTTGGGATAGAGAACTGCGCCAGCGACCCGCGTTCCGTGTCCTTGCGGGTCAACGTAATCGGCCACGTCGTCAGCGGCGACATCGGGTAGAAAACAACGGCTAGTAACTGAATCAATGGCTGGTTCAAGCCAGCGGTGTTCCTCCTGAATGCCACTATCAATGACGCATACCGTGGGTGCGTCGTTTGCCGGCACATTCACCACAAGTTCCGGTTCGTCCTGACTTGCTGCGCGTTCAGTTGTCTCTCGTTGCAACTCCGGCGGCAATGTGGCTTCAAACAAGTGCGCAAAATTCAAAATCACGTCGCGGAAACCATCGCCCTTCATTTTCACGCGCACTTGCGTGCTGTCGGGAAACACCATGCCGACTTCATCTTGCCGGGCTGGATCGGAAATCATCCCGGAAATAATTTCCCCGCCGTAATGCTGAATGAACGCGTTAAGTTCGTCCACGCGGGTTTCCGCATTTTCATCCCATTCGATATTCGCTTCTGCCCAAACCTTGCCGCGTTCCGCCTCCCTGCGCTGCAAGAATTCTTGCTCCGACTCGGTTTTTTTCTGCTTAACTGGCGGCCATTTTACATCCCGCGTGCTAGTGGCCGTCTGGATACCGAGATCAAATGTATAAGTGGTGGCATTGTCCAAAGGCCACATCGCTAAAACCTCCGGCGCAAGAATATTTTTCAGACGACGTTCGTCGTTCGGTTGGTCGTAAATATCGAGCAAGGACGAACCGGCCACGAGGCCGCCTGTGCCCGCCTCAAACTCCTTCAAGACCTCTTCCAGCTTCGTGAATTCAAGGTTCACGGACGAAACCAGCATCAATCCCTCCTCGGTTTCCGCGACCAACTCTACGCCTAGCGCCCTGACAAGTTGGTCAACATCCACGCCTTCGGGCAATCTTAACAAAAAACCTCTGTCTGCGGGAATGACGGGCAGCCCCATTTCTGCTCGCAGTCGGCGAAGTTCTTCGTCGGACTGTCTCATCCGACCGAATATGGCGCGAATCCGGTTCGCGTGGCCTTTTGGATCGGCGCGGTTGGCATCAATCTCCGCATTCGGATGAGGGGCTGGTGGAAATTTTGGATCGTAAGTCCCTTGCAATGCCAGTTGTAAATGCGGGAAGTCAGGATTCTTCGCCATAAATTATTCCTGTGCTTGGTGACGCTCCAGAATTTCTGCGAGCGCACGGCGGATGTCAGCCTCACCGACACTGCGCCGGCCTTCCAGCACGGAATGTTTAGCGGCGTTCTGCGCGATATGAACCACCTCCGAACCTGACATTCCGTCCATCGCTTGTGCAATTTCTCGCCAACTTATGCCCCTGTCCGTTTCCATCGGCGAGAGCGTGGTTTTCAATAAACGGCAGATTTCCTCTGTGCCGGGCAACGGAACTTTTAGCACTTCGTCGAAACGTCGGAACAAGGCGCTGTCCAACGCCGAATCCAAATTGGTGGCGGCGATCACCAAGCCGTCGCCTCTGTAATCTTCCAGCATTTCCAGCAAGGCGTTGGTGATGCGCGTGACTTCGCCCACGTCATTGCGTTCCGTGCGTGAGCGGGCTAATGAATCACACTCGTCCAGAAATAACGCGCAAGGCGATGCCTGGGCAGCATCAAAAACTTTCCGCAGATTGGTCATCGTCTCGCCGAAATAGGATGACAGCAGCGTATCAAATCGCACTTTGCGGAGCGGTAGGCCAGTATTCCACGCGAGGCGTTCCGCGCCGAGACTTTTGCCGCAACCGGGCGGGCCGTAGAGCAAGATGCGATGCCGGGGCTTCAAACCGTGTTTGGCCAATCGTGTGCGTGCCGCAAATTCTTTTTCAATCCGGTGAAAACGCCGTTCCACGGAGTCGGGCAGAACCATGTGATGCCGGAGTTTATCAACCGGAATTTCCTGCATCAGCGGCGCGGATTCCCGGCGGCTGGTGGGCAGGCGTTGGAGCGTGCCCGTGTGCGGTGCGGACTTGGGCGGTTGTTTTGCCGCTAAAATTTGTTCCAACTCCTTGGCTACGCGGCCATGCCCCTGCTTTTTTTCCTCGTCCACGATACGACGGCATAGCACATCCACGTCGGCGCTCGTGCCCGACTGGATGACCCGAAACAGGCGTTTCATCAATGTCGCATTCATGGTGTCATAGTTTAATGATTCAAAAGCAGAATGGAAATCTTTGTATTGGCGGTGGCGTTACAGTGACTTTTGGTCTTTGATATATTCAGCAAATGCTTCGTGGCCGCATTTTGTTGGGTCAATTTCCAAATAATTTTCCCGGACATAGCCAAGCAGTGAATCCAAAGCAGCACGCAGAGGCGCAGCTTTTTCCCTAGTGCGCCGATGCTCTTCCATTTGTTCTGGATACCGGGGAATGTCACCTGGCATCATAAAATACGCCTCTTTTCCGCCGGGTCGTAGATCCATGCTGTGCGCGCAGCAATGGCTTTCCTCCCATGCTGTGAAAAACGCATCAATCCTCAAACGCAACTCCGGGTCGTTAATGTGGAATTTTGGATTTTTAACCACCCTCGAAAAGCATTCAAAAAAATCCATACCCACAACTGTCAGACAGCTATGGCAAAGCCGTTCAATAAAATGGTTCAATACGTCCAAATTCAGCCAGTAAAAAAGATGCTTGAGTTGCTCTACATCACGTTCGCGCCGAATTTGCTCCGGCGATTTTGCTTCAAGCTCTCGCGGACGCTTTGGATTTTCAACCGCAATTAGCCGGAGTGCTTCCGCTAGATTTGTTTTGAGCAGCCCTTTTGCGTTGGCGATAGCGGCGATTGTTTTTTGAGTGAGCTTCTTGTCGCCGTCGAATTCACGGTTCGGGCGATATAGGCAACTACCGCCGTGGTGACGGCGAGAATCATCTGTGAATCCAACTGGCTGTAATGCTCGTTTGGCGAATGATGCGGCGGATTGGAAGCGTCTTTGATTGAGCCGAGTGTGCTTTTCAGCCAGTCATAGGTCGCCTTGCCCAGCTTGGTTTCCCAATGTTTTTTTGGCACGGGAATTTTGCGTGAATCTGGGTTGCTTGGATCAACCGGGTGGTAGTCAAAAAACGGTTCAATCGCCAGCCGGCATTTCCCGGCGGCATCATCGTAAAATCCGAGCCGGTGTTTTTCCTCCGCCTGTTTGAGCGCCTTGAAGGAATGGTCCAACGCCGAGCAAGCGTCCAGCGGCGTGGCCGGAAATTCGATGATATGAACCTTGCCATAGCCAACGTTTGGCAGCACGCGCTCAACCCAATCCGTTTGCGGAACTTGAAACGCCTCCTGCAACATCAACCGCTGGACGGCGCGTAGTCCCCACTGCGCCGGGCGCTTTGACTCCGCATGGGCCGGAAGAGCGCCGTATTCGTCAACATGAATTTGCACGTCGAGGCGGAATTGCAGCGAGCCGCCCTGACGTTGGCGTTCAAACGCCTCAATGCGCCGGACATCCAGCGGAAATTCAAAATTGAGATATTCTTCTCCCCAATAGTCTTGGTGGCCTTGAATCACACGATTCAAAGGAATGGGGCGGGCATCGGCAATTTTCTGACCTGCCGCAAAATATAGCTGGGCGGTCACCGACCGAAACGCATAATCGGTTTGCGGCGTTTTTTGCGGAATTAACGCAAGCTGAAGTTGCCATATCAGGTGCGGGTAATCCGCGCCGCCGGAGCCGGATAACTTCGACGCGTCAATGTCCAGTTCGGCAATTGCTCGTCCCGTGTTGCCGCTGAATTGTTTTCGACTCATGATTTTGTCTCCTTGTGTGTCTCGAATAAAAATGTTGTCAGCGTGGCCGCCGCGCCAACGGCGAGTTTGGCGTGACGGGGTTTAACGCCCTGGGTTTTTCCGTCCTTGCCGTGGCCGGTGCCGTAGAGACCGCGCAGTTCTGCCAAGCCGTTGCCAATCGTGCCGAGATTGTGGAGAAGCCGTTTGATCACGTCACTGCCCCGCGCCGAATCCGGCACGCCATCGGGGACAAGCTTCAATTCTTTCAACGTCTCTTTGGTTAGCGTGGGTATGTCCGGTGTCCCTTCAACCGGCTTGCCGCGCTCGGCCAAGATCGTTTTGCAGCAAGTTTCAATCAGCTCCTTGGCCGTGCCGATGGCGAGCGCCGGGTCGGACTCGATGGATTGTTCAATGCGGCGGATTTGTTCAGCGAGATGCTTGGCATCGAATTCGGCGGCATTTTCCTTGATGCCGTCGAGTGATGGCATCCCAGCGCCGGTCACAATCCTGCCGTCCACATACTGAAATCCGTCTTTGCGCAGATAATAGAGCATGTTCTCGACTTCTGCTTTCAGGCGCTTTGAAAATTCGGAGTCCGCACCCGTGCTTTGAATGACTTTCTCCGCTGTGTGGAGGATGCTTTCAAACACTTGCAGCACCTTTTTGACATCGCGCCAATCCGTCCAGTTGACGGAATGGTAATACTGCTCGACCAGGCTACGCCGTGCGCCACTCACGGGTGGCTGATACGCAGAATCGCAATCAACGCGGGCGGCGTCAAATTCGTCAGAGATAAACCGGAGCGTTGTCCCGACGAAGTATTCTCGGAAAAGCTGCCGCGTCTTGATGCTGATGAGGTCGGCACTCATGCAACTGCCTCCTTGAGCTTGGCCAGCACGCGCAACTCGCCGGACAGCAGCTTCGGCAGCAGCGTATTGCGCGACCTAGCGTCTTCGATCATGGATTCGTTGATGTTCATCGTGTCAAAATCCAAAACCGGCCGCACTCCATGCTGCACCAGCTTCTGCGTTCGGTGCTTGAGGTCCGAGTTCAGCAAAAAACTGGCTGGCGATTGCGGTTGCCATTGCTCCGCGTCCCGGACGAACACGCGCGCCAATTTTGTAGGCCATGTCTCGCTGCAATGTCCGAGCCGAAGACAGGACAAGAATTTCGGTGCATCGAGTGATTGCGACATAAAATAGCCGTCGCTGTTCGGCCAGTATTGCCTGCTGCTCATCGTAAGGTTTGTCAAAATCTTGGAACGGTATCAGTCCTTGGATGCAGCCCGCTACGATAGCAACTTTACTCGTTAGTCCCTTTGATTTATGCAGGCTCATGACGCGAACGAAATCAGCTTCCTCCGGCATTTCCGGTTGCGTGACACTTCCTTTTACGGCTTCGAGCAGGTCTTTGACACTTTCGCAGCCGTCATGTGCAAGAATCGCCATTTCGCGAAGCACGCTGCATCCTTCGACACCTTCGGGTATCAGGTTGTCAATGAGTGTTTGCAGGTCCTGCCCCTGAAAACTTTGGAGCAAAGTTTGCAATTCACGGAACTTGGTGACCAATTGGCCGACATTCGCTATTTCCAAGGTGCCGTTTTCGAGGGCTGTCATGGCTGCCCAAGGTGAAATTCCCGTTGCCTCACAGTGCTGGCGCACCCGGCGATAAGCCTCTCGACGGGCAGTCGGACTCCCGGCCCGGTTGAGTCGGACGCAGACTGCCGATTACCTCGGATTTGAACCTGACCATATCACGTTGTTGATCAAGGCGGGTTTGTTGAAACCGCTGGGCCGTCCAAAACCGAACAGCGACAAATACTTTGCCGCCGTGAAACTGGCTGAATTGCGGCAGGACGAGCAATGGTTGTCACGGGCGACGCAATTCATCAGCCAGCACTACAATGACAAGAACGCGCGCAAATCCAAAAACTCAAACCGGCTGGTTTCGACCTCCGAGGCATAATCCCATGCTCGCCATCAAATCGCAATGCAGCCTGAAAGATGCCCGGCATTATTTCAAAGAGCATCTGTCCGTCGGTGATTATTATTCCGAAGGCCAGCATGTGCCGGGACATTGGTTTGGCCAGGGCGCGGAAGATTTGGGACTGGCCGGCGTCACCCGCATGGACGAGTTCGTTCGCCTGTGTGAAAATCTGCATCCGCAGACCGGCGAGAAATTGACGATGCGCCAGAACACCACGCGCACGGACATCGGGCGGGATGGGCAGGAGCATGAGAACAGCAACCGCAGGGTATTTTACGATTTCACATTTTCCCCGGCCAAGTCGGTTTCCGTCGCGGCACTGGTGGGCGACGATCCCCGGATGGTGGAAGCGCACGAACACGCGGTGAACGAGGCTTTGCGCCAGTTGCAATCATTTGCCTCGACACGGGTGCGTAAAAACGGGGAATGCGCCGACCGACTCACCGGCAACATCGTGGCGGCGGTGTTCCAGCACGAAACCTCGCGGGCGCTGGACCCGCACCTGCATAGTCATTGCATCCTGTTCAACGCCACATTTGATCCGGTCGAGAAAAAGTGGAAGGCGCTGCAAAATTACGAAATGCTCGCCGCGCAAAAGTTCGTGGAAAATGTCTATTATCACGAACTGGCGCGTTCGCTGGTCAGATTCGGCTACCAGATCGAAAACAAACCGCGTGGTGATTTTGAAATCAAGGGTGTCTCGCCGGAGCTGGTCAAAAAGTTTTCCAAACGGCACGACGAGATTGAGCAGAAAACGCGGGAGCTGCTGGAACGCGAACCAGAAAAGGCTGGAGGCAACCTGGCGGCGATTCGTGAAAACATCGCGCACAAGGAACGCGCACGAAAGATTCGGGACATCGGCTTGGAAAAGCTGCAAGCGATTTGGGACGGGCAGATGACTTCACCGGAACGCGAATCGTTGCGCCATCTTACTGCCAAACAAACGGTCGCTGCCGATGCGAGTGAAAATGTGGCCGAGAAAGCCGTGGTCTGGGCTGAAGAACATTTATTTGAACGGCGGGCGGTCGTCCACGAGCATGAGTTGTGGCGTCACGCGCTGGAACATGCACGGGGCCGGGAGGTCACGATTGCCGACATTCGAGCCGTCACGAACCGGCGCAATTATTTACGCATCGACGATCAGCCCGGCAAAGTGACGACGCGCGAACATTTGATGCGCGAATGGGAAATCGTCCAAACTGCCAAAGAGGGGTTTGGCGACTGTCATCCACTCGTCTGGAATCCACGTCCGGCCAATCCCCAATTGGACGAGGAGCAACATCTGGCATTAAAGGCGTTGGTTTCCAACACCAACCGGGTGTCAGTTTTTCGCGGTGGCGCTGGCACAGGAAAAAGTTTTGTCCTGCGTGAACTGGTCGAACAAGTTCGGGATGCGGGACGAAAGGTGGTCGTGCTCGCCCCGCAACGCCAGCAGGTCGTGGACATGGAGCGCGCGGGTTTTCCATCACCGGCAACCGTCGCCAATTTTTTAATGAAACGCGAACTGGCCGAGGGTGCCGCCGTCATTGTGGACGAGGCCGGGCAGATTGGCGGACGGCAGATGCTGGATTTGATCCGGCTGGTGCGGGAGCGGAATGCGCGGCTGATTTTGTCGGGCGACACGCGCCAGCATGGGGCGGTCGAGGCATCGGATGCGTTGCTGGCCATCGAGCGGCATTCCGGTGTCCGGCCCGTTGAACTACACAACATTCGCCGGCAAGACCCGGCACGCGGTCAAACCGTGGATGAACGGGAGCATATTAAACTATACCGGCAGGCGGTCAAATTGGCCGCCGATGGCAAATTCGATGAGTCATTTTCCCAACTCGACAAAATGGGCGCGGTGGTGTCGTGCGGTCTGGCCGATCAAGCCGGCAAGCTGGCGAATGAATATCTTGGACTGGCGGAGAAAGATGTATCCGCCGTGGTAGTGTCGCAGACCTGGGCTGAAGTCCACCGCGTCAACGAACAGGTGCGGGACAAACTGAAATCAAAGGGACTGCTCGGCGCAAATGATGCGACGGTTCAAACGCTGGAAAAGATTGACCTAACCAACGCACAGAAACGGGATAATCGGTTTTATCCGTCCGATGTCGTCATTGTTTTCAATCAAAAGGTGCGTCGGACCGATGCCGGTGCGAAAGGAAAATTAGGCGGCATTGTGAAGGCCGGCGTGCTGGTCGAAGTGAACGGGCGGTTCGTCATGGTCTCGAACAAGTTGCTCGACAAAATCACTGTCTGCCGTCCGCAGGAAATCAAGGTGGCCGAAAAAGACCGGTTGCACCTGAAAGCCAATCGCAAGCTGGCAGCCGGTGGCCGCGTTACCAATGGCGAACTGGTTACGGTCAAGTCGGTCGGCACGGACGGGAAAATCAAACTGGCCGATGGCCGGGTGCTTGATGCGAGCTATCGCGAATTTTCGCCTGGCTACGCCGTCACGTCCTACGGTTCGCAGGGCAAGACCGTGGATTATGTTTTATTCTCGGACTCGACCATCAAGGCTGCGACCAGTGCGGAGCAATGGTATGTCAGCATCTCGCGCGGTCGTCGGGGAATCCGCATATTCACACCAGACAAGGAACAGCTTTTTGAAAACATCTGCCGCACTGGTCACCGACCGCTGGCGATGGAATTTGCGGGTGGCTTGGTTCCGCGCGGACGCGCTCTGCTTTGGAATAAACTGCACGGTTATCTTTTACGTTTCGGTCGTCGAGCCGCCGACAACATGTGCCGTCTGAAACTGGCTCGTCATAATCACCATCAACCAAAACAAAAATATGAGCACAAGAACACCCGAATGCTGGGTCAACGACCCGAACGCCGAGGCATTACGCATTGAAGTTTCGCCAGGTCGTTCACTGCTGTTACCGCACGATCAATTCATGTTCGCCGAATTAACCGGCGACGGAGACAATCAGAATCTCAAGCTGGTCTTCGCCGCGCACGAGGTCTTGATTCGCGGGCGTCATTTGCAACGCATTGAGACCGGGATGCAACGGATGAACTTGTCGCTGGTCACCAAGTTGCCAAGCCATCAGCGGTCATTGATAGAGGAAGGCCAGCCGGTCGTTTTGGAAATCACAGTCAAGGAAGCCAAACGAGATTAAACACGCTTCACAGTCCAGCACATACCGCAATCTGCCGTGAGGACCAGGATTGCGGCAGTGCTGGACGGATGTTTCTAATCCTCGATGCCATCACACGACGAATCGTTTTCGTGAAATATGATTGGCGTTGGTTGTGGTCCCGGCGGCTGAATCACGACACCGATGCCGACGGTGATGCGCGGTTGATGCTGCATTTTCCGCCGTAAACCGCCGCTGAATATCCACGCCAGCACAACCACAGACACCCACACCAGCACGAGATACAGATAAACGCCGTAATCCGCGATGGCTGCGTCCAAAAAATCGAATACGGGTTTCAAAACTTCGCCTGCATTTAAGTTCATATCGCCTCCTTGGTTTATGCGTTCGCGATTTTGATGACCGGCTCAACGATTCTTGCGCCGTTTGTCTGTTGGTTTCGCATCCGTTCAAATTCACTCAACGGCGGCAGTTCGACCTGCGCACGGCGCGCATACGCCCGATGAATCGCCTTGCTATTGTGGCCCAGCGCCTCCTGTGCGAACCGTTCGGGATAGCCCGCTTTTTTGGCGCGTTCCGCCCACGCATACCGATACGAATGCAAGCTGACACCTTTGATGCCCAAGCCTGCGATACGTTGGTGAAACTCGGTTGCGCGGTCGCCGGAACGAACCGTGCGCAGATACGGAAACAGCGGGCCGTTCCCCGGCAAATCCCGGAGAATTTCCGCCACTTCATCATCGAAGCGCATGATGGCAATGGAGCCGGTCTTTTTGCGCGCGAAGCTGATGACGTTGTGTTCCCAATCAATGTTTTCAGCTTCGAGGTTCGCCAGATCGGACTGCGACGCGCCCATGTGCCACGCCAGTTTATAGAACGCTTTGCGTTCGGGATTCAGTTCGCGGGTGACGATGGCCTGATGCTCCTCCCAGGTGATGGCGCGTTTGTCCTTGAACTGAACTTTCGGCCACTGGCGTTTTACGATGACCGGCCACGGCAGCCATGTCATGTCCAGGGCGAAGTTGTGGATGCGCCGCAAATATACATTGGTCGAAACTTTTCCGGTTTCGAGCACGCGCAAAAAATTTTCCGGCCTCGTTTCCAAAATCGGCAAATGTCGGATCAGATTGAACGCCTTGTCCTTGATGGCGGTCTGCCAGCGGTGCTGGGTCTCGTCCTTTTTGAGTTTGACCATCTCGTCCATGACGAACTGCCAGTTGCGGGTGGCAATCTGCGGATCGCTGGCGGCGAGATAGGCGCGGGCAATTTGCAGGTTCACAGCCGGTTGCTGGACGGCCTCGCTCTTGGAATGGAACAGCCGGACGGCAATAGCCCGGTCACTGGTGCCGAGGCTTTCCTGTTTGCCGGTCACGTCGTCGTGGATGTAGTAGCGTCCGCCGTTTTTCCGGCGATAGAGTCGGTATCGTTGTCTCATAACTGTTTTTAGCAGCGATGAGTTTACGACGATTGATTACGACTCGGCATCCGAGTAGTGGGCGAGTTACCACTGATATGCTAGAAGCTGCCCGGATAGTTTTTTGCTGGCACTTCTGCTGGCACTCGCGTGTGGAAGAATCCCAAGTCCTTGCCGCACACACGGTTTAGACTGGAGGCGAGGGTCGGAATCGAGCGCCTTTGGGGACGAATGACGCCGATAGTATGCCTGATTTTACAGGGTATTCAAGCAGATTGTGTCACTATTGGAACTGCCGGTTTCCACTTGGTTTGTTAGCCATTTTCCCAACGAGGCAAGGATTTGTTTAACTTACAATTTTACAACTGTCATCACATTCGACCTGGGCCAGCAAATTATCATTCCATTTCCCATCTGCATGAGTTCGCAAATAGGGGTTTTTGCCCGCTTCTTCGAAAACTTCGATGTAGCATTTTTTTCCCGTTGTTTTGTCAATGGTGTAAAATTGATTAATTTTATTTTTAATTTGATAAATCGCACTGTCTCTGGAAAGTCGCCATTTGTTCGCAAGATTTCCGCGGGGTGCATCTTGACACTGTCCTTAATTGGAGGTCCAAAGTTCATCCCAGTGGTGATTTCGACGGGCTTCATCGAGGGCACAGAGGTTACGAAGGCCGTTTCGGGTCCAGAACTGGCCGCAGCGTTTGAAGCGGCATTGTTTTTGGCGGCAGGCTGACTCGACGGCCCCGGACCCGATTGGCCAGCCTCGGTTGGCGATTGCTTGGTAGTTCATGCGACCGGAGTGGTTCTGAAAGTAGCCTTGTTCGCGCCGGATCACCTTTCCGGTTTGCCCCCGCCGTTTCTGAAGATTGGCAATCTGACGCAAGACTTGTTTCTCCTTACCGTGTCGCAGTTGGTGTCGCAGGGGTTGCACCCAATGGGAGAGTGCCGGCTCCCTTTGGCCCTTTAACGCCCGACCCAAATCCCAGAGGTGTTCGCTGCCGTGGTAAAAATCCAGAAGTTCCACTGCGTCCTTCCACCGATCCTGCTTGAGATTCCACACCCAGTCGGCTCCGTCTCCCAAGAAGAGCATCTGCTGGGCACGGCCCAGCCCTTCCCTCAAAGCTTCCCAGTTCAGTCGCCGCCCCAGTTCCAATGCCCCTTCCTGCCAACTGACAACGATCTTGTCCGCCAATTGGTGTTTATTGATGAAACGGGTTTGAACACCACCATGGCCCGCCACCATGGTCGCTGTCCCAGGGGCCAGCGTTGCCTCAGCGCCCTCCCGCACGGCCACTGGCAAAGTTCCACCTTCATTGCGGCCTTGCGCCAGGAAAGCATCCAAGCGCCCTTTTTGATCGAAGGTCCCGTCGATGCCGAGGTGTTCACGGTTTATCTGGAGCGGGTGCTCTGTCCGCAACTGCGCCGGGGCGATACGCTCATCCTCGACAATCTCTCCACCCACAAAATCCATAATGTCCGCCTGTTGCTTTCGGCTCGGGGGATTGGCCTGCGCTACCTGCCGCCTTACAGCCCCGATCTCAATCCCATTGAGCTGGCTTTCGCCAAACTCAAAGCGCATCTGCGTCAGGCGGCTGCCCGCACCTTGGAGGATCTTCATTCATCCCTGGCTACTGCACTCGACTCGTTCTCCTCTCAACATTGTCGGGGCTTCTTTCGCCATGCTCAATATGCGTCTATCTAAATAGAAAATGCTCTAACGCTTCAACCAAATTACTTTTTCCTGAGGCATTTGGACCGACGATAAAATTAAAAGTTGAAAAATCGATATTAATATCCTTAAGGGATTTGAAATTATCAATTTGAAGTCTTGTTATCATTTTAATGCTTTACGGCTTTAGGAACCCCAGAACGAGTGGCATGTCTAAGCATAACAAATGAGCCGAGTACGAGTCAACTGGCCCCGACGTACTACATCACCCTTTGTTGCGTTGATTGGGAATTCATGAGAGAGCCAAAGCAGTCCCGCAGCTGGTGATTGGCACCTCGCGAACTGTGGTTTGGCAGATTCATGCCGACTGACAAACTGTTCGCCACCGACCCGGTTATCGAAGAAATCGTTGAAGGTTTCGTTGAAGGATAAACGTCACTTGATTCACCAATATTCTTTCCCGATTCCTAAGGGCTGATCAAAAACCGATAAAATCTCTGCGGACCAACAGCCCCGCCCAAATTGGTCACGTTTAGCAACCCGCCGACGCTGTTCGTCACCGACGCTCCGGTCACATTCGACCAGGCTGTGTTCGCCAGATTGGTGGTGGACTGGAGTTGATACGTGTCCCCGGTCGCGGAAAGAATGCCGAGAACGACGTTCGTGCCGGCCAACCGGATTTGTGTGATTTGATTGGTTGGGTAGGCAATCGCCCCGGTTAGTTCGAATATCGTGCCGTTGGTGCCAGCCCCGCCCTTGGCGGTCGTGCCGTATAAATTTCCGCCGTTTGCCTGAACCAGCGCTCCGAGCGGCTCGTTTCCATCGTTGAGCTGGCTGCCAAAGGAGTAAAGAATCGTTTCGCTGCCGCCGGGGCTGATCCGAAACACGGCGCCGATATCATTCGTCCCGCCCTTGGTGCTCGTCCCGTAGAAATTGCCGTCGCTGCCAATGATCAGCGAGCCGGGATTGGAGGCATCGCCGGGCTGGCTGCCAAAGGAGTAAAAGAGCGACTCGCTGCCGCCGGGGGTGATTCGGAATATGGCACCGCGATTGGTGAAGGTTCCGCCCTCAAAAGCCACACCGTAGAAATTCCCGTCGCTGGCCTGCACCAGCTGGCCCGGTGCGAATCCATCGGGAACGGTGCTGCCAAATAAATAGAGAAGCTGATAACTGCCGCCGGGGCTGATCCGAAACACGGTGCCGAGGCCAAGCATATCAACAAAGCCGATACTAGCCACGTTCGTTATCCCGCCAAAGAAGGTGGTGCCGTAAAAGTTGCCGTCGCTGCCCAGGACAAGAGGCGACAGCGGTTCAGCTCCATCGTTCGTTGAACCGGCGAAGGAGTAAAGCATTGTTTCGGTGCGGTTAGTGGAGAATCGAAACACCGTGCCCGAATTGCCTGTCCCACCGCCCATGGTCACTCCGTAGAAGTTACCGTCGTTGCCCCGGGTCAGCCCGACGCCCGGACCTTCCCCATCATTGGGCGGCCCCTGGAATGAGTAAAGATTTGAATAACTGCCGTTGAGACCAAGTCGAAACACAGTGCCGAAGTTGTTCGTCCCGCCATTGACAGTTGTCCCGTAAAGGTAGCCGTCGCTGCCTTGGATCAGCCCGGCAGAGGGATGCGTGCCATCGAGGGGCTGGCTGCCAAAAGAATAAAGACTCGCATAACTGCCGCCGGGAGTGAGCCGGAACACAGAGCCTAAATTACTCGTCCCTCCGGAATAGGTTGTCCCGTAGAAATTGCCGTTGGTGCCCTGAACCAGTCCGGCCCGTGGCTGTTCACCGTCGGGCTGACCGCCGAAAGAGGAAAGATTCGTCTCGGTCTGCGCGTTGGCGTGGAACGCCTGCCCGGCCAAGGCCAGCGCGGTAAAAAGAATGCGGAGTTTGGTTTTCATTACTTCGATGATGACCTGATTGGCAGCACTTTTTTTACACCTCGGCCAATGAAAATACAACTTAAAATCGGAGGCAGACGTTGGATAGGGCGCATTTTGACACTGCCCCCCGACTTGGCTGCTATGCGGAACGCTGATCTCCGATCCGGCGCGTTTCCGGGCGATGCTCAATACCTGCCGGGTCGGAGACCGGCGCTCCGGGGGCAGTGTCAAGATGTGCCCCGTTGGATATCCGCCGGGGGTGCAACCGTCAGGACGTCAAAGCCGGTCTTTCCAAGTTCATACCATGACGGCGGGCGCTCTTTTGCTTCCAGAATTGCCCAATGGTTTTCGTTGCTTCGTCCAGCCAATCATTATCCGGTAGCAGCCCGATAAGTTCGACGGCGCTGAAAAACTTCACCGCGTTCGGATTTGGCCGGCCCAGAGGACGTTGTTTTCCCGCGCTGACGAGAATGGCAACGTCCGCCGTTGAGCAGTTCGACAGCTTTGCCACCTGCCCCGCCAGAAGGCGTGCCGGCAAATCTTTGGCCGCCCAGGTGGCCAGTACCGCTTGCGTCAGTTCTTCAGGCATGTCCAGTTTGATTTCATCAGGAGACCATTCATCTTCAAGTCATCGGGGTGTGGCGCGCTCTCCGTGTCCGCCAGGCCATCCAAATATGTCCATGATGGATTAAACGCAAAGTTGCCCGTGGCTTCGCCCAGACGGCCCAACGATGGTGGCGCGTCCGGGTTTTGATAAGAATCTGCTGGCGCGCGGGTCAGGCTTTTGTATCGTGCCCTCAAGGTTTTTAACCGGCACGACAAATGGAACCGCAAGCTGACATCGCATTGATTGGGCTGGCCGTCATGGGCCAGAATTTGATTTTGAACATGAATGACCACGGCTTCACCGTCGTGGCCTTCAACCGCACGGTTTCCAAGGTGGACGATTTCCTCAACGCCGCCGCCAAGGGCACCCGGGTCATCGGCGCGCATTCGCTCCCGGAAATGGCGGCGCTGCTCAAAAAGCCGCGCCGGGTGATGCTCATGGTCAAGGCCGGCCAGGCGGTCGATGAATTCATCGAGCATCTGCTGCCGGTGCTGGAGCCGGGCGACATCATCATCGACGGCGGCAATTCGCTGTTTGAGGACACCAATCGCCGCGCGAAATATGTCGAGGGCAAGGGGCTGCTCTACGTCGGCACCGGCGTGAGCGGCGGCGAGGAAGGCGCGCGGAACGGCCCGAGCATCATGCCGGGCGGTTCGCCCGCCGCCTGGCCGCACGTCAAAAATATTTTCCAGGCCATCGCCGCCAAGGTGGACAACGCGCCGTGTTGCGACTGGGTCGGCGAGGGCGGGGCGGGGCATTACGTGAAGATGGTTCATAACGGCATTGAATACGGCGACATGCAGTTGATCGGCGAGGCCTACAACATCCTGAAAAACGGCCTCGGCCTCACGCCCGCCGAGATGCACGAGATTTTCAAGGAATGGAACACGGGCGAACTCGACAGCTACCTGATCGAAATCACCCGCGACATTCTGGCGTACCCGGACACGGACGGCACGCCCCTGGTGGACAAGATTCTGGACACGGCCGGCCAGAAGGGCACCGGCAAGTGGACGGTGCAGAGCAGCGCGGATCTGGGGATGCCCATCACGCTCATCGCCGAGGCGGTTTATTCGCGTTGTGTTTCCGCGATGAAAGACGACCGGGTGAAGGCGGCGAAGAAATTGAAGGGACCCAAACCCTTGATGAGCGTCGCCAAAAGTGCCGAAAAGAAAAAGCAGTTCATTGCCGACATTCGCGACGCGCTTTACGCCTCAAAAATCATCAGTTATGGGCAGGGTTACATGCTCATGCGCGCCGCCGCCACGGAACACAAGTGGAACCTGAACTACGGCGGCATCGCGCTCATGTGGCGCGGCGGCTGCATCATCCGTTCGCGGTTCCTGGGCAAGATCAAGGACGCCTTTGACGGCAATCCCAAGCTCACGAATCTGCTGCTCGACAATTATTTCCGGGGCGAAATCAAGCGCTGCCAGAAGAGCTGGCGCAACGTCGTGGCGGCCGCCGCCAAAAAAGGGATTCCCGTGCCCGCGTTCGGCACCGCGCTGGCGTTCTACGATCAATATCGCAGCGCCGTGTTGCCGGCGAACCTGTTGCAGGCGCAGCGCGATTATTTTGGCGCGCACACCTACGAACGGGTGGACAAACCGCGCGGCGAATTTTTCCACACCAACTGGACCGGTCGCGGCGGCACGACCGCCTCCAGCACTTACAACGCTTGATCATCCGCCGTGGACGCTTTTACCCCGGAAAAGCGTTGGACGGAAAAGTTCGCCGGCGTACGGGGTCTGGCGTGGCTCGACTCAAAATGGGCCGGCCTGGCGGTGGTGGCGGCGGTGTTTCTGGCGGCCGACGTGATGCCTGTTCTGGGATTTTTTCTTTTTTTCCTCCGGGTGGAGGATTGGCGTGCGAGCTGGTGCGCCACCGCCTTCGCCTGGGCGCCGCCGTGGCTGACGCCGGTCGCCAAAAACCCGTTTTATTTGTGGTGCACCGGCCTCGATTCGCCCGCTTTTCATCTCCGCCAGATGGCCATCCACTTTTTTTGCGTCGCGCTGCTGGCAGCGCTTTACGCGAGGCTGTATCAGCGCCGGGCGGGTTTGGGGTCAACCCGCGCCGTGCAGCTGGTGTTGCTGATTCCGTTGCTGGCGGCCGCCAGCTGGTTCGACTGGCTCAACGGCGGCGCTTCGTTGTCGTTGCTCGGGCTGACGGCCTGCGTTCTGCTTTTGGCCAATTATCCAAAACTGTCCGGCGAACTGGAAATGACCTTCCCGTTTTTGTGGAGCGTGTTTGGCCTGGTATTGCTGGCCAAGCTGGGATTGTTTTCCCGCGTCTGGCACTATGGCTTCGTGCTGGCGATGCCGGCTGCGGTCACGGCCATTTATCTCCTGTTCTGGCTCCTACCGGGTTTACTGGACCATAAGTTTGACGTGGATCCGCGCCCTTTCCGACTCGCCGTCTGGCTGGCCTTGATGGTCGGGTTCGGGATTCTATTCCGTGATTCGGAAACCTGGTATGTTGCCAAGCCGTTCACGGTGGGGCAGGGCGGCGACCGGATGCGGCCTTCGATCCGCAGTTGAATCCGGGCCGGGCGGGAATCCGGCTGTGTCTGGCGTGGATTGGAAAAAATGTGCCGCGTGACGGAACCCTGGCCGTTCTGCCGGAGGGCACCATCATCAATTATCTCAGCCGGCGTGTTAATCCCACGCCATGCCTGGACTGGTCCCCCACCACGTTGACCGTGTTCGGCCAGGCCGGCATGACGGCGGCTTTTGAGAACCATCCGCCCGATTACATTTGCCTGGTGGAGCGGGACGCTTCCGAATTTGGCGTCGGCTATTTCGGCCATTCCCCGGGTTACGGCGTCGAGTTGATGCAACAGATCGGGAAAAATTACCAGCCGGTTTACCTGACTGGCCATGAGCCACTCCAGAACGGACTGTTTGGCATTGAGATTTTAAGACGTCTGCCCGGCGTCGCAGGAGATGCGGAACATAATTGAAAAAGTCCGGCCGTTGACCTACTTTACAACCCCTATGCGAAAATATCTTACGGAATTCATCGGCACTTTTTTTCTCGTGTTGACGGTGGGCATGACGGCCATCAACCCGGATGCGGGCGTGATGGGCGCGCTGGCCATCGGTTCGGCGCTGATGATTATGGTTTATGCCGGCGGCCACGTGTCGGGCGGCCATTACAACCCGGCCGTCACCCTGGCGGTCTGGTTGCGTGGTCGTTGCCCGCAAGCCGATGTCCTGCCGTACTTCGGTTCCCAGTTTGCCGGCGGCATTGTGGCGGCCATGACCGTGCTGTTGCTCAAAGGGGATCCGACGGTGACGCCGCAGGAACTGGATATTTTTCCCGCACTGGTTGCCGAGCTGATCGGAACCTTTGCGCTCGCCTACGTGGTGTTGAACGTCGCCACCGCCAAGAGCACCGCCGGCAATTCCTATTTCGGCCTCGCCATTGGATTCACCGTGACCGTGATGGCGTTTGCCCTTGGCGGCATTTCCGGCGGCGCCTTCAACCCCGCGGTCGCCCTCGGCATCACTGTCATGCACCTGGCCAAGACCGCCAACCTGTGGATTTACCTGGTCGCCAATTTCGCCGGCGGTGCGCTCGCCGCCGCGGCGTTCCGGTTCATCAATCCGGAAGACAAATAAATCGTCTTCCGCCGCCGCCGTGTCGTTCCCCGACTTTCTCCGTTCGCAACCGGACGGCACGTTGTTGTCGGTGAAATTGCAACCGCGCGCTTCCGCCAATGAAATCGTTCCGCACGGCGGGGCCGGCCGCGAATTGCGAATCCGGGTCTCCGCGCCGCCCGTGGACGCCGCTGCCAATGCGGCCTTGATCCGCCTGCTGGCTGAACGGCTGGATTGTGCGCGCGGGCGTGTTGAACTGCTGCGCGGCCACAAATCACGGCACAAGGTTGTCAAACTTCATGGCTTCACCCCGGGAGAAATTCTAAAGCGGTTGTAATTCGGCATTTTCTGCGAACCAGTGGCATCCGATGGAGTTGTCGTTTCACCCTCCCCAACCCGGATGGTTTCAACAACGGCTCACCCCTGATGCCAATTGTCCTGTTTGAAGACAGGTGATTGTGGGGTGGAAGGCAATAATAATTGATGATGCAGAAACCGGGGATAAAGGCACCCAACCTGCTATGCATTTATGAACCTGAATTGCTTCATCGTCATCGGGCGTTTTTAAAATATGAAAGCGGATCAACTCAATAAGCTGTCATTGCCAAAAGGCAGCCGTTCTTCGGGAAACGGGAAGGCCGCGGGTCATTTGGAAGCCGCGAGAGCCTCAATGGTCCGGGGCGCGAACCCGCGGCTGGTGTCGGAAAACGCGCGGCTGGCGCGTGAGTGTGATTTACTGCGGACGCTGATTGACGGCCTGCCGGATTACATTTTTGTCAAAGACCGGCAGAGCCGTTTTTTGATCAACAACCTGGCGCATGTGAGGACGCTGGGCGCCACCCATCCGGACGAGGTGGTTGGCAAAACCGACCTTGATATTTTCCCGGCGAAATTGGCCAGTCAGTATTATGAGGACGAACAGGCGCTGATGAAATCTGGCCAGCCGCTGAATCGGGAAGAAATAGTGGTTATTCCACATACCGACGAGACGTGCTGGTTGCAAACCACCAAGATACCACTGCGGGACAAGAACGGAATGGTCATCGGACTGATGGGCATCAGTCGGGACATTACGGATCGGAAACGGGCGGAGGAAGCGGTTTGCCGGTTAAACGACGAACTGGAGAAACGGGTCGCCGCGCGCACGGTCGAGCTGGACCGGGAGCGTCTCCTGCTGCGCACGCTGATTGACAACCTGCCGGATGGTATTTACGCCAAGGACGCCGCCGGCCGGAAAATAATGGCCAATCCCGCTGACCTCAAGAACCTCGGATGCAAAACCGAGGCCGAGGCCGTGGGCAAGACGGATTTCGATCTTTTCCCCAAGGACGTGGCCGAGAAATTCTGGGCCGACGACCAGGCGGTGATTCAAGGCCAGCCGGTCATTGACCGGGAGGAGTATTTCTTCAATGCCGAAGGCGGGAAATGCTGGCTGTTGACGAGCAAGGTGCCCCTGCGCGACCCGCAGGGAAAAATTACCGGTCTGGTGGGCATTGGCCGGGACATTACAAAATTCAAGCAGGCGGAAGAGGCGCTGGCCCGGGAACGCTCCCTCCTGCGCACGCTGATTGACAACCTGCCGGATGGCATCTACGCCAAGGACGCCGCCGGCCGGAAAATCCTGGCCAATCCGGCCGACCTCAAGAACCTCGGATGCAAAACCGAGGCCGAGGCCATCGGCAAGAGCGATTTCGACTTCTTCCCCCGGGACACCGCCGAAAAATTCCACGCGGACGACCAGAGGGTGATTGAGGGTCAGCCGGTCATCAACCGGGAGGAGTATTTTCTGGATAGAGCGGGCGGCAAACACTGGCTGCTGACCAGCAAACTCCCGTTGCGGGAGCAAGCTGGAACGATTGCCGGACTGGTGGGCATCAGCCGGGACATAACGGAACAGAAGGAGGCGGAAGATGCGCTGCGCGAGAGCGAGACCAAACTGCGCGAGTTTACGACCCAGCTGGCACGGAGCAACCGCGAACTGCAGGACTTTGCCTACGTCGCCTCTCACGATTTGCAGGAACCGCTCCGGAAAATTGTGGTGTTTGGCGAACGGCTGAAGGAACAGAGCGCCGAGAAGCTGGATGCGGAGGCGCGTGATTTTCTGGAGCGGATGCAGCGGGCGGCATCCCGCATGCAAACGCTGATCAACGATTTGTTGACCTTCTCACGGGTCACGACCAAGGCCCGGCCGTTCACCCAGGTTGACCTGGCGGAAATCGCCCGGGAGGTGGTCAATGATTTGGAAGGTCGGATTGAGCAGGTCAAAGGGCGTGTCGAAGTGGGAATGCTGCCCGTGATTGAAGGCGAAGCGACGCAGATGCGCCAGTTGTTGCAAAATCTGATCGGCAACGCCCTCAAGTTCCGCCGCCCTGAGGCAGCGCCCGTCGTCAAGGTCGCGGCGCAAATTATTACCGGATCCTTGCCGGAGGGGGGGGCTGAGATCCCGAAAAAACTCTGTCAATTGACGGTCAGTGACAACGGCATCGGCTTTGACGAAAAATATCTGGACCGGATTTTCAACGTGTTTCAACGGCTGCACACTCGCAACGAATATGAAGGCACGGGCATGGGACTGGCCATCGTGCGTAAAATCGTATTGTACCACCACGGCGAAATCACCGCCAGAAGCAAGCCGGGGGAAGGGGCGACTTTTATCGCGACGTTTCCGCTGGCCCATCCCCAAGACCCATCACCCCCAGGAGATAACCATGACTAAGGAAGGAAAAATGATCACCATATTAATGGCCGATGATGACCCGGATGATCGCCGATTGACGCGCGATGCGTTCGCGCAAAACCGTCTGGCGAATGAATTGGATACCGTCGAGGACGGCGAAGAGTTGCTCGATTACCTGCACCGCCGGGGCCGCTATGAAAATTTGAAAGGCAAGCCGCTGCCGGGTCTGATCCTGCTCGACCTGAACATGCCGCGCAAGGACGGACGCGAAGCGCTCAAGGAAATGAAGGCGGACCCCGTTCTGCGCCGGATTCCGATTGTCGTCCTCACCACCTCAAAGGCGGAGGAAGACATCCTGCGAAGCTACGATCTGGGCGTCAATTCCTACGTGACCAAACCGGTCACCTTCAAATCACTGGTCGAATTGGTCAAGGTTCTCGGTCAATACTGGTTTGAGGTCGTCGAATTGCCGAGAGACGAGGGATAAAACCATTCCTGATATGTCTGGCGCCCCGGTCAGAGTCCTGTTGGTGGATGACGATGAGGATGATTATATCATCACTCGCGATCTGATTTCACAAGTCCGGGACCATCGGTATCAGCTCGAATGGGTGGATAATTACGATGCCGCCCTGGCCGCGCTGCGGCGTCACGAGCACGACGTCTGCCTGCTGGACTTTCGTCTCGGCAGCCGGACGGGTCTGGAATTATTGCAGGAGTCCAAGTCGCTCAACGGGCGGCTGCCCATGATTTTGCTGACCGGACAGGGCGACCACGAGATTGATATGGAGGCCATGAAGGCCGGGGCCGCCGATTATCTCATCAAAGGCCAGCTTGACGCTGACAAGCTCGAACGCGCCATCCGGTATGCCATCGAAGGCCAACACGCCAAGGAACGCCTCAGCCGGGAACGCGATCTCATCGGCCGCATCATGGAAACCAGTCCGGTGGGCATAGTGGTTGCCGATGAAACGGGAAAAATCAACTTCGCCAACCTTCAGGCGGAAAAAATCCTCGGGCTGACCAAGGAGGTTGTGGCGCGGAAGACCTGCAGTGTTTTGGACTGGCGCCTGACTGATCTGGAAGGTAATCCCCTTTCGGGACCGTCATCGTCGTTGAAACAAATCCTTGATTCCGGCCAGCCGGTGCATGACGCCTGTTACACCATTGACTCCGGCCCGCCCGGGAAATCCAACCTCGCCTCCAGGGTATTCCTTCTGCTCTCCGTGAATGCCGCGCCGCTGTTCGATGCCGGCGGCAAAATTGACGGCATGGTGGTGACGGTCGAAGACATCACCGCGCGGCTGGCGCTGGAAGCGCAACTGCGGCAATCCCAGAAAATGGAATCCATCGGTCAATTGGCCGCCGGGGTGGCGCACGACATCAACAATATTTTGACCATCATCCAGGGGCATACCGGACTGTTGCTTAACGTGGCGCCGCTGGACGCGGATTCGGTGAAATCCTTGAAACAGATTTCCGCCGCTTCGGAACGCGCCGCCGGTTTCATCCGGCACCTGCTTCTGTTCAGCAGCAAACAAGTTTACCGGACCAAGATGCTGGATCTCAACACCGTGCTGCAAAATTTGGAGTCCATGCTGTCGCGGATGCTGGGCGAGCAGATTACGTTGGAAATTCGTGACGATTCCGATCTGCCGCGCATCGCCGCCAACGTCGCCATGGTCGAGCAGATTGTGATGAACCTGGTGGTCAACGCGCGGGATGCCATGCCCAAGGGGGGCAAATTGCTGATTGAAACTTCCGCCGTGGACATTACCGCCAACTACGCGCAGCTGCATCCGGAAGCTCATGCCGGCCGGTTTGTTAGTTTGACGGTCACCGATACCGGCTGCGGCATGGAGCAAAGCGTCGTGCAACGGATTTTCGAACCCTTTTTTACCACCAAGGAGGTGGGGAAGGGGACCGGCCTGGGATTGGCCACCGTTTACGGCATTGTGAAGCAACATCGCGGTTGGATCGAGGTCCAGAGCAAGGTTGGGGCGGGTACCACTTTCAAGGTGTTCCTCCCGGGGGCCGGTGAAGCCGGCCAGCCGTTGGCCAGTTTGAAACCTGAATCCAAAACCGTCCCGGGAGGCCGGGAAACCATCCTTTTGACTGAGGATGAGCCAGACCTGCTGAGGTTGACGCAGGAGGTGCTCGAACAATATCACTATCGCGTGCTGCCGGCGCCCTCCGGCGCCGAGGCGTTGCGGATTTGGGATGAACATCACGGGCAGGTGGATTTGCTCCTGACGGACATGATCATGCCCGGGGGCATGACGGGTGACGAACTGGCGGCGGAATTGAAACGCCGCAAACCCGGCCTCAAAATCATTTATGCCAGCGGTTACACCTCCGCCTTCGCGGGCAAGGATTTCGATCAGGACGATATCACCTTTCTCGCCAAGCCCTATCAACCGCATCAGGTGGCGAAATTGGTCCGGGATACCCTCGACGGTTCCCGGAAAAATCCCTGCCCGGCCCCGATTCCGGCCCCGGGAACCTCTGCGCCGGTGAGCGTTCCCGTGTGAGCGGCGCGCCTCGGAAATCGTAGGCGCCCCGCCTCCGCCGCCCCGCAAAAAGTTGGAATAAAGTTGTCAGTTTTTCCG
Organism: uncultured Verrucomicrobiae bacterium; assembly: GCA_963780535.1. Lineage (GTDB taxonomy): Bacteria > Verrucomicrobiota > Verrucomicrobiia > Limisphaerales > UBA11358 > UBA11358. Next base: position 68,137 of record CAWACS010000012.1, read on the forward strand.
CTGACCGGCCACTTATGCCTGGTATGATGACCATCGAATCAATGTCTTTCAGGCAGACCAATGACGCCGAACTGGTGGGTGCCACCATGGCCGGAAATCGTGACGCATTTGGGCAAATCGTCGCGCGGTATCAATCGCTCATTTGTTCACTGGCCTATAGCGCCACCGGCAGCTTCGGCCAGAGCGAGGATTTGGCACAGGAAACCTTCATCACGGCGTGGAAACACCTCGGCCATCTCCGTGAGCGCGACAAGCTCCGCGCCTGGCTTTGCGGCATCGCGCGCAACCGCATCAACGGCTTTCTTCGCCGGGAAGGGCGCGAGCCGGTGCGAGACGCCGAGCCGCTGGAAAATCTCTCCGAATCGCACGCCCCGGAACCACTGCCGCTTGATTACGTCATGAGCCGGGAGGAAGAGGCCATCCTCTGGCGTTCCCTCCAAACCATCCCCGAAACCTACCGCGAACCGCTGGTGTTGTTTTACCGCGAACACCAGTCGGTGGCGCGCGTGGCCCAGGCGTTGGAATTGAGCGAGGACGCCGTGCATCAGCGGCTTTCGCGCGGGCGGAAATTGTTGCAGGAACGGGTGCTGGCGTTTGTGGAAGGCGCGCTCGAACGAACCAATCCGGGCAAGGCCTTCAACCTGGCTGTCCTGGCCTCGCTGCCCGGACTGGCGATTTCCGCCAAAACCGCGACGCTGGGTGCCGCCGCCACAGGCGGTGCCACGGCAAAAACCGCCGGCGCCCTGGGCTGGTTCGGTTTGTTGCTCGGTCCCTTGGCCGTGTTTTTGCCCAATTACATCGCCTACCGCGTCACCCTGGCCGGGGCGCAATCGGAAGAGGAACGGCGCGGGGTCAAAATCATTTTCGGCAGGCTGGGTCTGATCACGATGGCATTATTCATCCCGGCGGCGGCGGTCATTTTGTGGCTGACCCAAAATCAACCCGACCATTCATATTTGTCCGGCCTGTTTGCCACCATTTTGGTCCTGATCTTTCTGCCGACGATTTGGATTTTGGCCCTCATGTCGGCCCGCAAGGGCCGTGAATATTATCGGCGCATTCTGACTGAGGAATACGCCGGTGTTTTTCCCAGGCCAACGTGGGAATATTGCAGCCAATGGAGCCTGTTCGGCCTGCCGCTCGTCCACATCCGCATCGGCGACCGGTTTGCCGTTTTAAAAACCCCGTAAAAGCATGGATTGCCGTGGGCAACGCGGCGATCGGTGGATTGTTCGCGTGCGGCGGACTGGCGATCGCGCCATTGAGCCTGGGTGGCTTGTCCATCGGCATCCTGTCACTGGGTGGCTTGTCCGTGGGGATCTTTGCCCTCGGCGGCATTGCCCTGGGCGTCTGGGCGTTGTTTGGCGGGCTGACCATGGGCTGGCAGGCCGTGGGTTGCATTGCCGCGGCCTGGAACGCGGCGGCCGGAATGTTTGCGCTGGCGCACGATTTTGCCCTCGGTCAGTTTGCTTGTGCCGCACAGGCCAATAACGAAATTGCCCGGCAATTCCTCATGCCCGCTTTGTTTCGCCGCGCGGCCGAATTTATCAACAACCATTGGCTCTGGCTGAATCTGTTCTGGCTGATTCCGTTTTTCATCCAATGGCTCGTTTCGCGCCGCGCCAAAACGGTGGTGTCAGACTGAATCACCGGACTTGCTCCGCCAGCTCTTCCGCCGGGTAGGTCCAGATTTCCGCCAGCGTCGGATGATAATGTGGCATCGCCGCCAGTTCCCGAACCGTCATGCGCTTGGCCATGGCCGCGACGATTTCGTGGATGAGTTCGCCGCCAACCGGCCCAACACACGCGCCACCAAGAATTTCGCCGGACTTGGGTTCCGCCAGCAATTTCACAAAACCGTCCTTTGCCTCCATGATGAGCGATTTGCCGTGGTCATTGAAGGGATAGCAGGCGGTCAGATGCGGGATGTTGCGCGCGGCAGCCTCCTTTTCGGTCAGGCCAACAAAGGCCACCTGCGGGTCGGTGAACATGACTGAAATCAACAGCCGGTAATCCATCCGGCGCGGCACATCTGGCGTGGCGATGTTGTGCGCCGCAATTTCGCCCTGCGTCACGGCCAGGTGAACAATCTCATGCGGTCCGGTGCAATCACCCGCCGTGTAAATGTGCGGTGCGCTGGTTTGCATGAGTTCGTTCGCGATCACGCGTCCTTTTTCGGTCTTCACACCGGCCTTTTCCAGGGCCAATGACGCCGTGTTTGGCACCCGGCCCAGCGCGAACAGGATTTCCTCCGCGGAAACGGAAACAACTTTGCCGTTGTGCTCGAATAAAACCGTCTTCAATTTTCCTTGGCGTTTTGCTGCCACCAGCTTTGTGCCGGTAAAAACCTCGATGCCTTCGCGGCGAAACACCTTCTCGATTTCCGCCGCCGCGTCGGGGTCGAATTCCTTCAAAAGGTGTTCGCTGCGCTGAATGAGCGTGACCTTGACATCAAAGCGCACAAAGAATTGTGCGAGTTCGCAAGCGATCGCCCCGCCGCCAAGGACGATGAGCGTCTTGGGGAGTTTTTTCAGCGACAGGGCATCGTCACTGGTCAGATAACCGGTCTTGCCGAGGTGCGGCAATGGTGGCGGCGCAACGTTCGAACCGGTGGCAACAATAAAATGTGCGGCGGTGAGCGTCTCCCTCTGGGAGCGCCGGCTTCCCGCCGGCGGGTTTTTTGTTCCCGGTGACACGCCGGCCGGAAGCCGGCGCGCCGGCGTCAATTCCACCGTGTGCTGATCCAGAAACCTTGCCCTCGCGCGGATAAATTCAAACTTTCCGGCGGCCAGCTGTTTTACGCGGAAATCGGCAAAATCCTGGATCAACGCGTTTTTCCGCGCCATCACCTTCTTGAAATCGAACCCGACTTTCCCGGCGCGAATGCCCCACGGTCCGGGATGGCCGGCGAGGTGCATCACTTCCGCCGCGTAAAGCAGCGCCTTGGTGGGCATGCAGCCGCGCAGGATGCACAGCCCGCCGACCTCGTCGCCACCTTCGACGACGACGGTTTTTAAACGCGCGCCCGCCGCGGTCCGGGCCGCCGCGTACCCACCACTGCCGCCGCCCAGGATCGCCACGTCATAATCAAACCGGTTCATGCCAGGAGGATGGAAGCGATTTCAAATTTGACAACCCGATTTAACCATTTAACGATGGAACGATTAACAAACCATGAGCGACCTTATCTATCCCCGCAGCCCGCGCGAAACAATGGACGGCTGGATGTACCTGCCGCGGTACGTTGACAAAATCCGTCTGCACCTGGCGGCCAGGCTCCACGCCGATTATCAGGAAAACCTCGGCAAAGGCTTCGATGCCCTGTGGCTCAAATACGCCGGTGTCACCCATGAACAGATGATGGATCTGGTGAAAAGATCCATCACCGACGGCGAGGTGTATGACTGGGTGCGGCAGCATGTGAAAAAAACGGCGGCGGAAAAGGCGGCGCACGCCCGGGACATGTTGAGCCGCCCGCTGCCCGGTGACGAGGCGGCCCACGCGCGGTTGAAAATGCGCAAGGAACAATGCGGCGGCTCGCACCGTGACGACGTCAAAACCTTCGTGGATGTGATTGATCTGGACGAGAAGCGGTATCTAGCCGCTGATGCGATGGCCCGTTTCCACTGGAATTGTTTGAGCGGGAAACCATCTGGTTCCAGCATGGTGTTGAGTGCCCAAATTAGAGCGTTTCCAGTTATAATGTAGCGCAGCCTTTCCAGGTTGCGGGTTTTAGCGACTTTCCAGTCGCCCCGTTTATGCGGCTAAACGCGGGACCAGCAAGTCTCGCAGACCCGCAGACAAGAGTGTCCGCGCTGCATTAAAGCTGAAATTGCCTGGCTGCCCAGCGCGCCAAAACACGAACATCATCCATCCCGGCGCGGTCGCCGTTACCGGGAAAGTCTGCGAAAGCCTGCGAAATCACCGCCCTCCGGGCGTGTGACTTCGTTGCTTACTGTTTTTTCGCTTCCCAGTCGCGGCTGCGGGCTTCGCCGTTCCGTGTGAATTCGATTTTGCCCTTGATGGTACCGTCCGCAATCGTGCCGGAATATTTGTTCGTCATCGTGTTGTCGTTGAATGTGCGCACCACGGAGAACGAGAACGTCCGCGCCGGTGATTTTACCGTCGGTAATGTCCGTGTTGTTGACCTGGCCGCCGCGTCCGGGCAACGTCAGATCGCCCGTCAGCTTGTCGCCGGCCAGCTTCAGTACGAGCGTGTTCGTCCGGTCCGGACCGCCATTGCGTCCGGGCGTGGTCCAGACATAGGTGCCCGAGGGATCCATGGTTTTGTCATCAGCCCAGGCCGGAGCCAAAACCCCCGTCAGGAGAATGGTGCCGGCCAGTACTTTTGCGAATTTGTTTAACTTCATGCGTTTATTGTGGTTGCTTGGTTGCTTGGTTGCTTGAGTTGTCCCCGGATGCATCTCAAAGCCGCATCGGGGTAACTTACCGAAGTAAGACCATTGCCGGCGGCAAAAGGTTACACGATCAAGTTCTTCCCGGCGTAAGCTCCAGCGCTGTTAGTCCACCAGGAAACCCTCCGGCTCTGCCGGGGGACTCCCGAAGTTTGACATCTCCGGGAGTCGTTTGTGAGGCTGTTTTTCGTGAACCGCTCAAAGTTTACGACAGAGACAGACCATGCAAACGAATGAGAGTTTGAAACACACGATGTGGGAATGCAAATATCACATGGTGTTCATACCGAAGTGCCGGCGGAAGGTGTTGTATCATCAAATCCGGCGGGAATTGGGGGAAGTGTTCCGCAGTTTGGCGGAGCAGTGGGAATGCAAAGTGGAGGAGGGGCATCTGATGTCCGATCACGTGCACAAGCTGTTGTCGGTGCCGCCGAAGTATTCGGTGTCCAACGTGATGGGGTTCATCAAGGGCTAGAGTGCGATTCATATCGCACGGGTGTATGCGGGGCGGCGGCGGAATTTCGTCGGCCAGCATTTTTGGGCACGCGGGTATTGGGTATCAACGGTCGGCAAAAACGAGGCTGCCGTGCGCCAGTATATCCAGAACCAGGAAAAGGAAGACAAACGCCTCGAACAACTGGAAATGGTGGCGCTTTGAGCGCCTCACGATCCTAAACAACCGCTTTGAGCGGTTCACGCTATCTCAAGCCTCCGGCTTTGCCGGAGGTCGCTGACTAATCCCCTCGCAATCTTCACAAAACGCTGATTGTCCTGAAAATTATAACGTCCGGTTCCCTCTGCAATGTTTGCGCCAACGCTGTCGGCGCTGCGCACGATATGTTTGCCGACCGTATCTTTGGCAAATGTGTTCCACCGGAACACAATTTTCCAAATCTCATCGGCCAGTTCCTCGCACAACTTGTAAACCCGAAGATTTTCAAAATTTGTCCTGCTCATAATTTGCAAGGCTGCTGACTACGAACTGCTAACTACTGACTACCAACTAATTCCCTGTTTTTAGTTCAACCACATCGTGCGGGGCGGCCTCGCGCATGCCGGCGGGGCTGACGCGGATATAACGCGCCTTTTCATGGAGTTGTGGCAGATTCGCCGCGCCGAGATAACCCATGCCGCTCTGGATGCCGCCGATGAGTTGCGCCAGCACGCGGTCCACCGAACCGCACGCTTCCTTCAGCGCCTCGACGCCTTCGGGCGCGACTTTTTGTGTGGGGTTCGGCAAATGACCGTAGCGCGCCGCTGATCCGGCCTTCATCGCCGCGAAACTGCCCATGCCGCGGTATTGCTTGTAAAGTTTGCCGCTGATTTCAATCACCTCGCCCGGGGCTTCGTTGCAACCGGCAAAAATCCCCCCGCAAATCACCGCCTGCGACAGCGTCAGCGCCTTCACAATGTCGCCGGATTTGGTGATGCCGCCATCGGCGAGAATCGTGACCTTCTTTTTCGCCGCCGCCCGCGAGCAGACATAAAGGGCGGTCATTTGCGGAATGCCGACGCCTGCGACGATGCGCGTGGTGCAGATGGAACCCGGCCCCTGGCCGACCTTGATGGCGTTCGCGCCGCAGTCGGCGAGAAATTCCACGGCCGCCGCGCTGGTGACGTTGCCGGCGATGATGGGCAGTTTTGGGAATGCGTCTCGCAGCACGCGCACGGTGTCGCCCACGCCCTTGCTGTGGCCGTGCGCGGTCGAGACCGCCACCACGTCCACGCCGCGTTCAACCAGTGCGCCGACATGATTGAGGATGCGCTCGCGGTCCAGTTCGCCGAAGGCATTGCGCGTGGCCGAGACCGCCGCGCCACAGACCAGATGGAATCGGGCGTCCCGCGCGGGCTTGAATTGCGCGTTGCGCTCCTGCGTGATGCGCTCCACGTCGCTCATGGTGATGAGCCCGCACAAATGATCCTCGTCGTCCACGACCAGCAGTTTGTGGATGCCGATGTGCTCGGTGAAAAATTTGTCGGCGCGCGCAATCGGGTCCTTGCCAAGTTCCTTTTCCTTGACGGTGTGAACCTGCGAACGCGGCGTCAGCGCCTCGGAAACCTTCTTTTTGGCATAACGCGGCTTGACGACGTGGCCCGAAAGCAGGCCGACCAGCCGGCCTTTTTTGTCCACGACCGGAAACGTGCTGAAGCCGAAGCGTTTTTGCTCAATCAACGCGAGCACGTCGCCGATCAACTGGTCGGGCGCCACCTGGATGGGTTCTTGGATCAGGCCGTGGACGTGGTTCTTGACGCGGCTGACCTCGGAAAGCTGCTGGCGCTCCGGCATGTTGTAATGGATGAGGCCGAGGCCGCCGTTCAGCGCCATGGCGATGGCCATGCGCGATTCGGTCACCGTGTCCATGTCCGACGAAATGACCGGAATGTTCAGGTGCAACTCTTCCGCGAGCGTGGTGCCAAGCTGCGTGTCGCGCGGGAGGATCTCCGAATAAAGCGTCGCCAGCGTGATGTCGTCGAAGGTCAGCGCCAGGCGGCTGTTGGCCGGGAAGAACTGTTCCGCCGCCTGGTAAAACTGGCTGTCGGAGTTATCGGGTTGCCGCGTTGCTGCCATGTCGGAAAATGAAGCCTGACCCGGGCCTTTGGCAAGACAAATTTTCGGTTCAATGAAAATCGGCGGGGTGTAACGGTTCCGGTCCGACCGGGAACCTTGCTGAAAGCGGGGTCTTCAATCGACCGGAATGGTGTTCACCTCAATCTCATCGTATCGCTTCAGGCGGTAGATGAGAATCGAAGCCGTCCAACTCAACACAAAAACTCCGATGATAATGAAGCCAATGGTGCCGAAGTTGTTGTTCAGTGAGCCAACCAGATCCCAGACGGTGCCCTGTATTTTGAAGTGATCGCCGATCAGACCCAGCACCTCGATTCCGCCGACCAGCAATGCCACCAGGACCGAAACCAAGGTAATGGTCATGTTATAATAAATTTTGCGGATCGGTTTGACGAAGGCCCAGCCATACGCGCCGAGCATCAGGATGCTGTCGGTCGAATCAATCAACGCCATGCCGGCGGCGAAAAGGGTTGGGAAAACGAGGATTGACCAGATCGGAAGGCCCCGGGTGGCTTCCGTTGCCGAGATGCCGAGCAGGCCCACTTCCGTTGCGGTGTCGAAACCGAGACCGAAAAGAAAGCCGATGGGATACATCTGCCAGCTATGTTCGATCAATCGAAACAAATTCCGGAAGATGCGTCCGAAGAACCCGCGCTTGGCCAGGATCAAGTTGAGGTCTTCATCAACAAACCGGCCTCCCCGTTTGACGTGTTGAAAGGTGCCGTACACCGAAATGAGGATGATGATATTGGCGAGGGCGATGGCCAGAAGAAAGAAGGCGGAAACGGCCGTTCCGATCATTCCGCCGATGGATTGAAAGGAATCGAAATGGTCCTTGATCGCGACGGAAGTCAGGGCAATGGCGGCCGATAGACCAAAAACGATGGTCGAATGGCCGAGGGAAAAAAAGAAACCCGTGGCGACCGGCCGTTTGCCCTGCTGCATGAGCTTGCGCGTCACGTTGTCAATGGCTGCAATGTGATCGGCATCCACGGCATGACGGAAGCCAAACGTGTAGGCCAGGAGCGCCGTCCCTAGTAGAACCGGATAGTTATGAAAGGCGATCAGCGCCCAGACCCACGCCCCCGCATTGAAGGCAATGAGCAACGCATACATGGAGACCACCCGGCCCTTCACGCTGGTCGAAACAACACGAATAGGCGTGGAAACCGCTTTGAAACGAGAAGTTGTTGTTACCATGGGAGTCAACGTAGATGTTTATCACTTTTCAGCAGGTCGCTCGCGTCCTTTAGGGATAAATTTCCCGCCCGCTGTCCCGGCGATTATTCCGTTGATGACGACGATCATAAAATTACTTCCGGAGAAGCTGCCCGAATCCCGATTTCGGCGCAAAACAAACTTCGCCCGTTACTTCCGCTGCTTCAGTATCCGGCCGGTAAAAGGAGGCAGCCACACGCCGATTGACGAAAACCGGACATTTTCTGCTATGTTTGTGGGCATTCCGATTTGCCTCAATCCGGGTAGCCAGTGGGATGCCTTTTGTGCCAGGCCCAGGCGGTGGTCACAATGTCTTCCAGCTTCGGGTATTTTGGCTTCCAGCCCAGTTCGCGGACCGCTTTTGCGGCGGAGGCCACGAGCCGGGGCGGGTCGCCGGGCCGCCGCGGCTTTTCCGCGACAGGAATTCTTTTGCCCGTGACCTTTTCGCACATCTGAATGACTTCGCGCACCGAGTAGCCGTCGCCGTTGCCCAGATTGTAGAAACCAGCCTTGCCCGGCTGCAATCCGAGGATGTGCGCCTGGGCCAGGTCGAGGATATGGATGTAATCGCGGATGCAGGTGCCGTCGGGCGTCGGATAGTCGGTGCCAAAAATCTCGGCCTGCGGCAACTGGCCGAGCACGACCTGCAACACCCGCGGAATCAAATGGGTCTCGATGCGATGATGTTCGCCGAATTTTTCACTCGCGCCGGCGGCGTTGAAGTAGCGGAAGGCGACGAATTCCAGGCCGTGAATTGTTTGATACCACTGGAGGATTTTCTCGAACATCAGCTTGGATTCGCCGTAGGGGCTGATGGGGCGCTGCGGCAAATCCTCGGTCATGGGAATCCGGCCGGGCGGGCCGTAGGTGGCGCAGGTGGAACTGAACACGAATTTCTTTACGCCGCATTCGACGGCGGCATCGGCCAGTTTGAGCGCGTTGAAGGCGTTGTTGTGAAAATATTTCTTCGGGTTGGTCATGGATTCACCGACCAGGGCGCTGGCGGCGAAGTGCATGATGGCCTCGGGCTGGGCGGACTTGACGGCGTTGAGAATGTCGCCTTCCTGTTCCGGCCGGCCCAAAATGAATTTTGCGCGCGGATCCACCGCCGAGCGATGGCCTTCGGTAAGATTGTCATAGACCGTGATCTGGTGCCCGGCCTGCAGCAGTTCTTGCGTGCAGACGGAACCGATGTAGCCGGCGCCGCCGGTGACCAAAACGTTCATGACGAAACTATGGAAGGAGCGGGCGAAAGTTCAAAGTTCAAAATGGAAAGCGTGCGGACGGTTTCGACGCGGGTGATGAGCCATTGGCCGCCGATTTTTTGCAGGGTGAATTTCACTTCCTGGACAATCATATCCTGGTCGCCTCCGACGCGCGCCTCGACGGTGAAATCGGCGACAGCGGAGTGTTTGTCTGGGCCGATGGCCACGTTCATGTCAAGGAATTTGACGCTGAGGCTGCTGACCAGGGAACGGGCGGCGGCGGCGTGTTGTGTGACCTCATCACGGCCCTTGATGGTGAGCTGGGTGTGGTCGGGCACGTCGAGGTTGATCTCGACATTGGTGGAAAAACAACCGGCCAGGTTTTCCACGCCGGCCACGCGCGCCAGTGCCCCCTCATCCGCCGCAAAAGAAACGCATCGGGCGACGGTCGCGAGACGCTCGCGGACGACTTTTCCCGGGCTGGGAAACAAAACCGCCCACAGCCAGACGCCCACTGCCACCAGCGCGACCAGCCAGACGATGCGGAAAACAATTTTCATAAGACGGCCCGGCCGACGATATGGTCGCGTTCAACTTTCCCGAACACGTGATTTTCCGGAGGCATGGAACGGTTGTCGCCCACGACAAAATACTCGTCGGGGCCGAGTTTGACCGGAGGGAGATTCCAATCGCAATCGTATTTTTCATAAGGTTCCTCGAGCACCTTGCCGTTAATCAGCGCCTGGCCGTTGACAAAGGCCACCGTTTCGCCGGGCAGGCCGATGATACGCTTCAAATACATCACGCTGGGCCACCTGATGCCTGGGTCGGACAGCCGGATGCCCACGATGTCACCGCGTCGCGGGTCGTGCCGCAGATAGGCGAGCCGGTTTACGAAATTCACCGCACCATTCCTGCAGGTGGGTAACATGCTGATGCCCTCAATCCGGATGGGCAACAGGATGAACCGGAAAACGACAAAACAGGCGACGACCAAAACGACGAGGCGCGTCAGGGTGAATTTCCAATTGCGGCCAATCACGACAACTCTCACCCAGTGAGGCCATCGCGGTGGTGGCGGGGACGGGGTTGGATCTGGCGCCGGCATCGGTAACCGATTTTCGGCGGGATTTGCCAATTGCGCAACTCAGATCTGGCCCATGGCCTTGTCCAAGGCGGCGTACAACTGGTTCATCGTGGCCTCGGTCTCGTCGCCCATGTTGGAGAGGCGGAAGGTCTTGCCCTTGATTTTTCCATAGCCGCCGTCAATCAGGAAGCCCTGGTCCTTGACGAGTTTCTGCAATTTCGGCACATCCACGGCCCGGCCGCCGGGTTTGGCGCCATTATTCACGCAGGTGAGCGTGATGGATTCAAAACCCTGCTCGGGGAACAGCGTAAAGCCATGTTTCGCCGCCCAGGCGCGCGTCATTTCGGCGAGCTTTTTGTGGCGGGCAAACCGGTTTTCGAGCCCTTCGGCGAAAATGTCCTCCAGTTTCGATTGCAGCGCATAGACATGGCCGATGCTGGGCGTGCTGGGCGTCATGCTTTGCTCCGCGTTCTTCTGGAATTCGACGAAGTCGAAATAATAACCGCGGTTCTTGAGGGTCGCCGCCCGGGCGAGCGCCGCCGGCGAGCAGGTGAAGATTGAAGTGCCGGGTGGCAGGGCAAACGCCTTTTGCATGCCGGCCAGCAATACGTCGATGCCGAGCGCGTCGAATTCGATTCTCGTCGCGCTCATCGAGCTGACGGCGTCCACAATGAACATCACGTCGGGATATTTTTTCTTGAGCGCGGCGATTTCGGCCAGCGGGCTCATCACACCGGTCGAGGTTTCGTTGTGGATGACGGTAATGGCGTCGAACTGGCCTGTCGCCAGTTTTTTGTCCACGGCCTCGGCGCGGATGGGCGAACCCCAGTCCACCTGCAGGGCCTCGGCGCCCTTGCCGCAGCGTTTCGACACGTCGAACCATTTGTCCGAGAACGCGCCGCACATGCAGTTGAGGACCTTTTTGGCGGCGAGATTGCGGATGGCGCCTTCCATCACGCCCCACGCGGACGACGTGGAAATGTAAACCAGCTGCCTGGTGTACAGCAGTTGCTGGAGTTGCGGTTGGATGGCGGCATAGAGGTCCTTGAACCCCTGGCCGCGATGGCCGATCATCGGTTTGCGGAACGCCTTGAACGTTTTCTCGCTGACTTCGACCGGCCCCGGGATGTGTAATTTGACGTGCGCCATAAACTTTGTGAAATTTTTCACGACCTGCGGTCGAAAAGCAAGAACAGCTTTGTCAATTGCTCCACGAAAATTGGCAAATTCACCGGCGAATCAATGTTTCACGTATCCGTTGGCGCGAAACCAGGCGACGGCGTCGGCGAACGCCTGTTTGGGCGGCGTTTGCGGCAGGCCCAACTCCCGGATGGCCTTGGCCGGGTTATACCACATTTTGTCCCGGGCCATGCGCACGCCGGCCAGGGGAGCTTTGGGCGGGGTGCCGGTGAGAGCGGCAATTCCCTCGTTGACGTGTGCCATTGTCAAGGCGACCCAGTAGGGGATCCGGATTTTGGGCGACGGGACGCCGGTAATGTCTTCCAGGGCCGCCAGTGTTTCGTGCATCGTCCAATTGCCCTGCGCGTGGCCCAGGATGTAACGTTCGCCAATCCGTCCCTTTTCGGCCGCGAGAATGTGCCCGATTGCCACGTCCCGGACGTGAACCCAGTTCAATCCAGTGTCCACATAGGCGGGCAGTTCGCTGTTTAAAAAGTCCACGACAATCTGGCCGGTGGGCGTCGGTTTCAAATCATGTGGACCGATGGGGGCGGAGGGATTTACGATGATCACCGGGAGGCCCTGGCGCGCGAACTTGGCTGCTACTTCCTCCGCCTGCCACTTCGAGCGTTTGTAAGGGCTGGTCAACTGTGCTTCGGGGACGATTGCCGATTCATCCGACGGAACGGTGGTGCCATTCACCATTTGCGGCAGGCCAATGCACCCGACGGTGCTCGTATGGACGATGCGTTGGCAGCCGGCCACGCCGGCGGCTTCGATCACGTTGCGCGTGCCTTCGACGTTCGTGGCGTACATGGATTGGTAATCACGCAGCCACAGGTGGTAGCTCGCCGCGGCGTGAAAGCACCAATCGCAGCCGGCCATTTCTCGTTGCAGCAAGGCCCCGTCGCCCACGTCGCCGGTCACGCGTTCAAACTCCGGGCCGGTGAGCGCCCGCCCGTCACTTCCCGGTCGCAGCAACGCCTTGACACGATGCCCGCGCGAAAGCAGTTCGCGGATCAGGTTCAAACCGATGAAGCCGGAAGCCCCGGTGACAAAACATTTCATTATTGGTAGAAACCCGGCTGATTCTGAGGGTGGGCCCCGGAAGATGCCACAAAATTTTTACATGCGGCCGCTTGACTTGGGGCGATGACTGCGAAAAACTGTTGGCGTTGTATGCCGGTTAAAAGCAGTGCCAGAAAGAAGTTGAGCCGCGCCGGTCAGCGCGACCTCGACACCAAGATTCAATTCCTGGAGGGACTGGTTCGCCGTGATCCCGATTATGTGGAGGCGTTGCAACTGTTGGGCGACCATTTCACAAAGCGTGGCCGTTATCTGGAGGGGCTGAAAGTGGATGAACGTCTGGCCCGGCTCGAACCGCGCAATCCGCTCGTTTATTACAATCTGGCCTGTAGTTACACTCTCACCGAACACTTCGACCGCGCCGTCCTTGCCCTGGAGAAGGCACTTAACCTCGGCTATTGCGATTTCGACTGGCTCGCCAAAGACCCTGACCTCCGCAAGCTCCGTCAGCAGCCGGGTTACCGTGATATTCAAGCCAAAATCCGGCGGATGAGGGTTGGGGTTCGTTGAACCGTCGCCACAGGACAGCATCAAACCGTTTTCAAACGTGCTTGCTTTGACGGTCAAACGGTTGAACGCTGCTTTGGCAAGCCTATGAATGTCACCGTCCGCGGACGCACCCGGCATTATCGCACCGTCGCTTTCGATCCCGTGCGGAACGCCGTCCGGCTCATTGAACAACGCCTGCTTCCGCACGAATTCAAAATCGTCGCCACGAACAATTTTCGCGAAACCGCCGGGGCCATTCACAACATGGTGGTGCGCGGTGCGGGCGCGATCGGCGCGACGGCGGCCTATGGTCTGGCCCAGGGCGCGCTGGCCTTTCGCGGACACGATTTGCGGAAATTTCGCCGTCACGTTGAGGCCGTTTATTGGACACTCAAAGCCGCGCGGCCCACGGCGGTTGACCCCGTCAACGCCATGAACGGCGTGCGCACCGCGATGCGCGCCGGCGAAACCGTTGAGGAACAACAACGGCTCGCCCTGGCCGCCGCCGAGGAATTTGCCGGCGAAGACGTGGCGCATTGTGAAGCCATCGGTCGCCACGGCGCGAAGCTGATTCGCCACGGCGCAAAAATTCTCACCCATTGCAACGCCGGCTGGCTGGCGTTTGCGGACGTGGGCACGGCCACCGCGCCGATGTACGCCGCGCAGGCGCAGGGCAAAAACTTTCATGTCTTCTGCGACGAAACCCGTCCGCGTTCGCAGGGCGCAACCCTCACGGCGTGGGAACTGGCGCAGCAACGAATCCCGCACCAGATCATCGCCGACAACGCGGCCGGCCATTTGATGCAACGCGGCAAGATTGACCTGGTCATCGTCGGCAGCGACCGCACGCTCGGGCGCACCGGCGAAGTTGCGAACAAGATCGGCACCTACACCAAGGCCGTTTTGGCGAAGCGGCATGGAATACCGTTTTACGTGGCGATTCCGCTTTCGACCATTGATTGGCATTTGAAACGCGGCTTCGACATTCCGATTGAGGAACGGCACGAAAGCGAAGTGCTCGGCGCTTGGGGTGTGGAATCGAGTCCAAAGTCCTCAAGGCGAACCTATGTGCGCGTGGCGAATCCCACAAGCGGTGCGTGTAATCCGGGTTTCGACGTGACACCGCCGGAATTGATCACCGGTATCATTACGCCGGTGGGGATTTTCAAACCCAAATCATTGTGGGGACAACGCCACCGCCTGGGTTACGTCGATTGAACTTGCTCCCGGTACAAATCGAAATTAGCCTAGTAGACCTGTGTGGCGGGGTAGCCAAGTGGTAAGGCAGGGCTCTGCAAAAGCCTCATCCGTCGGTTCGATTCCGACCCTCGCCTCCAATTCCAACTGCGTGTGCAGTAGCGGTTTAGGAGGTTCGGGAGTCCAAACGGACACCAAAACGGACACCAATTTTCCAATCCGTAGGAAACCAGAATAGTCCGGCGTAATCCGCCCGCTATCGGCTACCTGTTCGGATTCGGCCTCAGTTATTCTCGCGGTTGCGTGAAAACTATGAAAACACGTTACCGTCTCATCTGCCGTGGAATCCGTGGCGGAGCCTACTACTGCGTGGACACCAAGACCGGCAAACGCACCAGTCTCGGCACCACCAATGCCGACGATGCCCGGCAGGTCATCGAAGCCAAGAATAATTCCGAACGCCAGCCGGTGCTGAATCTCCAGATTGCCAAGGCGTATCTGGCGGGCAGCGACAACGGCATCACCACGCGGACGTGGCAGCACGCCATTGAAGCGTTGACCAACACCAAACAAGGAGCCAACCAACACCGCTGGAAAACCGCCGCCAAGGACAAGGCGTTTATCATGTTGCTGCCGCAGGTCATCATTGAAACCAAAGGTGAAACGATCCTGAAGGTTCTGCAAATGGGAACGGTTTCCACCAACGTCTATCTGCGCCGCCTGCACAATTTCTGCGTGGATATGAACTGGCTGCCGTGGCCGCTCGTGCCGAAACGCCAGTGGCCGGCCGTCGAGTTCAAAGAAAAGCGCGGTATTACGCTGGCCGAACACCTGGCCATCGTCGCCCGCGAACAGAATCCCGAACGCAAGGCGTTCTACAAACTGGCCTGGCACTTGGGCGCATCGCAATCCGATCTGGCTGGCTTGAACGCCGAGGACGTTGATTGGGAACACCACGTCATTAGCTATGCGCGCCGAAAGACCGGCTCGATTGCCATCATGCGCATGGATGAAGACATGGAGGAAATCTTGCGCGACCTGCCGGGAAGCGGCCCGCTGTTTCCGTATCTGCGAACCGTTCGTTCTGGCGACCGCGCCACGGAGTTCAAACAACGCTGCACCGGACTTGGCATCAAAGGCGTATCGTTGCACAGCTACCGCTATGCTTGGGCGGAACGGGCAAAGACGGCGGGCTACCCCGAACGATTTGCCCAGGTGAATCTTGGGCACAATAGCCGGGCTATGGCGCGGGCATATTCCCGCAAAGCGCCGGTGGAAATGCCGTCCCTCAGTGAATACGAGCGGCAACAGAAGGCCATCATTGGAAACCGGAACACCGAACCAGCGGCACCCGCCGTTGCCGCATAGGAGGCCATCATGCAACCTTGGCAAATAAAAGCACTCGAACTGGAAGCGTCGGGATTGAAACACCTTGATGGATTCATCCACGAACACGCGCTCTACTTTCTCATTGGAGCCATTTATCTTTTGCTGGCTTTGTTGGCGTGGGTATTGAACGGTGGATTGCGATGCAAAGGAGGAAAATCCACGCCTCATGTCTGGCCAGCCCTTTTCATCCATCTGCCGGGACCGCCGCCCCCGCCCCCGGACACGTTCGACCCATTTCCGCCGCCGCACTATTCGGCGCATTGCGATCACGATAATGATTATTGGGAATGACCACTGGCGATGCAGATTGCGCGGCGTGATTCTTAAAAGCGATTTCCACGGCGCAAGCGGGCGCGGTCACAGGTGGAGGCGCGGAGCGCACGACCTTGAAGGCGACCGCGCGCCGTATAATGGAAGCGCGAGGCACGCCGCTAGGAATGACGGTCATTGGAATTGTTTCCATTGGTTGCGGATAAGGAACCTTTGAGCGTCCGGCTTTTTGCGGCGCGCTCGTTCTTGTCCTTGACCTTTAGCCGGATGAGTTCGGTTGCCTTGTTCATCCATCTGGCGTCGCCTTTCTTTTGCTCAATCTCGGCCGTCAGAAAAAACTTCACGGCTCCTGGCGGTGGATTGCCCAGCGGCTTGAGTTGGCCGGCAGTGACCAGAATGGGAATGTGGTCTGGTTCAAAACCGAGCCGCCAAGCGGCTTCGGCGGCGTTCATGCGTCCGGGCAGTGAGACCAGATTAAGAATTTCTTTGCGTTCGGGATTCATACGTTTTCCTTGGTTAAAGTGACGGTGACGGCGGCAATGTGGGTTTTCAATGTGGCGGCCAAACGGCGATCTGCCGACTTCACAAACTTCAATTCATATTTCTGAATCTCGGCTTCCAGCCGCTTGAGGCCGCTGCCCAGGACGACCACATTGGCGGATGCAAAGCGGATCAGCATTTTTTCCGGCGGCGCGTCAGGCTCTTTTTCCAATGCCGGGTTGGAAATTTTTTCCGCATATAAAAACTGCGCGTAAGGCAGCAGATAGCTGATGCCGCCGTCGGCAAACGCATCCAGCGCGGCG
>CAWACS010000013.1:0-147808 GCA_963780535.1 uncultured Verrucomicrobiae bacterium
CTCACGTTGCGCGGCGCGGAACTGCTCCGGTGCGCCGATGTGGTGCTCTACGACGCGCTCGTGAACCCGGACTTGCTCCGGCTGGCGCCGCCGTCCGCCGAATTCATCGCCCGCGGCAAAAAAATGAAGATGCCGCAGGAGGAAATCACCGCACTGCTCGTCGCCAAAGCCCGCAAAGGCAAACGGGTCGTCCGGCTCAAGGGCGGTGATCCCTATATTTTCGGCCGCGGCGGCGAGGAAGCCGAGGCGCTGGCGGCGGCGAAAATTCCCTTTGAAGTCGTGCCGGGTGTTTCGTCCATCGTCGCGGCGCCGAATTATGCCGGCATTCCCCTCACCCACCGCGCACATTGCTCCAGCTTCACGGTCTTCACCGGCCACAGCGATTCGGCGGACGCAGCCACAGCCTTACGCTACGAACAAATCGCCAAAATTCCCGGCACCAAGGTCGTGCTCATGGGCACCGACAATCTGGACGACTGGACGAAATCACTCATCGCGCAGGGCCTGTCAGCCGAAACGCCGGTGGCCATCATCCAGTGGGGTACGCTGGGAAGACAAAAATCCGTGGCCGGCACGCTGGCCACGATTGCGGCGCTCGCGGCGAAAGAAAAGATTGTTCCGCCCGCACTCACCATTGTCGGCGACGTGGTCAAGTTGCGGGAAAAGTTGAACTGGGCGGAGCACCGCCCTTTGTCCGGGAAAAGGATAGTCGTGACGCGTCCCCCTGGGAGGGACGCCGGGTCGGCGTCCCCAAATTTCAGGGACGGCGGCACGCCGTCCCTCCCTCAACGGCTGGCGGAGTTGGGCGCAGACGTCCTCGAAGTGCCGACGATCAAAATCACGTCACCGGACGACCGGCAGGGCATCATCGACGCGCTGCTGGAATTGAATTCCTACGACTGGCTGGTATTTACGAGCGCGAATGGCGTGATGGCGTTTTTCGACCTGTTCTTCAAACGCTTTCACGACCTGCGCGACCTCGGCGGCGCGCGGATTGCCGCGGTCGGCCCGGCGACGGCGGCCAGGTTGCGCGAACTGCATTTACAGGTGGATTTGACGCCGGAAGCGGCGACCGCGCAGAAGCTGGCCGAGGCATTCGAGAAATACCAGTCCGTCGAGAATGTGAAAATGTGCCTGCTGCGCGCCGAGGTGGCGAACCGCGAATTGCCGGAGGCGCTGGAGGAACTGGGCGCCATCGTGGACGATATCGCCGTCTATAAAACCGTGGCCGAGACGGAGGACCGCGCGGGCATGGGGGAACGGCTGCTCGAATCGGGCGCGGACTGGGTGACGTTCACGAGCGCCTCGACGGTGGAGCATTTTCACGCGCGGTTTGATTTGCCGACGCTGCTGAAAAAATTTCCACAAATGAAACTGGCGTCCATCGGCCCGGAAACCAGCAGGGCCATCCGCGCCTTGAAATTGGAACCGGCGCTGGAGGCGAAGGAACACACCACGGATGGTTTGATGGCGGAGTTGCTGCGTGCCGTCAAAGCCTCAAAGCGGCCCGGGAAAGAATAATTCGTTCAGACTGCCGCTCGTTTTTGCTCCGGTTTTTTCCCGCCGCCGCTCAACTGCCACAGCACGCAGTAAACCACCGGCATGGCGATGAGCGACAGCAGCACGGAAATGCACAGTGCGCCGATGACCGCGATGGCCAGCGGCCGGAGCATGTCCGCGCCCGCGCCGATGCCATAGGCCAGCGGCAACATGCCGAGCGCGGCGGCCAGCGACGTCATCAGCACCGGCCGCAACCGGCGATGCCCGGCACGCACCAGGGCTTCTTCCAGCTCTACGCCCTCGTCCTGTAATTTTCGGGAAAAATCCAGCATGAGAATGCCATTCTTGGCCACGATACCCACCCCGATGACGGCGCCAAGGAAGGAAACAATGTTGAGCGTAATGCCGGTGATCCACAACGCAGCCACCGTGCCGAACAAGGCCAGAACCGAGCCGAAGACGATGGCCACCGGCTCGTTGAAGGAACGGAATTCAATCAGCAACACCGTGAACACCAGCAGGATGGCCCCGAGCAGGACGACCAAAAGATTGCGGAAGGATTCCTGTTGCTGCTGGTAAAGACCACCGTACTCAATGGTGCCGGGCGGCAGCCATGGGTCCTGGCTGAGCTTGGCCTGAATCTCCCGCATCGCGCTGCCCAAATCACGGCCTTCGAGCCGGGCGGAGACAATCACGTCCTGTCGCAAATCGTCGCGATCCAACTCCACCTGGCTCGGTTGCACGTCAATGTCGGCCACCTGGTCCAAGCGCACGACCGCGCCGCCCGGTGTCCGGAGGGGCAACGCCCGGAGCGTAGCGATGCGATTGACACTGGACGGCTCCGCCAGCACGCGGATGTTTACCACGCGGTCGCCTTCGAGTGCGGATGACACAACCTGGCCCAGCAGCGCGGTGTTCGCGGCGCCGGCAATGTCCTGCGTCGTGAGGCCAAATCTTGCGGCGTCAGCGGGCCGCACGCGCAAACTGATGGAAGGCCCGGTTTCCGTCAGGCCGTCGAACGTGTCCACGACGCCGGGAATTTGTTTGATCTGGGCCTCAATACGCGGCGCGGTGGCCTCCAGCCACTTCAAATCCGGCGAGAATAATTTGATTTCGACGGGGTCGGGCGTCAGTTGCAAATCACCGATGACGTCGGTGAGGATGCCGGGGAACTCCCAGCGCATCATCGGGAATTTTTCGGCGAATTCATGGCGCAATCCGGCGATGACATTCTCGGTTGTGTGTTTGCGATCGGCCTTGAGTTTGACGGCAAAATCACCGCGATACGGCTCGGTAATGAACATGCCCATCTCCGCGCCGAGCCGGCGGGAATAGCCTTCCACGTCCGGGTTGGCACGGAGAATGGCTTCCGCCTCATTGAGAACACGCGAAGTCTCCATGAGGCTTGTGCCGGGCGGCGCCCAGTAATCAATCACAAAGCCGCCCTCGTCGAAGTCGGGCAGGAAATCGGATTGCAAACGCTGGTAAATGAAAACGCCGGCCACCAGAATCAGGCCGCACGCCAGCAGTGTCAGCCCGCGGTACCGCAATGCCGCGCGCACCGCACGTTCGTAAATCCGGATGACCCGCGTCAGCAGAAACCCGCCTTCCAATCCCGTCGGCGTGTGGCCGTGCTCCATCTTGCCGCGCTCGCGGATAAACCACGCCGCCAGCGACGGAGTCAGCGTGAGCGCCAGGACCAGCGACACGAGCAGCGACACGACCATCGTCAGCGCCAGCGCGCGGAAAAAAACGCCGGCCACGCCGGTCAGGAACGCGAGCGGGATGAACACCACGACCGGCGTCAGCGTCGAGCCGATGAGCGGATAAAGAATTTCACCGATGGCCTCCTGGATTCCCGCCAGCCGCGGCCGGCCGGCGGCGATCTTCACGCACATGGCCTCCACGACCACGATGGCGTTGTCGATAATGAGGCCGATGCAGGCCGCGATGCCGCCGAGCGTCATCATGTTGAAGGTCATGTTTGCCAGCTTCATGGCGACGAACGTGATCAGCACGGTGATGGGAATGGTGACGATGGCGGTCCATACGCTGCCCCAGTTTTTCAGGAAGAAATACAAAATGAACACCGACAGGATGAGCCCAAAGAGAATGGCGTCCCAGACGCTGCCGACCGAGTCGCGCACGAATTGCGACTGGTCATAGTAAAACGCGAGGTGCATATCCGGCGGCAACTCCCGATGGAGCTGCTGCAATTGCGTCTTCAGGGCGGCAGCGATGTCCAGCGTGCTGCCACCGGGCTGGCTTTGGATGTTCAACAGGACGGCCTGGCGGCCCTGCGCGGTGATGTCCGTAAAGGCCGGCGCCGGGCCGCGCTCGACCCGCGCCACGTCCCGGACACAAATTGGATGGCCGCCACAGACGGCAATCATAACGTTTCCGATGTCCTCCGGCGAATAGACCCGCCCATCCACCGCCGTCAGGTACAGGTGATAATTCTCCTCGATCATGCCGGCGGGCGCGACGAGGTTGTTTTTCGCCAGGGCATCGCCCACCTCCGGCAAACCGAGGCCGGCAGCCTGCAATTTCAGCGGGTCCACGACGACGTGATATTCCGGCACGTGGCCGCCGAGAATTTCCACCCGGGCGACGCCGGGGATTTGCAGGAACAGCGGCTTCAACTGGTAATTCGCCGTCTCCCATAAATCCATGAGGTCGCGATGGGAACTGGTCAGGCTGATGCCGATGATGGGAAACGCGGAAAAGGTGACGCGCTCGACCTCGGTCCCGGCGGTCGCGGGCAAATCGCCGCGGATTTGCGCCAGCCGGCCGAGCACGTAAAGTTCCGATTGTTGCATGTCCACGCGCCAGTTGAAAAAGATGTTGATCTGGGCCGAACCACGCTTGGTGGCCGAACGCACGGAAACCGCGCCGGGAATGTCCTTCATCGCCTCTTCGATGGGCCGCGTGACCGTGGCCATCATTTCATCGGCGGGCATGATGCCGTTGTCCACCAGGATGACGACGCGCGGGAAGTCCGTCTGCGGGAACACCGACGACGGCGTATGCAGCGCCGACAAAACACCCGCCAGGCACAGCGCCACCGCAATGAACGCGATCGACAGCGCGTGCCGCGTGGCGAACCGGCCCAGGCGTGAGGAGGCGTCGGGATTCATTGGAAGCTACCTGGAATTATTCAATCGCCACGGGGATTTGCCACCGCCAACGCGCCAGCGTCTTGGAGTGCGGTGGCCCTCCCCCGCTTTTGTTCCTGCCTCCGCCTCGACCAAAAGCGCCGGAGGACTGGCGGAGTCCAAAACCTCGCGGCGATTCGGACAGTTTCTAGAAATTCGTTTCATGGTTTCATCACCTGGATTTTGGTTTTCTCCGGCAAGCCATAAGCGCCAACCGTCACGACGGCGTCACCTTCCTTGAGTCCGGCTCCTGCAATCTCGACCCAGCCGTTTTCACGCAAGCCCGTCCGGACCGGCGTCCGGGTCGCCTCGTCACCCTGGACCAGCGAGATAACGCTATGGCTGTTTTCATCGGTCACCACACTTTCGTCCGGCGCCACCAGGCAATCGGTGTGGACCGCCGTAATGATTTTCAATGGAACGAATTGTCCGGGACGCAAACCGCCGTCCGCCGGCAACAGCGCGCGGGTCAGGACCGCCCCGTCGTTTACGTCCACCACGGGGCTGATAAACGACAGTGTGGTCATGACCGGCGATCCACTCAGGACCTGGACTTCCTCACCGACTCGCAATTCGCCCGCTTCCGACGCGGGAATGTCGGCGCTCACGGCCAGATGATTCAAATCCACCACCTCCGCGACCACCGTGTTCACGTCCACCGCCGCGCCGGGTTTGACGTTCAGGCGCGTCACGGTGCCGGACAACGGCGCGGTGACCTGCAGCGCCGCCAGTTGCGCCTCGGCGTCCTGCAACATTTTCAACGAAGTGTTGTGCTGCGCGTATAATTGTTTCTGGCGCGCCACTTCCTGTTCGGCGTAATCCGCCGTGGCCGTGCCGGAATTCAATTCCACGAGCACGTCCCCCTTCTGCACCGGCTGGCCTTCGATGACGTTCACCCGGGCCACGACCCCGGCGGCGGGCGCGGCAAGTTGGGCGCCGGCAGCCGGCTGACCCGCCGTGGCCGGCGCGGCCTCCACCGTGCCGTAGCCGGAAACATACCGGTGCAGCGTCATGCGTTTAAGCGTGCCGACTTGAACATTCACGAGCGGGGACACATTTTCCGCCGATGCTTCGTCGTCCGAATCCGGGGCGGCGCGGGACGATTTGATGAGCGCATAGGTGCCCAGCCCCAAACCAAGGACAATCACGCTGCCGATGATGATTTGTTTTCGTTTCATTTTTCAGTTTGAGCAGAAGTGTTTTGCGCCGCGTCAAGCACGGACGACGGCAGGGTCAACGGACTCTGGACGGCGTCTTCCAGTTGACCTAGTGCCTGCTGCGCCTGGATGAGCGCGGCGAGCTGGTTTTGCGCGCCGGTGGCGTATTCGGCCTCGGCGTTGGCCAATGTCAACGGCTCCACTTCGCCTGCCTGCGTCTGCGCGTGGATGGAATCCAGTTGTTTCTGCAAATCATCCAGCAACGTTTTTGCCGTCGCCGTTTTTTGCAACGCCGCGTCGTAACCAGCCAGCGCGCTGTTAATTTCCGCGATGGCGGCGGTTTGCACGGTCAGGAAATGCGCGGCGGCCTCCGCCCGTTTTGCCTTGGCCTCGGCGACCGGACCTTGATTTTGGTTCAACACCGGCAGGGTCAGGCTCAGACCCAGTGTCCATTGATTGTCACCGGCATTGCCGGTGTTCCAGCCATAGCCTGGACCGAGATGAACGTCCGGATATTGGTTGGCGATTTCAAGCTGCAGGGCGGACTGGCTGGCGGCGTATTCCGCCAGCGCCCCGCGCACATCCGCCCGGTTTAACAGTGCCTGGCGACGAATCTCCGGCTTGGTCAACTCCCTGGGGAATTGATCCAGCCCGGCGAATGAAAACGTCACGTCATCCAGCGCGCGCAATGGCAGGCCAAGCGCATTGGCGAGTTGCACGCGCGCCTGGGCGGACTGGCCGGTGGCGTCCTGCCGCGCCAGCCGCGTGGTACCCAGCGCGATGCGGGCTTGCGTGACTTCATAACTGGACACTGCGCCAACGGCAAGCTGACCTTCCAACAAGTGGACGACGTTGCTTTGTGCCAATTCCTGACGCGCGAACAGCGATTCGGTTTCGCGCGCGGTGTAAAGATTCAACAACGCAGCGCGCAGGCGGCTGCGCGTCTGCCAGGCGGCGGAGACAAAATTCCAGCGGGCGGCCTCGGAAAGGTGGCTGGCTTGGGCAAGACGTTTGCCCCGCTTGCCTGCCGTTTCGATGGGCACGTCAAAATTCAGCGTCACCAGCCAAGGGCTGAAGTTGCCGGGGATTTGAGAGTCGTATCCCGGCGTCACGGACACGGTCGGATTGGGCCGCTCGCCCGCCGTGATTTTTGTCGCTTCCACCGCCTCCCATTGCGCCCGCGCCTCGGCCAGCGCCGGTTGATAATAAAACGCCACGAGCGTGAGGGCGTTCAGGTCCCACGAACGCCGCGGCCACTCGCCGGCAACCTGGTTGGTTTCCAGGAACGCGCGCAGGTTTTCGTTGGTCAACGACCGCGCGTCGAAGGCGGCGGCGGTTTGCTCGGGGGAGATGGGTTGCGGATGATACGTGGCGCATCCAGCTAAAAGGAGGAATAAAAAGAACATCCAACATTCAACATTCAGTGCCCAACGCTCAAGAAAATTTCCAAACGGCGCGCACCGCTGGTTCGATGTTCGATGTTGAATGTTGAATGTTGAATATTTCATTTATGTTGCATTCAGCGGCAGGCGAACCGTAATGGTTGTCAACTTTGATGGTTCCGACTCGATTTGGATGGTGCCGTGGTGCGCCGAAACGATCCATTGGGCGATGCTCAAACCCAGGCCGCAGCCGTCCACCGTATGGCTGTGGGCGAGGTCGCCCCGGTAAAACCGGTCAAAAACCCGCGGCAACGACTCCCGCGAAATCCCCGCCCCGGTGTTGGCGATCGTAAATTCCGCCACCCGGTCCGCACGGCGCAAACCCATGGTCACCCGGCCCCGCGGCTGGCTGTATTTGACGGCGTTATCAGCCAGATTGAGCAGCAATTGCCGCAACCGGTGCCGGTCTCCGCGCACCGTCAAAATTTCACATTCGGCCAGTTCAACTTGAATGTGTTGCGGTTCGGCCAGGATTTGCGTGTCGGCAAAATTGTCACGCACCAGTTCGTCGAGTCCGACCGGTTCATCCTTCAATTCCACCTGCCCGGTGTCGGCCTTGGCGAGCAGGGTGAGGCCGTCCACAATGCGGGCGAGCCGGTGCAATTCGTCGAGCTGGCTGACAAGCCGTTCGCGTTCCGCCGGCGAAAGCGATTCATCGCGCAAAGCCGTTTCCGTCTCGCCGCACAACACGGTCAGCGGCGTTTTA
The DNA here is from genome assembly GCA_963780535.1 of uncultured Verrucomicrobiae bacterium. GTDB lineage: Bacteria > Verrucomicrobiota > Verrucomicrobiia > Limisphaerales > UBA11358 > UBA11358. The sequence continues at coordinate 7,961 of CAWACS010000013.1, forward strand.
AGTTCGTGGGAAGCGTGCAGGCTGAATTCCCGGATGCGGTTGAACGAATCGTCGAGCCGCGCCAGCATGGCATTGAACACCTCCGTCAGCCGGTCGAATTCATCACCACTGCCGGTGCGCGGGAGCGGTTCGCGCAGATTGCGTTCGTGAACCTTGGTGATGGCCTCGGTCAGCTTGGACACGGGCGCCAGGGCTTTCCGGGTCAACCACCAGCCGCCCAACAGCCCCAGCGCAACGGCCGGCAGACCCACCTCGAAGACCATCTCGCTGGTTTCGGAAATGGCGTGTTCCGTCGGCGCCCGGCGATGGGCATGGCGCAATTGTTCGTCAATTTCCCGATAAGTTCCCAGGCCAATGATGAGCAGGGACACGGTCAGGACGCCGGCATACCACAAGGTCAGGCGCGTGCGGATGGTCATGGCCGGGCCTTCAACAGGTAGCCCGCGCCGCGCACGGTGTGGAGCAGTTTGGGTTCGAAACGGGCGTCAATCTTCTCCCGCAAGCGCCGGACGTAAACGTCCACCAGATTGGTGCCGGGATCAAAATCGTAGTCCCAAACCTTTTCCAGAATCATCATGCGCCCGCACAAACGTCCGGCTGAGCGCATCAGGAATTCCAGCAGCCGGTATTCGCGCGCGGTCAGTTCGATTTCCGCGCCGCCGCGCTGCGCCCGGCGGGTCAGCGTGTCGAGCGTCAAATCCGCCACGCGCAACACCGGTGATTTGTTGTCGCCGCCGCGCCGGCCCAGTGCGCGCACCCGGGCAACCAGTTCGGCCAGTTCAAACGGTTTGGGCAGATAATCGTCCGCCCCGGCGTTCAAGCCCTCGACCCGCTCGTTCACCTCGCCGCGCGCCGACAGCAGAAGAATGGGTGTGGCGTCCCGGCGCTCACGCAACTGGCGGAGGACACTCAGGCCATCGCGCCCGGGCAGCATGATGTCGAGCACAATGATATCAAAGGGCGTGCTCTTGGCAGCGGCCAGGGCGTCGTCGCCATTATGGCAGGCATCCACGGCAAAGCCCTCCGCCTGGAGTGCCTTGCGCACGAACGACGCCGTCTTTTTTTCGTCTTCCACCACCAGCACGCGCATATTCTGAGCATCGTTGAAACGTTAAACCGTTGAAACGCAAAAATGCGGCGGGGATTTCCGCCTCGATTCAGCGGTCCCGGACCCGTTACTGGTCCATCCCGTAAACCAGGATTTTGAACGTGCCCGGAACCATCCGCGGACGTTGTTCACCTTGCGCCGGCACCTCGAATTGGGCCGCCGCCAGATAAATTTTGTGCGTCGTCGGATCCAGCGCCATGGTACGTGAACCGCGCTGGGTTGGCAGGGTCTGGAGCACGGTCAGCTTGTCGGGCGCTTCCTCTTTCGCAATGGTGGTCGTGCCATCACCGCACGAAGCAAAGGCGAGTTGGGTCCCCGGATCAAATGCATCCGCATCCACGCCCTGGCCAATCGGCACGGTCGCCACCACCTTGCCGTTGGAATCGTCCATCATCACCATTTTTCCGTTGTGACAGCCGAGAAAGAGCCGGTGATTTTTCACGTCAATGGCCATGCCGGAAGCGCTTTCGCCGGGCGTAATCGGCCAGCGATCCACCACCTGGTGCGTTTTGGTGTCGATGACGGCAACCTCGCTTTTATCTTCCAGATTGTCATACACGCGGCCCGCTTCCGGGTCCACCGTCGCAAATTCCGGCCGGCCCCCGAGGGATACCGTGGCGGCCACCCTGGCGCCTTTCACGTCAATCACCGTCGCCACCTGCGCGCGGCCACAGAACAGCCAGGCTTCCTTTTGCCCGGGATCGTAGAGCATCCCATCCGGGCCCTGGGCCGTGTCCACCTTGGACAGCGTTTGCAACGTTTTCAAATCCACAACGCCGGCCTTGTTTTCGCGGCCATTGCTGGTAACGCCAAGGCCGAGGTCGGATGCCACGGCCACGCCGTGCACCCCGGGGGTGTTGGTGATGACCCCGCAGACCCGGTCTTTCGCGAGGTCAATCACCGCGACTTCGGTCCCGCGCGAGACGTAGAGGCGTTGCGCCGCCGGATCCACGGAACAGTAATCCCAGCCGCCACCACCGCCGATGGGGATTTCCTTGATGAAGTGATAAGGCCCGTCGGCGCGGCAGACCGCCGCCGTCAGCAGGCCAAAGACGCCGAATAAAACCGGCCAGGAATTTCTTTTCATATTTCTGTATGCGTTTCAGTTATCGATTGGATCGTTCGTGTTGCTGGTTATGGTTTAACATTTTGCCGTCAATGTCCGTCAACCTGGAAATCACGAGTCCAGCCATGAAACAAAACCCTGATGAACGCCGGCTGAACCGGGCATGACAATCCTGTCATTTGCCGCCCGCGCCGCCAGAGCAGACTTCACCAAGTCAGTTTCAAAAAATGCTCGACCCCACCGATCACCGTTGTAAAGCTTGCCGTTGCATGAAACCCACATTCAAAATTTCAAGCGCTCGAATCCTTTTCATTTTCCTGTCGGCCTTCCTCCTGCTGACGGCCACCGGGAACAACGCCAGTTTCGCCCAGACGACCCCCAACCCCGTGGCGGATGTGTCGCAATACCCAAAGGATCCCTCGGTTCTGCCCGGCAAGGGGCCGGCGGCAACCTGGTCCGGCCTGCCCAAAGTCTGGGCGCAGCGCCACGCCGAGTGGGCGCGAACGGCCGACCAGGACAAGGGAGCGGTGGTCTTTTTGGGCGACTCCATCACCCAGGGCTGGAATTCGCTCGCGCGGGATTTCCCGGATTTGCACGTGGCCAATCGCGGCATCAGCGGCGATACCACGCGCGGCGTTTTATACCGGCTCAACGCGGACGTACTGGCGCTGAAGCCCCGGGCCGTGGTGCTTTTGATTGGCACCAACGACATCGGGAACGGGGCGGATCCCGACGATGTGGCGGGCAACCTCGAGGCAATTGTGCAGGCGCTGCGAAAATTCAATCCCGACCTGCCGATCATTGTCTGCCGGGTGATGCCGCGGAGCGACCAAAATCAGCGGTTCGTGAACAACATCGAGAAGCTCAACGCGCTGATTGACGGGTTTGTGAAAATCCGGCCGGGCGTTATGGAATGTGACACCTGGAGCATCTATGCCGCGCCCAACGGCGGCTGTCGGCCGGAGGATTTCCACCTTGATTTGTTGCACCTGAATTTGAATGGCTACGGGAAGTGGGAGGCCGCGTTGAAGCCGATTTTCGCGAAGCTCAACCTCTAACCCGCCGGCAACCGCGCCGCGATTTTTTACTCGCCCAGCGGCAAATGCGCATACACGGCGATGGCCTGCGCGCGCGAGCGCACGTGGAGCTTTTCATAAATCCGCCGGATGTACGTGTTCACCGTCTGCACGCTCAAGTGGAGCGAGTCGGCAATTTCCTTGTATAGAAAGCCGCGCGCCAGCAATTCGAGGACTTCCTGTTCACGCGGTGAAAGACTGACGGATTCATCCGGGACCGTCACCGGCCGGCAAAAGGACTGCACCACTTTCCGGGCAATACTGCTGCTCATCGGCGAGCCGCCGGCATGAACCTCCCTCAAGGCGGTCAGCAACATCTGCCGCGGGGTTTGTTTCAACAGGTAACCGCTCGCGCCCACCGCCAGGGCCTTGAAGATGTGATTGTCATCTTCATAGACCGTCAATATGACAAACTGGGTCTGGGGCAGAACGGGCTTCAAACGCCGGATACACTCAATGCCGTTCATGCCCGGCAGATTGATGTCCACCAGCACCACTCCGGGCTTTTCCCGGGGCAACGACTTCAATGCGCTTTCCGCATCGGCATACTCGCTGACACCTTGGATGCCTTCCGCGCGGCGAATCCAGTCAGCCAGGATTTCCCGCGCCGGCACGTCATCTTCAATGATGGAAATGGCAATATTCATTGAATTTCATCTTTCATTGTAGCTCGTCCGGCCGAAAAAACGAGTCGCGAGTTTTAGCGACACGCGCGGAAGGCCCATTGGCACCCATCTCCCGGCGCGGCGGGTGGGACCGGGTCCAATCACGTTCCTCGGATGACACGGGCACAATAAATTTCACCTCGGTTCCCTGACCGGGCGCGCTTTGGATTTCACAACGGCCGCCGATTTTCGCCAGTCGCCAGCGCAGGTTCATCAACCCATTGCCGGTGGCGGAGTGACCCGGCTGGCCCGGCGGTTCACCCGGCAATCCCCCGGGCACAAAACCGCGTCCATGGTCGCGTATCGCGAGGGTGAAGGCCCGGTCGTCGGTCGTCAGGGAAATGCTGACCTCGGAAGCGGCGGCGTGTTTGACGACGTTGTGCAAAGCCTCCTTGAACGCCAGAAATAAATTGTGACGGACTTCCGCCGTGACCGGCCACGGGGGAAGCTGCACCGGCAAATCCAGGCGGCAGCGGATGGCCAGCGATCCCAGAAAATTCCGGGCGAATTTTCCGAGATAGTTGGCCAGGCTGTCCAGCGTGTCATGCTCGGGATTGACGGCCCAGACAATTTCATCCATCGCGCGGGTCAACTCACGGGTGGTGTCGTAAATCTGATCCAGCCGGGCGGCGGCCTGTTCCGGGTTGTGCAGTTCGCCGTGGGCGGACTGGCTGAGCAGCGAGATGCGCGTCAGGTTGGCGCCGAGGTTGTCATGGATGTCCCGGGCAATGCGCGTGCGCTCGCGCTCGACGGTGCGCTGGCGTTCCAGGCGTTTGAATTTTCCCCGCATGCGCCACCGGGCGGCCCACACCGCGCCGCCGGTCAGGAACACGGCAAGCAGCGGGCCGGCCGCGAGGTAGAACCATAACGTCTGCCAGAAATAGGGTTGTATGGTGAACGCCAGGACCGCGCCGGTGGTATTCCAAACGCCGTCGCCGTTGCAAGCCGTGACTTGAAACTGGTAGCGGCCCGGCGGAAGGTAACTGTAAAGGACCGCCCGTTTGGTTCCGGCATCCGTCCACTCCCGCTCCAATCCCTCCAGCCGGTATTTGAAGCTGACCTTTTCCGGCGCCACAAAACTCAGGCCGGTGTAGCGAAATTCAAACCGGTGCCGGCCGGGCGGGATCCGCGCTGGACCGGCGGCGTGGCTGGCGTCCGATGCCGGTTGCCCATCCACGAGCATTTTTTCGATGAGCACCGGCGGCGGCAGTTGATTTGCCTTGATATCGTTTGGGTCTATGGCCACCAGGCCCTTGCTTGTGGAAAACCACAGCCGGCCATCGTCCATCCGGCAGGAGGCGGGTTGGAATCCGCTGGAACATTCCAGCGTGGGCATCCCGTCGCCCGTGCCGTAAACCAGGGGATGCACCGCCTGTGCCCGTCCGTCAGCGCACTGATTCAATTCGTTTTTTTGAATCCTGAAGATGCCCCCGTGCGAACTGATCCAGAAATTGCCGCGGTCATCCTGTTCAATGTCGCAAATAAAATTATTCGGCAGTCCTTGATTCGCACTGATGGTCGAAAAATGATTGTTTTGGAGGCGATCCAAACCGCCGCCGTAAGTGCCAATCCACAGGGTGCCGCCGGGATCCACGTGCAGGCATTGAACGAAATCGCTGGAGAGTCCGTCCCCTTTTCGGAACTGCTCCACCACGCCGTTCCGCAACCGGCCCAGCCCGCCTCCCATCATGCCAAACCACAACGTCCCGTCCGGCGCCTCCGCGATGGCCCGGACATCCGGTAAAATCAACCCCTCTTTGGCGCCATAGTGCTTGACCGTTCCGCCCTGATAACGGATCAAACCCGTGTCGGTTCCAATCCACGTCACCCCACCCCGCCCATGCAGCATGGCCAGCACCGGAGCGGCCAGATCTTCGAGACCGGGTACCCGTTCAAAGCGGTCGCCCTGCTCCACAAACAACCCGCCGCCCCAGGTTCCCACCCAGAGATGATTTTGTGCGTCTTCTGAAACCGACCAGACAAAGGAATTGGCCAGGCCATTGCTTTCCCCGTACTGAAACCATTTCCCTTCTTGAAAACGATACAAACCCGCGCCTTCAGTCCCCACCCAGATCGCTCCACCATGGGATTCAGTGATCGAGAGCACACTGGCGCCGCGCCAGCCGTCCGGCGCGTTCAAGGTGGCCACCCGGCTCGGGCGCAGCGCCACCAGGCCGCTGCTGCCGCTGCCCACCCACAAGGTCCCCTCGCGGTCCTCGCACAGGCAGCGTACCCAGTTGTTGGGGAATCCGTGGGCACGATCAAACTGAACCACCCCGCGATGCGGAAAGATCAGAAAGAGTCCCTGCCCCAGGGTCCCCACCGCCAGACATCCCGACTTCATTTCCATCATGGTGGTGATGGAACTTTGATCCAGCGGGCTTGGGCCCAAGTCTTCAAGCCGCCCGCCATTCCATCTGAACACCCGCTCCTGGCTTATAATCCAAAGGCCGCCAGCGCGGGCGGAGCAGATCCCTTTGACGTAATCCCCAGGCCGTTGCCCCGGCGCTAATGGATTCAACTGGCCGTGGTCAAAGGTAAAAACCCTGCCATTCTCATTAACCCAAATTCTTCCCCGCGGATCTTGCGCCATGCCGATTGCCCCCACCACGCCGCCGACGTTGGGAACGGCGACGACGGCGCCATCCAGATCCGCCAGCTTTCCATCCAGATTCATAATCCAGATTTTTCCCGGGGCATCGACGCCAATATCGAGGATTTTTCTGTTTTCCCAGGGAGGATGAAATGGCGTCAAATAAAAATGTCCGTCGTGGTAGCGAACCAAATCTCCGGTTTCACAACCGATCCACAAATTGCCCGGGGCGTCGGCAAACAGGCTGGTGATCCGGCTGCTGTGCATTTCCGGGGTGTTGCTGTTGTCAAACGTGGTGAAACTGACGCCATCAAACCGCGCCAGTCCGTCGTAAGTGGCCAGCCAGAGGTAGCCATCCGGCGTCTGGACGGCGGCGGTGACGGCGTTGTTGGGCAGGCCATCCTGGGTTTGCCAGACCCGCGTGAAATAATCCGGCAGGTTGGTGGTGCCTGCGCGAATCGTCAGGCAAACGAACTGGAGCCATCCGACGGCAATCCCCATCTGAACGCCCCTCCAGCCAAACCATCGGGGCCGGGCCGGGCCCGAAGCCGGCTTCCATGAGGATTTGCCCGTCCTGGAAAAGCCCGCCAATGAAAATAAAGAGCCAGGGAGGCTGGCCGACGAGAGCTTCAGGGCTGGCCGGGGCGCAAACATTGCCGGAAATTTTGCGACGGCCACCGGTCGCACGCAAGCTATTCCCGTCCGGACTGCAACCGGCAGGCTTTGCGCAAAAGCACCGGAAGGATTTCACCCGAATTCCGAAGTGGAATTTCCGCGTTAGCGGAGTGCGGCCGTCCCGGCCGCAGCAACCTGGGATGGACAGGCGATTGGCAAATATTCCACGGCTTGAAGATAGTCAAGTTGCTGCGCCCGAGGACAGGCGCACTCCGGGGCAGCCTCGTCCGCCCTGCCATCGTCGGCAACTTCGGAATTCGGGTTCAGGGAAAACCAGGCGCAGCGCAGGATAAGAGCCCCGGGATGTGACGATCATCAGCACCCCACAACCGCATGGCGTGTCACTAATTTTAGGGACATTGTATTTGTTTACCATGTGAGTTAGAGTTACTTTAAATAAGCAATCCGTTTTTCACGAACCGTTGGTTGCATTGCTTTTATAGATGAAAACGCCTTCCAATCTTTACCGGTTTGCAGGCCGGCGCGTCGGGGGAGGGCAGTTTTTGCGCATCGTGTTTGTTTGCGCCACCGCGATGTTTGCCGCCGGTTGCAACCAGAACCACCAGGGCTCGGCGACCTCGGCCCCGCCAGCACCGTCGCCGCCGGATACGGCACAGCCCGCGTCGGCGGCTCCCAGCAGCGTGGTGAATTCAGGCGCGACGGCGGCGGTCACAACCAATGGCCTGCCGGACTTGCGTCCCTTGAACCAGGCGCTCATCGGATGGATTATCTCGAACCGCCGCCACCCCGCCACCTTCGAGGAATTTGCCGCCAGCACGGATGTTCCGATTCCGCCGCCGCCAACCGGAATGAAATACACCATTAACAACAGAGGACTCATCAGCATCGTCAACCGCTGATCAAATCAAAGATTACATGACGGCCGCCCGTTCAAATTCCAGCAAGATTCCCGCCGGGTTGCGGACCATGCGAACCCCGGTCATTCGTGGATTTACCTTGATTGAACTGCTGGTGGTCATTGCGATTATTGCCATTCTGGCCGCCCTGCTGCTTCCCGCGCTGGCGGCGGCGAAGGCCAAAGCGTTGAGAATTCAGTGCGCTTCCAACATGCGGCAGCTCGGTCTGGGCATCAATCTGTTTGCCGGCGACCGCCGGGATATGTATCCGCCGGCAGGCGATGAAGCCTCCGGCCAATTTCATGGCCGGGCGGAGGTGCTTACCTGGGACACTTGGATTTACAATTACATGGGAGGCGGCAACAATGTTCCACTGTCTGTTCTGCGCCAAAACACATTTCTTGCAGACCCGGAGGACGCTGCCGCCGCCGGTTTACCCGTGGCGCTCAAGCCGCTGGCCTGTCCCGCAGACCGGTTTACCAAGGTCAATTGGGTGGCAGGTCCTCCTCCACTCGGTGTCAGATCTTATGCCATGAACGGTGTCGGGCCAGGTTATTCGACGGGATGGGATATCCCTTCCCAGGGGGGAACGTATCCGCTGCCGAACTTGTTCCAACCGGGTTACCACGGCGTGGGAGTCTGGTGGACGACAACGGCTCCCACCCCCGATTGGTACGCACGAGGTTATCCTACCGCAGTGGTTCATGCCCCTTCCACCACCCTTCTGCTGGTGGAAGAACCTGGCGGCCAGCAAGCCGCAGGAAACATCTGGACCTGCGCCTGCGAAGGTCCGCAAACTTCACAGAATGGCGGCGCCAACGGCAACCTTTACCAGATCGACACGACTTCCCCGCCGCAAAATCCCGCCCCCGGTCAGGGTGGCGTCAATCAAGGGCTATTGTTGTACAAAGCGCATAACAGCCGGTTTAACTACCTCTTTTGCGATGGTCATGTTCAAGCCCTTACCATTCAGGAAACCGTCGGCACCGGGACACTCGCCGCCCCCGCCGGGATGTGGACCGTCCAGACCGGTGATTAGTCGCCATTAGCCCGAATTCCGAAGTTGCCGACGATGGCAGGGCGGACGAGGCTGCCCCGGAGTGCGCCCGTCCTCGGGCGCAGCAACTTGGCTATCTTCAAGCCGTGGAATATTTCCCAATCGCCTGTCCATCCCACGTTGCTGCGGCCGGGACGGCCGCACTCCGCTAACGCGGAAATTCCACTTCGGAATTCGGGATTAGTCGCATTAGTCGCCATAATTGGGTGTACCCATTTTGTACCCAGTTTTAGTGACATGCAAATGCCAAAGTTAGCTGTATAGTAACACTTGAATTATCCATTTATTTTGACCTGTGAGCGCGTATGTATTTTTGTTTGTCATCAATTTTTACCACAATTGCCGCCGGAATTCTTTCAACCCTGCGCCATGACTTTGCCCATAAGATCGAACTGACCTCCACAAAACCACATGAATACTGAAATCCGAAACTGATAAACATTCAATCACCAAAATCCAAACGCGCAACCGACTGAACCCCAAACCCATCAAAATAAGAAAGAAACAAACCGTCAGTTCCCAAGCTGAAATTCCTAAAAACCCAAACCTAAAAATTAACTAATATGAAATACTCAAAATTATATGGTTGGATGCCATCGGTGATGGCCGGCATCGCCTTGGCCGCTTCCTGCGTTGCGACGCAGGCGCAGGTCGCCACCAACATTTTCTTTGGTCCCGCAGGCACCGAAGCCAGCACCGCAAACCCGGATGGCACGTGGGTTGATGCATATGGTAATGGCGCGATACTGTTCGATACCACGAACCCTCCCCCGACCGGAGACACGGCTGGCTCAGTATATACTTATATAACGCTTGATACTACTAGTAACAGTGCCAGTCAAAACTTTGTTGGTGTTTGGGACAACAACAACAACTGGTATGGCGCCGGCGGGAACAATACCATCGACGGGACCAAGTACGCTTCAGTCCAATTCGATTTCAAATATGATATCACTTCGACCATTAATAACACCAATCCGGTCACGCCGTCCACTGACCCCTATGTTACTATTGGATTGGATAGTGGTTATAATTCTCATGATATAACAACCATAAGCTATAATACTACAGACACGAACACTTCAACGCTTTATTTTGACGGCAACTGGCACCATGTGTCGGTTGCAATCCCGACCATGGGGGGGATTAGCGCTGTGGCCGGACCCGCCTTTCACTCGTACTGGGGCGCCGGAACCATAGGCACCATGAATTACTGGTTGGCGAATGTCGAAATGGTCGCCAAACCTGGCACTAACCCGCCGCCAGTCGTCTCTTTAAAACCCGTGGTGCCGGGATTGGTGCAATTTGCCGACACCCAGCCCTCTTATAATCGCCAGGATATTGCCACCACCACCAATGGGAGCGCAAATCTGACATGGTACGGCCGGACCAAGCCGGTGACGTATTCCTGGAAAATAGCTTCCTGGCCTACGGGGGCCGCTGGCTGGACTGCGTCGCTTAATCTGACCCCGGATCAGCAAGCGAGCCAAATCAATCCCGACCCCGACTGGAGTCAGAGCAATGATTTGTGGATCAGCCTTTCGGCCAATGCCGACGGCACCGTCTCCGCCGGTATCGCTTACAAGACAAATGAGCAGTTCGGCAATACTCAACTTTTCAACCCACCGACGCAAATAGTGCCAGGTAGCGAAGCCAATGGCCTTACCGTTCCTTCGGCGGTTGGAACGTGGACGTTGACGTTTACCAGTGATACGGACATGACCCTGACCGCGCCCAATGGCTCCAGCACCAACGCGTCGCTGCCCGCCGACGTGGCAGCCGGGTATAACGGTTACGTAGGGGCTTTCCTTAACTCTTCGCCAGCGAACACCGCGAACATTGGGGATTATATGATCTACAGTGCTTACAATATCACTGGCGTCGCCACGCCCGTGAATGAAAACCTGACCAGTGGCGGGTTGAGCGCTCCCTTCCTTACACTTCTTTCGCAAAATTATCCTGCCAACGGCGGTGGTTTCGTCACTAATCCGCCCAACCAGGTATTTGTGACCAGCGCCGCCGATGCCTATTGGTTTGTCTGGACAATCCCCTACACTGGCTTCGGCCCCATCGTCAGCACCAATTTGGTTGGACCTTGGAGTGCTTTTGTTCCTACGCAACAGCTTACGAGCGGCACAACAGTGTGGAATCTTGTGACCAAACCGACCTTGAAAACTCAGTATTATGGGATGGTTGAACGCACGTTCACCCAATTGCAAGTGCTCTGGCCGGGCCAGACCAACGCGCCGGGCACCCTCCTCGGTTATGTCGGCTCGCCGGCGCCGGAGAGTGAATCCACCGGCTATAATGGCTTGGGTTATACCCCAGTGACCATCAATGCGTGTGATGCCACCTTCAACATCGTCGCCCTCGGCCCACCAGACACGGGCTATCTCACGAACAGCGTTTCCGGATCGGATCCGCTCGCCATTTACGGCAATCCGGTCACGTTCACCAACGGGACTGCGGTTGTTCAACTGGTGTGGGGCACCCAAGGTAGTTGGACCGTCGATGGCGGGGACATGAATAACACCAACATTCCGCCGGCCACCAGCACAACCGTCACGGTTGGCCCATAATGGGTTGTCATTAGCCATAGGGCTATAACGGGTTAACGTGGTTTGAAGTGTGGCGGGCGCCAGGAGTAAATCTGGCGCCCGCCAATTAAGTGGATGTGAAGATTATATATGATTACAAATTATCGCAGGAACATTAAAAGTGATTGTTTAGAGCCAAAAAATCACACCGGACAGACCAACCCCGATTCGGCGCCGGAAGGCTTCACATTGATCGAATTGCTGGTGGTCATAGCCATCATCGCCATTTTGGCGGCTTTGCTGTTGCCGGCGCTGTCGGCGGCCAAACAGCGGGCCCAGTCGGTGCAATGCATGAGCAACACCCACCAAATTATACTCGCCTGGATCATGGAAGCCGGTGATCACAATGATGTCCTGGCACCCAACGATTATCCCTTTCAAACCGCCTATTGGACGTATCCCAATAAGGCCCAGCTGAGGAACTGGGAGGTGGGCACCATGTACAGCCAGTTTGACGCGAATTTGCAGCGTGGCCAGGCGGAGTTGGAAGATCGCACCAACGATATGCTTGCCCCGTATCTTAGCAACCCGAATGTTTACCATTGTCCCGCCGATAATTATGTTGATACCCGCTCGCACACCATTCACGCGCGCAGTTATTCCATGAATTCGGCCGTCGGCACGGTGAATTATTCGGCCAACAACAGCGGCTCCCCGGGTCAGTCTGCAGCTAATGGCCCGATTGGGTCGGCGGTCGGTCAAACATTTCTTAGTGGCACTTGGAATGGAGCTGCAACCGGTCCTTGGTTGACCTATGGAAAGGCGTCGTCATTCTCCCGGCCCGGTCCCTCCAAAACGTGGGTGATCATGGACGAGAACCCGTTCACCATCAACGATGGTTCCTTTTGCGTGGCTGCGGCTGCGATCCCCGGTGCTACTTATTTGATTGATTTTCCAACCGGCCTGCACGGCGGATCGGGGGGTCTCTCCTTTGCCGACGGTCACTCAATCGTTCATCACTGGCAGGACAAACGCACCTACACACCCCCATCCCTCCTTGTGCCCGGCACTGGCGGCCAATCGGCAGGCAATGTATCACCACCGGATGATCCGGATTGCTTCTATTTGGGCCCCCTCACCTCGGCCCTCAGATAGATTGGCCGGTAACAAAGTTGTTCCCGCTGGCCACGCGCGAACACCGGCGGTTATCTGACCGGTGTTTGAAAAATTGCGCAGCCGCGGCATTAAAGTCAACGGGCCGGCGGTGAAGCAAGCTGGGCATGCAAAGTCCGGCTGTATTCAAGCGCCAGACTGTTCGTGGGACTTTGTTGGAGAACTTCGTCGAACTGTGCGAGCGCTTCGACGGCATGTCCTTCGTTCCATAACGCGACGCCGAGGTTCACCCGTGATTCCAGCAGATCCCGGCTGGATACGCAGTGCTTCGCGGAACTGTTCCTCGGCTTCAACTGCCTCGCCTTCTTGTCCGAACGCCAGACCGTAAAAGTGATGCGCCTCCGCCGATTCCGGGGCAAGACGCACCGCTTCCGCCAGGTGATGCGCGGCCTCGGGGTAACGCCCCAGCACCAAAAGGCTCTGCCCCATCTCGACGCGCAGATTTGCGTCCCGCGGATTGAGGTTGATGGCCTCGTTGTAATTCGTCACGGCGGCTTCGAGCCAGCCACGGCTCCGGCAGAATTGCGCCAGCACGACCAGGTCCGGCTCACTTTTGCCGCGGCTGGTCATGGCCCGGTGATAACAATCTTCCGCCGCGGCCTTGTGCCCCATCGCTTCGAGACGTTGCCCGAGATTGAGCCAGGCCATGCTGGATTCCGGTTTCATGGCTGTCAGACGCCGGAATTCACGGATCGCCTCTTCGTGCCGGCCAAGCACCCACAACGATTGTGCCAGGCTGTTGACCGACAGCACGTCTGCCGGGTCCAATTGCAAGGCGTGCTGGAAAGCCACGGCGGCATCCTCGAATTGTTGCTCTTGCGCGAGAATTTCGCCCAACTGAAACCAGTGCCTCGAGTCGGTGGGAAGCAGTTCCAACTCGCGCCGCAATGACGCTGCCGCGCCGGCGCGATCGCCGGTTCTCACCTGCACCGAAGCCAGCCCGAGGTACAGCATCGGGTCGTCAGGAACCTTCGCCACCGCCTCTTCGCAAATCCTTTGTGCTTCTTTCAACCCCGCCGGCTGGACCGCCGGGGCCATTTTGTCGCGTAACGCCTGCCAGCGCAGCATTCGCGCATCATGATTCAGTTGTCCCGTGAACGGTGGGTCGTTAATGCGGGCGAGGATTATGTTCACAACGTCAAATTCGTCCAAATCGGACCAGCCCAGCCGTTGCGCGCAATCCGCCGCCGTCGGCCAGGGGCGGTTGGGGCCGCCGCGTTCCACAACCCATCCCGGCAACAATTTCTCGATCTCCGCGCCGATGGTTCTGGCCAAAAGGTAATTGCCATCGAAGTTCAAATGGACATGCTCGTAAAACAGGTTTTCACCAGGCAGGCCGTCCGGACTTTGCTCCGCAAATTGACGTTCGGCATCCGCCAGCAATATATGCTCGTCCTCACGATGTGAAGCGCTTTGCCGTATCAAGTCATTGAGCTTGCTGTCGCAACGAAAGCGCAGGGTGTCCAGGTCCCGCGCGGCTTGGAAATGCCGCTGCGCCTGCTGCGTTTGGCCCAGCGCCAGCGAGCATTCCCCCTGCCGAAAGCGAAGATCGGCAAAACGGTCGTCAATCTGCGCCGCCGCCTGGAACTGCGCCGCCGCTTCCGGCTCGTTGCCGGCGGCCTGGGCCTGGCTGCCGAGTTGGTAAAACTGCTCCCATTTTGCCTTATCCGGGCCGGACAACCCCGGCCGATGCATCGATCCGAACGGCGCTGAGTCCTTCAGGTTGACCGCCACGGTGCTCACCACCATGCCGGCGCCGCTGCGCTGCCCTGCCCGGAGGATGTCCGCCAGATTCCGTTCAAAATGGCGGTAAACCGCGTTCATGCGCGGATCGTCGGCCCGCACCTGCTGGTCGAGGAACATTTTCATGCCACCCCATTCGTCACTCCCCCACTGTGGCTGCTGGAACCACTGGCGCACGAAATCCAGCAACTGCCCGGTTCGCGTGGCTTTAAAGGCCAGGACACCCCGGATGAGAGGCAACGGCGGCACCTGCGATCCAAAAACGGTGCCGGCCCCAAAGGGACCCACGACTTCGTTGTTGCCCATGTAAACAACCCAAATATCGCCACCGGCCTGCGCACAGTCGCGCGCGATGGGCAGGACGGCGTATGAATTGATGGCCGTCATCGCGGTATTCACCACCTCAAAATGCACGCCCGGATATCGCAGGCTCAACATCGCCTGCAACATGCGTGCCAGACCGAATGTTGGCAGGGGTTCGCCTTTGGCTGCGGATTCACCGAAAACGAAAATCCGCACCGTATCAGGGGCTTTGGTCTGGGGGATTGAAATCGGCCACGGCAACCGCGACAGTTTTGGCCCGAAGAAACGCCAGCCAAACTGGTTGTTCTGCACGAAAACCTTCTGCCCATTCTGCGAGGCCGGCAACAGAAACGTCGCGGGCTGGCCAAAGCCGGCCAGCCTCAACCCCAATTCAACCAAACCGAGGAATAATGCCGGAGCAGCGACCAGGGCAACAAGCCGGAAGGCCCAAAGCCGCCGGCCAAAGACACGGGGTGTTGCCGGCTGAACCGCTTTGGCTTGGGCAGGAGTCTTCGGAGCCTTGGCGGATGCGGCGCCCTTTTTTCGGCGATTTGACATGGCAGATTCGACGAATTGGTATATTGCAGAAACGGCAATTTGGTTTTGCGGTTTCTTAACGAGACGCGTCAGCCATAAATCCAGCCTGGGCGAGCAGCGGCAATCTGTCAAACAGAAATGCCCGAGGCAACCAACGGCCTATGTCGAGGATTTACGCAACACCCTGAGCGAGGGAAGCATCATGCAACGAAAGGCATTTTTGAATTCCTTCATCCGGCGCATTAACCTCAAGGACTCAGAGGCGGAAATCGAATATACCTACCCCACTGGACTTAGCGGAAACCGCAGAAACGAGGTTCTTTCCATGGAACGGATTGTCTCCAGAGGCAGGGCTCGGAGACTTTTCCCTATTTATTTCAAAGAAAAATGTGGCGTTTTCCCCTTTAAAATCAAGCTAATTCTTTAAAATCAATACTTACTCCAAAACTACTCTTTTACTACTTTTACTACACGTTTTACTACACACTCATCAAGCAAAACACCAAGCAGCGCGAGTAAACACTGCCCCTCTCATCCGGATTACAGTGTTTTGTGACGGGCTCTAAATAAATCAAGTCGCTCTTGAAAGACGGCCTGATAAACAAAAAAGGAACCATCGGGTGGCCGACGATTACACTGTGCGGTTCTTGCGCAGACTTCGCATAGTGCTCGCCCCAAATGAAAGCAGCATCGCACTGGTAATCAATGTCCATGTTGCAGGCTCGGGGACTACAGCGAGTTCCATTTGGCCGTACGCACCCCCATTATTTCCACCGGTATTAACGTGATCAAGTTCGCCCATATCACCGGTCGCTTCCGTATTGGATTCCGCCCACCCAACATCTTGTGAACCACTTGATGTCATCATTACAATTGCGTAGGCGGTATTGGCGGCCAAGTCGTAGGAGCTCAGTGAACTTATAAGGGTGTATTGATAAATGTCACTGCTATTGTTCGCTGTATAACCTACTGGCGTACCGCCTTCAATCTCTGTCGCGGTAACGGTTGCAATAGCGGGCCCGATCTGCATGCCTGCGGTTATGTCAGCGCCAGGAAAGCTGTAAAGATAAAACGTTGCCGTATCGGCACCGCTCACATTCTTGTTAACCCCAGGAGACGAAGCAAGAACTGTCAGGTCGAGCGAAAGCTGGGTGATATTGCCACTAGGACCTGTCTGGAATCCTTGCCAATAACCCTCCGTGCCAGGGTCACTAGGCCCGATAGTAGTTCCTCCACCATTATTTTCGCCAGTTCCATTTTTTACGCCTTCGGTCTGGGAACTGGCGGTGCCTTCATTTGCAACTACAGTATCCAAGTTGTTAGTATTTACAACATAGATGCTGGCACTAGCACTGCCCACCGAGAGCACACTCGCAACAGCCGCTACAATAACCGTGGTTTTCTTCACAATTTTGGGGTTTTCCCAACATTCCCGACATCAGCACCGCCATCTAAATAAATTATTCTAATAGTATATATGATCTCTATCCAGCGAGATTAAAATTAGCTAATACAATGCTTTCAATAGACCTCTACCGCGATCTGGTCTCAGCCTATACAAAATATGTCTTTTGTCAACAGGATTTTTTGGCCAAAATCAACTCCTTCTGGTAAAGGTAAATCGCTCGCAGCGGGCCAAGAGCTTGATTAAAAAGGTGATGCAAAACAAGCCAAAGAGTGATCCCGATCACTACGGCCACGTGAAGCCGCACCACCGCACGTGTCACGTTCTGCTCCTCGGCGGCAGCCACGAAATAGGGTGGCAATTCATTTATGAGGGAGTTGAACGCACAAAAAGAAGCCCTCACTGCGGAAAATGCCCGTCTTGGCGTGCAGACGCCGCACGCCGCTCCTTTTGCAAAACCGTCATCCCGACCCGTCGGGACTCTACCTTGGAGCAACTCCTCCCGGATCCAACGGGCTGATTTCATCCTCTTGATTTGACGCTCGCGCGCCAGCGCCGCTGTGCGATTGGAGCCGGGCTTGCAGATCACCAGTCTGCCCGATGTAAAATTTCGACTCCGGATTTTCGAGGATATAAACCCAGAACATTCGATCTACTCCGTTTGCGCTTTTAAAATTGGCTCCAGAGGCAGGGCTCGAACCTGCAACCCATCGGTTAATCCCGACCCGTCGGGACTCTACCTTGGAGCAACTCCTCCCGGATCCAACGGGCTGATTTCATCCTCTTGATTTGACGCTCGCGCGCCAGCGCCGCTGCCCGGGTCCCATGTTCCTCGCTCCAGACCAAACTCCAGGGCCCATGCTTCCGCGTGAACTTGCCTTCCATCTTATCGGTGCGGTTGTGCGATTGGAGCCGGGCTTGCAGATCACCAGTCTGCCCGATGTAAAATTTCGACTCCGGATTTTCGAGGATATAAACCCAGAACATTCGATCTACTCCGTTTGCGCTTTTAAAATTGGCTCCAGAGGCAGGGCTCGAACCTGCAACCCATCGGTTAATCCCGACCCGTCGGGACTCTACCTTGGAGCAACTCCTCCCGGATCCAACGGGCTGATTTCATCCTCTTGATTTGACGCTCGCGCGCCAGCGCCGCTGCCCGGGTCCCATGTTCCTCGCTCCAGACCAAACTCCAGGGCCCATGCTTCCGCGTGAACTTGCCTTCCATCTTATCGGTGCGGTTGTGCGATTGGAGCCGGGCTTGCAGATCACCAGTCTGCCCGATGTAAAATTTCGACTCCGGATTTTCGAGGATATAAACCCAGAACATTCGATCTACTCCGTTTGCGCTTTTAAAATTGGCTCCAGAGGCAGGGCTCGAACCTGCAACCCATCGGTTAATCCCGACCCGTCGGGACTCTACCTTGGAGCAACTCCTCCCGGATCCAACGGGCGTGATTTCATCCTCTTGATTTGACGCTCGCGCGCCAGCGCCGCTGCCCGGGTCCCATGTTCCTCGCTCCAGACCAAACTCCAGGGCCCATGCTTCCGCGTGAACTTGCCTTCCATCTTATCGGTGCGGTTGTGCGATTGGAGCCGGGCTTGCAGATCACCAGTCTGCCCGATGTAAAATTTCGACTCCGGATTTTCGAGGATATAAACCCAGAACATTCGATCTACTCCGTTTGCGCTTTTAAAATTGGCTCCAGAGGCAGGGCTCGAACCTGCAACCCATCGGTTAATCCCGACCCGTCGGGACTCTACCTTGGAGCAACTCCTCCCGGATCCAACGGGCTGATTTCATCCTCTTGATTTGACGCTCGCGCGCCAGCGCCGCTGCCCGGGTCCCATGTTCCTCGCTCCAGACCAAACTCCAGGGCCCATGCTTCCGCGTGAACTTGCCTTCCATCTTATCGGTGCGGTTGTGCGATTGGAGCCGGGCTTGCAGATCACCAGTCTGCCCGATGTAAAATTTCGACTCCGGATTTTCGAGGATATAAACCCAGAACATTCGATCTACTCCGTTTGCACTTTTAAAATTGGCTCCAGAGGCAGGGCTCGAACCTGCAACCCATCGGTTAACAGCCGATTGCTCTACCATTGAGCTACTCTGGAACCCAAATTTCATCCCCAATCGGTTCCATCCGCCAAAACGCAAGCCTGCAACCACCGGTTAATCCCGACCCGTCGGGACTCACCATTGAGCTACTCTGGAACCCAAATTTCATCCCCAATCGGTTCCATCCGCCAAAACGCAAGCCTGCAACCACCGGTTAATCCCGACCCGTCGGGACTCACCATTGAGCTGCTCTGGAACCCAAAGGGCTATAAAGCTACAGACCGGCGGATGGGGCGTCAAACGGATTCCGCCCGGTTGCTCCCCGTCACCCGCGCTGGCACCGTGGACAATAATATGTGCTCCGCGCCGCCTGCGTCCGGCGCCTGATCGGATGGCGGCACTTCGGGCAGGGCCGCCCCTCCCGGTCATAGACCTGCAACCGTTCCTCGTAAAAATCCGGCGTCCCCGGCGCGCGCCCGAAATAGAAAAGGCCGTCTGATTTCCCGGCGCCAAAATTCAATGGCACGGTGCTGCCATCGCGAATGGCCCCGGCCAGAACTTCGCGGATCGCGCGCCACAATCGTCTGATTTGCCCCGGGGTCAACCGGTTCGCCGCCCGCTGCGGGGAAAGTCGCGCCCGGAAGAGCGCTTCACTGGCATAGATGTTTCCCACACCGGCCACCAGCGTTTGATCCAGCAATTTGATTTTGATCGCCTGCCGGGAACGTTTCAGCGCCCGTGCAAACGCCGCCGGTTGAAAGTCCCGGCCCAGCGGTTCCGGCCCCAATTTTTCCACCGCCGAGACCTCCAGGGTGAGCCGGCCAAAAGAACGCGTGTCCGCGTAAACGAAATTCTCCCTGCCCAGATCCAAAACCACCGCCGCGTGGGCGGGCAGGCGCTCGCGTTTGCGGGCGAGAAACATCCGCCCCGTCATGCCCAAATGGCCGAGCAAGGTCACCCGTTTGCCGGTGGTCCGGCCGGCGAGTTGAAACAACAGATACTTGCCGCGCCGCGATACACCGTGGAAGGTTGCGCCCCGCAAGGCCTGGCGGAATTGTCGCGGCGAAGTCGGCGCCAACACCTTCACGCGCCCGACCTTGACGCCATGGATGGTTTTACCGCGCAACAATGGACGCAGATGGCGCGCGAGCACTTCGACTTCGGGAAGTTCGGGCATGGAGACTTATCCAACGACGGCGACGGGTTCATTCCCGGCGCAGCGCGGCAGCGTGCAGCAACCCGATGACCTCTTCATCCGTGGTTTGGGAAAACTCGTCATAGTATTGGCCAACTGCCTCAAAACCGGGGTCCACCATCAACGTCACCACGTCGTCCGCCACGCGTCGCAATCGTTCGGCCGCGCCCGGCGACGCCACCGGCGCGGCCACGGTCACGCGGCTCGCACCCTGCCGTTTGGCGGAGCACACCGCCGCCCCGGCCGTCGCGCCGGTCGCCAGACCGTCATCCACGAGCAATACCCGCTTGTCCCGGAGCATCGGCAAATCGGCGCCGTGAAAGTGGGAACGATATTCGCGCAGGCGGGCCATCTCCTCGGCCACCACCTGCTCCAGCCCGGCGTGCGGCGCGGGAATCTCCGCCAGGGTCGCCTCGTCAAAAATGACAACATCGGGTTCCGCCAGCGCCCCCACGGCAAATTCACGATGCGACGGGTGCCCGATCTTGCGGACCACCAGCACGTCCAGCGGCCGGTGCAGCCGGCGCGCCACCTCGGCGGCCACCACCACGCCGCCGCGCGGCAACCCGAGCACCAGATCCACCTCCGCACCCTGCCGGAGCACATATTGGCCCAGTTGACGGCCGGCATCCTGGCGGGAGGTGAATCGCATAATACATCCTTCCGCCCATTTCAGGAAAATTGCAACCCGGGAAATACCTCCGATGCACTCTCCTCCGAATCAGCCGGTCACCAGCGTGCCCACTTTTTCACCCAACACCACCCGGCGCAGGTTGTGGGGCTGGGAAAAATCAAAAACGATGATGGGCATCTTGTTGTCCATGCAGAGCGAGAAGGCCGTCGAATCCATCACCTTGAGCTGCTTTTGCAGCGCTTCCAGATAGCTGATTTGCCCGAAGCGCCTGGCCTTGGAATTTTTCTTGGGGTCGCTGTCAAAAACACCGTCCACCTTCGTCGCCTTCAGCACCACCTCCGCCCCGATTTCGTTGGCGCGCAGCGCGGCGGCGGTGTCGGTTGAAAAATACGGGTTGCCGGTGCCGCCGCCGAAGATGACGACCCGGCCCTTTTCCAGATGCCGCACCGCGCGGCGGCGGATGAAGGGCTCGGCGACCTGCGACATGGCGATGGCGCTTTGCACGCGCGTGGGGGCGCCTAGTTTTTCCAGGGCGTCCTGCAAGGCCAGCGCGTTGATGACCGTTGCCAGCATGCCCATGTAATCGCCCGTGGCGCGCTCGATGCCGTGTTCACTGCCCGACAGCCCGCGGAAAATATTCCCCCCGCCCACCACCACCACCACCTGCACCCCCAGTTCGCGCACCTCGCGGATTTGTTCCGCCATGTGGTGGACTCCCTCCGGACAAATGCCGCCCCCGCTTTTGCCGCCCAGCGCCTCGCCGCTGAGTTTGAGCAGAATGCGGGAAAATTTGGGGCGCTTGTTGGTCGTCATCGGGATTGAAGTGCGTGGCACATCACGCGGAACTTTTAACAGCCCGCCGCTGAATCGTCAAACCAAAGCCACGAAGAGATGGCCTTGATCGGGCGGGGCGAAGGCCACCGGCCAGCCGGCTCGCGAGGACGCTCGTCCCACCGAAAGTTGCAAAAAGTACGGCCGCCCTGCAAAGAGGCGCCCGCCCGGAACGGCTCAGGCCGGACCTTCCCCCACCTGAAAACGCACGAACCGGCGGATGGTGATCTCGTCGCCCAACTGCTTGGCGGTCTGCGCCACGTGTTCCTTGACGCTCACTTCGGAATTCCGCTTCACGAACCCCTGGTCCACCAGGCAGTAGGTCTGATAAAACTTGTCCAGCACGCCTTGCAGGATTTTCTCCATTGCCTGCGCCGGTTTGCCCTTCAAACGGTCGGATTGCGCGGCGATTTCGCGTTCCTTGGCGATGACGTCCGCCGGGACCTGTTCGCGGGAAACGGCATGGGGATGTCCCGCCGCAATTTGCAACGTGATGTCCTTGACGAGCTGCTTGAATTCGTCCCGGGCCGCGGTTTCCGCCTTGCCCGCGCCGACCTCCACCAGCACGCCCACTTTGGCGCCGGTGTGAATGTAGCCGGCAATCAGCCCGCTGCCGTTGACCTCCATCCGGGCGTGCCGCGCCACTTTGATGTTCTCCCGGATCTTGGCGACCAGCGCCGCCCGCTCCGCCTCCAGGTTGGGACTGGCCTCCGTTGCATAGCGCCTGGCCGCCTCATCGCAAAATGACCGAAAGGTGTCGTTGCGCGCCACAAAGTCCGTCTCGCTGTTTACTTCCACGAGCACGCCCAATTTTCCGTTCGGCGCAATGTACTGGGCAATCGCGCCTTCCCTGGCGTCCCGCGCCGATTTCACGGCGGCGGTCGCCTGGCCCTTTTTGCGCAGAATTTCGACCGCCACAGCCAGGTCGCCCCTGGCTTCGACGAGCGCCCGTTTGCAATCCATCATGCCCGCCCCGGTCATTTCCCGGAGTTTGGCAACGTCAGCAGCATTGATATCAGCCATATAAATTTGGTCGCGAGTGGAAGGTTGAGAATGGGATCGGCGGGAATCAAGCCGCCGGTTGCGGAATGGCTTCCGCCGGCACCGTCGCCGCCGGCGGGGCTTCGGCCGGGACGGTTTCCTCCGACGCGGGCCGGCGCGCGTGCCTGGCCTCGAATTCGGCGCCCGCCTGGGTGATGACCTGGCCGATCGTGGCCAGAATCATCCGCACGGAACGGATGGCGTCGTCGTTCGCCGCGATGGGAAAATCCACCTGGTCGGGATCGCAATTCGTGTCCACCAGCGCAATGATCGGCACCTTGAGCTTGCGAGCCTCGGCGACGGCGTTGTGCTCGCGCTTGATGTCCACGACGAACATCGCGGCGGGAATCCGGTCCATCGCGCGGATGCCGTCAAAATACTTGTGCAGCCGGCCGGCTTCGCGGCGGATGACCGCCTGTTCCTGCTTGACGTAGTTGGCGAGCGAGCCGTCGGCGTCCATTTTCTCGATTTCCTTGAGGCGCCCGATGGAGCGTTTGATGGTGTTGAAATTCGTCAGCGTGCCGCCGAGCCAGCGTTCGGTCACGTAAAACTGGCCGCATTCCCGGGCGGTTTCCCGGACGCATTGCTGCGCCTGCTTCTTGGTGCCCACAAAAACCACCTTCCCGCCTTTGCGAACCGTCCCCGACAGGAAGTCGCACGCGGCTTCAAGCTGCGTGAGCGTCTTGCTGAGGTCAATGATGTGAATGCCGTTGCGCGCGTCGAAGATGAACGGTTTCATCTTGGGGTTCCAACGCCGCGTCTGATGTCCAAAGTGGACACCGGATTCCAATAATTCTTTGATGCCGATGCTAAGCACAAATTTCCTTTGGTTGAGGATTCTTCGCTCTTGGATTAAGAGTCAGATTACGATTAAGAGGTTCCGAGAACCGTCCCGGCGTTCTTAATCCTGGTCTTTTTCTTAATCTTAATCCGCCTGCAAAAAACCATCCCGCGGAACACGGGATTCAGTTTGATGTTGTTGCGGCCTCCGCCTTCACACGAAGGTGGAAATTCAGGGCCGTTTCCCTTCGCCCCTGCCGGCGAAAAGGATTCCGAGCATAACCCATCCACCGGAAGTAGCAATGGTTATTTTAGCGGAAATCCGGGTCCGTCTGCTTGTCAAACCGCCCCCGGTGGATTATTTTCCAAAGATGTCGTTGCGCAAACAGCTTGTCGGGTTGGCCCTGGTTTTCTGCGGGCTGCACGCTGCCTTCGCCGACACCCTGCAGCTCAAGGGCAATGACGCCGTCACCGGCAAAATCCTCATTGAAAAACCGGACGCCGTGGTCGTGGACGTGGGTTACACGGTGTTGATCGTGCCGCGCAGCGCCATTGTCAACATTTCACAGGCCAGCAACACGTTGAACCGGCTGACGGTCGCCGCCAACCCGCTGCTGAATGTCAACGCCCCGACGCAACTTTACAGCGCCGACGGGGGACGCGCGGTCGCCGTCAGCGACGTGCGCGACGTCGTCAAACAGATCGGCGAGGCCGTCGTGCAGGTGCGGACCCCGAGCGGACTGGGTTCGGGATTTTTCATCAACGCGGACGGTTACCTGATCACCAATTTTCACGTCATCGAGGGCGAGACGGAAATCACCGTGGAAGTGTACCGGCAGGTGGACGGCCAGCTCGATCGCGAGTCCTACAAAAAGGTGCGCATTGTGGCCATCAACAAATTTCACGACCTGGCGTTGCTGAAAATTGAGGACAAGAACGCGCCAAAGTTTAAATCCGTCACGTTGGGCAATTCGGATGCGCTGAGCGTGGGCGATTCGGTCTTCGCCATCGGCAGTCCGTTGGGGCTGGAGCGTACGGTCACCGAGGGCATCCTGAGCACGAAGACGCGCGAACTGGAGGGCGAGCTGTACCTGCAAACCACCGCGCAAATCAATCCCGGCAACAGCGGCGGCCCGTTGTTTGACCTGGCCGGCAATGTCATCGGCGTGACGAACATGAAAATCATGTTCGGCGAGGGGCTGGGTTTCGCCATTCCGGTCGAACTCGTAAAAAACTTTCTGGACCACCGCGACGCCTTTGCCTATTCCGCCGACAATCCCAACACCCCTTATCGGTACCTTGAGCCACCCGGCACCACCAGTCACAAGTCTGCCGAGTAGATGAAATCGAGACTCCCCAGACTGGTTCTGGCCGCGTTCCTGGGTCTGACGGCCGCCGCCACGGCCGGGGGGGCAATTCCCCCCGTTGAAAATCTGTTGCCGGCGGACGCCCTGTTCGTGCTGGCCGCCCCGGACTGCGCGGCGTTGCGCGCCGCCAGCCATCAGTCGCCCCAGTGGCTGTTCTGGAACGACCCGGCCATGAAACCGTTTCACGACAAGTTCGTTGCCAAATGGGACGCGGAATTCGTGGCCCCGCTGGAGCGGGATCTGGGCGTAAAACTGGGTGACTTTGCCAACCTGCTGCAGGGCCAGTTCGCGCTGGCCCTCACGCAAAACGGCTGGAACGGCAGCAACGGCGTCAACCCCGGCGTGTTGCTGTTGCTCGACACCCGGAACCAGAGCGGCGTGCTCAAGACCAATCTGGCCGGCCTCCGCAAAAACTGGATGGCCGCGGGCAAACCGCTCCAGACGGAAACCCTGCATGGCATTGAATTTTCGATCGTGACGCTTTCCAGCAACGATGTCCCCGGGGTGCTCGCCCGGATTTTCCCCGCCCGCCCGCCGGTGCAGGAGTTGGGCAAGGAAAACCCGCCCCCGCCGCCGCCCGGCAAACTGTTTATCGGCCAGTTCGCATCGCTGTTGATCGCCGGCAATTCCCGGACAGACGTTGACACCGTGGCCGCGCGGTTGACCGGCGGTTCCAACCCGGCCTTGAATGATAATCCCCTTTTCGCCGCGGACCGGCTCTCGCAATTTCACGACGCGCCGCTGTACTACGGCTGGTTCAACGCCCGAACCTTTTTCAACGTCCTGGCACACCTGCCGGAAGCGGGATCGAATCCGGAAGCCCCCAATCCCATGCCGGCCATTCCGTGGAAAAAAATCCTGGGTGCGTCCGGCTTCA
This sequence comes from uncultured Verrucomicrobiae bacterium, assembly GCA_963780535.1. Classification (GTDB taxonomy): domain Bacteria; phylum Verrucomicrobiota; class Verrucomicrobiia; order Limisphaerales; family UBA11358; genus UBA11358. The sequence continues at coordinate 33,537 of CAWACS010000013.1, forward strand.
CCGGGCTGAAGAGCGTCAGCTTCAGCTGCCGCCAGTCACGCGCGGGCGCGGAGGCCGACTTCTTCATTTCCGCGCCGGAGCCGGCCCGGCAGGGATTCCTCAAAATCATCAGCGCGAACCCAAAGGACGCCAATCCGCCGCCGTTTGTGCCCGCGGACGCCATGAAATTCTGGCGCTGGCGCGTGGACGGCCGGCAATCCTGGGCCACGCTCCTGAAAATGATCAACACCGTCTCACCCGTGGCCCTTGCCAGCCTGAATTCGTTCCTCGACATCGCCAATTCCAGCGCCCAACCACAGGACCCCGATTTTGACATTCGCAAGAACCTGATCGGCAATCTGGGCGACGACTGGATCAGCTACCAAAAAAAGCCGGTGGGGACGACCCTGGCCGACTTGAACCAGGCGCCCGCCATCTTCATTTTTGCCGCGTCCCATCCCGATCAAGCGGCCCTGGCCTTGAAAAGTGTCATGGGCATTGGCGCGGCGCAGGAGAATGCGCCGCCGACCCGCGATTTTCTGGGCCGGAAAATCTATAGCATCCCCCTGCGGTCCGCGGCCGCCACCCCGCGCTCGCTCTACTGCACGGCCAGCGGCGGTTACGTCGCCCTTTCGGGGAGCAGCTCCCTGATTGAAGATTATCTGCGAAGCGCGGAAAACCACGTCAAACCCCTGCGTGAAACCGAAGGCCTGGCGGAGGCCGCCCAGCATGTTGGCGGCGCCGGCAACGGTTTGTTCGGTTATGATAACCAGAGGGAGCAGATGCGCGCCTTTTTTGCCGCCCTGAAGAATGATCCCAACTCCTGGTCCGGCGGCGGCAACCTGTTGATGGGAATGTGGGGCGGAAACCTGGGCGACTGGCTGGATTTCTCGCTCCTGCCCGATTATGACCAGGTGGCCAAATACTTTTACTTCACCGTGTACAGCGGCAGCACCACCACGGACGGCCTGACCTTCAAATTCTTCAGTCCCCGTCCGCCGCAGTTGAGACAATAAAAGACCCGACGAAAGCGGAACGCCGGTCTCCGGACCCGGCAAATCACGGTTGTGGATAAACCAGAATCCGGTCGTGCACCACCACGATCAGATCATTCTTTTTGCCGCCGGTCACATTCGCCACCAGCGCTTCGCGCGGCTCCGGCAAGGCATCCATCGTCCCCCGGAAGGTGTGTTGCTCAAAGACCTGCCAGCGAATGGCCGGCGCCAGCTTGTGCTGTGCGGTGAAATTGACGATGTCGATATAATTTTGGGCGGTCTCCAAAAACACCAGTTCCTTGTGGCCGTCGTTGTTCAAATCGCCCGCCGCCACGTCATTCAGATAACCGTCCTTGACCGGAGTGTCATAACCGTCGAGCGCTTCCAGGTCCCAGACCTCGCCCCCCAATGGCATCCAGGCCGCGGCATTTTGGCCCAAAAATGCGATACTGTGCAGGTGGGCGCCGCCCAGGGCCACCGATTGCAAACCGGTGAAATCGGCGACCGGCAAATCCACGTTCCGTTTGACCTGCCAGACGCCCGCCGCGTCACGCTCGCACAACGTCAAACACCCGTGCTCCGCGTCGAGCAGAAAGACGGAAGGCGTGGCGTTCGTGCCATTGGGCAACGCCGTGGCGCCGACGATGCGCGAATCACTCCAGGAACCGTTGATTTGGTCCTTTACGCGAAACACCCAATCCGGCTGGTTGGTCGAACCCAGGGTTTCCATTTCCTTTTCGAGCACGACCGCGCGCACGAAATTCTTTTGCGGCAGCAACAATTCCTGCCGGCCGTCGCCGTCCACATCCACCGATGCCAGCCAGGGCCGGTCAATGGCCCCGCCGGGCGGGTCCACATCCTCCTCGTCAAAATCCCCGTTGGCCTTCTGCAACAGGACCTTGATTTTTTCATAGGGTATCAGCACCACCAAATCCGGCCGCCCATCCTGATTCACATCCTGGACCGCCATGGCGACGGGAATGGAGGTGAACGTCTCACTCAGTTTTTGTGTCCGGACCTTGCCGTCCGCCGTGCGGATCACGAGAAAACGCTGTCCGTTCTGGTCCACAATCACCGCCAGGACCGGTTTGGCGCCGGCTTTCAAGGCGCCCACCGCCATCACCAGCGGTTTGCCGTCAATCGGCAGCAGGGTCGGAAATGGCAGCCGGCCGTTCTGGTCGAACTGCGCCACGCCCACCGCGTTTTCACTCTGGCTCAATAGAAAAATCTCCGCCCGGCCATCGGCGTTCCAATCCGCCGCCGCCAGCTGGCTCACCCCGGCCAGGGTCGGAAACGTCCGGGGTTCGGCCAGCGACCCATCCGCTTGTTGCAGGTACACCGAGATCTGGCCGCTGTCCGGCTCGGCCACCAGCAAATCCGGACGGCCATCGCCGTTGACATCGGCCCACAAGATGCCGCGTTGCGCCGCATCCGTCTTGGTCAACGGCAATATCTGGAATTGGCCCTGGCGAAAGGCGCCGGACAGGGGCCCGGCCGGCTGGCGGATGAATTGTGAAACTTCCGCCCGGCCGGAACTCTGGGCGATGGTGACCACGTAGTTTTTGGCGGTGCCGTCCAGGGTGTCCGCGCAATACGAACGGATGGGCGGCAATTTGAAATAAATCTCCGGGCCCAGCTGACCGGAAGCGCTTTGCAGCCGGAAACGAAACGGGGTGGGGCTGTCCCAGTCCACCAACAACAGATCCTTCCGCCCGTCACCGTTCACATCCACTATCTGCACGGCCTCCGGCGCGCCCGAATACGGAATTTTTTGCGGCTCACCCAGCGTGTGGTCCGCCAGTTGCGGCAAAAAATACACTGAGCCATTGTCGCCGAGCAACACCAGGTCCCGGCGCCCATCGCCGTTCAAATCGCCGTCGGTCAACGCATTGGCGTCGGTCCGCCCGTTATCGATGTGCCAGCGTTCCGGATCGCTCCAGCCGTTGGTTCCCTGGTTGTAAATCACTTCCAGGTCCTTGCCGTCGCCATAAAAGGCGATGTCGGGCCGGCCGTCGCCGTTAAGGTCGGCCACCACCAGGGCGCTGATATGTTCATCCACGGGAATGGAATCAATGCGGAAACGCGAGCCGGGCGGCAATTGGTTGACGTTCAGCGGCATCGTCGTATCCGCGGTGGTGGCGAGGTTGGTTTTGCCCGTCTGGTTGTAGAGCAGATTGATTTTCGAACGCAGATTGTTGGCCACAATGAGGTCGGTCAACCCGTCCCCGTTCAAGTCCGCCGCGTGCAGGAGGCTGATTTGCGGGTCAATGGGAAAGATTTCCGGGCCGGCAAAGGCAAAATCCGGCGCGTTGGTCTGGCCGCGACTGCCAGAAACAAAGCTGACCACCAGCGCCGTCAGGACGGCAAACCATGAAAATTTCAGGTGGTGGCACCTGTTGGCGCTTTTGGTGGGGCGAGCGTCCTCGCGAGCCGGCTCGTCAGCAGCCTCGCCCCGCCAAAATGTACCAGTGCCAAATTTCATGCCGCGCAACCTGCCATCCGCCACCACACTTGGCCAGTTTATTCGCATATCGATCGTTCTCGCTCCCGGAATCTCCCCCCATCGAGAACGAGGAGGACGGGGCAATAAATCATTCGCCCAGGAAATGCAGTGCCACCCGCCGCGCCTGTCCCCGCACGCGGTGTTCCCACAGGTAAATCCCCTGCCAGGTGCCCAACACCAGCCGCCCCGCGCGCACCGGGATGCCCAGATTCACCGTCGTGAGCGCCGTCCGGACATGCGCCGGCATGTCGTCGGCCCCTTCCAGGGTGTGTTCAAACAGCGGGTCGCCGTCGGGCACGAGCCGTTTAAAAAACGACTCCAAATCGCGCCGCACATCCGGGCTGGCGTTTTCCTGGATCAACAGCGAAGCCGAGGTGTGTTGGAGATGAATCGTCAGCAACCCCTCCTTGAACCGGTTCCGCCCGACCCACGCCTCGACCTCGCGGGTGAACTCATGCAGGCCGCGCTGGCGCGTGGCGATGATCAGTTCGTGGGAAAGCTGGCGAAGCATGGCAGGCAATGGATTAACGGATGATGGGATTGATGGATAAATGGATGGCCAGCGACGTCAACATTGCACGGAACCTCTAAAAAGCTTCCAGGGCATCGTAGCGGCGACTCGGCAGAGCGCCGGAAACTTTTGCAAATTAATAAATGCGGCTTTCTGCCGAAAGCCGCTACGCCGGTTTTGCAGAGTTCCCTTCAACGGTCCCTTACGGGTTCACCGGCGCGCCCTGGTCGGTCAGCATTTTCTCGAGGGCCGGGTTGCGGGGCTGGCCGGCGGCGAGCGCCTTCTCATAATGCCAGCGCGCCAGTTCGACCATGGGCGGCTGCTGGGTGAGGTAAATCACCGCCAGATTGTTGTGCGCGGCGCCGTAGTTGGGATCCAGTTGCACCGCCCGGCGCAACGCCGTTTCCGCCTGGGCGCGCAACCCTTTTTGCGCCAGCGTCACCCCCAGGTAATTTTCTATGTCCGGATTTTGCGGGTCGAGTTTGGACGCGCGGCTCAACGCGTCCAGCGCCTCGTCGTAGCGCGCCTCGTTGAACCGGATCCGCCCCAGGACCGTCAGGTTGTAGGCGTCGTTCGGAGTCTGCGCCAGCGCCGCCTGGATGTGCTTGTCCGCGTCGTCCAGCTTGTTTTCCTCCAGCTCGATCTGGGCCAGGTTGGCCAGGGCCAGCCCGTTGTTCTCGTCCTGCTTTAAAATTTGCTGATAATCCGCCTCGGCCTTGCCGAATTCCCGGGTGGAAAAGTAATTCTGCGCCTCGGCCACCAGCGAAGCCGCGCCGGCGGGCAGCTCCCGGACGGATTTCTTTTCCGCGTTGGGATTGGCGGTCAATTGGGGTGACGACTGCTTGAACAACGCCAGTTCCTCCGGCGTATAGGGGATCGGCTGGGCCTCGTCCACCGCGATCCGCGCGCGCAACGTGTCCACCTGTTGCGCCAGGGCGTCGATCTGCGCCGCCGCGTTCTGGCCTTTGGGACCGTAGAGCTTCTGGTTCGCGTCGCCCAGCCGGGCCAGCAAATCGTCGCGCTCCTGTTTCAGCCCGCGAATTTGCGCCTCGTATTCCGCCGAACCGGGCCCCGCCGCCGGCGCCGGGTTCGCCGCCGCGCCCTGCAACCTGGTCACCCGGTCTTCCAACGCGATTTTTTCCAGCGAGTTCACCTCCGCCGCCGATTGCAGGGCGGCAATCTGTGCCTGCGCCCGGGCCAGCTCGGCCGCCGGAATGCCGGCGGGCGCGACGATCGCCGGGGCGGACTTGAGGCTGGCCACCTCTTTCTTGAGCAATTCATTTTCCTGGCGCAAGGCCTCGGCGGCGTCCGCGCTCGTCAGCAACGACTGCAGGCGGGCTTGCAGCGACCGGTTTTCCAGGGCCAACTGGTCGGCTCGCGCCGTCTGAGCGGCCAGCTTTTGGTTGGCCTCGGCCAGCGCCTGTTGCAAGAGTTCAAAGGTCTTCGCATCCACGCCCGCCGCCGCGTTGCCGCGGCCCTGCCCCAGGCTCACCTTCAGCAAATCATTTTCCTTCATCAAAAACCGGAGTTGCTCCTGGACCTGGGCCAATTCGCCCGGCGACACCGTCGCCGGCTGCACCGCCAGGGCCTCCTTCAATTTGGCCTGCAACGTTTCGTTGTCGGTTCGCAATCGTTTGATCTGCTCATGCAGGGCGCCGAGTTGCGATTCCAGTTCGGCGTTGGCCGCCGCTGCCGCCGCGACCGCTCCCGGAGGCGCACCCGGGGTTGCCCCCGGCGTCACGGGCGCCGGGGCCGCGGCCGGTGGGAGGTTCGTGGCCGGGAGCTTGGCGGTCATTTCGGCAATCTTTTCCGCCAGATAATCCAGCCGAAAATTGATGATCTTGGGGTTCCAGTCCGGAAACGCCGTATGGAATCGTTGCAGGTCGTTCTGCGCCTCGACGTAATCGTCCAAGGCCCGGCGCGGTTCGCCCGCATTGTCGAACGTGTCCGCCTGCTGCATGAGGGCGTAAATGATGAGGTATTGGTCGTCGGGATTCTCCTGCGCGCGCGCCGGCGGCAGCAGGCCCAAAATCATGACGACAAATACGGCCAGGCGTTTCATGCTTGCAAAATACTCCAAGCGAATGCGATTTGGCAACGCCGACGGTACTGGTCCGTTTTGGTGGGGCGAGGCTACTGACGAGCCGGCTCGCGAGGACGCTCGCCCCACCTAACCAGAGCCTTTCTTCTTGGTGGGGCGAGCAGCCTGTCCCGCCCTGCGGTGATCCCCGCGAGCCGCAGCACTCCTTTTGCAAAGCCCGGCTCGTCGGCAGCCTCCGCCCCACCAGACTGTAACCCCAGCACGCCGACCCGCCGACTCGCCGATTGACCCGGGCCGCCGGCTCTGTTATCGTTCCGCCACTTAAAACGCGCCATGAACACTGCGCTAACCCAGCACGTGCTGGTCTTGAACCGGCTGTGGCAGGCGGTCAACGTCTGCACCGCCCGGCGCGCGCTCGCGTTGTTGTTTCAAGGCCACGCCCAGGTGGTACTGGACGGCGACGACGGTTCGTTTCACACGTTTAATTTTGATCAGTGGCGCGATCTCTCGGAAAACGCGCCGCACGAGGAATCCGTGCGCGCCATTTCCTTCCGCGTCCGTGTGCCGCGCATCATCCTGCTGCTGATTTACGACCGGCTGCCGAAGAAGGAAGTCAAGTTCACGCGCCACAACATCTTCGAGCGGGACAAGAACACCTGCCAATACTGCGGCCGCGTGTGCGACCGGAAGGATTTGAACCTGGACCACGTCATCCCGCGCGACCGGGGCGGGCCGACGACGTGGGAAAACATTGTTTGTTCCTGCATCGAGTGCAACACCCAGAAGGCCAACCGCACGCCGCAGGAAGCCGCGCTGCATCTCATCCGCAAACCCAAGCGGCCCAAGTGGCGGCCGTTCGTGCAGATCAACTTCAGCCTGCACCGGCACGACAGTTGGAAGCACTTCATCGACCTCGCCTACTGGAACGTCGAACTGGGCGAAGATATTGAGTAGCGGCCCGCCTCCATTTACGATATTTGATTTACGATTTACGATCCGCCACCCCATTGCGCGCGTAAATCGTATATCGTAAATAACAGGTGGTGGTATGTTTGCATCGTTCGGTGGGGCGAGCGTACCCGCGAGCCGGGCACACTTTGCAAGACGCGGCTCGTCAGTAGCCTCGCCCCACCAACTTTTACCACTGCCCGGGCTGGCGCCGACATTGACAGGCCATCGACGGGAGAGGTAACATGGCTCAAGTGGCGTGTTCGTCTATCGGTTAGGACGCTGGATTCTCAATCCGGAAAGACGGGTTCGACTCCCGTACGCGCTACCAGTCTCAGTGGTTGAAGGTTGAGAGTTGAGGGTTGAGGGTCAGAGGGCATGTCCAAGGAGTGATTTTCTCAATCCACTCAACATCTTGCTTTGCCTTTCGCAGGCGGAATACAGCCGATCAAAATCGGCCTTGGCCAGAAATCCCTGCCGTTGTGAAATGTTTGCCTGGGAAATGACCTCGAATAATGAACCCGTTGCAATCTCAACGAAACGCGCAAAATCCGGCCGCGATGATCGGGAACTGCCTTCGGCAAGATTTGACGAGATGGAAACAGCAGCCCGGCGCAATTGATTCGTCAAACCGAATCTTTCAGTTTCAGGAAAAGCCCGCGTAACGTCATAAACCAGATCTGCAAAGTTAATTGCTTCCTGCCAGACTTCTAATTTTTCAAAGTTGAACATGCTTGTGGTTGAAGATTAATGGTTGTGGGTTAAGGGTCAGTAACAAAAACTTCTAAACCCTCATCCCTCAACTGGCAACCCTCAACTTTCCGAAATCCCTCAACCAAGACTTGACTCTCAACCTTCAACCCTCAACCCTCAACGTGTTCAATGAACACATTCCAAATCATTTTCACGCCGATCAGCGCCGCCGAACTGGCGCGGATGCCCAAGGAACTGCAGTTGCAGATCCTTGGCGATTTTCGCGGGCTGCCCCAGCAGGTGCGCGGCACGGAACTGGACGAATTCGGCAAGCTGGAACGCGGCGGACGCATCCTGCACCGGTTTCGCGTGGGCGACTACCGCGTCTATTTTGAGCGGCACGATCTGGGCGTGCTGGTGCACCGGATTGTGAGCCGGCACACGCTCAAGGATTTCTATTTCCGGACCGGGCTCAAAACCGCCGAGGACGAAGCCCTCCAGGAAAATCCCAAGTTCTGGGAATTGATCGAAGCGGCCAAGACTTCCGCAAAATAAATTGGCAGTGTCCTTATCTCAAAATTTGGGCAGGGCGGGCAGCCTGTCCCGCCCTGCGGTGATCCTCTGCCCGCCACAAACGCCGAAAGCGGCGCGCACGGAGTGACGCGCCCTACCGAAATAAGGACACTGCCAAAAAATCGTCGCCATTGATGATGTGCGATTTACGATTTACGAGTCCATTCCCGATCTGAACGCGAGCGCGTAAATCGAATATCGTAAATCGTAAATAATGAGCCTCCGGGCGGCCTGTCCCGTGGCTGCGGGTTGAAAAGCCCGCCGGCAGGATGCCGGCGCTCCCGGGTTCGAGCGTTGTTATCGGGAAGCAGGATTACTGCAATACGACCCGATAAAACCGTTGCGGGTCCGTTCCGATGGAATTGGTCATCATCAACCCATTGGTGGCCGTCAGGGCGCCGCCCAGATTATTCCAGGCGGCCGGCGCCAGATTGGTGGTGTACTGCAATTGATAGGACTGCCCGGCCACGGCGCTCCAGACCAAGGTAACCGTCCCGGCATTGTTAGCGACCGATTTGAAGACCGGCGGGAGCGGCAGGCTGAGGCGGAAGACCGTGCCTTTGTTGTTAGCGCCGCCGTCATAGGTTGTGCCGTAGAAATTGCCGTCCGACCCCTGCACCAGGGAACCTTGCGGATTTGCCCCCAGATAAGAACCGCTCGTGCCCGTGAACGAAATTAGCGGCGTTACATTGCCGTTGGTCGTTATTTCAAAAATCGTACCGTCATGATAATTGCCATAACTGTACGTGGTCCCGTAGAAATTGCCGTCACTGCCCTGCACCAGGGCGGAATAGGGAAAAGCGCCATCACTCCCGCCGGTGAATGAATATAAATTGGTGAACGTGCCATCCGACATGATCCGGAAGACGCTGCCCCCGCTTGGTGTCAATCCAGCGCCGGGGACAGGGGAAAACCAACATTTACACCATTCATTTTCAGGTGAAGCAACCTGTGGATAAAACATCCAGAGGTAAACAGGTTTACTTCAAGAAGTAAGCCAGCCGACATCTGGAGGTAAGCTGGCTAACTTCACTCTATAGAAGAATATTCAGATTAAGAATATTCAGTTATTAAGGGAGTTTTTAAGAAAAAACCATGCAAACACAGCAGACTGAATTCATGCTCTGGCTTCAGGCCATGTTAACTGACGAACAACTGCGCGCGGCAATACGAGCTTTGTTGCAGAAATATGAACTGCCAGTGATCGAAATCGGGCAAGTCGCAAGCCATTAAAAATGGAAATGCACCCCACCACACATTTCTGCCGGAGTCAAGGGTCGGCGATCTAACAAGTTCGAGATTCAACGCCCGCATACCGAATGCGGGTAGTACAATCACTACGCCATAATATTTCGCCAATATTGGAAATTCCAGATCGAGAAATGCATTCCAAACGGCGGCTCGGTTGAGCCAACTTTCAACGGCACGTCGTACAAGTATTATTGTGCGACATTAAAATACGGCCTCATTGAGCCATTCCCTGTTTGGCCATGGTTAAATGACAAAACTTCTCTGCTTAGGCTAAATCTCCGCGCGGCGGCCTTTGCGGTCATTTGGAATTGTGCGGCACTGGATGGTGCAAATCAGTCCCGCACTCCGGACCTGCGGCAACTGAAATTGATCGCTGCATAGCGATGGCTTCCAATTCTGCTTTGGACAAGTCCTTTTGCAGCAGGGCTGCGGATTTCTTCGTTTGATAGATTGCTCGGAATTTCAACGGGCTGTCGCTTTGGCTTCGGAGCTAAAGCTATCCGCGACTGCTTCCGCCAGTTTCTGCCGGAATGCCGGCGTTTCAATTCGCCGCGCGTCGCCCGGATTGGATAGAAAACCCGCCTCAATGAGCACCGCCGGACGATGCTGTCCCGGCAGCACTTGGATGAAACGAGCCCGACAGACGCCGCGGTCTTCCATCCCGGTGGCATGGACCAACGCGCCTTCCAACCGGACAGCGAGCTGCAGATTTCGGGCGTCGTAGGAATTGTTTGGATAACGCGCGAACCAAGGGTCTGCGTAACCGCGGGTCACAGTTGAAGGCATTCCGGTCGGAGTCAGACAATAAGTTTCAATCCCAGTCGGCGTTTTGTCAGGCGCGTCCGAGTTAAAATGGAGGCTGATGAACAAATCGGCGCGATGTTTATTCGCAAAAATAACGCGGTCGGCATTGGTCACGTACACGTCCTTGGTGCGCGTCAATAACACTCGCCAGCCCTCCTGTTCAAGTAATGGCGCAAGCCGCTTCGCCCAATCCAGCGTGAATTCCTTTTCAAACCGCCCGCCCAGGATGCTGTGCGTGCCCACATTGCTGCCGCCGTGGCCCGGATCAATGACAATTATGCCTTTGGTAGCAGGAAATGCCAACGGCGGGTCGCACAGCAATGGTTCCACGTTTTTCTGCAAGTCAAGCCCGTATACGCAGATCTGACCGTCAATGATTTGAGGTCCAAACCCGAGATGGATTTCAATTCCGTTCCAAGTCGCTTCCCGGCTGCCGATGGCCAGAACCATCACGCCATTGGAAGAACCAAGCGTGTAAGCAGTTACCGGCTGACTCGAAAGCAGGCGTGGTTGGGCGAAGCCGTGCCGCGCTGCCCAACTATCCAGGGAAACCCGACACAAAACGAAGAGCTTTGGAACTCTTTTAACGGCTAATTTGGTGGTACGGTCGAACCGGACATGTTTTGAGGGGTGCACCCTTGTTGGCACATTGCACCGGCAATAACGGAGACGTTGCCATGGGCATCGAGTTCAAAACTAACTACAGGGTTGCATACAGGCGCTGGATAAACGAATGAAGCGCCTGGCAACTGCAAGTTTAACGGATTTGGTTTAACAAACGTCGACTTTCGACCGTTCGACAAACAAATGGTGTCAGCCCGTGATCGAATCTTGTCAAAAACATCGCCGTCTGGGTGCTTTGCGTCACCCGCGAAAATAACCGCCTTCGCATTTGGCTGGTGAGAACATACGTCCAAGTAAGTTTTAGCGTTTTTACCCAGATCGAGTGCATTTCTGGCTCCGTGATGAGGCACTTTGAGAATTCTGGCCTTGGGTAAGCCTCGTTTGTGGTAATTTCTCAGAGCACTCGTCCAATTTTCTTTGAGAGCGTCAGCTCCTAGCAGCACAACACTTTCACCAAATCGCAGTGCCAGAACGGCGGAAAGCAAATTTGGGTCGGGCAGTTTAATTTTCGTATTTTTCAGTTTATCTCGATAGGTTTTGAAAAACGAATTCTGCACATTTTCGTCCGGACTAAGGCAGTGAACTTCTACCCCGTCAATGTCCTCAGGCATTTGATTGCTTCGCAATTCGTGCCTAGGAATATCCCGCTGAACCACCGCTCCAATAATATCCACGAAAAATTCACCCCAATCTTGATTCATTTTCGAAGCATACTCTCGCACCGCGCTAGGGAAATTGACAGTTTCCTCGATGCCGTAAACAAACGCAGGAATGTCATAAATTGTATGCCAGAATGAGTTAATGACCGTGTGCTTCTCCAACACAGGGACCAAATCACTTCCGTGATCTTTGTGGGGATGCGTAAGGCATACGAAATGAATTTGCTTTCCCTCAATTAATTTTAGGATTGCTGGCCGGCCAGCATTTTTTGAAGGGTGCGCATCGACGATACCGAGCCCTCCCGACGGAAAGGTAATGATGATAGTTTCGCCTATACCAGATTCGTAGAAATCAAGCCTTAACTTTTGTAATTGTTTTGAGGATGAGGTCACGTTTGCGCTTTCGTTGTTCATCGAAATTAAGCGTCTCACAATAGGCATCAGAAACTTTTGCCAAGGGTCGGAACCGATAGCCTACAACTAAACCATCATCCGTCTGCATTTCAATTTCGTCCATTTCAAACGGCTGATTTACCATTTCAACCCCACATTTATGAAGTCTTTCAAACGGCATGTCATATTGGAAGGTTTCGCCGTTTTCAACAAACGTAACTAGAGCATTTTTCCCCTGCACCTCCGTCAAGTAACCGCTCAGCCTGCGCAAAACACGTGTATTTAACTTCGACTGCGATTGGTTAGTGTGTCGACTAGAAGAATAGCGAATTGAAAATCCTTCTTCTTCACTTACTTTTTCTGCTGTGGTGGGCAAAGCAAATCGGCGAGTCGGCTGATCATTATAATCAGGTGAAATGCGAAGAAAGCTGCTTTCTTGTGTTGCTGTGCTCATTTGACTTTTAATAATTGTTTCACCAAATCACTTTTCTGCTTTAGCTCAATAAAATGCTTATCTAAAGAAAAGCTCTCCGGTGGATTGTTTACTGTCAGGTCTAGCTCCAAAACTATTGCATGCGACACAATAAAGCTCTTATTTATGCGCTCGGCGAATTCATTACGTCTCTCAATACGGCCTTTTACGTCTTTAGTTGCTTGAGCACCGGCATTGTATTTGCTCAAAAGCGTCCTTTCAAATGTTACTGGTTGCACAGTTACGTGCAAATCTTTGCTTCCCGATGTGAACATATAATCAAGCTTATCTTGGTCAGGAACCATTCCAATAACTTTACCGATCTGGTTTTGAAAGGCACCATTCAAATTAAGACTCGCAGAATACATTTCTTTGGCACTAGGAAATGCCCAATATTCCTTCACAGCAAAGCCGTTCCTAACAATATTTAGAGGCTGGAAGTGTGCTAATACTAATGTTGCCGTTTCCGTGCAAAGTTTTGCAAAATATCCGTAGTCGTCACTTGGAAGTTCCTGAAATAGCGTGAGATCGTTTGAGTCGCAGTTTGCAGTAAGACCTTTTTCGGGAATTTCGAGTTTAGCACCTGTAGGTTTTATATCCCCTGCTATAAAGTTCAGTTTTTGCGTGGCAGCAACCATGAACTCTCCACACTTATCCAAATAGCGGTAACCGCCTTCATAAGTTTGCCTAAAATGGAGACTTAATGGTTTCCACGCCATATTTGTCGATATATGTATCGGTTAATTGTCTAAAAAGCAAACATCAAAGATTATCAAGGTCTGACACGCTGAGGCGTGTGTTTGGGCACCAGCAATTTGCGAGGATTCGGTTATTTGTGGTTCGTCCAGGTCTCGAAAACCCGTGCTGCCGCAAACCATGAATCGGCGGTCGCAAAATCACCTCCGTAAGGATGCTGCCACGCCACCGGATAAATTAGCATGCCCAATGTAATTGATGGACTCGCCTTTTGGCATGGCTTGGTTGGTGTGATGCGGATTTTTCGCCTTGAACTGGCCCCTAACCGACCCCCTCAGAGCGGCAGTTGGCTTGCACCGTAAGCGGGTGCTACAATACTTCGGAATTCTTCGGGTTTCGGATTCAGCCGCCATTACCCCGTTGGCTCGCACCCAACAGCGTTTGCCAATGGTCTCATCACAGCCATGGAAACGCCTTTGCGCCGGTGCGGCGTTTCACCTGTCAATGGTTCCTACCACAACCGGGGAACCATTAAATGGCCGGGAGTGGCGGCTGAATCTGCAATCATGAATGACGAATCCATCCTGATCGGCACGCATGAAAGCTGGGGGAAAACGATTCCCTTCGGGATTTCCCTGCCGGATTTGCGGCAGCACATCTACGTCATCGGTAAGACGGGTTCGGGAAAAACGACGCTATTGCGAAACATGATTTTGCAGCACATCGCGATGGGGCATGGCGTCGGTTTGATTGACCCGCATGGTGATTTGGCCGAGGAATTGTTGAGCCACATTCCCCGCTGGCGCACCGACCACCTGGTTTATTTCAATCCGTCCGATTTGGAATTCCCCGTTGCCCTGAATTTGCTGGCGAACGTGCCAAAGGATGAAAGGCATCTGTTGGCATCCGGCATTGTCGGCGCCTTCAAGAGCATCTGGCCGGATTCATGGGGGCCAAGAATGGAATATATTTTATACAACGCCATCGCCGCCCTGCTCGATTGCCAGAACACCTCCCTTCTTGGTGTGAATCGGATGTTGACGGATGAAATGTATCGGGCACGTGTGATCAGGCAAATCACAGACCCGTTCATCAAGGAATTCTGGGAATATGAATTCGCCGGCTACGACGAACGGTTCCGGCGTGAGGCGATTGCCCCGATTCAAAACAAGCTCGGCCAGTTTATGTTGAATCCCGTCATGCGAAACATTCTCGGCCAGGTCAAATGCAAGGTGAGCTTCCCTTTCATCATGGACAACCAGCGGCTGTTCATCGCCAATCTGTCCAAAGGCAAAATCGGCCATGACAAGGCGAACCTGCTCGGCTCGCTATTGGTGACACAGTTTCAACTGGCAGCCATGCGGCGAGCCGGCCAGCCGGAGGACGAACGCCGGGATTTTTACCTGTTCATTGACGAGTTTCAGAATTTCACCACCGACAGTTTTGCGGCGATCCTCGCCGAGGCCAGGAAATACCGGTTGTGCCTGACGCTATCGCATCAATACGTTGACCAGATTCCCCTGCCCATCCGGCAGTCAGTATTCGGCAACGTCGGCACGCTGTTTTCATTCCGTGTCGGCAACACGGACGCCGAGGTGTTGCAGAAGGAATTTGCCAATGCGTTCATCGCCCAGCAGTTCGTGGATTTGGAACGGTTCAATGTGCTCAGCAGGATTTTGGAGGATGGCACGAACAAAGAGCCGTTCAAGGGGACGACGCTGCAACCGTTGGACAATAGCACCGGCCGGGCGGTTGCCCATATCGCCAACTCGCGCCAGAAATTTGCCACGGCGCGAACGCGGGTCGAATCCAAATTGAGCAAATTGGCTATTTCCAGTTCCGACAGGAATCCACAAACGCCACGAAATCGTCGTTCTGGAGGACTTTGACTTTTTCCCATACGTCGCGCGGAATCGGCAGCGAAAAGAATTGCGCGATGTCCCGACGCAAGCCTTCCACCTTAACGACCAGTTGATTGCTCATTGCATAAAATACACTGCTCATGTGAAAAATGACGAATATGACAAACATCCGTTCGGCGTCGGTAACCGGCTGCTTGGTCGTATTCGCCGATGCGTCACGCACCCGAGCCAAGCCTTTGTCATCGAGAAAAGTTTTCCAGACTTCCCGGTGGCTGGCAGTGATGGCAAGCAGATTGGCAATCCGCCGGGTCTTGGTTTCCGAACGCAGTGATATGGCCGTGAACCACAAGCTGCCGATGACACCAGCGATGCTTAAAAGATTGAATGAATTGTTGGCAAGCCAGCCCCAAAGTTCCATGCCGCCATTTTACCACAAAATCACAGGCAATCGGGAATGTCCCGCTTGGCGTTCACCAGCAGATTGCGTGGCAGGCGGATAATTCGTTCATCCCGTCCGCAGCCGGCCGTAGGCGGCAATTTCGCCAACTGTGGCCTCGGTGATGTCGATGCCGATGATGGCAAAGTCACCATTGTCGAGTTCCCAAATGTCGGGACACCCGTCGCCACCGACGCTTTTTGCGCCGTTGGCGTGCGGGTCCGGGCCAAGTCGTTTCAAGAACATACTTATACTGCTACTATAGTAGCATACAAAGTCAAGTGTTTTTCGCATACTTTTTGCTCGTGACCGAAAATCATTTGCGACAGGCCATGTGTTCGCATGTTGCCCGCCTGATTCGGGAAGAGCGCCAGCGGCAGAATCTTTCCTTGAACGCTCTGGCAGCGCGGGCTGGCCTTTCCCGCCAGACGGTGACCTTTGTCGAGAAGGAGGAGCGCAACCCCACTTTGGACACCGTATTAAGACTTTCATCGGCTCTCGGTATCAAATTCGAGGAAATGCTCAAGCAAGCTCGCCGCGCATCCACAATTGCCAAACGGAAATGACCGTCCGGATTTGTGTTAAAATGGACGAATGGAGCGCGCCCGCCTTCCCCGTTTCAAACGCTCGCCTGCCATTCCGCCGCTACGGTTGACCAGCCGTGACGGAGAGATTTTGAAATGCCTCCAACGCCACCGGTTTCTTCGTTCCGATCATATCGTGGCGTTAAGCGCCGGCAGCCGGCAGCAGGTATTGCGGCGGTTGCAGCGGCTTTACCATCACGGCTACCTGGAACGTCCGCGCTGTCAAATTGATTATTATCAAAGCGGCTCACGTCGGATCGCCTACGGTTTGGGCAACAAAGGCGCAGCTTGGCTGAAACGGGAATTGTCTCTGCAATTCCATCAGTTGGATTGGAAGCAGAAAAGCCGCGTCGGTAGATTGTTCCTTGAGCACGCCCTATTGGTTTCCGACATCATGGTGGCCGTCGAACTGGCGTGCCGGAACCGGAAAGACATCCGGTTGCTGTCGGCGGACGATTTGCGCATCCCGAATATGCGCGAACCGTTTCAATGGAAGGTGGACATCGGCCAGCGTCAAAAATGCGGCGTCATCCCCGACCGAGTTTTTGGCCTAGAGGTCAACGGGAAACAATGCTGGTATTTCCTCGAAGCCGACCGCGACACCATGCCCATCACCCGCAGCGACCTCGACCGGACCAGTTTCCAGCGGAAGTTGCTCGCCTACGAGGCGACCTGGTCCCAAAACCTTCCTCGCACCCGGTTCGGTTGGCAGCGGTTTCGTGTTTTGACCGTCACCACCAGCAGCCAACGGGTTCAAGGGATAATTGAAGTATGCCAGGGGTTGGCCCACGGACATGGCCTCTTTCTGTTCCTCGACGCGGCGTCACTGGCCAAGCACGGCGACATCCTCACGATTCCGTGTCAGACTTGCCGGACTGAACAGACCGCAACTTTGACATAATCGTCCTTTTGTTGCCTGCTGTTTGCGCCCCTGGTTTGTTTTTTTATTCCGTGCTAGGGTGCGATCAGAAGCCGGATTCCCCGGTTTTGTTCCCCTGAAACAGCACATTGAAAGGAGTATTCCTATGCCTAAAAAACCGTTCGTAAATTTTCGGAAAGTTCGATCCAGAATCACCATGGAAATGGTGTTGGGTCACTACGGTGTTCTCGACACGTTCAAACGCATTGGCACCCGCTTGAGCGGGCCTTGCCCGATTCACGGCGGCAGCAATCCCACACAATTCCGGGTAGAAACCGAAAAAAACCTCTGGAATTGCTTCAGCGAATGCAAGCAGGGCGGCAACGTCCTGGACTTCATCGCCAAAAAGGAGGACGTGTCCATTCACGACGCGGCCATCAAAGCCTGTGAATGGTTCAACATCCCGCTGGAAGACGTAAAAACCAACGGGCAGTCAGCGCCGGAAACGGAAGAACATGCTTCCCCGACACCCGCCGCCAAGGCCAAATCGGCACCGGCAACGGCACCCAGGCCGGACGATAACGCGCCCAATCCGCCCTTGAAATTCAAGCTGGAGAAATTGGATCGCGCGCATCCGTATTTTGCGGAACGGGGCATCAGCCAGGAAGCCGTCATTGATTTCGGTCTTGGCTATTTCACCGGCGACAAGGGTTTGATGATTGGCCGCATCGTCATTCCGATTCACAACGCCAAAGGCGAATTGGTCGCCTACGCCGGACGCTGGCCGGGTGACCCGCCCGAGGGCACGCCGAAATACAAACTCCCCACCGGCTTTCGGAAGGGGCAGGAAGTATTCAATCTGGATCGTGCCAGCAAGGAAACGCCGGAACGTCCACTGGTCATCGTCGAAGGCTTCTTCGATTGCATCATGCTTCACCAGCATGGCTATCGGAATGTGGTTGCGCTCATGGGCAGTTCCCTGTCGCCAGCACAGGAGGGGTTGATTCGGAAACACACCAACGGCAACAGTCGCGTCGTCGTCATGCTCGACGAAGACGAGGCGGGGCAGGCGGCGCGAGAGGAAATCGCAGGCCGGCTGGCCAAATTCTGCTTCGCCAAAATCCATCTGTTCGAGGAACCCGGCACACAACCCGAACATCTGACGGCTGACGAGGTGCGGCAGTTGTTCCTGTGAACGGAGGCTATCATGGACGTTCATTGCACGACCTGTGGCGACCCGGACAAGGCGGCATTAAAGGCCGGCATCGTTGAAATCCTGGGCGACGATGAAGACGGGATTGCTGCCACCATGGAGGATTTTGGGCTATGAGCGCACTCCCCTGTCCAACATTTCCATTGGGGCAACTGGTGGTGACGCCCAATGCCCTCGACCATATCACCCACGATGACATCATGGCAGCATTGCAGCGGCATGTGGGCGGCGATTGGGGCGATGTTTGTGCCGAGGATAAACAGTCCAACGACGACGCCGTGGCGGAAGGAATGCGGATTTTGTCCGCATATCGCGCTGCCAATGGCACGAAATTCTGGATCATCACGGAAGCTGACCGTTCGGTGACGACAGTCTTGCTGCCGGAAGATTACTGATCACGCGGCCTCTTTCTTACGAAGGAGGCCCTTTTTGTTGTCCCCGCGCATCGCCTTAGTCGCTCTTCAGGGCGTTTTCCGTCGCGGAGCGTCCTGCGGCGCGCGCCGCTAGAGCGCAGGGGCAAGGGCGTGAGGTGTTGGCTGCCGTGTGATGTGACAGAGCCGCGGCGGGCGGCGACTGCTTGACCTCCCAAAGCTCCCAGAGGCCACTCTAAAAGCTTCTCGCCTGGAGTAATGGTCATCACCCAGGCTGCAAACGCCCCTTTTCACAAAAACCGGCGTCCATGGATACCCAACCAGTGTGAGCGGTTTTTTCATTGATGATGCCGCACCATCTGTTTTAGCCGCCCCCTTCACAAAAACTCGTTGCTCGTGTTAGGATGCTTTACTGGAGGCGGCTCATCTTCTTTGAGTCCGTCATTAGTTCACCCCAAGCACATTGAAAGGAAATATCCCATGAATGCTCACATCTATGAGCGGATCACCGAACGCATCGTCGCTTTGCTGGCGCAAGGCACTGTCCCCTGGCAGAAGCCGTGGAAGGCCCGCACGGGGTTGCCCCGGAATCTCGTCAGTCAAAAGCCGTATCGCGGCATCAATGTATTCCTGCTGCTGGCCATGAGCTATGAATCACCGTTCTGGCTCACCTTCCGACAGGCATTGCAGCTTGGCGGCGCCGTGCGCAAGGGCGAGAAATCATGTCCCGTCGTCTTCTGGAAACAGACGAACCTTGAAGACAAGGAATCCGGCGAGCAGCAGAAAAAGCGGATGCTCCGCATACTCAAGTGGTGAACCCTGGCCGTTTTGGCGAGAGCTGCCTCTGGACACGACCACGGTCAAACAATACCTCGAACCGGTTCTGTGCTGTCTGATCGCGTGCCTGGTGCTGCTTCTCGACCCTGTGCTGGCATGCTGGTTTTCCGTCGCAGCCATCGCGCTTTTCATCAAAGCGCAGGTACAGCGTGCCGGCTTGCGTACCCGGCGGCTTGATGCAATCGACAATCGAGTAGAAACGGAGCGGCTTGTTCCACGACCTCGTGCCGAGGGCGAAACTTTTGTTGAGGCGCGACCCGCGCCGCCTATCAATCGCCGTATGCCATAAAAAAAGTTCACAAGTTTCTGAAACAACAACAACACAACAAAAAACACAAAAATGAAAACACAACCGACACGTCCGACACATGAGGTCCGGCTCGGCAGCATCAAGGCAGCCGTCTGGAGAAACCAAACTGAAACAGGTGTCCGCCACAACGTCACTTTTAGCCGCTTATTCAAGCAAGATGACAAGTGGGCCGCGACGCAAAGTTTCGGCCGCGATGACTTGTTGCTTTTGCGGAAGGTGGCAGACCAGGCTCATTCCTGGATCCACCAGCAGGAGCAAGAAGAACCTGACAAAAAACAAAATGCCGACTGAAATCCGTGAGTGGCGCACCGGTCTCATGACGCCCCAACGGCACAGCAAGCTTTCCAAGGATTGATTATGCGAAACGACAATCTAACTAATCCAAGCGGCGCTGCCGACCTGGGCAGCAAAGGATGTTCCGACGTGCCTCCTGGCGGGGCAAGTGGCGACGCTATCGAACTACTCCACGCGCGAGGTCGCCATTTTGGCCACGGACGCGGATTGAAAATGAATTGTGACCAGATGAAATCTAACGACTGCTTCTTGGAGTTGAAAGAGGTGCAAGACTTGTTCGGCGTCAGCCGCAGCACGATTTGGCGCTGGCAGGCAGAGCGCGGCTTAAAAGTTGTCCGCGTAGGGGGTGTTGTGCGTGTGCGCGAGAGTGATTTGAAGGCGTTCTTGCAGCGCCATGAGTTGAGTGGCCATAGCGCGGATTCGTCGTAAGCCTAGGCTGGGAACGTTCAATCGTCGTAACCGAATTGGAGTTACCGCATGTTAAAGTGTTATTGTTATCTTGGAAGGCAGGCAAGCGTCGCCGCCGCCGGAACTGACACCGGGCGGGATCTCCCACTGGGCCAGTCATTTCTTGCGGGCCGCGCTGAGAAGTGCCTTCCGCAGCCAATCTGGTCTTTGTTGGCCGGAATCACGGACAGCCGCCGCCACTTCCTGCGCTTCTTCGGGTGGCAATCGAACGGCAAAGAGGACGGCGACGCCCGTTTTGGACAACCTGGGCCGGCCCATTTTCTTTTTCATAGAAACATTAGATATTTGTTAACAAATGTCATTGACACCATCCTAACTTTCGTTAACATAAGTCTAATCACACAATTTGAGTCTGAGTTGTACCAGAACAACACCCGCACGTCCCTGTCAAGACATGCGGACCAAGGACACTAGGCGCGAATCGGTGCGGGCTTAGAGAGACTAGCAATGAAAGCATGTTCACACAAGGTCGAAACCGCATGGGATGAGCAACCCCGGGAGGCGGTGGCGTGACGTTTCCGTCGACAGAAACCGTTAAGGCGCCGCCGATATTTCAACGGATCGGTGATTGTCTTTACCGGAAAGGTGGTGCCATTTACGCCCGTGTGCGGCTGAATGGCAAGCCGAATTGGCGCAGCACGGGTACCGACAATCCCGCGGAAGCCCGGAAGTGGCTCGAAAAATGGCGTGGCGAGAAGTGGATGCAGGAACACGGCATTGAGGCAAAGGGTGTCATGCTACATCGCCAGCGCGTCACGGTGGGCGAATTGATGGACAGCTACGTTAGAGACGGGATGCGAACACGCAAGGGGCGCCCGAAAAGTCCGGCCACACTCAAGAATGAGCAAGCCTATCTAAAGCCATTGCGGAAATATTTCGGAAGTAAACAAGCGGCGGCAGTGTCGTTGGCGGATTGTGACGGATACCGCGATTGGAGAATCAGCGGCGGATATCAAGCCGATGCGGAGACGGATGATATACGGAAGAAGAGGCAACGGTTGCGAGCGGGTACGCCCAGCGTTGACTTGGAGCTGACAACTTTGAGCAACGTGTTTAGTCTGGCCGTGCGACGGGTGGTGCTTAAATCAAACCCCTTGGCGGGCAGAGGCCGTTACAGTGTAGCAGAGGACACCCGGCATTGCCGAGAAGTTGCGCCGACACCGGAAGGATTAAAGCAAATTGAACACTCGCTGCGGGCAAGGAATGAGCATGGCATGGCGGATGTGGTTTGTTTCCTTGCCTACAGTGGATTGAGGATTGGTGAGGCTTTGCCGTTGGATTGGGATGCGGTGGATTGGGAACAAAAGATTTTGAAGGTCAAAAGGGAGAAACGCGGCATCATGCCCTGGGTGCCGATTCTACCCGAAATGGAGGCTTTGCTGCGCCGGATGCGGGAGCAAACCACCGGCCGCTTGCTGTTTCCATCGCCATATCACCCTGACACCCCGCGCGCTGGTTCGGCAGTCAGAAATCGCCTTACGGTGGCTTGCCGTGAGCTCGGGCTGGGGCATGTAACGCCGCACGGTCTACGCTCGTACTTTGTCACGCAGGCACGTCAAAGCGGGCTTTCTGACGCCGAAATCGCCATGCTGATAGGGGACAAGACCGGCCCGGCAATCATCGCCAAAATCTACGGTGATGTGCGGCCTGATCATTTGTTCCGGCAAGCACAGCGAATCCGGCTAACGGTGCAATCCGGCCAGGATGGGGAAAGGCAAACGAGCAGTGTCAAAAGTAGTAACACGTTGCCTGATGTTTCACCGTGTCCCATTGTGACGCCGGAGGCTTAAATTGTCACAAAGACCAAAATTTACAAGGGGTTTGGCGTCTTGGCGGTTAATAAATCCGTGTGTTGCCGGGTTTGGAATTGCGAACGCCAACCAGTTTTGGCATAAACGGTCTATCATGCACATGCGACGCATTCGATTCAGCCTGTTTGCTGCCTTTGTCTTGCTGGCCGGCTGCCGGGGTGCAAAATCCACCGAAAGCGCGCCGCCGGATCAACCCCCGGCGCTCCCGGTTCCAGCGCAAACCGTGGCCCGCGTTCATTGGTTGGGGATGAACCAAATTTCCGGGAAATCCAACACCGCCCATCTGATGGCGATCTGGAATCTGCCCGAAAGCCGCCGGCTCGAACGGCAGACGTTGGACAAACTTTCCCTCGCGCCCTGGCCGTTATTGCATCGCAACGTTGATACCAATGCCGCCGCGCTTCTGCGCCCTTTGCTGGACGACCTGGTGGCGGATGAGTCCTGCCTGGAAATTCGCCAGACTTCCAATCAGCTCGGCGAACTGGTTTTGGCCATCCGCCTCGATGATCAGCGCGCCGCCTTGTGGCAGATCAATCTCGCCCGGATTTTGGAATCATTGACCGGCATTCACCCCGTTCCCGCACCGGAGCCGGGTTATGGCTGGTCGCTCAAAAAACATCATGACCCCAACCTCCTCGAGCTGACCCGTGTGGGCGGATGGACCATCGTTGGAGCAGCCCAGGATCACAACGGTCTGCTCGACGACCTGCTGACCCGGATCCGGCAGGGCCAGCCTCCGTTGCCGGTCGGACCAACCAATGACTGGCTCGCAGCCGATCTCAACCTGTCGCGCGTCTTCCTGGCTGAGGTAGGGACTTCGCGCTGCGATGTCCCCGCCCGCGAAATAGCGGGCGGAACCGGAGCGCCGCTGGACGCGTCGCGGACGGCGCAGCGCGCCGTCCCTGCCAACTCCGACTTTTCAACTCTCAACCCTCAACTTTCAACTCTCAACCACTTTCACCTCACCGTAACCGGTGAAAGCAGCAATGTCGTCACCCGCGGAACCCTCGATTTTTCCCGTCCGCTGGATTTGACGCTACCGCCTTGGAACATTCCAACCGACCTGATTGACGAACAACTGGCTAGTTTCACGCTCATTCGGGGTTTCAAGCCATGGTTGGAATCATCACCGGCCTGGCACGACCTCCAAATCGGTCCGTCGCCGGACCAAATCTGTGTTTGGGCGGTATTGGGTTTTCCGATGCAAAGTTATTTCGTGGCACCGCTCCCGGACGCCAGTAACGAGGTGGACAGGCTCGCCGGATGGGTGTTGCAAAAGGAACCCGCCTGGTTTGGCACCAACGAACGCGCGATCTTTGCCCGGTCCAAACAATCCAACGGTTTGGAATGGAAAGGCCCTCCCTATATGATGCCGTTTCTGCGGTCGATTACCGTCAGCAACCAGGATTTCGTCTATGGCGGTGGGCTCGTGAGTCCGACCGCCAGCCCCATGTCGCCGAACGCGCTGCAAGCGACCCTGAACCGCCCAGACCTGGTTTATCATGACTCGGAGGCAACCGGTATGCGGATTGACCAATGGCTTTACATGGGGCAATTCGTTCGTTTTGCCCTGCACAAAGGCCAATTGCCTCCCCATTCGGCAGGCATGCTCTGGCTTAAAGCCATTTCGCCCAGACTGGGCGAAAGCGTGACGGACATCACCCAGACCGGACCCAACCAGCTCTCCTTCACCCGCCAATCCACCATTGGCTTTACCGGATTTGAACTGAACCTTCTGGTCGACTGGCTGGAATCCCCGCAATTTCCTTGCGGCCTGCATACTTTCCTGGCCCCGCCGGATCAGTAGCTGTGACAGCTGACATGTGACGTGTGACAGGAAAAATCCCGTCATAAGTCGTATCGATGGCGAAGGAGGATCCGCCTTCCGTCTTCCGACCTCTGTCCCCGCCAGAGGGTTCCACGATCCAAAGACGGCTTGCGCCGGGCACCGGGACATTTATGATTGAGTGGCCATCATGAAGTTGAAGCAAACATCGTTGGTTTCCCAGGGTTCCATCGCCCGCCTGTTGCAAGCTGCGGAGCAGGCCTGGGAACAAGGGGACTTCCAGCAGAACCTCGAGCTTCTGGAACGCGCCAGCCGCCTCGATCCCGCCAACTCGAATATCCTTTTCCAATTGGGCCAGGTCCATGGTTCCCGTTACAACTATGCGGCCGCCGAAAAGTATTTTGAAAGGGCCGTCCGCATTGCGCCGGACAAAACCGCCGCATTGGCGACCGCCGCGCAAATGTCTACTAACTTTGCCAGCCACCAACTGGCCGATCGTTACTTCCAACGCGCGCTGGCACACCAAAATGTTTCGCCGGAAACCATCGTCAGATTGGCGGAACTTTACGAGCGCCTCCGCCGGCTGCCGGAGGCCCGCAGCCTCATCGCGCGGGCGTTGCAGTCGGACGGCAACTGCGCTCCAGCGCTGCTCGTGCTCGCCCGGCTGGAACGACAGGACGGCAAATTGGAGGAAGCGGAACGGCTGCTCCGCGCTTTTCCCGCAGGCGCCGACCGTGACACAAAAATCCGCAGCCTCTACGAACTGGGCTCGGTTCTCGACCGCCAGAAACGTTATGACGAAGCGATGTCCGCCTTTCTTGAGGCCAAGGCGTTGTTAAGCTCCGCCGCGCCGCCGCTTCTTGCCCAGCGGCAGGCAACCCGCGCCTACTTCAAAAAACTCGAAGCGGACATCACCCCCGAAATCCTGAAGCGCTGGCGCGACGCCGGTGCGGCGCTCCAGCCGGCCAGACGCATCGCATTCCTCGGCGGCTTTCCGCGTTCAGGGACCACACTGCTGGAACAGGTGCTGGATTCGCACCCGGACATCGTCTCGGCGGAAGAGACCGTCATTTTCCGCGACGACGCCTACCGACCGCTCATCAACAGCTTTCCACCCGACACGCCCATGCTGTCCGTGCTTGAATCGGCGCAAACCGGCGCATTGCAACGGTCGCGTGAAATTTATTTTCGCGCCGTGGAATTGCATCAGGGCGGTCCCATCGGGAGCCGGCTGTTGATTGACAAAAATCCCGCCATCACTTTTCTTTTCCCCGCCTTCCTTCGCGTCTTTCCGGAAACCAAACTTCTGGTGGCCTTACGCGATCCGCGCGACATTTGTTTAAGCGGTTTCATGCAGGCGTATGTGCCCTTGAACACCGGCAGCGCACCCTACTTGAATCTGGAAAACACCGCGGAAGCCTATGCCGGCATGATGGGATTATGGAGGACCTTGAAGCCGTTGCTTGCCAATCCGTTTCTTGAAATCCGTTACGAAGACATGGTGGAGGATTTGGAAGGCGTCGCGCGCAAGACGCTGGAGTTTCTCGGCGTCGTGTGGGATGAGCGCGTGCTGCGTTTTGACGAACACGCGCGGAACAAGCGAGTGCGCTCACCAACCTATGCCGACGTGGCGCAGCCGATTTTCAAGCGCGCCAAAGGCCGCTGGCTGAATTACCAGAAATACTTCGAGCCGCATCAGGAAAAACTCGCGCCGTTTGTGAAGGCGTTCGGGTACGAGTAAAGTGGTTGAGGGTTGAGGGTTGAGGGTTAGAGGCACAAAAAAACAGTCAAGGGTCGAACGTCGAGAGTCGAGCCGCCTTCGTCCCGCCGCACGGGACTACGGCGCGCCAAAGGGCGGAAGAAGTGGACGGACCAGGGTAGGGACGGTGCGCTGCGCCGTCTGCGCCCCAAGCGGGCGCAATTCCGGCGGCTTTACCGCCGGGGACACCGCAGTGCGGGACAGCGCGGTGTCCCTACCAAAAGCATTCCAGGACACCACTTATTTGTGACCAATCTTGCCAACGCTCGCCCGTTCCCGCTACAAATAGTCATGCGAAATTCTCAGAGAGCAGGTCTGAAATATTGTAGCAGCCGGCGTGAGCCGGCTCTGACTGCTTGCGGATTTACAGGTTCACAATGAAATTTGAGCCGACTCACGTCGGCTGCTACGACAAAAAAAGAATTTTTAGACAAGCCCTGACTGCTTTGGGCTGACCATTTTTAAAGATTCCCATGGCAAATCAGCGATCAAATCCAAGCCCACATTTGTGAAAGCATCCGCCCCGGCGACGGCCGGACCGCATATTCCCGCGTGGCTCCTGGCCGCATTGTTGGCACTGGCGACGCTGGCAGTTTACTGGCCGGCGACGCGGTGTGGTTTCATTAACTACGATGACCCGGATTATGTCACAGCCAATCCACAGGTTCTGGCTGGTTTGAATTGGGAATCAGTGAAATGGGCATTCTGCAACCCGGTGAGTGGCAATTGGCATCCGGTGACGATGTTATCCCATATGCTGGATTGCCAACTGTTTGGTTTGAACCCGTGGGGACCGCACTTGATCAATGTGCTGTTGCACTCCCTCAACGCGGCGTTGGTGTTCCTGCTGTTACAGCAACTGACTCGGAGCCTTTGGCGAAGTTTGGCCGTGGCGGCATTATTCGCCGTTCACCCGTTGCACGTCGAATCGGTCGCCTGGGTCGCTGAGCGCAAGGATGTATTGAGCGGTTGCTTCGGCCTCCTCACGCTCATTTTTTATGTCCGCTACGCACAAAGGCAGTCGAGCGTAGAGGGTGGAAAGTCGAGGGCGGCAACCTCCGGTGGGGCGAGCAGCCTGTCCCGCCCTGCGATGATCCCCGCGAGCCGGCTCGTCAGTAGCCTCGCCCCACCAAACCATGCCACCACCCCCTCAGATGCCGAACGCGGCCGCCCTGCCCTCAACTACAAGTTGGCCCTGGTTTTCTTCGTCCTGGGCTTGATGAGCAAGCCGATGCTGGTGACCTGGCCGTTCGTGCTGTTGCTGCTGGATTGCTGGCCGCTGGGAAGATTTACGATTTACGATTTACGATTTACGAATTTTCGCTCCCTCCCGTCACTCGTTACGCGCCACGCTTCACTTCTTTTAGAGAAGCTTCCGTTCTTTGTGCTGGCAGCCGCGGCAAGTGTGGTGACTCTTATGGTGCAGAAACAGGAAGGTGCCGTGATGTCCGTCGTGAACCTGTCTTTTGGCGCACGCGGCGCGAACGCTCTGATTTCATACTGCCGTTATCCGGGGAAACTCTTTTGGCCGACGAAGCTGGCGGTTTTCTATCCGCTCCCCGGCCATTGGCCGGTGGAAAAGGTGCTGTTGGCGGGCGGCTTGATTCTGGGTCTTTCCATGCTGTTTTGGGTGCAGCGGCGGCACCGGCCGTGGTTGCTGATGGGTTGGCTATGGTATGTCGGAACGCTGGTGCCGGTGATTGGATTGGTGCAGGTGGGCGAACAGGCGATGGCGGATCGGTATATGTATCTCCCGTCGATTGGGTTGCTGATCCTGATAGTCTGGGGCGGCCACGAATTAATCAAAAACTGGCCGCAGCGGGGCATGATTTTGTCGGGGTTCAGTGCCGGAGCAATTATTCTCTGCATCGTGGTGACGCGGCAACAGCTTGGATATTGGCGCAATAGTGAAGCCCTTTTTCAGCATGCGATCGCGATGACGGAGGACAATCCCGTTGCCCACAACCAGTTGGGCACCGCCTTCTTCAACCAAGGCAAAATGGACGAGGCCATCAACCAATATCAGGAAGCCGTCCGGTTGCAGCCAAGCTACGCCGACCCCTACTACAACCTCGGCAACGCCCTTGTCAAAAATGGCCAAACCGATGAGGCCATCCGCCAATTCCAGGAATATATTGACCTCAATCCGAATGACCCCTTCGCCCACTACAACCTGGCCACCGCCTTTTACAATGAAGGCCAACTGGACGAAGCCATCAGCCAATATCGGGAAGCCATCCACTCGGAACCGGGCTACGTCGACGCACACAACAATCTTGGCATCGCCCTCGGCAGGAAAGGCCAACTGGATGAGGCGATCAAGCAATTCCGTGAAGTCATCCGGCTAAAACCGGATTTCGCCGAGGCCTACGACAATCTTGGCATCGCCCTCCTCAACCAAAACCAAATCGGCGGGGCCATCAGCCAATTTCAGGAAGCCATTCGCCTGAATGGGAATAACGCCCCGGCTCACAATAACCTGGGCATCGCTCTCGACCGGGAAGGAAGAACAGACGAAGCCATCAGTCAGTACCAACAAGCCATCCGCCTGGCGCCAGGTTATGCCCAGGCCTATAACAACCTCGGCGCCGACTTCGCCGCCCGGGGGCGGTTCGATGAAGCCATTGCGGACTATCGCCAAGCGATCCAGATCGATTCAAACCGTCCCGAAACCTTTTTTCGTTTAGGCATGGCCCTTGGCCAATCGGGTCGCATTCAGGAGGCCGTTGCACAATATCGGGAGGCGCTGAGATTAAATCCCGATCTGACTTTGGCGCTGAACAACCTGGCGTGGGCGCTGGCCACCAGCTCCGACGACCGGCTTCGCAACGGAGCCGAGGCGGTACAGCTGGCTGAACACGCTTGTGAATTGACCCAGTATAATCAGCCCTGGTTCGTGGGAACGCTGGCCGCCGCTTATGCCGAAGCCGGCCGGTTCCCGGACGCGGTGGCCACAGCGGAAAAGGCGGTGAAACTCGCAACCAGTGCGGGACTGACCGCGGTGGCGGCGAACGACCGGCAATTGCTCGAACTCTACCGCGCCGGCAAGCCTTATCATGAGCCATCCCAAACGGGGCGTTGAATTCCATTGAATATCGCAAGTTGAGTTGGGGAAGTTTAGGGAGGCGTCTGAAAATTCCATTTTTGCTGTAGCCGCCGCCGTGAGTCGGCTCAAATCTCATCGAGAACCCGCCGTTTCCCTGGCAGTCAGAGCCGGCTCACGCCGGCTGCTACTATAGCGGTTCAAGTAAAACTGTGGCCGTGTAAACCCGATCCCTGGTAGGGCGGCGCTGCTGCGCCGCCGGCGTTGCGGCAGCAACGCCCTACCTTTGAAATGGCTACAGTTTTCCCTAAACCGCTCTATTCCAGACATTCTCCCGGCGGGAACGTCTCTGCCTTTGAAACGTGCTTCTCCTTGCCTTGCACTCAACCGACTTACTATTTTATCCGCATGAAGCGACCGCAGTTGGTTTCCCAAGGCACGCTCAACCGGCTGCTCAACTCCGCGGACGACGCCCGCAACCACCACGAGTTTCAGGAATATATCGCCATTCTGGAACGCGCCAGCCGCCTCGACCCGGCCAACGCTCAAATCCTCCTGAATCTGGGGCAGGCCCACGGAATCAACTTCGATTACACCGCCGCCGAGCGCTCTTTTGAAAGGGCCATCCGGCTGGCTCCGCAAAAGACGGAGGCGCTGGCGGGCGCCGCGCTCCGGGCGCGCGATTTCGGTAATCATAAGATGGCTGCCCATTATTACCAGCTCGCCGCGGAGCAAAAAGACGTTTCGCCCGATGCGCTCGTGGCGCTGGCAGAAATTTCCGAACGGCAGCGGCATATGGAGGAAGCCGCGCAGCTGGTTGAACGCGCGCTGCGCCTGAAACCGGCCTTTCCCCCCGCCCTGCTCGTTCGTGCCCGATTGGAACGGCAGACGGGCCGATTGGCCGAAGCGGAAATAATCCTGGCCTCATTTCCGGCCGGCGCGGAACGCGGCGTGCAGGCACGGGCGCAATATGAGCTCGGCGGTATTCTGGATCGCCAAGGCCGTTATGACGAAGCCATGACAGCGTTTCTGGCAGCCAAGACATTGCTGACTGCTGATGCCAGTCCACTTATCGCCGGAGCGCAAAAGGTTCGCACGCAACTCGAACAACTTCGCTCCCAGCTTGATGCAAATATCCTTGAGCGCTGGCATGATGGTCGTCAGGAACTTCAGCCGTTGCACCGAATGACCCTGCTGTGCGGGCATCCCCGTTCCGGTACGACGCTTCTGGAGCAGGTGCTCGATTCGCACCCGGACATCGTCTCCGCCGAGGAAACCGATATCTTCCATGACCATGCTTATCCCCGGCTATCTCGCATTGCTCCACTCGTGGCGAATGTTCTATCCGTGCTCGAATCCGCGCCCGCTGCCACGTTGCAGGAAGCCCGGCAGAATTATTTCCGCTGTGTGGAATCGTTCCTGGGCAATCCCATCGGCGGCCGGTTGTTGATTGATAAAAACCCGATTCTGACCTTTTTAATCGCCCCGTTCATCCGCATCTTTCCGGAGACAAAGTTTCTCGTCGCGTTGCGCGACCCGCGTGATGTGGTTTTGAGTTGTTTCATGCAGCCCCTGCCGCTGAACCAGACAGCAGCCGCGTTTCTGACATTGGCAGGCGGGGTGGAGGATTACGCGGCGCTGATGACGATGTGGACGACGCTCAGGCCGAAAATTAAAAATCCCTGGCTGGAAGTGAGATACGAAGACATGGTGGACGATCTGGAATCCGTGGCGCGCAGGACCTTGGATTTTCTGGGTGTCGCGTGGGACGACCGCGTGCTGGGATTTGACGAACATGCCCGGCAGAAAATGGTACGTTCGCCGACCTACGCCGACGTGACGCAACCCGTTTATAAACGCGCCGTGGGCCGCTGGCGGAATTATCAGAAGTATCTCGAGCCGCATCTCGCCGTGCTGGAGCCGTTCGTGAAGGCGTTTGGATATGAATAGGCTGCACTGTGTTGCTGCGCCGTCGGGTGCAGGTGTGGCTCAATGAGTAGGCGACAAGACCGGCCCGGCAATCATCGCCCGAGTCTACGGTGATGTATGGCCGGACCATTTGTTCAAACAAGCACAACGAATCCGGCTAACGGTGCAATCCTGTGGGAATAGTGAGCCTCAGACGAGTAGTATCAAAAGTAGTATCACGGTGCCCAGTGTTTCGCCGTGTTCCAGTTTGAGCAACGAAGGTGGCCCAGCAGATGGGCAACGCTCAGACACGCCAA
Organism: uncultured Verrucomicrobiae bacterium; assembly: GCA_963780535.1. Taxonomy (GTDB): domain Bacteria; phylum Verrucomicrobiota; class Verrucomicrobiia; order Limisphaerales; family UBA11358; genus UBA11358. The sequence continues at coordinate 64,537 of CAWACS010000013.1, forward strand.
AGCTAGCGTCCCTACCAACTTAAAAAAAGAGCCGCTCCGAAGAGCGGCTCTCTGAGAAAACCAAAAACAAACCGTTGATTACGCCTTCTTGCGACGGGCAACCAACAGCGCGGCCAAGCCCAAGCCACCCAACGCCATCGTCGTGGGCTCGGGAACACCAATCACTTCAAACCCACCGTCGAGCTCACGAGCACCAGAGGTCTGCGCGAAAGCGGTGCCCACGGAGCTCACCATCGTGAACGCCTGTGAATGGCCACTGATGAGTGAACTGGCATAGCTGGCTCCGTTGTAAGCCACAAGCATGATTGTGAATGTCCCTCCGGGGTTACCCGCAAAATAGGTTCCCGCAGCCGCATAGCCACCTGGTTCGCCAAACACTGAGCCGCCGGCAATTCCAGCAGAGCTACCCGTGCCTGTCGCCAAGGCAAAGCTGGCATTAAGAGCCGTCGGGATTGCGTTCCCAAATGCATGGCCGCCTAATGCAGTATTGTCAGCGCCTATGCTGCCAGTAATATCACCCGATGCAATGTAAAACCCTAGAGTATAGCCCGCCGTGTTAATGGGGCTACCGACAGTCCCGCCTGAACCCGGGCCAAACATGATGGGCGGGCTGCCTGGAATTGAGCTGCTGACATAATTATTCAATTGAATGAAGCCTTGGCCGTAAGCGGATGTCGCCACAGCAGCGGCCACTCCAACGATTCCCAACAATATTGATCTTTTCATATTATTACTTGTATTTCAGGTTGTTGTTTTTGGTTTCTTGTTCAAATTATGGATTTAAGGTTTCAACCACGTTCGACGCCGGCCCATTCTTGTTGTTGATAAAGAACCCCTGGCCGACACCAACAGTTGACGTTCCATTCCAAGTATGGGCGGTTCCACCCTTTTGGACTGTGGTATATCCTCCAATTGGATCCCAAGTCAGAATCTGAGCTGCATTGGCCACGGAGGCACCGAAGTTCATATTCGTGTCGCCACCGGTCTGGCCGAGTATGGCCACGTTCCCGGCATAAGGAATCGGGCTGCCCTGAAGGGTGAAACCGACCGCCACCTGGTTGGTGACTGAAGCGTTAATATTGCAAATTACAGAGCCTATAAACGTGTTGGTAACCGGAGGAGCACCGCCGCCCACCGCACCATTTCTCACAAAGAACCCAATTCCTGGAGTCAAACTGGTGTTGCCATTCCAAACATGGGCGGTCCCGCCCTTTTGGAAAGTCGTATAACCAGCGATAGAATCCCAAGTTAATACCTGGCTCGCGTTAGGCAGGGCTGAACTCATGACGTTAGTAACCTGGTTGCCATTGCCGTCATCGAACGGATTGGCGACCAAAGTATATCCACCGTTGCCGGCCAAAACCACATTGGCGTAGCCGACGACGTTGGCGGAATATACTTGCGCGTTTGAAGAAACAAGACCGGCAACCAAGGCTGCGGCTGCGGTTAATAGTATTTTTGTTCTCATATTTTTAGTTGGTTGTTACCGTGTGTGACACCAATATCTCAAATAACAGGGGGGGTGTCAACGATTTTTTGCAGGTTTTTTGAACGTTTTTAGACACGGATTTCACGGATGAACACGGATGTATAAATAGCTATATTCAAATGACTTGTGTTGGTTTTGGTTCACGTTTCACGCCTCACGTGTCACGGGAAAAGGGGGATTTTTGGGTTTGTCACCAGTCTTGTAACCAGTTTTCATGGAAATTCTGAAGGCTAAAATTAACCGCCAAGGCGCCAAGGACACAAAGGCGGAGGACGGAGGACAGACGGCAGAGGCCGGAAAACTCCATGAACGGCTGTCTCATTTGCTCACTTCGCGGTCGTCGCGCGACAAATGGAACATTCAACATTCAACCCAGTTCAACCGCCAAGGCGCCAAGGACACAAAGGCGGCGATTCAAAGGCTGAAGGCTGAAGGCAGGGAAACAGGGTCGCGCGAAGGGCGCGAAGGCGGCGAAGGCCTTCCATGAAAATTCCAAAGGCTGAAGGCTGAAGGCTAAAGGCTAAAGCGGGGCGAGGGGCGAGGAAACAAAGTTTATGCCGGCACCAATTCAATCTTCACCTTGCGCCCCAAAGCACGGGCGGCTTTGCCCAGAGTGTTCAGTGTGACCGAGGAGTTGGACGCATCCAGCAACCGATCCACCGCGGCGCGGCTGGTTTTCATCCGCGCGGCCATTTCAGACTTGGTGACCGATTTTTCTTCCAGCAGACGGCTGATTTGCAGGCTCATCGCCTGCTTGAGCGCACGTGCCTCGACTTCGCCCAACCCAGTTCAACCGCCAAGGCGCCAAGGACACGAAGGCGGAGGACGGAGGACAGACGGCAGAGGCCGGAAAACAGCAGTCGGTGGCCGGTGGTTTTCATTCGTCACCGATTACGGTTTCAACCGCCGCAGAAATTCCGCAGGCCGGATGGTTTCAACCCCAAACGGCTTTCCCAGTGCCAGCAGATCGGCATCGTAGGTGACCAGGTGTTGCGCTGACGCCGCCAACGCGCCCGCCAAATAAATGTCATCCTTCACGTCCCGACTCCGCCGCTTGCCCAGCGAGACGGGTTCAACGAGCCGGGATTGGGACCGAATCCAAGCCAACTTTGGAAGCACGTTCAGGTCCGGCATTTCTTCCGCCAAGATTTCGGGGATGACGGATTCATATTCGGCCAGAATCGTGTCCGTGACGAACAGAAACACACGGCGCCGGGCAACCTGTTTCAAACATTGACGTGCCGAACCGTCCCAGCCGATGCCGGACAGAACGACATTGCAATCGTAAACCGCCCGGATCATTGCCGCCCCTGGCGGCGGGTTTTTTGGCGGGAAACAATCCGGTTAATGGTTTTGCCGTCCGGCTCACCGGCGCGACCGCCGGCGAAGATATGGTCGAACTCCCGTTCCACCTTCGCGAGCTCCCGTTCTTCCAAAGACCGAAGGCCCGCTCGAATTACTTCCGAACGGTTGTTGTAGCGGCCGGACTTCACCATTTGATCAATGAAGTCCTGCCAGTAACCGGTCAAGGCCGCGCTCATGCTTTAACAGTTACCAACTATTGGCAAATTGTCAAGCCGCCGGGCAGTGGTGCCTTTTGCAGTTTTTGGTGGGGCGAGCGTCCTGTCCCGCTCTGCGGTGATCCTCGCGAGCCGGCTCGTCGGTAGCCTCGCCCCACCAAAATGTACCAGTACCAGAGCCGCTGGGGAAGGTGTCAAAGGCGGAGGACGCCCGTCTGCGTCAAGGCTCCCGTCTTCGCCAAGGCTGCCATGAAAATTCTGAAGGCTGAAGGCTGAAGGCATCGAACATGGAACATCGAATGTCTCCTTCGCTCACTTCGCGGTCGTCGCGCGACAAGCGGAACTTTCCCAAGGGGGTTAACCACGGATGCACACGGATACCGCAGTGCGGGACGGATTTTATTAGCCGCAAAAAGACGCAGGCGGCACAAAACAATGAGGGCGGAAAACATTCAACATTCAACCATGCTTAACCGCAGAGGCGCGGAGACGCAGAGAAAAAATCAAACCTGGCGTGGCGCAGTTTGGTGGGGCGAGGCTACCGACGAGCCGGGGCGGTGTGGTCAAAGGTGTGGTCCGGCTCGCGAGGACGCTCGCCCCACCGAAATCACCCCGGCTGACGAGCCGGCTCGCCAGGATCAATGCAGGGCGGGACAAGCTGATCGCCCCACCAGGAACTGCGAAAGATACCACTTACCCCATTCTCAAATCGGATACGCGTAAATCGCATATCGTAAATAATGCGCCGACTCACGTCGGCGGCTACAGAAATCACGGTTGTTGGTCCGGCGGGGCGAGGAAAGTGTGCAGGCCGCGCGGGAATTGCGGGGATTCCAGCCAGTCGGCGAGCAGGTGCAATTCCAACGCGTTGAGACCTACGGTGGATTGGCGGGTGAAGTCGAGCTGGGCGGGGCCGGTTTGAGTCATTGCGGTGGTGCCGGCGCCGAGCAGCGGCTCGACTTTTTCCAACCAGACGGTGGCGGCGGCGGCGGCCGGCAACTGGGCTTTGCGGAACACCACGCGGAACAACTGGGTGATGAACAGGCATTCTTCCACCCGGGTTCCGGTCAGTTCGGTCTGGTAGTAAACCAGGTTGGTGGCGCCGCGGACGGCGCCCAGGATTTCCGCCGGCAGCGGATTGGGATTCCAACCGGCCAGGGGATACAAACCGCCGAGAACATAGTCGTGGCGGTTCACGGTAACGGGGATGAGCCAGGGCGAGATGATGAGCGCATCCTTCCAAACGAGACCGGGCGGAGCGGTCTGCCATTGAAAATTGCCCTGGGCATTGGCGGCCAGCCAGGGATTGGCGTTTCTCACCAGGCGATCAGCCAGCTGTCGCACCTGATTGCTGGCCCCGGGCAACGGCGCGGCAAAATAGGTCTGAAAGGGAATGCCGTCCTCCGCCCAGCAATACGCCTGGTCGGGTGGCGGAGCGAGCCCGATTTTCTGCCAGGCGGGCATGGCAGCCAGCCGCGGGGCGAAACCGCGCACGGCGGTAAAACTGGTCAACGGCGGATGAATAAGATTGGTGGGAATCTCCCAAGGCGGCAGGGGCAAATCCAGGGGACGGGAGAAATCGATGGTCCCGCGGGTAACGACATTGCCGCCTTCGCCGGTTGCGATGAGGTGGAGATGGTTGAGGGTTGAAATGTTTAACGAACCCACCTCACCCCGCCCCTCTCCCCCCGCTGCGCGGGCGGAGAGGGAGAAGATATCGGCAAGGTGCAACGGGTCGAGATCGGTTTCGAGCCAGACGCCGGTGGCGGCTGGCGGCATGTTGTCACGGGCGATGCGGGCGGCGAATGGTGAGAGTAAAGCGGCGGTGTCGGGTCCCCAACCCACGAAGGTCCATTCGCCGGCGCGGGAAAATTCGATCTGCCCGGGCGCGCGCGATTGCCGGAGCACCCAGCCGTTGGGAGCGGGGACCGGGTGAACGCCGGTCAAAACCGACAAGGCGTTGGCCAGACTCGTTTGCCACAATCGGGCACGGTCAGGGGGCAGCCGGACGGCGAGAAACACCTGCAGATTGGAAGTTGAAACGGGAAGGTTCGTCGGAGCGCGGAGTTCCCAACAGGATTCCGACGAAACGAGATCGGCCAGGAGAGGGCGGAGCAATGTGCCGGCGGCATTGGTGGCGCCGCCGCCGGGCCAGCGGGAAAATTTGTCAAGCGTTTGCGCCGCCAGCGCAGCGGTCTGCGGCAGCCGCCACACGCTCATGAAATGGGCGGAGTTGGTATCGGCACTGATCTGTTTCAGACCCAGCCAATGCACGCGGGCCAGGACTTCATCTGCCGGCGCGGCGGATGCCAACTGACCGGCAAATCCGGACACTGGAAGAATCGACGCAAATAAAACAAAAATACGGCGGCGGAAATTCATGGTGGAAGGATGTTAAGGAAAAGGCGCAAAATTTTCAACGGCAAGATGGGGGGCGGCAGATGAAAACAGCCGCCAAAAGGCGCAAGCGGCGCAAAAAACACAGGACCAAAATTTAACCGCAGAGACGCGGAGAAAAGAATTTAGACACGGATTACACGGATTATCACAAATTTTTTGACCGCCAAGACGCCAAGGGCGCGAAGGCGGAGGACGGAAGACGAATTTAACCGCAGAGACGCGGAGAAAAGAATTTAGACACGGATTACACGGATTATCACAAATTTTTTGACCGCCAAGACGCCAAGGGCGCAAAGCCGGAGGACGGAAGACGAATTTCACCGCGGAGACGCAGAGACGCAGAGAATTTTTTACCACGGATTACACGGATTATCACAAATTTTTTGACCGCCAAGACGCCAAGGACGCAAAGCCGGAGGACGGAAGACGAATTTCACCGCGGAGACGCGGAGACGCAGAGAATTTTTTACCACGGATTACACGGATTAACACCAATTTTTAACCGCCAAGGCGCCAAGGGGCGCGGATTTTTAAAAGTGAAATCGGAACATCGAACATTGAACATTGAACATTGAACTGGGAGGCGCGTCGGCAAAACGCCGCATTTCCAAATGAGATTACAGATGCGGCTCTCTGCCGAGGAGCCGCTACGCAAGTTTTGCAGAGGTCCCAAACTGTTAACCGCCAAAAAACGCGAACTTCCAACCTTCAACATTGACAGCCAGCGGATTAAGAAAAGGATCAAGATTAAGATTACGAGCGTGACTTTCCCGTCACTCGTCATCCGCCTGGCGGCGATCCTGTGTTCTCTGCGTCTTTGCGTCTCTGCGTTGAAATCAGGGACTCCTGACGTCGTCTCCTACGGTTGGCCGATCGGCTGTCAGGCACCGCGCGTCACCTTTGTCAGTCGGTGGCGGCGAGGCGGAAGAGGTCGCGGATTTTGGCGCGAATGGCGCGGCGGCGATCCGACGTGACATGGCCGCGTCGATCGAACAGAGCCTCGGCAGGAACCAGATAAATCACCGCGCAATTGCAAAATGTTTCCCAGTCCATGCCATCGACGCCGTTGAGCAACACTTCGTAGGGTTTGGGCGGACGGCTTTGGCGCTGGCTGGTGCAATAGAGGACGTTGATCATTTTTGCCCCGGCGCAAATATCCGGGTGCGAAATCAACACCACGGGATGTTCCCCTTTTTCGGGAAAGTTAAAACGCCAAACATCGAATTGGTTTTTCAGTTCGCTTTTCATTCAGGCAGTTGAAGCGAACTGCCTTTGGCCAACTGCTCCAGTTCCCGATTGAATTCGGGCGTGATATACCTGGCCAGCGAGCCGGGCGGGAAGGGTTCCTGGACCTGGGCCTTGACTTCGGTGAGGGTCAGGGTGCCATTACCGTGGTTTTCGTAGGCGAAAACCTGTCGTGGACGGGCATCGGGAATCCGAATGCGTTTGTGGGCATCAACCGTCAATGTCTTCACAGTGGGAATTTCCCACGCCGTGCGGGGAGTGTCAAGACGGAAGACGGAGAGCGGACGCGAGTTTAACCGCCAAGGCGCCAAGGACACAAAGGCGGAGGACGGAAGACGAATTTAACCGCGGAGACGCGGAGACGCAGAGAAACATTCAACATTCAACTTTGTAGTCAGTAGTCGGTGGTCAGTAGTTTTTATTCGTCACCGATCACGCTTCACCCGCCAGCGGCACCGCTGTGTTCTCTGCGTCTTTGCGTCTCTGCGTTGAACTCAGGGACTCCTGACGTCGTCGCCTACAAGGATTTTAAGAGAATCGGCAGTCGGGTGCGCGGCCAGGGCAACGGCTTTGGCCGTCTCCGCCAGGGGAAAATGGTGGGTGATCAACGGGCGGACGTTCGAGCCGGCGCGAGAAGACCAGGCGCGCCACCTCGGCCTGCAATGTGAAATCCGACGAGTAACTGCCGATAAGGTCTTTCTCGTCCAAACAAACAGACGCCAGATCAAGGCTGAAGGCTGAAGGCTGAAGGCTGAAGGAGAAATGGCTTGGAGACTTCGGACTTCTGATTTCCGATTTCCGATTTCCGATTTCTGCCATCTGCCATCTGCCATCTGCTCTTCGCGTGTGGGCGAAGAGGAGGACCTGGCCGCCGCCGCGGACGAGCTGGAGGGCCTGGTGCACGGCGGCATCGGAGGGAACGGTGATCACAGCCGAGTCCAAAGTTCGATGTTCAAAGTTCAAAGTTGCCGGCATTCGACCCTGGCTTTGAAAGCTTGAACCTTGAACCTTGAGCCTTGAACTTGAAACCAACCGCGTCCATTTCGCGCCGAATTTGCGGGCGAGGCGCAGGCGCGACGGCAGCAAATCGGTGGCGAGCACGCGCATGCCGGCGAGCTGCAACAGGCGCGTGAACATCAGGCCTATCGGCCCCTGCCCCGCCACGAGCACGGTGTCGCCGGGCAACAGGTTCAACCGGCGCACGGCCTTGAGCACGGTGATGACGGGTTCGAGCAGCGCGCCCTCGGCAAAGGAATTTTCGGCCGGGATTTTCACGACGCCGGGCAGGACGAACGGCATCACGCGGACGTATTCGGCGTAACCGCCGCCCGCCGGTTCAAATCCGGCGGTGATGCCGGTCCGTTTGTAGGTGGCGCATTGGGCAAAGGCGCGGTGCCGGCAATAATGGCAGTCGAGACACGGCACGTGATGATGCAGCGCAACGCGGTCGCCGACTTTAAAGTTTTGAGTTTTGAGTTTTGAGTTTTGAGTTCCGATTTTGACGATGGTGCCGGCGGTTTCGTGGCCGAAGATGCGCGGGGGCGGGATGGCGCCGTATTGGATTTTTTTGATGTCGGTGGGGCAGACACCGCAGACGGCGACCTGGACGAGGAGTTCGCCCGGGCGGAGGCGCGGGACGGGGACGGTCTCGAGGCGCAGGTCGTTGACGCCGCGATAAACGATGGCGCGCATGGTTTTGGGAACGGTGAACACGGGGGAGTATTTAGCCACAGATGAAACACAGATGAAACACGGATTTTTTAGACACGGATGCTGAAGGCTGAAGCGGGTCGAGAGTCGAGGGTCGAATATCGAACATCGAACATCCAATGAAAGTCAGGGACTCGTCACCTCGTCTCCTACTGAAGGATTCTTTACCCACGGATGAACACGGATAAACACGGATCCCGCGATGCAGGACGGATTTTTAACCGCCAAGATGCCAAGGGCGCAAAGCCCGAACGTTCAACGTTCAACATTCAACACGAACGACAGGGGTTTAAAACCAGGGATGGACGCTGGCCGGTTACTGGCGGGGTTTCGGAAGCGGCGCGGCGTTTTTCGAGTTTTCCTGGATTTTTTTCTGAATGAGGTTGTATTCGTCAAGGTCTTCTGCGTTTCCCGGCTCCAGCGCGAGGGCGGCCTGGATCTGTTCGGTGGCCTCGCTCAATTTGCCCTGTTTTTCAAACGCCAGCGCCAATCCGTAATGTGCGAGCGCGGCGCTGGCATGATATTGAAGCGCAGCCTGGAACGATTCAACGGCGTCCGGATATTTCCCGAGCTGCACCTGAATCCATCCCAATTTGTTGTAGGTCTCACCGAAATAGGGGTTGATTTTCGCGGCTTGGGCGAGATGTTCCAGGGCGGGTTCAAGTTGTCCTTCCGCTTCATAAGTCATGGCCAGATTGATTTCCACAAAGTAGTTTTCCGGATTCAGCCAGAGCGCATGCTGGTAGAGGGTAAAGTTGTTCTTCCAATAGCTGGCCTGGAGAATCGTTACGGGGATGCAGGCGGCAACGGCCAGGGCGGCCAGCGTGCCGGGCAAGGCCGGCGGCAGCCGCCATTGCCGGGCCCAATCCCAACCGAGCCAGGCGATGACAATAAACAAGCCGATGAGCGGCACATAGGTGTAGCGGTCGGCCATGGATTGCATTCCCACCTGCATCAGGCCGATGGCCGGCACCAGCGCGCCCAAGTACCAGAACCAGCCCACGAAGACATACGGCCGTCGCTTTGATTCGCGGACGGCCAGCACGCTCAACCCGACAATGATGATAGCGGCGATGCCCGGATACCAGATGGGCCAGCCATGCGGGTATGGATAGTTGATGTACAGTTTGTGGGGCCAGACCATCTTTGCCAGGTAGCGGAGGTACGACAAGGCGGCGTTCAACAGACGAAATTTAAAGGGGATGGCCACGGCAATGGCGTCGGTTTGGGCCCATACCGTGACGGCGCTTGAAATGACGGACAAAACCAGCAACGGCAATTTCTCCAGGACCAGCTGGTCCAGCGAGGCCCGGGGAAAGGGGGTTGGCTCCTCCACCTCGGCGATCCGGATGTCGCGCCCAAAAACCGTCAGCACCGAAGGCAGGCGTCGCAATGGCCAGAAATCGAGGAGCAACAGCAACAACGGCAGCGTGACGAGCATGGGCTTGGCCATCAGCCCCACCGCAAACAAAAATGGGACCAGCCAGTAGCGGGCCACCTCCGGTTTCTCCGCGTACCGCACATAGGCCCAGAGCGTCAACAGGCCGAAGAGCGTGCTCAACACATCCTTGCGTTCGGCGACCCAGGCAACCGATTCCACATGGAGCGGGTGCAGCGCGAAGAGCGCCGCCACGAAGGCGCTGCGCCATCTCGCCCCGGTCATGCGTTGCAGGAGCAAAAACAGGAGGATGGTATTGAGAATGTGCAGGGCGAGGTTGGTGGCGTGGAAACCGGTGGAGTTCAGGCCATACAGGTCGTAGTCCAGCATGAGAGAGAGCCAGGTCAACGGATGCCAGTTGTAGCAATCCCTCGTGGTAAACGCCCAACCCACGCTGTTCCAGGTCAACCCGGCCTGAACCTGCTGATTTTGGACCACATAGAACGAGTCGTCGTAATTAAGGAATTCAGAAGAGAATACGCCCCAATAAGTCAGGACGGTAGCGAGGGCGAGGGACAGGCAGATGCCTAAAGTCAATCGCGGGTGGTTGGCGCGGTGCAACGTCACCGGAGAGGAGTCAGTCATATATATTAACGGGCCGGAAATCGGTCACATGCACGATGTCCGGATTTTTAAACAGTCCGCCACCCCAGGCAACATCATTGTCGTGGCCGACGGCAACGGGGCCCAGCCTGGCGCCCCGAGCGGGCGCATCATCCTCCGGCGGCTTTACCGCCGGGGACAGCGCGGCGCGGCGTCCCTACCAACCTATTAGGGCTGGGTGGGCGATGGAGTGAGCAAGGAGTACAAGCCGGACGGAAACTGCGGAGATTCCAGCCAGTCGGCGAGCAGTTGCAGTTCCGCGCCGGTAAAGCCCACGGTGGACCGGCGGAAAAAAGAGAGTTGATTGGGTCCGGTGCGGGCAAGCGTTGTGGTACACACGCCGAGCCTTGGTTCAATCGCCCTCAGGCATTCCAAGCTGGCGGAATCCAGTGGGAGTTGAGCATGATGAGAGACGACGCGCGTGGCCTGACCCAGATAAAGACAGGGCTCAATCCGCGAGCCCGTCAACTCCCAACCAAAATAAACCAGGTTGGTTTGCGCCGAGATGCGGTCCAACAAACTGGAAAGCGCGGGGCGATCATAGAGATTATCCTGCGTGTTGGTACCGGGGTTTGTGTCCAGCAGCAATCCGCCAAAAGCCACGCCGCCGCCGGTGGCAGCCACACCCTTAAGAAACGGCTGGATGGAGGACAGGTTTCCCAACCGCACGCCGTTTGACTCCGGCAAGTATTCAAATTTCACGTAACCATGCGCGTCCAGCCACGGGTTGCAATGTTCCATCAGGTACCCGGTGAGGCGGTTCACCTGATTGCCGGCGTCGGGCAACGGAGCGGCGAAAAAAGACTGGGAGTCAGCGCCCGGCAACGCCCAAAAATAGAGCTGGTCCGGCGGCGCCCCCAACGGAAGGTCATGCCAGATTTTTAACGACGACAACCAAGGATTGAGGCCGCGAACCGCGGTCAGACTGTCCAGCGGCTCACGGATCAAATTGGTGGGACAATTCCACGATTCCAACCGGAGCGGAAGCGGTTGGGGAAAGGTCAGGTCGCCATACGCCAGCACATTGGCACCGTCGCCATTGATGGCCAGGGACATTTTCGGCAGATTGGCAGGCAGATTCCCCGCCGAGGGCAGGACCGCCGCAAGTTGTTGGAAATCCAGATCGACCTGCAACCAATCATTCGTCCCCACACCCAGGGCGGGAACAGGGTCGCGGCGAATCCAGTTCAAAACCCCATCCAACAGGGCCCGGTCATCCGGCGCCCGGCTGACAATGGTCCATGCACCGGCATGGATCAGTTTAACAAAATCCGGAGCGCCGGGCGGCTGGAAGGACCAACCCGGGTGATCGGTGGCGGAAGTCAGGGGCGTGACGCCGGTCAAGGCTTCCAAAGCGGAGGCAAGATTGGTTTCCCAAATACCGGCGTGTTCCGGGTTCAGCCGGATGGCAAACGCAAACTCGACCGGCTGATTGGCCGGGTGGTGAATTTCAAGGTAAGATTCGTCCCAGACCATGTCGTCCAACAACGGTCGCACGAGCTCACGCACCACACCTGGGGACGTGGTTTCCCCGGCCAACCAGCGTCCGGGAAAGGTGAAAAGCTTGTCGAGCGTTTGGGCCTGGAGGTTGGCACTGGCGGGAAGCTGCCACAAACGCATCAAAACGCTCGCACTGGCGGCAACCCCGAGACGTTCCTCACCCAACCAATGCACGCGGGCAATGGTATCGGCCGATGGCACGTAGGGCGGTTCAAGCCCGGAGGACCGGTCGGATTCGGATTTGCTGCAACTGGCGCCCGAAGCCAGCATCCCCGCATAAACGAGAACCCGAACAATCCGATTGATGCGCATGGTGGGCAGTGTTGTGCCAGAGAGGACAGTATTTCTCAAACAGAAAATGGGGCAACGCGTCGCCGTTAAAAGCCAGGGCCCGGTGATGTGAAGCGTCCGGCCGTCCGGCGACGATGCCTCAATGACCCGGCGCTGGTCAGGTTTGTGGTTGCGGGGCTGAAAGGGATTCCGACCTTGCGAAGCGGCGGGATGGGTCATTACACTGGATCATGCGATTCAAAAACCAGGGCGGGATGGTTCTGGCCCTATTCTTTTTTTCGGGAACCACGGCGCTGGTTTATGAGGTGGTCTGGTCGAAGTTTCTCGCGCAGATGTTCGGCAGCACCATTTATGCACAGACCGTGGTGCTGGCGGCGTTCATGGGGGGACTGGCGCTTGGGAACCAGTTATTCGGACGATGGGCAGACAAGTGGCAAAAGCCGGTGCGAGCCTACGGTTGCCTGGAAATCGCGGTGGGGATTTACGCCCTTTTCTATCCCAGCCTCGATCGGCTGGCCAATCACGCTTTTGTCATCCTGGGCGCGCCGCTCATTGCCCGGCCCGGCTGGTTGCTGGTTCTGCAGGGTGTTTTGAGCGCGCTCCTGCTGCTGGGCCCGACCATTTTGATGGGCGGGACGCTGCCGTTGCTCGCGGCCTGGCTGCAAAAATCCTGCTCCGACGCGGGCCGCCGGTCGGCCCGGTTTTATTCGGTGAACAGCCTGGGCGCGGTTTTGGGCGCGGGGCTGGCGGGCTTTTGGCTCGTACAAACCTTTGGAATGATTGAGACGCTGCAACTCACCGCGTTGTTGAATGTCATCGTGGGGACACTGGCGATTTTACTCGGCCGGGCCGGGGTGGCGGGACAACCCGGTGAAGGGCAAAGCCCGACGCCGGCGGGAGTGGAAGTCGCCGCGCCCGGGACACTCCGCTGGGCCGGACTCATGGTGGCGCTGACGGGCGGGGTTTCGATGGGGCTGGAGGTGCTGTCATCCCGTTCGCTGGCTTTGATTTTCGGTCCCTCGCTGCAATCATTCGCCGTGGTGTTGATTTCCTTCATTCTGGGAATCGGCCTGGGCAGTGCCTGGATCGCTTCGCAGCGTCAGCGGGGGCGTTCGAGCGAGCGAATGATCATTCTATTTTTGTGCATCGCGGCCATCTGGGTGACGGTGCTGGTTTTCAACATTGAACGCTGGGTGGATTTCTTCCGGATCGCCCGCACGGGCCTGGCGCGCACCCCGACGGGATACGTTTACAACGAATTACTGACCGTCCTGATTTCGGTGGTCATCCTGGGACTGCCGGCGGCGTGGATCGGTGCCGTGCTGCCGTTGATGATTCGCGCCGTCTCGCACGAGGACAAGCCGTTGGGGAAGAAAGTGGGAATCTTGCTGACCTGGAACACGCTGGGGGCGGTGGGGGGAACATTATTTACCGGTTTCTTTCTGATGCCGCAACTGGGGCTGCGTAATGCCTTCGGGGTGCTGGCCCTGATTTTGGTGGTCGCGGCATTGCTGATTGCCCTGCGCGGCGGCTGGAAACCGGAAATAACCGGCGCCGCCGGCGCCTGTGTGCTCGCGGGATGCCTGTTTGTCTTTGGTGACCAAACCTGGCAGCACGTGATGAGTTCGGGAATCTTCCGCGTCTGGGAAACCAAATTCCAACCGGAATTGATGGCCTGGCGGGAAAAACACATCAAAATCCTGTTTTACAAGGATGGGCCGGACGCGACCGTGTCGGTGGAAAAAGTGGATGGGATTGCGGCCCCGGGAGAACTTGGGTTGCGCATCAACGGGAAACCGGACGCGGGAACGTTGTTGGACGTTGGGAATCAACTGCTGCTCGCCCACCTGCCCTTGCTCGCCAAACCGGGCGCCAGGGACGTATTCGTGCTGGGATTTGGTTCGGGGATGACGGCCGGCGCGGTGCTGGGCTACCCCATCGAACGTCTTGACCTGGCCGAAAATTGCGCGCCCGTCATTCAAGCCGCGCCGATATTCGGAGACTGGAACCGCCACGTCCTCCAGGACCCACGAACTCACCTATGGCTCGAAGACGCGCGCACGGTGCTCAAACTCCGCCCGCAGCGCTACGATGTGATCATCACGGAACCGTCCAATCCATGGGCAATTGGAGTCGGCAGCGTGTTCAGCCGCGAGTTTTACGAGGTGGCCGCGAGCCGCTTGAAAACCGGCGGCATCATGGCCCAGTGGTTCCATCTTTATGAAACCCAGGACAGCCTGGTGGAGCTGGTGCTGCGCACGTTCAGCTCGGTGTTTCCGTACGTGGAAGTGTGGGACACCGGCGTGGGCGACATCGTTATGCTCGGCTCGCAACAACCGTGGCCGAGCGGGCCCGAGGTATTCCGCCGGGGTTTTGCCATCGAGCGCGTACGCACGGACATGGAGATGATTGACATGCATTCGCCGGAAGCGCTGATGGCGCGGCAACTGGCCTCGCAGCAAACGGGCTTTGCCATTGCCGGTCAGGGACCGGTTCAGAGCGACCTGTTTCCCATTCTGGAATACGAAGCGCCCCGGGCATTTTATCTGGGCGCCGGTTCCAGCGTGCTGGACCATTACGACGAACGCACCTACCAGCAATTGCTGGCGCCGGCGGACAAGCGCGAAATCCTCCATTCGTTCAACAATCCGAACGCGCAAATCATATTCAGCGATTTCTCCACGGTGAACGGACAGTTGTATGGGTGTCTGTTCGGCAATCCCACGAGCGCGGGCATACCCTGTGCCTTCCAGACGCCCCTGCCCGCCCCGCCGCCCGGGGGATTGGGAGCGATTTTGGATCAAGCGGAGCAGGTCTTCAGCACCGGGAATTTATCCGAAGCCCAACGATTGGCCGCCCTGGCGTTGCAACAGAAGCCCGACGATGCGATGGCCGGTTACGTCTCGCGCGTCATTGAGCGGGCGCAACAAGCGCGGAAGCCGGACGACAAAACCCAGGTGATGCGTTAATCCCGGATGCCCGCCGGCCGCGCGAGCTGGGCGTCCCAGCCTTGATGCGACGAATCTTGTCATTCTGGTGCGCCGGATTATGCTTTGGGGCGGTGAACCAAAAGTGGCATCGGTGGTTGCCGTGGATCTTCGTGGCGCTGGTGGCGTTGAGCCGCTGGCCGGGGTTGTTTCCGCCGAGTTTCAGCGCCGTGTATGCGCTGATGTTTTGCGCGGGGGTGTTTTTCACCGGGCCCCGGGCGTGGTGGCTGCCGCTGGGGATGTTGCTGCTCTCGGATCTCGCGCTCAACGTCTATTATTGGCGGCACGGCTGGCCGGTCTGGAACCTTTCGGTCCTGAGATATCAACTGGTCAACTACGCCGCTTACGCGGTGCTGATCGGGTTGGGCCGGCGGTTCAAGCCGCAATCGTCGTTCGCCGGGCTGCTCGGCGGCGGGGTGCTGGGCGCGCTGTTGTTTTACCTGATCACCAACACGGCGTCGTGGCTGTTCAATCCGTTCCAGGACCCGGAATACACCAAAAACCTGGCCGGCTGGCTGGTGGCGCTGATCCAGGGCACCGGCGGCTGGCCGCAGACCTGGGAATTTTTCCGCAACACCCTGCTGAGCGGCGGGCTGTTCACCGCCCTGTTGGTGGCGGCGATGAAACTGACCGCCCCGGCGGAATCGCCCGCGGAAAAGGAAGCGGGCGTGCGCCCGGCGGAGCCGCCGGCAGATGAGAAAGAACCGGAAGAAGCCAGAACGTGAAGGACGAAGTGAGAAGGGCGGAGGACGAAATAAACAAACCTCGCGCGCGTATTTTTGACTTCGCACTTCGGACTTCCCATTTCGCAGTTCGATGAAGATTGGCGTCATTTCGGACACGCACAATTATTGGGACCCGCACATCCCGGAGCGATTGGCGGGGGTGGCCCATATTCTGCACGCGGGGGACATCGGGATGCCGTGGATCCTGACGGAGTTGGAACAGGTCGCGCCGGTCACGGCGGTGGGTGGCAACACGGACGACCCGGTGTGCCGCTACGCCCCGGCCCAAACCATTGAACTGGCCGGCCGGAAATTTTTCATCCAGCACATCGTCCAGCCCGGGGCGCCCGGGGAGGACCTGCAAGCGCGGCTGGCGCGGGAACGGCCGGACGCGGTGGTGTTTGGCCACACGCACAAGCGGTTTTGCGAGACGGTGGCCGGCGTGCTCTTTTTCAATCCCGGCTACGCGGGCCGGCCCAAATTTGGAACGGAGCGGAGCCTGGCCATTCTGCACTGCGACGGACCGGGGATCCGCGCGGAATACCTGCCAATATGACCCGCCAGGTAAATTGGGCAGTGGCACAACCAGGTGGGGCGAGGCTACTGACGAGCCGTTGCGCTTCGCTTTGGCGCCGAGCCCGGCTCGCGAGCACGCTCGCCCCACCGGAAGCAGTAATTCGCTCGTAAATTTGCTTTCGCCGTTCACCCGCCTTTGTTAAAAAAACCCGGTGCGCAAGCTTTTCTGGCTCATCCTGACTCTGGGACTTTGCGGCGGGTTTGCCGCGGTCACCCGGGCCGACACATTTCAATTGATCGATGGCACATCGGTGTCCGGCAACATCGTCCTGTTCAATGAGGCCGGGGTCACGCTCCGCACACCCAGCGACAGTTACACGAACGTGGTGTGGCCGAAGTTTTCGCAGGACTCGCTCAAGCAACTGGCCCAAAACCCGAAGATCAAGCCGCTGGCCGAGGCGTTCATCGAAATGCCGCCGGCCCAACCCAAAAACACGGAGATACAAGTCCGGGACGTGTCGCGGCTGGCCTTGCCCCCGAAGGAATCGCTGTTCGCGGCCATGCTGTCCTCGTCGGTGGGGTTTGTCGCGCTGTTGTTGATTTACGCGGCGAACGTGTATGCCGGCTACGAAATCGCCATCGTGCGCGCGCGGCCGATCGGGCTGGTGATGGGGGTGTCGGCGGTATTGCCGATTTTGGGGCCGATTCTTTTTCTTTGTCTGCCCCTCCCCCGGGAAACCGCGCCGGCGGAGGCGCCATCCCAGCTCGAACAAGCCACGTTCACAGTGCCGGGCGGGGCGCCGGCGGCGGGCGGCCCGGCCACGGGTGGAATCCAGGTCGCCGGGGTGGCGGCCCGGGCGCCGGGACATCCGGAGGCGCAGGTTTTCCAGCGCGGCCAGTTCATGTTCAACCGCCGGTTTTTTGAAACGAAATTTGCCGGTTTTTTCAGCGTGATCCGCCGGCCCGCGGACCGGGACCTGGTGCTCGTGATCAAAGCCGGGCGCACGAATCTGGTGGCGCAACGCATCACCCGCATTGCCACCAACGAGGCGTATTTCGAGGTGATGCAAGGCGGGGCGCGGCAGGAGGTCATGGTGCCCTTCGCCGACATCCAGGAAATCCAGCTCAAACACAAGGACGCTTGATTTGAGTTTTAAGTTTTAAGTTTTAAGTTTTTAGTGGCAACCGGGGTTTCGCGCCGACAACTCAAAACTAAAAATTCAAAATTAAAAATTAGGATGAAATACCGCACGATTCTCATGTTTGGCGCGCCGGGCTCGGGCAAGGGCACGCACGGGAGGATTCTCGGCACGGTGCCGGGCTTCTTTCATTGCAGTTGCGGCGAGGTGTTCCGCAGTTTGAACCCGGAAACGCCGCTCGGGAAAATATTTGTGGAGTATTCGAGCCGCGGCCAACTCGTGCCGGACCAGCCAACCATCGAGTTGTGGCAGCAATACGTCCATGGCCTCACGGCCGGCGGCCGGTTCAATCCCAAGTCCGACACGCTGGTGCTGGACGGCATCCCGCGCAATCTGCATCAGGCGGAAATGCTGGACGATTTTCTGAACGTGATTGCGGTGTTCAACCTGTGCAGCGGGAATTTCAAGAACCTCGTGGCGCGCCTGCAACGCCGCGCGCTCAAGGACAACCGCCTGGACGACGCCAGCCTGGAAGTCATCCGCGCGCGCCTGAAAACCTACGAAGCCGAGACCCGGCCGGTGCTGAATTTTTACGGGGCGAACCTCGTCCACCGCATCAACACCGATGGCACGCCGCCCCAGACCTTTTTGAAAGTCCTGCGCCGCGTCATCAAACTTTGACCGCTTAAAAAGTTGTGGCCGCGGACGCGAGGACGCTCCATCCTTCCCCGGAAAACGGGTAGTGGTACCGTTTGGTGGGGCGAGGCTGCTGACGAGCCGGCTCGCGAGGACGCTCTCCCCACCGAATGATGCAAAAGGCACCACACCGAAAAATGCGCCGACTCACGCCGGCGGCTACGATGAAAGAATTGAAGATTGTTTTCATGGGCACGGCGGAGTTGTCCTGCGCCAGTCTCGACGCCCTGGCGCGCGACCGGCGGTTTTCCGTGGCCGCCGTGGTCACGCAACCCGACCGCCCGAAAGGCCGCGAGCTCAGACCGCAGCCGTCGCCGGTCAAGGCGCTGGCGCAGACCCTGAATCTGCCCATGCTCCAGCCCGGGCGCGCCCGTGACGAGGCATTCATCGGCGAACTGCGCAGTCTGGCGCCCGACCTCATTGTGGTGGTCGCCTACGGACAGATTCTGCCGCCGGCCATCCTGGATTTGCCGCGTCACGGCTGCCTGAACGTGCACACGTCCTTGCTGCCAAAGTATCGCGGCGCCGCGCCGATTCAATGGGCGATAGCCAACGGCGACGCGGAAACCGGCGTCACCCTCATGAAAATGGACGCGGGCCTGGACACCGGCCCGATCGTCGCGCAACGACGCGCGCCGATTCAATCCGCGGACGATTCCGTCACGCTCCACGACAGGCTGGCGCGGCTCGGCGCGGAATTGCTTCTGGCAACCCTTCCCGGTCACGTCGCCGGGAAAATCCAGCCGCAGCCACAGCCCGCGGAAGGGGTCAGTCACGCGCCGAAGATCAAAAAGGAAGACGGGCGGATTGACTGGAGTTTGCCGGCCCAAACGATTGTGAACCGGCTCCGCGCCTTCACGCCCTGGCCCGGCGCGTTCACGTTTTTTGGGGGGCACTCTTCGGTGGGGCGAGCGTCCTCGCAAGCCGAAGCCGCCGGAATTTTGGAACCGAATCGGCCCGCCAGCAGTCTCGCCCCACCACGCATGCTGAAAATCTGGAGGGCGGAAACCACCGAAAAATCCGGAGCCGCCGGCGAGGTTTTACAGGCGGACCGGAACGGGATGGTGGTCGCGTGCGGCCAGGATGCGGTGCGGATTTTGGAATTGCAGCTCGAAAGCGGCCGGCGCCTGAACGCGGCGGAGTTTCTAGCGGGGCATCCGCTGAAACCGGGTGACCAATTTGTGTAATCGTAGGACGGGCGTCGCGCCTGTTTACCCATCACTAAAAAAGTTAGAGACAGGCGCGACGCCTGTCCTACGTCGCATCCTTCAATCCGGCGGCATAAGCCTCGAACATCCGGCGCATTTCATCACGGATCCGGCGGAAGTAATTCAAGATATCCTCCTCGCTGCCGGCGGCTTTCGCCGGATCCAGGAACGGCCAGTGATGACGCTGCAGCTGGCCGGGGAAAACCGGGCAACCCTGGTCCAGATTGCCGCAAACCGTGATGACGGTGCGGATGGGCTGGCCCAGAAATTCCTTCAGATGCTTTGAACGGTGGCCGGAAATATCAATGCCGATCTCGGACATCACCTGGATGGCGAGCGGATGGACCTGGCCGGTCGGATGGGAACCGGCGCTCTGGACGTTGACGAGATCGCCCGCCGCCGCCCGCAAGAAGCCTTCGGCGATATGGCTGCGGCAGGAGTTGCCGGTGCAAAGAATGAGAATGGTGGGTTTCATAAAAAGGGGAAACATTTAACATTCAACGCCCAATACAGGAACAACGCAGATTCCGTCCTTGGAAGTTGAATGTTCGATGTTGAATGTTGAATGTTCATTGGTTCATTTCACGCGACTGATACCAGCCGCGCGACTGGTTGCAGACGTGACAGACGGACAGCATCACCGGCACCTCGACGAGCACGCCGACGACCGTGGCCAGCGCGGCGCCGGAACCGGGGCCGAACAAGGTGATGGCCACGGCGACGGCCAGTTCAAAGAAGTTGCTCGCGCCGATGAGGGCGCCGGGCGAGGCGACATTGTGCGGCACCTTGAACCGGCGCATCAACAGGTAGGCCAGCGATGAATTAAAATAGACCTGGATGACAATCGGCACGGCCAGCAACAACACGGCGAACCAGCGCGTGAGGAGGTTTTCCGCCTGGAACGCGAAGATGAGCACCAGCGTCAGCAGCAACGCCCCGATCATGAGCGGATGAAATTGAGGCAGGAATTTTTGCTCAAACCAGTCTTTGCCGTGTGATTTCAAAAGCGCGGTCCGCGTCAGCCAGCCGGCCGCCAGGGGAATGACAATGAACACCACCACGGAGGTGATGAGTACTTTGGCCGGCACGACCACGTTGGCCACACCGCACAGAAACATCACAATGGGCGCGAACGCGAACAGCATGATGAGGTCATTCACGGCCACCTGCACGAGCGTGTAGGCCGGGTCGCCGTCGGTGAGGTAGCTCCACACGAAGACCATGGCCGTGCAGGGGGCCGCGGCGAGGATGATGAGGCCGGCGGTGTATTCCTTCGCGAGTTCCGGCGGAACCCACGCATGGAAGACATGTTGCAGAAAGAGCCAGGCGAGCAACGCCATGCTGAACGGTTTGACCAGCCAGTTCACGAACAGCGTCACCGCCAGGCCTTTGGGTCTGCGCGCGATACCGCCGAGGGCGCCGAAGTCCACCTTGAGCATCATGGGATAGATCATCAGCCAGATGAGCACGGCGATGGCGACGTTGACCTGCGAGCCCTGGCCGAATTGGAGCCGGCTCAACCGGGCGGTGAAGTCGGGCGCGAGTTTGCCGAGCGCGACCCCGGCCACCATGCACAGGAAAACCCACACGGTCAGGTAACGTTCAAAGAACGCGAGGCGCCGGGGATTTGCGATTTGCGACTCCGATAAATCGCGAGCAGGTTTGCGATTTGCGATTTCGGCCATAAAGGGGTTGCTGCTTCCGATCGGGCCGCCGTCACGTCATGGGTTTGCGCGCCTGAACTTCCAGGCTCGTGATGTAGTCCGCCGGTTTTGCGCCGACCGGCAGCCAGGCAACGAGCTTTTGGTAAAGCGGGTCTTCCCAATCCGTCAGCGCCTCGACATAGCCGGGTTTGGATTTAAGAACGACTTCCACGAATCCGGCGTTCGCAACCATGCGTCCGGTTTCCGAAACCAGCACCGCACCGGCCACGCAGCCGATTCTCGCTTCCACCAGTTTGAGCACGTCCGGCGGCAACGGTTTGACCAGGGCCATGTCCGACACGGCGACGCGCCCGCCGGGTTTCAACACGCGCGCCATTTCGCGCCAGACCTGCGCCTTGTCGGGGGAGAGGTTGATGACGCAGTTGGAAATGATGACATCCATGGACCGGTCGGCCACGGGCAGGTGCTCGATTTCGCCGAGGCGAAACTCGACATTGTCCAGGCCGGTTTCCTTCCGGTAAGACGCGGAATTGCGGCGCGCCTTGGCCAGCATTTCCGGCGTCATGTCCACGCCCACGACGCGGCCGGCCGCGCCGACCTTGCGGCCGGCGATGAAGACATCGAAGCCGCCGCCGCTGCCGAGATCGAGGACGGTTTCACCGGGCCTCAAGGCGGCGAGCGCGGCGGGGTTGCCGCAGGACAAACCCAGGTTCGCGCCGTCGGGCAGCGCCCGGAGTTCCTCGACGGTGTAGCCGAGCTCGCGCGCGAGTTTTTCGGCTTCCGGCGGCGTGGAGCCGCAGCAGGAGACACCGGAACCGCAGCCGCCGGCGGAGGTTTCCCGGGCGATTCGGGCGTAGCCGTCGCGCACGAGCGCGCGCACGGATTCATTTTGTTCGTCAGTCGGCATGGGGTTCATAAATTCAATTCAGCATTTTTGGCGGCGGCAGATTTCAGCCAGGCCGGTGTTCAGCACCCGGTTTAGTTTCTTCGCGTCGGCGGCGGCTTCGACGGTTTTGGTGAGGGATTTTTTCACCCAATTCAGCGCCTCGCGCACGGCGACCGGCGCGGATTTGTCGGGCAGCCGGTAAAAGACCCAGCGTTCCGATTTGCGGGATTGAATCAGGCCGGCGTGGTGCAGGACGGACAGGTGCCGGGAGATGGTGGAAAACGCCAGGCCCAACAGTTCGGTAATCTGGCAGACGCACAATTCGCCGCGGCGCAACGCCAGCAGGATCCGCACCCGGTTCGGGTCGGCCAGCGCCCTGGTGACAGCCATGAATTCGCGCATAATTTGTTATTTCGTCAAATAACGAAATAACCATGCCTCCGGTCCGGGCAAAAGGCAAGCCATATTTTGGGCGATGGCCGGTGCCGGGCGATTGACGGGGCGGCGGGCGGCACGTAAGCTCCCCGTCGCCAATGACTGGCGGTCCCATGAAAATCGCCGACGAGACGCCTCCCGCAGAAGGCGGGTTTCCGCCCTGCGACCCGCGCACCTATATGGCGGCGGAACGCACCTTTCTGGCCTGGATCCGGACGGGCATCGCCCTCATGGGTTTCGGTTTTGTCATCGCGCGGTTCGGCCTGTTTTTACAGGAGTTGGCCCTGAACAAAACGATGGCCACGGACAAACACGGCGGATTTTCCCTGCCCACGGGCGTCGCGTTGGTTGCGATTGGCGTTCTGGTCACCGTGGTGGCCGCCATCCGCCATCATCGCCAGGTCCAGGCGATCGACCGCGGGGAATTCCGGGAGGCCTACGGTCAAACGTTTGCCTTTTCGGTGGCGGGAATTCTCGCGCTGACCGGACTGGTGGTGGCCATTTATCTTCTGACCGCTCTGTGAAATAACACCGATCAGGCACCGGCGGCGGGGGCGGGCTGGTTTTTCGCGCCGCTGTGGCGGATGTCCTGGGCCTCGTAGAGGTACACAATGTCCTCGGCCATGTTCTTGGCGTGGTCGGCGATGCGTTCGAGGCTTTTGGAAACGACCATCAGGTGCAGACAGCGGCCAATCGTGTCGGGATGGGCCACCATGTGCCGGGCCAGAACCTGATGAATTTCCCGGTTGAGCGCGTCCACCTCCTTGTCACGCGGGACGAGGGCGCGGGCGGCGGCGGAATCATGGTTGACGAACGCATCCAGCGCGGCCTTGAGCATGTCGAGCGCCATCCGGGCCATGCGCGGGAGGTCGAGATTGATTTTCACGGGCGGTTCCTGGCTCAGATCGCGGGCGCGCTTGGCGATCTTGGTCGCCTCGTCGCCGATGCGTTCGAGGTTTTGGGAGATCTTCATCGCGACGGTGACGAGGCGCAGATTGGCGGCCAGCGGCGCCTTGGTCAGCAATTGGATGACCTGTTCGTCAATCTCCACTTCGAACTGGTCAATGATGCGGTCGTTCTCCCGGACGCGCACGGCGAGATCATGGTCGCGTTGGAGGAGCGCCTGCAACGCCTGATTCACCGCGGTCTCGGCGTGGCTGGCCATCGTCAGCAATTTCTGCCGAAGATCGTTCAAGCCCGCCTCAAAATAATTTTCCATAAGTTCCAGGTCCTGGTCTTAATCGTAATCGTAACCTTAATCGTATTCACTATCAAACCGGGATTATGATTAAGAGCAAGATTAAGATTAAGGTTTAACCGAACCGGCCCGTCACATAATCTTCGGTGCGTTTTTGCGCCGGGCTGGTGAAGATCTTGGTCGTCGGCCCATACTCGACCAGCTCCCCGAGGTAAAAGAAGGCGGTGAAGTCCGACGCGCGCGCGGCCTGCTGCATGTTGTGCGTCACAATCACAATCGTGTAATCCTTTTTCAACTGGACAATCAAGTCTTCAATTTTGGACGTGGCCAGCGGGTCGAGGGCCGACGCCGGCTCATCCATGAGCAGCACTTCCGGTTCCACCGCCAGCGCGCGCGCGATGCACAGGCGTTGTTGCTGGCCGCCGGACAGGCTGATGGCGGGCGCGTGCAGGCGGTCCTTTACCTCATCCCACAATGCCGCCATGCGCAGCGATTGTTCGGTGCGTTCGGCGAGCAGTTTGCGGTTGCCCACGCCATTCAACCGCAGGCCGACCGTCACGTTGTCCACAATGGACATGGTCGGGAACGGATTGGATTTTTGAAACACCATGCCGACGCGGCGGCGCACCACCACCGGCTCGACGTTGCGCGAGTAGATATCGTCGCCGAACAGCCGAATCTCGCCTTCCATGCGGGCCTCGGGGTTCAGCTCGTGCATCCGGTTGATGGCGCGTAGAAAGGTGGATTTGCCACAACCGCTGGGGCCGATGATGGCGGTGACGGCCCGGGCGGCGATGTCGAGCGAGACATTTTTGACGGCGGCGTTTTTGCCGAAGAAGACGGACAGGTGGCGCACCGCCAGGGCCGGCGTGCCGGTGGCTTTGGAATCCGGCGGGGTCTGGGACGTGGGGATGGCGGTTTCAGGCATGGCGTTTCGATATTCAGGCTTTGCTCTGGAAACGGTCCCGCGTGAGGAAGCGGACACCGATATTGATGACCAGCACGAATAATAGCAGCACCAATGCGCCGGCCCAAGCCTGCCGGTGCCAGTCTTCATACGGCGAAACGGCATAGTTGAAAATCAACAGCGGGATGGAGGCGATGGGCTCCCTCAAACTGTGCGCCCAGCCGAGATTGCCAAACGCGGTGAACAGCAGCGGCGCGGTTTCGCCGGCGATACGCGCCAGCGCAACCAGCACGCCGGTGACAATGCCCTTGAGCGCGGTTCGAATGACAATTTGCACGATGGTCCGCCATCTGGAAATCCCCAGGGCCAGTGAGGCTTCGCGATAGCCGCCCGGGACCAATTGCAGGACCTCTTCCGTGGTGCGCATCACCAGCGGAATCATCATCAAGCCCAGCACCACGCCGCCCGCAAGCGCGGAAAAACCATGCATCGGCACAACCATCAGCCCCCAAACAACGATGCCCCAGGTGATGGACGGCACACCGTTCAAAATGTCAGCGGCGAACCGGATCCACCAGTTAAATTTTGTGCCGCCGTATTCCGAAAGATAAACGCCTCCCAGCACGCCGACCGGCACGCCGACGACCGCCGCCTGTCCGATCAGAACCAACGTGCCGACCAGGGCGTTGGCCATGCCGCCGCCGGGTTCGCCCACGGCCCTGGGTAATTTTGTAAAGAACGCCCAGTTGATCGAACTTAAGCCGTATCGGGCCAGGTGGAAGTAAATCAACAACAGCGGCGTGACGACCAGAACGGCACAAGCAAAAGTGACGACCTGCATCAGCATGTTTTTGAACTGCCGCCAGTGGTGGTTCGGTGCGGTCATGCGAGGGACGAGTGACGGGTGACGAGTGACGAGTGCGCCCCAATTGAATTCCAGCGATGCTTCGTGGATCCAATCGTAAATCGTAAATCGTAAATCATAAATGGCTAGTGTTGGGGTTTGACGCTGGGTCCGGCGAAGGTTTTCAAAAGCAATTGGGCGATGACGTTGACGACAACCGTCACGCCGAGCAGCACCAGGCCGAGTTCAAACAGTGCGCCCAAATAGGCGCTGCCGGTGGCCTCGGTAAATTCGTTGGCGATGACACTGGCCAGCGTGTAGCCGGGTGCAAAGAGGGACGCGGAGATTTGCGGTGTGTTGCCGATGACCATCGTTACGGCCATCGTTTCGCCGAGAGCGCGGCCCAGTCCGAGAATGACCGCGCCGAACAATCCTTTTTTTGCGTAGCTCAAAACGGCGATGCGTGTGACTTCCCAGCGCGTCGCCCCGAGCGCGTAGGCCGCCTCGCGTTGCAAACCGGGAACCGAGCGTAAAATTTCCCGGGAGATCGACGTTATGATGGGAATGCACATGATGGCAATGATGATGCCGCCGGCCAGCATGCTGACGCCGTAAATCGGACCTTTGAACAGCGGCAAAAATCCGAAGTATTTTTGCAACCAGGGAAACAAATGGTCGCGCAAAAATGGAATCATCACAAAAATACCCCACAAACCGAGAATGACGCTGGGCACGGCGGCGAGCAATTCGATGAAGATAATGAGCGGCTGGCGCAGCCACAGCGGCGCGAGTTCGGTGAGATACACCGCCGTGGCGATGCTGATGGGCACGGCGATGGCCAGCGCGATGAGCGACGACACCAGCGTGCCGAAAATGAACACCAGGGCGCCGAATTGTTCGTTGACCGGATCCCAATCCCGGGTGACAAAAAAATGCCAGCCGAATTTTTGCAGCGCGACTTTTGAGCCGCTGAAGAGTTCGCAGCCGATGAGAATGATGAGAGCGAAAATCGAAAGCGCCATGAGCAGCGTCAGCCATTTGAAAATGCGGTCGCCGAATTGACCGCTCGCCGCCTTCATTTTCGCTGTTTTCGCCATTCGATTTACAGTTTTTCTTCCGCGCAAAAATCAAAAGGACGAAGAGCGGGAGGAACTGCGCTCTTCGTCCGGCCCACGCCTAGAAAATATCAGGCGGCGGAGCGAAGTCATCATTGAATTGTATCAAGCAACTTCAATTCCCGTTGCACGACATTATCTGGCAGCGGAGCGTAATACAAATCTCCTGAAAGTTTCTGGCCGTCGGTGACCGCCCATTTCAAAAAGCCAACCAGCTTTTGGCCGCGTTCAGCGTTTTTGGGATGCTGGTAAACGAGCACCCAGCTGGCGCCGGCGATGGGATAGGCATTGTCGCCGGGAGCGTTGACCATGGAAAAACGGAAGTCGTCGGGAATTTTCGCCGTGGACAGCGCGGCACTGACCGTATCCAGCGTGGGATAAACAAAATGACCCGCCGCATTTTTCATCTGCGCGTAGGTCATGTGATTTTGCGTGGCATAAGCCAGTTCCACATAGCCGATGGTGCCAGACAGTTGCGCGATCTGGCCCGCGACGCCTTCGTTGCCTTTGCCGCCAAGGCCGACGGGCCATTTTACCGAAGTGCCCTTGCCAACCGTGTCCGCCCAAACGGGACTGATGCTGGAAAGATAATCCGCAAAGATGAACGTGGTGCCGCTCCCGTCCGAACGATGCACGACAATCACCGGCAAATCCGGCAAATTCACATCCGGATTGAGCGCGGCAATTTTGGGGTCGTTCCATTTGGTGATGTTGCCCAAGTAAATGTTGACCAGCGTGTCGCCGTCCAATTTAAGTTTTGGATTGCCGGGCAGGTTATAAGCAATGGCTTCGCCACCGACGACGACGGGGATGTGCAGGATTTCCCCCGGCGCCTTGGCCATCATGGCGTCGGTCATCGGCGCGTCGGAAGCCCCGAAGTCCACCGTTTGCTCCATCAACTGCCGTTGGCCGCCGCCGGAGCCGATGGATTGGTAATTGAAGCGCACATTGGGATCCGTCTGTTTGTAGGCCTCGAACCATTTGGTAAAAGCCGGGTAGTCAAAGGTGGATCCGGCGCCGTTGATAAGGGTCTGGGCATTGGTTTGGACGGCGACCAAGGCAACGGCGCCCGCGACCGCCAGATGGCGTTTGGCATTGACGATGGCCAGAACGGCGGCCACCAGACCACTGATGCCAAGGAGAGAGAAAATGATTTTTTTCATTTCAGGGTGTGAGTGTAGCCGATTTTGCGTTGGTTGTTCACGTTACAATCAGGTTAAATTCCACATTGGCCGGGGATTCGGCTGCAAACAAACAGCCGCGATTACGCGGACAAGCACCGTGCGGTAAAATGTTACGATTCGGCAACGAGCCTGGCATTACATCGCGCGTAAGGAGGTCAGCCCCAGCAGCAGAACAAAAATGGCGAACGCCAGCCGGATCGTGCTGCCCACGCGCACGCGCGTTTCGGTGGCGGTGGCCCAATTTAACAGGTCCCGCAGCTTCCACGGCGTCACCGTGAACCAGATGCCCGCGACGACGAGCAGGTACGCCCAGGCCTGGATGACCAGCACCCAATGCGTCTGGCCCAGGTGCGGCCGCCCGGTGTCCACCATCAATTTCGCCAGCAGCAACATCACCACGGCCAGTCCGCGCACGGCCAGAAAGTCCTGGATATAAACACAGCTCAAAATGCCCACCGCCACAAACCCCGCCATCATCGCCGGTTTGAACGCCGCGAAATCGGAGACCGACTCGTTGTGGACGTTCCACACAAACCAGGCCGTGCCGAGCAGCATGAGCGCGACGCCGAGGGGCAGGTTGCGCGGGAACCGGCGGACCGCCGCCGCGAACTTTTGCGGCTTGGCGATGCCATAAACCTGCGGCACGGCCAGGCCCAGCCCGAGCAAAATGGACAGCAACGACAATTTCATGGCGGGGAATTAATCATGAACCCTGACGAACCGCGAGTAAATTGACACGGAAAGACGCGAATAATTCAATCTGGACAAGCACTTTTGCCGGGAGCAAAGTCAAAAGCATCAAACGGGATAGGCTGCGAAACAAGCTATTGATTCTCTGTGTCACCAGCACACCATGAAACAGTACAACATCATTGGTTTTACCATCGTCTTATTGGTCGCGGTTACCTTGTTAGCATTGCATCACTATAAGCGACCAAACGACGCTGAACTTCGTCAGAGGGTTGTGGGTGGTTGGATTGGCCCTTCAGATAATCTTGAAATGACCATGAGTCCAGATGGCAGTTACGTATCCAAATTTACGCGAGAAGGAATTGATTACGAGTTTGAGGGAACATGGAAGATAAAGGATGGATTTTTGATTATGACGTTAACAGCAAACAACTCCACGAACACCAAACACACTCCGCATGCTGGCGGTATGGAGAGGTTTAGGATTATCCATGTAGATGACCAAGAGTTGATTGACCAGCAGGAAGATGGTGGAACGGTATCCACTGTCCACTTTAGCAAACTCACAAAATGACACAACGACAGGCTGCATCTTTCAAAATTTCACAGGTTCACAATCGCCGGGTCGCCGTAAGGTTCGTAGCCGCCAACGTCAGTCGGCGCCAATTTTCCGAAAATGAAAACCGGCCGCTTGCAGGAATTATTTCAGCGCGGATTCACATCCGCGGCTACGCCAGTTCCGTGGCCGCCAACGTCAGTCGGCGCTGACTTCCCGTGTTGAAAAATCCCCGCCCAAATGATTTTAGCGCGGACTAACGTCCACGGCTACAGATTCACAATCGCCGGGTCGCCGTAGAGCGTGAAGGAACCGGCGCGGGTGATTTTCACGTCCATCAGTTGCCCGCGATGCCGGTCCGAGCCATCGAACACCACGATCTTGTTGCAGCGTGTCCGGCCGGCCATCCGTGCCGGATTTTTTTTGCTCGGCCCTTCCACCAAAATCTGCGTCTGCCGCCCGACCAACAAGCCGTATTTGCTCTTGCCGATCTCATTGATGACTTCCAGCAGCCGTTGGTTGCGTTCTTCGCGGATGGATTGCGGCACCTGGTCCGGCAGGTTGGCGGCCGGCGTGTCGCGGCGTGGCGAATATTTGAAGATGTAGGCATTGTCGAATTGCACTTCGCGCGCGAGCGCCAAAGTCTGCTCGAAGTCATCCTCCGTTTCACCCGGAAAGCCGACAATGATATCGGTGGTGATGCCCAGTTCCGGCCGGGTGCGGCGCAGTTTTTCGATGATGCCGAGGTAACGTTCGCGCGTGTAGCCGCGGTGCATCAGTTTCAACACGCGGTTGCTGCCGCTCTGGACGGGCAGATGCGCGCTCTCGACCAATTTCGGCAGCCGCGCGTAGGCCTCGATCAAATCGTCGCCGTAACCCTTCGGATGCGGCGAGGTAAACCGGATGCGTTCCAGTCCTTCGATTTCGTGAACGGCTTCGAGCAATTGGACAAAGGGAGTTTTGGCAGGGCGCGTCACTCCGCGCGCGCCGGTGCTGTTTGGTGGGGCGAGGTTACTGACGAGCCGGCTCGCGGGGACGCTCGCCCCACCATCGGCGGGCAGAGGACTACCCGCCCCACCCTCAACAGAGGTAGGGACGCGCTGCTGCGCGTCCTGGCCGAGCGGCAGCTCGGCCCTACCCAATCCCCGTTTTCCATAACTCGTGACAATCTGGCCGAGCAGGGTGATTTCCTTCACGCCTTGCGCCACCAACTGGCGGCACTCGCCCACGATGTCGGATATGCTGCGGCTGCGCTCCCCACCCCGCGTGTACGGCACGATGCAAAACGTGCAGTATTGATTGCAGCCCTGCATGATGCTGACAAAAGCGGTGACTTGCAGCAGCGGTCTGTGACCGCCGCCATCATCGTCGCCATTTTCAGCAACGTTTCCGTAAAGCAAATGTTCGCGGATGGTCGCCTCGCTCCCCTGCTCTTCCGCCACATCCACAATCTTGTCCCGCCGACCGGACAGAATTTCATCGAGGCAATCCGCCGCGCGATGAAATTTCTGGGTGCCGAGGACGAGGTCCACGTCCGGCAGGCGGTCAATCAATTCCTGTCCGCGGCTTTGCGCCATGCAGCCCATGAAACCGAGCACGACATGCGGACGGTTTTTCCGGACATCGGCGGCGATGTTCTGCATTTTGCCGATGGCTTTTTGCTCCGCGAAGTCGCGCACGCTGCAGGTGTTGAGCAGGATCACGTCCGCCCCGATTTCGGACGACGCCAGGGTGTAGCCCTTGGCCACGAGCTGGGCGGCGACGGCTTCGCTGTCGCGCTCGTTCATCTGGCAACCGTAGGTTTTGATGTAAACGCTCGGCATGGGACGAGAATAGCGGCAATTTAGGCCATCCCGCCGGCCTTGAAAAGGCGGAAAGACGGTGGGTATTGGTACATTTTTCGGCTTTCGGTGGGGCGAGCGTCCTCGCGAGCCGGCTCGTCAGTAGCCTCGCCCCGCCAAAAAACACCACTACCCGAAGGCGGCGAACGGACCGCGGTCAATTCCGGCAAAAACTTTCCAAAAATTTAACTAGCCAGTTCCGGGTTTGTGGGCTTTATTAACCTCAGGTCATGGGAAAAGCACCGCAGTGTAACGACCGCGAAACCTCAACCTGGAGGACTTCCAATGGACATTCATCATCCCTTCGTCAGTGAGTTCCCCGAACATCGCGAAACCATCCGCTCGCTCAAGCTGGCGGATGCCAATTTCCGCGCGATGTTCGAGGAGTACCACAAACTCGACGACGAAATCTGCCGCATCGAAGAAGACGTTGAGTTCGCCACCGATCAGGAAATTGACGAGCTCAAGTTCAAGCGCGCGAAGCTGAAGGACGCGCTTTATTCCGCCGTGCGCAAGCACGAGCTGGCGCTGGTTCACTGAGCCGCGCCGCGGGGTCCGTTCAGGTTGGCCGCGTCAATGCGGCTCGTGGTTGGCTTTTCGTTTGGCCGCTTCCGCAATCACTTTTTCCGTCGCGTCGCGCGGCATTTCCGTTAAGGGAAGTAGCGGTAGATTCCGAATTCCGAAGTTGCCGACGATGGCAGGGCGGACGAGGCTGCCCCGGAGTGCGCCCGTCCTCGGGCGCAGCAACTTGGCTATCTTCAAGCCGTGGAATATTTGCCAATCGCCTGTCCATCCCAGGTTGCTGCGGCCGGGACGGCCGCACTCCGCTAACGCGGAAATTCCACTTCGGAATTCGGGTTGAAAGGTCCGGGCCGCTTCCACCTGCTCAATGACCTTTCTAATCCGGCGCAACAATGCCGCGTCTGTGATGGCGGACAGATCCGCGTCAAATGATTCGCGAAAGGCCGTGTTCACGCGGCGCGGGTCAGCCGTTGCAAAATTTTCTTGCGGCTGGTGAGCCGGGTTTTTTCGCCCTGTTGAATGGCTTTAAGCATGGCCATATCCTCCAAACTTTCCTGCAATGCCCCCCGCAGAAGGTCCTGCCGTTCCTCAAGGACTTCCACCACGGCGTTCTTCAGGAGGATTTTGATGCGGCGTTCTTCAACAGCGGTCATGGAAAAACATAAGGCAATATGCCGCGATAAGTCAAATGAGCGACACGAGGGATTTGTTTCAATGCGCTTCAGCGGCGGCCTTCCGTTTCTTTGCCTCTTCAATCACTTTTTCCGTCGCCTCGCGCGGCATTTCCTCATAATGGCTGAATTCCTCCGTGTGAACGCCGCGCCCGCCCGTCAGTGAACGCAAGGTGCTCGAATAATGGTAAAGTTCCTGCGTCGGCACCTGCGCCTTGATGACCTGAAACGCGCCGTCGTTGTCCATGCCCATTATTTTTCCGCGCCGCGAGGACAGGTCGCCCATCACCTTGCCCATGCAATCCTCCGGGATGCGGATTTCGACGTTTTCAATCGGCTCCAGGAGGCACGGTTTGGCGGCCAGGAACGCCTCCTTGAACGCAAAGTAACCGGCAATCTGGAACGCGATGTCCTTCGAGTCCACCGGATGCATCTTGCCGTCGTAAAAATCAATCTTCACGTCCGTCACGCGGCACCCGGCCAGGATCCCCTCCGTACAGGCCTGATGAACGCCCTTGTCCACCGACGGCACGAACACGCGGTCCACGTTCTGGCCGACCAGTGAGTTGGTGAACTCGACGCCGCTATCGCGTGGCTTGGGTTCGAGGCGCATCCAGACCTCGGCGAACTGCCCCGCGCCGCCGGTCTGTTTTTTGTGGCGATACTTGGAATCGCCCTTGCCCTTGATGGTTTCGCGGTATTTGACACGCGGTTCGGCCAGTTCAACGTGGACGTTGTGCCGCCGGCGCAAACGGTCGGCGACGACCTCCAGGTGCAATTCGCCCTGCGCGGATATGATGGTCTGGTGCAGTTCCGAATCCACGACGTAAAGGAACGTCGGGTCTTCCTCGTGCAAGGCGGCGAGGCCGGAGGCGATTTTGTCCTCCTCGCCCTTGACCTTGGCGACGAGCGAGGCGTGGATGTTCGGCTTGGGGTAGGCGACCTTCGACAGCGTCACCGGGTGTTTGGCGGTGCACAAGGTATTGCCGGTGTGGGTGTCCTTTAACTTCACCACCGTGCCGATGTCGCCCGCGCCGAGCGTGGGCACGGCCTCGCGCGTCTGGCCGTTGAGCAGGTAAATCTGCCCGATGCGCTCGTTCACCTTGCGATCGCTGTTGAACAAATCCTTGCCGGTGGAAATCGAGCCGGCATAAACGCGAAAAAATGACAACTCGCCGAAATGCGCCTCGGACATGGTTTTGAAGATGTAGGCGACGGTCTCCGGGTCGTCCAGGCCCACCTCCGTTTCCCTGCCATTGGCATCCACCGCCTTGACCTTCTTGCGGTCGGCCGGCGACGACCCGTATTTGGCTATGAAATCCATCAGGCGCGCCACGCCGATGTTGTTTTCCGCCGACACGGTGAATAGCGGGATGAACAATTCCCGCTGGACCGCCGCGTGAATGCCGGCCCGGAATTCCTCCTCCGACAAACCGCCCTTTTCAAAGAATTTACTCATCAGCTCGTCGTCGGACTCGGCGATGTGCTCAATCAGCTGGCTGTGCAATTCCTTGACCTTGGCCTCCCATTCGCCGGTGGCCGGTTCCTCCTGGTATTTGCCGCTGGCGTCGGTCTGATAGGTCACGGTCTCATTGCGCAACACGTCCAGCACGCGGTTGAAACCGGGACCGGGATTCACCGGATAGTTCAAGGGAAACACGTGCCGCCCGAACCGCTCCTGCAATTGCCGCACCACGACATCGAAATCCACGTTCTCCTTGTCCAGGGCGTTCACGACGATCATTTTGGGAATGCCGTGTTGGGTCGCGTAATGCCACACCCGTTCGGTGCCCACGCCGAGGCCGTGCTGGGCGTGGACCACCACCAGCGCAAAATCGCCGACGCGCAATGCGCCCAGGCCTTCGCTGATGAAATCGAGGTAACCCGGCGTGTCGATGAGATTGAATTTTTTGCCCATCCATTCGGTGTGTAACAGGGATGCCGACACCGAAATCTGCCGGTTCTTTTCACTGACGTGGTAATCGGACACGGTGGAGCCGTCGGCGATGCGGCCCATGCGGTTGATGACGCCGCCGCACGCGAGCATCGCCTCGCTGAGCATGGTCTTGCCCGACGACGCATGGCCGACGATGGCAAAATTCCGGATATCCGCAGGCTGATAGGTTTTCATAAATCCAGGTGACAGGTTGAGTTGGAGCCAAAAACCGCCGGCGCGGCGGTCTTTTTGGGCGGGAGCATAAAAAATTTGAAGAAACCGGTCCCGTGAAGTTCAGGTCGCCTGTTCATTCAACCCCATTGAACCAAAACCCCGCCGGGCGCGCAACTCACTTGCGGTGGCGCGTTAAATCCGTATGTTCATCGCTGGCGGGTGGAACTGAACCGGCCCTGGCGTGTGATGTTAGACCGGTTCTACTATGGAATCTGAATTGTTGAACGTGCTGTTGATTGCCGGCGATGAGCGTTTCGCGAGTGCCGTGGCCGGCAAACTCCGTGAGGAGGGGCAACCCGTTGACATTGTCACCGTGGTGGCATTGGATGCCGGGCTGGCCAGGCTGTCGGCCCAGCCGTTTGACGTCGTCCTGTTCGAACTGCCCTCCGCCAATGCCGCCGGCCTGTTTCAAGTCACGTTCTTCACCGCCAAGGTGCCGACCGTGCCGATGGTGGTTTTTGGCCCGACCCATGACGAGGCGTTTACCGTGGAAGTGATCCGGGCCGGCGCGCAGGAGTATTTTGCCAAGGAACAATTCGGCGAACGGGCGCTGGAACCGGTGATTCGCTGCGCGATGGAACGCCAGCACGAGCAGGCCGCCCTGCTCAAGGAAAAGGAGAATTACTACGGCCTGTTCGACCACCTGGTGGAAGGCATTTTCCGCACCACGCCCGACGGGCATTATCAACTGGCCAACGTCGCGCTGGCGCGCATTTACGGCTACGATTCGCCGGTGGAATTGATGGCGAGCATCAAGGACATCGGCCGCAGCCTGTACGTGGACCCGGCCCGGCGCGACGAGTTCGTCCGGTTGATGCAGTCCAGCGACACCATCACCGACTTTGAATCCCAGATTTACCGCAAGGACGGCTCCACCATCTGGATTTCGGAAAACTGCCGCGCCGTCCGCGATGCCCGGGGCAAGTTGCTCTACTACGAAGGCACGGTTGAGGACATTACGCAACAGCGGCAAATGCAGGAGTCTTTGCAAAGATCGGAATCACTTTATCACTCGCTGGTCGAAGCCATGCCCCTGGGGGTTTTTCGCCGCGATCTGCAAGGCCGCTTTACTTTCGCCAATCAGCCATACTGCAAGTATCACGGCATCAAATCCGAGGACCTCATGGGCAAAACCGATTTTGATCTGTATCCGAAAGCAGCCGCGGAAAAGTATTGGCGCGATGATTTGCAGATCATGAAGACCGGTGAGACGATGGAAATTTTCGAGGAAACGCAGCCGATCGGCGCGGAGGAAAAACACCATCATCACGTCGTCAAAACGCCGCTCTACAGCGCGGATGGCAGCATCATCGGGTTGCAGGGCATTATCTGGGACATCACGGCGCAAAAACTCGCCGAGGAACAAATCCGCCGCGCGAACACCGAACTGGCCCGGAGCCGCGAGGAGTTGCGCACCAAGAACCTGTTGATGGAGGAAAACCTCCACATGGCCCGCGAAATCCAGTCCGCCATGCTGCCGCAGCAATATCCCACCTTTCCCCACCACGCCCCGCCCGAACAAAGCGCCCTGCAGTTTGTGCACCGCTATCAGCCGGCGGAAACCGTCAGCGGCGATTTCTTCAGTGTTTCCGCGTTATCGGAGGATGTGGCCGGTGTTTTTATTTGCGACGTGACCGGACACGGCATGCGCGCGGCGCTGGTCACCGCCATGATTCGCGCGCTGGTGGAGGAATTGAAACCCATCGCGCAGGATCCGGGGATGTTTTTGCGCCAGTTGAACACCGACCTGTTTACCATCCTTAAAACCACCGGCTCGCCGATGCTGACCACGGCGTTTTATCTCGTCGCCAACTGGCGCACCGGGGTCATGCGCTTTGCCAACGCCGGCCATCCCAAACCCCTGCTCGTGCGCCGGTCAACCGACCGCGTCGAGCCGCTCGCCAACGCCTCCGGCAAAAGCCAGCCCGCCCTCGGCCTGTTCGAAAA
This sequence comes from uncultured Verrucomicrobiae bacterium, assembly GCA_963780535.1. Lineage (GTDB taxonomy): Bacteria > Verrucomicrobiota > Verrucomicrobiia > Limisphaerales > UBA11358 > UBA11358. Next base: position 100,634 of record CAWACS010000013.1, read on the forward strand.
CCCGCCCTATCAAACCACCGAAATCAACCTCGCGCCCGGCGATCTCATGATGCTGTTCACCGACGGCCTCTACGAAGTCCAGGGGCCGAACGAGGAATTGTATTCCCAGGAACGGCTGATCATGGACGTGAAAACCCGCCTGCAAAAGCCGGCCGCGCAATTGTTCGACGAATTGCTGGCCGCCATCGGCAGTTTCTCCGTGGACCATGAATTTGCCGACGACGTCTGCCTCATCGGCATGGAATACAAGGGCAAACCCACCTGAAAAGGAGTAGCGGTACCACTTGGTGGGGCGAGGCTACTGACGAGCCGGCTCGCGAGGACGCTCGCCCCACCGAAAGTCTCATAATATCCCACCGCCTGAAAAAGTAACGCGTTCCGTCACTCGGTCAGGATTTTTATCACACGCGATTTCTCGGCGCGCTTGCGCTGGGTCTCGTCGAGGATTTTTTTGCGGAGCCGCAGGTTCTTTGGGGTGGCCTCCACATACTCGTCGGAACCGATGTATTCCAGCGCCCGTTCGAGCGAGAGCTTGTACGGCGGACTGAGCTGGATGCCCTTGCCATCGCCCACCGAGCGCATATTGGTCAGTCGCTTCGCCTTGCAGGGATTCACGGGGATGTCGTTTTCGCGCGCGTTTTCGCCGACGATCATGCCGGCGTAAATGGCTTCGCCCGGCTCCACCATCAAACGCCCGCGCTCCTGGATCATGTTCAGGGCGTAGGCCATGGCCTGGCCGCTTTCCATGCTCACGAGCGAACCGTTCTTGCGCGCGGCAATCTCCCCGCGGTCAGCGCCGTATTCGTGGAACAAATGACTCATCACGCCCAAGCCGCGCGTCTGGTTCACCAGGTCGGTCTCAAATCCAATCAACCCGCGCATGGGAATCAACGCCTCGATCGTCACCTGGTCGCCGTGATGGTTCATGTTCGTGATCTCGGCTTTGCGGCCGGAAAGATTTTCCATGATGGCGCCCATGAATTCCTGCGGGATTTCGAGGAACAACTTTTCAATCGGCTCCTGCATGTTGCCCTGGGCGTCCTTTTTGTAGAGAACTTCGGGACGACTGACCAAAACTTCGTGGCCTTCGCGCCGCATTTGTTCGACCAGGATGGCAATCTGCATTTCCCCGCGGCCTTCGACCTCGAAAATCTTCGGGTCGCTGGTCTGTTTGATGCGCAACGCGACGTTGGTGCGGATTTCCTTCTGCAGCCGTTCCCAGATGTGCCGCGCGGTGACCAGCTTGCCGTCCTGGCCGGCCAGCGGGCCGTCGTTCACGGCGAATTCCATCTGGATCGTCGGCGGATCAATCGGGATGTACGGCAGCGCCCCGCGTTCCGGCTTGTCCGCGATGGTCTCGCCGATGAACACTTCCTCGAACCCGGTGACGCCGACGATGTCGCCCGCGTGCGCCTCCTGCACTTCGATGCGTTTCAAGCCTTCAAAGTGATAAATCATCGTGATTTTGCCCTGCGAGATTTTGCCGTGGCCATGCAGGCAGCACGCCGCGTCGCCCACCTTCAGCTTGCCCGCCATGATTTTGCCGAACGCGATACGGCCGAGATAATCCGAGTAATCGAGATTCGCCACCAGAAGCTGGAACCCGTCGCCCGCCTTGGCGCGCGGGGACGGAATGTGTTTCACAATCGCGTCGAATAACGGTTCCATCGTCCCGCTGACGTGACTCAAATCCAGCTTCGCGTAACCATCCTTGGCCGAGCAATACACGAACGGAAAATCCAGTTGCTCGTCCGTGGCGTTGAGTGAAATGAACAGCTCAAAAACCTGGTCGAGCACCTTCTTGGGGTTCGCGTTGTCGCGGTCAATCTTGTTGATGACCACAATCGGCTTGGCCCCGGCTTCCAGCGCCTTGCGCAGCACGAAGCGCGTCTGCGCCTGCGGGCCTTCGGCGGCGTCAACCACCAGCAGCACGCCGTCAATCATGTTCATGATGCGCTCGACTTCGCCGCCGAAATCCGCGTGGCCGGGCGTGTCCACGATGTTGATGTGGTAATCCTTGTATTTGAACGCGGCGTTTTTGGCGCGGATGGTGATGCCCTTTTCCTTTTCCAAATCCATCGAATCCATCAGGCGCTCGTCCGAGGACTCATGCTGGTTGGCGCGGAAGGTGCCGGACTGCTTGAGCAGGCAATCCACGAGCGTCGTCTTGCCGTGGTCCACGTGCGCGATGATGGCGATGTTTCGAATGTGCTGCATTTTCTTAAATTTTTAATTCTAAGTTCTAAATTTTGAATTCAATTTGCCGCAAGCAACTTGACATTCAAAACTCAACCCTCAAAACTCGAATGAGCCAAGTCGGGTAGTCTGCCTTTTAAACGGAAAAGGTCAAGCCGCGCTTGGAGAAATAAAGACACGGATTTCACGGATTTTCACCAGTTTAATCCCGTAAATTCGTGTTAATTCGTGAAATCCGTGTCTGAACCTTTGCGTCTCTGCGTTAAAAATTAATCCGCGTCAATCCGCGTAAGCTGCGGTTAAATGAGCTTCTTCAACCTTGCATCCTCGCCGAGTTTCCGGACCAGCTCCTTCACCTTTTGCGCCTGGCTCTTGTGCGCCAGCAACACCGCGTCGTCCGTCTGCACCAGGATCGAATCGCGCAAACCGACCACCGCAATCGGCGTGCGCCGGTCCTTGGTGCGCGCATCAAAGATGATGTTCCGCGCGCCGTCCACGTGGATGAAATCCGCCACCACGCAATTGCCCTCCGCATCCGGCTTGAGATGCCGCGCCAGCGCCGTCCACGAACCCAGATCGTCCCATTCAAACGCGCCGTCGGCCACCACAACGTTCTGCGCCTTCTCCATCAGCGCGTAATCAATTGAGACTTTTTTGATATCGGGATATTCCTTCGCCAGCACTTTCGCCAGTTTCGCGGGCTGATTCGCCACCTTGAACCAGCGCTGGCACGCCGCATACATCTCCGGCTGATGCTTTTGCAACCCTTCCGTAACCGTCACAAACGACCACACGAACATCCCCGCGTTCCACCGGTACTGGCCGCTGTTGACGTATTCCAGCGCCCGATGAAAATCCGGCTTTTCAACGAACCGTTCCGCGCGATAAAAAGTCGTTTTCGTTTTCTTTGCGCCCTGGGCCGGCGGCAATTCCGGGCCCACCTGAATGTAACCGTAACCCGTGTCCGGTCCGGCTGGCTTGATGCCGATGGTAACGATGGCCTGCCCGCGTGACGCCAGACCGAACGCGTCGTTCAACACCTGCTGGAACCTTTTCTCATCAGGAACAACGTGGTCGGCAGGCAGCACCGCCATGACGCCCGTCGTGGAACGCGCGCCCACCAGCGCCGCGCCCAGCGTGACCGCCGCGGTGGTGTCGCGGCCCACCGGCTCGGCGATGAGATTGGCCTTGGGGATTTTCGGCAGTTGCCTGTGGACCTCCGGCAGTTGCGCCTCGTTGGTGATGACAAAAATATTTTTCGCCGGCACGAGCGGCAGCACGCGGTCCACGGCCTGCTGGAGAAACGAGCGTTTGCCGAGCAGCGCGAGCAATTGCTTGGGCATTTTCTCGCGGCTCAACGGCCAGAACCGCTCCCCGCGCCCGCCCGCCATAACGACGACGAACCGGTCTTCGGTGCCAGTTGGCGCTTTCATTTTGCCCATTCAACACGGACAAAACGAGAAACGCAAAGTTTTTGGATGCGAATAAAGCAAAACGCCGACTTGGTTTTGCCAAATCGGCGCGTAATTAAAGAATTTGCTTACGCGTTACGCCGGCGCAACAGAGCCAGACCGGCCACGCCCAAGCCCATCAGAGCTAATGAAGCCGGCTCGGGAACCGTTTGAATCAAAACATTATCAAATTCGAGAACATTATTGTTATCAAATCCGAATCCATTGCCAGCACCGGTGGAAACTTGGAAACTGGATGACATTGTAGGGTCAAAAACAGTGCTGCCGCTTTCCGTCGCTTGATTGAGCGTAAAGATTACGGGCGTATACACCCCATTGGCCAATGTTGGAGTGAAATTCCAACTGGAACTGTTATTTTGAAAGGAGACAGTTACTGGAGAACTGGAGCCTTCGGAACCGCTAATGTAGATGTCTAAAGAGACTTGTACTTGCGACAGAGTCGTTCCCGCACCCGGAGCATTGACCGAACCGTATGTGGTGTATTGAGCATAGGTGTATTGAGACGCTGACGCAAAATTCCAGTCTGCGAAGAGACCCTGACTGCCACCAAAACCGTTGGCGTCAATACCTCCCGTGATAGTTATGGTGCCAGCACCGCAACCACCTTGAATCTGCCATGGACCCCCACTAACGCCATTAATTACCTCGTAACCGCCAGCACCCGTAGTGGCCGAGCTTAATGGATACGATTCAAAGTTATCTGAAAAAAGAGTTACTTGCGCGGAGGCACTTTGCACTAAAAAAGCTGCGACTCCAACTGAGATGAATAGGATTTTTTTCATGACTTATTAGGTTGGACTGTTACTAATTTTGTTCGTTAGGCTGTCTAGTGAGTTGAATCTATACAAAATCACTCTTATAGTCAACGTATTTTTCAATGTGTGAACTCTTATCATTTACGCATCATATTTACTCAGAATCACTTGTGTGGTTTTGTCACCAATTTTAGCGACACGGTGAGAATGTGTTGTGTTTCAGCGACTTTTATCCCAACGATTCCAACGCCTGCTTCATTGTCCTGACAAATCCGCCCACGCGTTGCACCAATTCCTTCGATTTCCCATGTTCGGCAATCTGATTCACCACCGCGCTGCCCATCACCACTGCGTCCGCCGCGGCGGCGACCGCCTTCGCCTGTTCCGGTGTCGAGATGCCAAAGCCGACGGCGATGGGCAGTTTCGTGTGTGTGCGGATTCTGGCGACTTGTTGCGCCAGATTGGACGCCACCTGCTGTTGCATCCCCGTCACGCCTTCGCGCGAAATGTAATAGATGAAGCCGCTGCCGCGTTTGACAATGAACTCAATCCGGTCCTCCGGCGTCGTCGGCGCCACCAGGTAAATATGGCAGAGACCGGCCCGGCGCATCAGCGCCTCGTAATTGTCCGATTCCTCCGGCGGCAAATCGAGCACTAGCAAGCCGTCCACCCCCGCCTTCGCCGCGTCGTCAATAAATCGTTCCACGCCCACGCGGTGAATCAAGTTGAAGTAAATGTAGAGAATAATCGGAATTTCCGAGCGTTTGCGGATCGCCGACACGGTGGCCAGGACCTTCGGCGGCGTGGTGCCGGATTCCAGGCCGCGCTGCGCCGCCAGCTGGTTCACCAGCCCGTCCGCCAGCGGGTCGCTGAACGGCACGCCCAGTTCCAGGACGTCCACGCCCGCCCTGTCGAAAGCGACGGCTAGTTCGCGCGTGGCAACCAAGTTGGGATCGCCCGCGCCGATATAGACGATAAACCCCTTTTGGCCGGCGCGTTGCAACCGCGCAAAGCATTCCTCAATGCGATTCATGTAACGTGGAGTTTACCCGGGAGGGACGAGTTACACGAGTCCCAAGTATGAGTTTAGGAAGGACGAGTTACACGAGTCCCTGACTGCTGTGCTGAATTTTTGGGACTCGCGTAGCTCGTCCCTCCGGAAAAGTTATGCTGGCTCATGCCATTGCAGCACGTTCATTTCGCCTTGATACGGCCAATCCTCCCACCGCATAACCAAGCTGGCTTTAACAGGGTTTTCCAGCACATACAGCCATTTTTGACGATAGCTTTCACCACCGCGAAGTTGCCGGTCGAAAAAGTCCTTTTGCCAGATTGGTTTTCCGACCGCGTGTGGCCAGCGGCGTGTCACGCCAGCACGCCAGAATTCCATCCATCGTCTGAGTGGTGTTATCGGAACATGCACCGGTGCGCAGAAAAAATGCAGATGATCGGGCATAATGACATACCGCCCCACCAACCAGTGGTCCGCTTCGCGCCACGTTTCAAGAATAAGTTGATGAATTTCCGGGTTGGCGAGCAGAGGACGGCGACCATCCACGTTGCAAGTGACATATTGAATAATTGTCTGATTTGGAGGTTCCAAGGACGGCAAATGCGGCAACCGTTTCCGACCGGGTTCAAGCATTGGCCCATTCATGATTTCCGAAGGGACGAGCTACGCGAATCCCTGACTTGAAGCAAACAAATTCAAATGGGGACTCGTATAACTCGTCCCTCCGACGCGCCCTCCGATAGATTTGACCCCGCCGCGCTTTTTAAGCATCATTCCCGCCATGGCCAGCACCTTCGGGCAACTGTTCCGCATCACGACGTGGGGCGAATCCCACGGCGGCGGCGTGGGTGTGGTCGTGGACGGCTGCCCGCCCAGGCTCAAGCTTTCCGAGGCCGACCTCCAGCCCGACCTGGACCGGCGCCGGCCCGGCCAATCTAAAATCGTCTCGCCGCGCCAGGAATCCGACACGGTGCAAATCCTTTCCGGCACATTCGCGGGCCGGACGCTCGGCACACCCATCTGCCTGTGGGTCAAAAACACCGACGCACGCCCCGAAGCCTACGCGGAAATGAAAACCAAGTTCCGCCCGTCGCACGCGGACTTCTCCTACTTCGCCAAGTACGGCATCCGCAACTGGCAGGGCGGCGGCCGAGCCAGTGCCCGCGAAACCGTCGGCCGCGTCGCCGCCGGCGCCATCGCCAAAAAAATCCTGCGCGAACGCTTCGGCGTCGAAACCCTCGCCTACGTCAAACAGGTCCGCAACCTCATCGCCCACGTGGACCCCGACCGGGTGAAGTTCAAGGACGTTGAATCCAACATCGTCCGCTGTCCCGACCGCCGGACGGCGGAAAAAATGATCCGGCTCATCGAAAAGATGCGGCGGGCGGGTGACACCGTCGGCGGCATCGTCGAAGGCATCGCCCGGGGCGTGCCGGCGGGCTGGGGCGAACCGGTGTTCGACAAACTTGAAGCTGACCTGGCCAAGGCAATGCTGAGTCTGCCCGCATCGAAAGTGTTTGAAGTCGGTTCCGGCTTTGGCGGCATCCTGCTCACCGGCCGCCAGCACAACGACCCGTTCCGCGCGCGGAACAAAAAGGTTTTCACCACGACGAATTTTTCCGGCGGCATCCAGGGCGGCATTTCCAACGGGCAAACCATCTTCTTCCGCGTCGCCTTCAAACCCGTCGCCACCGTCATGCACCCGCAGAACACCGTGGATGAGCAGCTCCACAACACGACGCTCAAGGGCCGTGGCCGGCATGATCCTTGCGTCCTGCCCCGCGCCGTGCCGATGGTCGAGGCCATGACCGCGCTGGTGCTCGTGGACCACGCGCTCCGGCACAAGGCGCAATGCGGATGACTTTGGACAGACGTTTGTGAGCAGTGCTATAGGTTTTGAGAACAGTGCTATAAGGTTTGGTGGGGCGAGGCTACTGACGAGCCGGCTCGCGAGGACCCTCGCCCCACCGAAAATCGCAAAATGTTCCACTACCATTCGGGATTGATTTTTGACCCGGCGGAAGCAATCTTAATCCAACATCGCAAATCACATGGCAGAAAAAGAAATCAGCGAAATTTCGCGGGACGCGCGGATTCTTTACACCAAGGCCAACGAGGCCGCGCAACGGGAAAACTACGATTACGCCATGGCCCTTTACAACCAGGTGCTGGAAAAGGAGCCCGGGTTTTTCGAGGGCCGCAAGGCGCTGCGCGAACTCCAGGCCCGCAAGGCCGGCGGTGGCGGCGGTTTCTTCAAAAAAATGTTGAGTGGCGCCAGCTCCTCGCCGCTCGTGGCCAAGGGCCAGCTCGCGCTGCGCAACAATCCCGCCGGCGCCCTCGCCATTGCCGAGCAGATTCTCAACACCGACCCCAACAGCACCGCCGGACACCGCCTGGTCGTGCAGGCCGCCCAGGCGCTCGAATTGCCACGCACTGGCGTCATGTCCCTGGAAGTCCTTGTGAAAAATTCGCCCAAGGACAAAAGCCTGGCCATTGAATTTGCCAACTCGCTGGTCGTCGGCGGCGGCGATACCCGGCGCGCCGAATCGGTCCTCATGGAACTCCTGCGCAGTTCGCCCAATGACGGCGAACTGGGCCAGGCGCTCAAGGATTTGTCCGCGCGCAAAACCCTTGACGAAGGCGGCTACGGCGCCCTCGAGGGCGGCAAGGGTTCCTACCGCGACATCTTAAAGGACAAAAAAGAGGCCGTCTCGCTCGAACAGGAAAAGCGCGTCGTCAAGAGCGAGGACACCACCGAACGGCTCATCAACGAATACGAAACCCGCCTGCAAACCGAGCCGGAGAACCTCAAGCTCATCCGCTCCCTCGCCGAGATTTACACGCAGAAAAAGCAGTTCGACCAGGCCATGGCCCTTTACGACCGCGTCAAAAACACGGGGATGGGTGGTGACCCGTCGCTCGAACGCGCCATGGCCAACACCATGGTCCGCCGGTTTGAATTTCAACTGGAGCAGCTTGACCCCGGCGCGCCCGATTACGCGGAGCAATCGGCCAAAATCCAGGCGGAGAAACTGAACTTCCAGCTCACCGAATGCCAGCAACGCGCGGAAAAGTACCCGACCGACCTGGCCATCCGGTTTGAATTGGGCCAGTTGTATTTCCAGGCCGGCAAGATTACGGAGGCCATCCAGGAATTCCAAAAGGCGCAGGGCAATCCGCACAAGCGCCTTTTGGCGATGAACTATCTTGCGCAGTGTTACGCCAAACGCAAAATGTACGACATGGCCGCGCGCCAATTACAGAACGCCATCAAGGAAAAACCCGTCTTTGACGACGAAAAGAAGGAGATGGTTTACAACCTCGGCTGTGTGCTCGAGAGCATGGGCAAGAAAGAGGACGCCGTTGAACAATTCAAGCTCATCTACGAAATGGACATCGGCTACAAGGACGTTGCCGCCAAGGTGGACGCCTTCTACGCCGGCCAATAATTATTCCCTTCTCCGCATCGGATGGGGAGAAGGTGTCCCAAGGACGGATGAGGTGCCTGAGCAATTCGATGTTCAATGTTGGAGTTAACCGCTTTGCGCCGGCATCCTGCCGGAGCCATCATTCGTAGCCGCGTTTGTCAAAACGCGGAAATAACTTTACGAAGCGCACCTCCGCTTCAGCGCTCGAACTTTTTCAAAAATTGTGCGGCCGCCGACATTAGCCGGCGCAAATCAAATTAACAGCGGTGGGGCGAGCGTCCGCGCGAGCCGTCTTTCCCCAGACCCCAGATCCCAGACCCTAGAGACTGTCCAACGGACTCTTCATCCCAAAGCCGCCCTGGCCCATCACGTGCGTGTAAATCATCGTCGTGCTCACATCCGCATGGCCGAGCAATTCCTGGATCGTCCGGATGTCCGCCCCACCCTGTAGCCCGTGCGTGGCAAAACTGTGACGGAACGTATGACTGCTCACACTCTTGTGGATGCCCATCCGTGTAATCCGTGGTTAAAAGCTCGGCTTCGTGCAATCCGTGTCAAACCTCGGCGTCTTGGCGGTCATTTAATTAGGAACACAGGAAATCAGGAAAAACCAGTTCCTGCGTTCCTGCCTTCCTAATTCAATCAAAAAATTGGTTCCTTGTTTTGCCCATTTTTTAGCAAATGCTTTAAAGGGGTCAGTCCCGCATTTTGAACCATCCTCGCTCTTGCCGGGAGGCGGCAACAGGCAAGGCTGAAGGCTAAATTCTAAAGGCTAAAATCCGTGTAATCCGTGGTTAAAAGCTCGGCTTCGTGCAATCCGTGTCAAACCTCGGCGTCTTGGCGGTCATTTAATTAGGAACACAGGAAATCAGGAAAAACCAGTTCCTGCGTTCCTGCCTTCCTAATTCAATCAAAAAATTGGTTCCTTGTTTTGCCCATTTTTTAGCAAATGCTTTGTTCACGCCTGTTTGCGCCGGCGCCACAAGCGGGGCCGACCCCAAGCAATGTGACGGAACTTCGCTGCTGACATAAATTTGCTCGTTTCTAGCCAGGTTTGCGCAGGACTTGGGCAATCGCGCAGTTTTCAACATTGAAAATCCATTTACATCGCTGCAATGCTTCCCGCAAAGCTGCTCGCGAATAAACAACGCTGTAATTCCATCAAGCAGCGTTGTTTGCACAAAATAAACGCTGTAGTCACTCAAATCTGCGATGTAAGGAACTATTCAAAGCCGGTTTTTGCGGTTTCAACGATGCAATAGATTGACGTAAGTTGTTTTCAATTTTTCATCGTTGTTTTTTACGTTTGCAGCGTTGCAAATCAGGGTGTCCTCGCAAAGTTCTTTAAACCAGACGGTTAACCGGTGCAATTACAACGTTGAAATTGCTCTTTGCAGCGTTGCATTGCCGATTGCAGCGTTGCATTGCCGATTGCAGCGTTGCATTGCCGATTGCAGCGTTGCATTGCCGATTGCAGCGTTGCATTGCCGATTGCAGCGTTGCATTGCCGATTGCAGCGTTGCATTGCCGATTGCAGCGTTGCATTGCCATTTCCATCGCTGTTTGCCCCGGTACATCGCTCGAAAATCCCAAACAACGCTGATTCCGGCGCCATCTGATTTGCATTTGAATTTTCAGGTGAGCCCGGAACCTTCGCTGCCTTGAAAAATTATTTTCAACGTTGCAACGACATCCTTTTTGCTTGTAATGGCTTGAACAAAGCTGATCCGCTCAACTTCAACCGGGCGGACAAATATTGGTCCTTCGAATTTCAATTTTCTTGTCATTAGCTATATTACATTGGCACGACAGTTGCATTAGGCGTTTCCAGAGCGATTCGAAGTCGAACCAACGGGTTTTGCCGGATCGCTCACTTAATTAGACGCATCAGAAGGAAAGGACAGTAAATATGAAAAGTGTAAAAGTAGCACTCAGCTTTAATCGGTTATCCGTTGCAAAACGGCATCCGCGACATCATCGCGTATTATTATGCGGGTTCCCTGACCGATGCGATGCTCGGATTGATGGAAAAGACCAGCAGCGATGCGCAAGCCAATCTGGCCAGCACCGCCGAAGTCCGAAAAGCTCTCCGGTCACCGAATTGATTCATTTTCCATGGGGTACATCCGGCCACCGGTAGGGCGCGTCACTCCGTGCGCGCCGTCCTGGTCCATCCTCCCCATCTCCGATCTCCCAAACCTCAAACCCCAGACCCCAGACCCCAGATCACAGATCCCAGACCCTAAAGACTGTCCAGCGGACTTTTGACTCCCAGCCCCGGCTTCTGCATGACGTGAGTGTAAATCTGAGTGGTCATCACACTCTTGTGCCCCAACAACTCCTGTACCGTGCGGATATCATACCCCTTCTCCAGCAGATGCGTGGCAAACGAATGCCGCAGTGTGTGCGGCGTGACCTGTTTGGTCAGTCCCGCCCGCCGGGCGGCCCCACGCACCGCCCGCTGCAATGTGTCCTCCTTCAAATGATGTCGCCGCATGGTGGGGTGGGACTCCGTCGAGCCGTGACTGACACTCTCCGGATCCACTGCAACGCTCTTGGCCGGAAACACCCATTGCCAGGCCCACTCCCGCGGCGCCTGCGGATACTTTCGTGCCAATCCCTCGGGCAGCCACACCGCGCCCAGCCCTTGTCTCAAATCCGCCTCATGCTGCAACTTCACACGCTGCAAATGCTTGGCCAGCTCCGGCTGCAACAGCTCGGGCAAGGTCGTCGTCCGGTCTTTGTCGCCCTTGCCCCCATGCACCATGATCTGACCCCGCCCCACATCCACGTCCTTGATCCGCAAACGTAGCAGTTCCATCAAGCGCACGCCCGTGCCATAAAGCATCTGCACCGGCAATTCATACTCCGCCTCCACCGCCGCCAGCAGCCGGCGCATTTCTGCCTGGCTCAACACCGTCGGCAACCGGGCTGGCCGACGCACCCGCACAAAACCTTTAATTGGCTGGTCCAGGTGCAAAACCTCCCGATACAAAAACAGCAAGGCGTTCAACGCCTGGTTCTGGGTGCTCGCCGCCACCTGGCCGACCGTCGCCAGATGCGACAAAAATCCCCCCACTTGTTCTGCCGTCAAATCCCGGGGATGAATATTTGAGCCAAAATGCCGCACCAGCCGCACCACCCACTGCCAATACGATTCCTCCGTCCGTACCGCCACATGTTTGAACCGGCATACCTCGTGGAATTGGTCTTTCAAACGCGCCTTGGGATTGGGAATCAGACCCTCGCGCACCGCCGCCGCTGGTGCGGCATTTCCCGACGCGCTTAATCCTTCAGAATTCATGAAAACATTTGATTTGACAAAACATGTAACAGAAGCAGAATAAGTGTAAACTATAATGTTAGACCGCAATTATGCGGTCGACTCATTGTTAGGCATCACTACGCCATGATGACTTCAAGCGAGTTTGTGAAGAAGCTGCGAGTTGGTAAGACTCGGCAGACATTCATTATTTTTGGCATCATCATCGTTTCTTCGGCGATAGTTCCGTTTTTTGTTCCGAGAGGTAGCCAGCCTATTGTTTCACCGAAGGTTTTTGGGATTATTGTCATCTGCTGGATTGCACTGGCAGTCTTTATCGGTCAGAAGATTTCCGAGCATTTGCTCCGGCGGCATGGTCTTATTTGCCCGTCTTGTCATGGTTTGCTGGAGACGATTAGGATTGTGGAGACGCGCAAGTGTCCGCATTGTCAGACGGAGGTAATCCGTGATGCCTAACACCGCGCTGGAGCCAACGGCGGCTGCTCCTTTATTTTGCATTTTGCCGCAAATCCACGCTTGCAGTTTTCCGCGCCGTGGCTCAGCTGCTATGAGATGAGTCAAGAGATAACGCGGTAACGTTGGATTTTCAGGTTTTCATGGTGGTTGGAATGGGCAGTTAAAGCGAGGCGACGCCGGGCTCGAGCCCTCCAGCTCGCGGCGTCGCCGGACAAGGTTCCAGAGTCTTTCGGTTGGATCGGTGGAGGAGAGGCTGATTTGGTGGACGTGTTTCCCGCCGCATGCAAGAGTATGAGCTCCGCACAGTCTGCTATCCGTTCCCTGCGTCGCAGGGTTACAAAAAGGCCAAGTCCGTAGGCCGGAGGCAGGGAAACCGAGCACGCCCATTCTTTGGAACGGACCATGGGTCCACTGAGCCAATCGAACGTGCTCCGTTTCCGAAATCAGTTTCATCGTTTTGCCCTTCCAGGAAAACTCCGGTTCAAGTTAAAGCCTTACACCATCACCCAACCCAGCTGTTCGGGGGTGACTCTGCCGGTTTGCCAGCGCCACAGATCGACCGCCAGTTGGCGGGCCAGCGCCACCAACGCCCGCTTCTTCTGGCGGGTGGCGGCCTTGGGATTTAACAACAGGTGTCCCCAGCGCTGGACGGCTTTACTTTGCGGTTGATACAGGACCATGCGCCAGGCCAGCTCGATCAGGGCCCACCGCACCCGGGCGTTGCCCGCCTTGGTGATGGACAGGTCGCAGTGACTTTGACCCGAACTGCTCACCCCGCCGCACAGGCCGGTGTAACTGCCAATCTGTTTACGGTTTTTGAAGCGTGACCAGTCGCACAGTTCGGCGATCAGCAGTCCCAGCGTCAGCGGACCCAGTCCCTTGGGCCGTTCCTTCGGAGCCAGCGCCTCGACTTGTTGGGTCAGCGTTTCCAACAGGGTTTCAACCGCGACAATGAGTTGGCGCCAGACGCTGCAGCCGTTGCTCCAGCCAGTCGGGCAGCGTCAGCGGCGCTTTCCACCATTCGCCCCGCAACCGGATGCCCTGGGTCAGACACAGACTGCGGCCCTGGGCGGCCAGCCGCTGGCGTTCCCGGCGCAACTGTTCACGTTGACGGGACAGGGCACGCCGTTGTTCCTCGGCCGGAGTGGGCACGCGCACCACGCTCATGGCGCGGAGGTTGCCCCGCAAGTAACGATCCAGATTCAAGGTCAGTTCGCGCGCATCGGTTTTGTCGGTCACCACCCCTTTATGCTGCGGGTCGAGCTTCTGGGGATGCACCACAAACACAGTGAGCCCGAGGGCCGTCAGTTGGCGGTGCAGGTGGAAGCCGCCGGGTCCGGCTTCATAAACCACGAACACCTGGTCGGCCAGCGTGAGCTGTTTCTGCACGAAGGGCAGGAAGCTGGCGGGCGTAAACCGCTGGGCCGGTTGGGGCGACTGCCCATCGCACATCCGGACCACCCGGAATTGATCGGCGTGCCAATCCACCCCCAGCTTGAGCTGTTGGATACGGACTTGCGTTTCGACGGTTGCAGGCGTAGTTGTTTTCAAGGCATGGTTGAGTGTGTTTTTCATATACAGGAGTTGTCGCCCGTCGCGACCTCCAACTCAACTCATGCCTTCTTTTTTCGTTAGGCCGCATGAAAACCGTCGCAATTTTGGAGGTGGAAGAGGCGAGAGCGGTTTTGGAGCGCCTCAAGAAAGAGTCAATCCCGGCGGAGATAGAGACACGCAAGGAAAAGAGTGGATTGGAAATCAGCGAGATTAAGGTTCCGAACGATTACTATGGGCGTGGTTGCGACCTAGTTGAGGCATGGAATGCAGAGCAGGTTGCTGCGGCGGAGAAGCGTATTCGGTTGAACATACCACGTCTTAACAAAGCAGAAAAACAAAAGGCAAAACAGAATCGAATTCCCATGCTATTCTTTTTAGTTCCGATGTTTTTTCTATTCTTGGCGATGTTACTTTATTCTTTCGGACAGCTTGAATCCGGCAACACGGCGATAGGTTACAACGTATATCAGCAGCCTGTTGGTCCGGTTATACGGCTGATAATCTCATTGGTAGCATTACCTGCGATAGCGGTTTATATTTTGCAGACGTTTCGAGCTAAGTCGAAAAACAACAAGTCCGATGACTAAAATGCGGCCTAACACCGCGCGAGGCTGTGTGAAAACTCCGGCGGAACGAGCGTGAAAAGATTTGCCGGCATCCGAAAGTCCGGGTCGCCGGTTTTTAATTTCCAGGGTTGAGATCGGTTCCGCCGGATGCGGGGGACGATAATAGGTTCGGCGGACGAAAAAAACGGGCGTCGCTGCCCGCTTCAGGTGCTTTGCGCCACTTTCACCCCCACCGCCGCCATCAATTTCTCAAAGCTCACCAGGTTCAACACCCGTTTGAGGTTGTAGGCCAGCGTCGTCAGGCTCCATTCGCATCGCACCTTTTCCAGGCCCTTGAGCAGAAAGTGGGTGTAACCAAACCAGCGCTTGATCGTCCCAAAGGGATGTTCGGCCAGCGTCTTGCGCAACTGGAACTTCCAGGGCTGCGCCTGCATCCGCGCCGCCATCGCTTCCATCAATCCCTCGTTCGCCTCCCGGGTAATCGTCCGGTTGGCCTTGTTCCGCGTGCATTGTTTCTTCAACGCGCAAGTCTTGCAGCCGCTGGCCCGGTAGTATCTCAACTCCCGCCCCAGTTCATCGGTGCTGAACCGATAGTTTAACTCCGCTCCCGCCGGACACACATACACATCCTTCCCGGCGTCATACTGGAACCGGCTCTTGCCGAATAAACCCCGCGCCGTGTTGGCGCTCGTGTCGGCCTTGGGCATCAACGGTGTGATCCCTTGTTCCACGCACCGGCTCACTTCCGCCGCGTTGTAGTAACCCGCGTCGGCCACCACTTCCGCCCGTTTCAACTCCAGATTCGTCTTGGCCTCGATGGCCACGTCGGCCAGTTGTTTGAAGTCGGTTACTTCGTTGGTCACGTCCCCGGCGGCAATCAGCTTGTGTTTGGCGTCCACGGCCGTCTGCGCGTTGTAACCCACGATCATCCCCTGCGCCGTGGGCATCTTGCGCGTATCCGGGTCAGTCAGGCTGATTTGTTTCTGTTCCTCATCCAACCCGGCCAGCAGTTCCTTGTGCCAGTCCTGCTTCTCCCGCAACGCCGCAATCTTCTGTTCCAGTTCCGTTTTGCTCAAGGCCGCGGCAGCCGGTTCCGCCGCATCCGACTCGTCCAGTTCCTTCAAATACCCGGCCAGCCGCGCGTCGGCCCGCCCGATGAGGTCCTCCAGTCTGGCCGCGTTGAAGTTCTGGTCCCGCGCGTTGACCGCCCCGAATTTGCTGCCGTCAATCGCCAGCAGTTCCCCGCCGAACAGTTCCAGCCTGCGGCACAACAACGTGAACTGCCGGTTCACCCCCTTGAGCGGTTTGAGGTTGTCCTTCCGGAAATCGGCGATGGTCTTGTGGTCGGGGGTCTGTTTGCCCAAGAGCCAGATCACCTCCACATTGCGGTGACATTCCGCTTCCAGCAACCGGCTGGAACGCACCCGGTGCAGATAACCGTAGAGGTAGAGCTTGAGCAGCGCCGCCGGGTCATACGGCGGACGGCCCGTGGCCGCCACTTGCGCTTTGCCAAAGCCCAGCGCGTGCAAATCAAGGTTGGCCACGAAGGCATCCAGGAAGCGCACCGGGTTCTCGGGGGCGACATAATCCTCCAGCCGTTCGGGGAACATCAGGGTTTGAGACCGGTCCAGTCCACGTTGATGATTCATACTTGTCACTGACCAACCGCAGGAGTAATTGTTCAACCCATGACCGACTTTTCACACAGCCTCGCGCTGGAGCCAATGCCGCCTGTTCCTGCGGTTTGGCCGATTGGCGGCGTTTTGGACGTTGATGTTTCAGTCGTGGCGGCGTTTCCGGCGTCATGGCTCAGCTTGGGGACGTTAGGCCACTCGACGCACTTATAAATATGAAACCAATACAATTCGCAATCTTGTTAATGAGATTTTTCGGGCTTCTTTTTCTTATTGAGG
This sequence comes from uncultured Verrucomicrobiae bacterium, assembly GCA_963780535.1. Lineage (GTDB taxonomy): Bacteria > Verrucomicrobiota > Verrucomicrobiia > Limisphaerales > UBA11358 > UBA11358. The sequence continues at coordinate 117,269 of CAWACS010000013.1, forward strand.
CCATCGTCATTGTGACCGAACTACCGACCGTGATTTATGGGGTTGTTCAGACCCATCTTCATTATCTTTCGATACAGCAAGAGTTGCTCGTCGGGACGTTGCTGTTTCGGCTGCTTGTCTATCTTGGCACTGCGATAGCATTTCTCTTTTTTAGTCGTCCATTGGCTAGATTATTTACGAGAGATTTAGACGAGCATGATTGAGTGGCCTAACACCGCGCTGGAGCCAACGGCCACTGCCCCTTGAGTTTTCGGATGAACAGATGAAATTTGAGAGTCCAGATTGCAGTCGTGAGTCATCGCCCAGTGGCCGTGGCTCAGCTGCTATGAGATGAGTCAAGAGATAACGCGGTAGCGTTGGATTTTCAGGTTTTCATGGTGGTTGGAATGGGCAGTTAAAGCGAGGCGACGCCGGGCTCGAGCCCTCCAGCTCGCGGCGTCGCCGGACAAGGTTCCAGAGTCTTTCGGTTGGATCGGTGGAGGAGAGGCTGATTTGGTGGACGTGTTTCCCGCCGCATGCAAGAGTATGAGCTCCGCACAGTCTGCTATCCGTTCCCTGCGTCGCAGGGTTACAAAAAGGCCAAGTCCGTAGGCCGGAGGCAGGGAAACCGAGCACGCCCATTCTTTGGAACGGACCATGGGTCCACTGAGCCAATCGAACGTGCTCCGTTTCCGAAATCAGTTTCATCGTTTTGCCCTTCCAGGAAAACTCCGGTTCAAGTTAAAGCCTTACACCATCACCCAACCCAGCTGTTCGGGGGTGACTCTGCCGGTTTGCCAGCGCCACAGATCGACCGCCAGTTGGCGGGCCAGCGCCACCAACGCCCGCTTCTTCTGGCGGGTGGCGGCCTTGGGATTTAACAACAGGTGTCCCCAGCGCTGGACGGCTTTACTTTGCGGTTGATACAGGACCATGCGCCAGGCCAGCTCGATCAGGGCCCACCGCACCCGGGCGTTGCCCGCCTTGGTGATGGACAGGTCGCAGTGACTTTGACCCGAACTGCTCACCCCGCCGCACAGGCCGGTGTAACTGCCAATCTGTTTACGGTTTTTGAAGCGTGACCAGTCGCACAGTTCGGCGATCAGCAGTCCCAGCGTCAGCGGACCCAGTCCCTTGGGCCGTTCCTTCGGAGCCAGCGCCTCGACTTGTTCGGTCAAGGCTTCCAGCAGGGTTTCAACCGCGACAATGAGTTGGCGCCAGACCTGCAGCCGTTGCTCCAGCCAGTCGGGCAGCGTCAGCGGCGCTTTCCACCATTCGCCCCGCAACCGGATGCCCTGGGTCAGACACAGACTGCGGCCCTGGGCGGCCAGCCGCTGGCGTTCCCGGCGCAACTGTTCACGTTGACGGGACAGGGCACGCCGTTGTTCCTCGGCCGGAGTGGGCACGCGCACCACGCTCATGGCGCGGAGGTTGCCCCGCAAGTAACGATCCAGATTCAAGGTCAGTTCGCGCGCATCGGTTTTGTCGGTCACCACCCCTTTATGCTGCGGGTCGAGCTTCTGGGGATGCACCACAAACACAGTGAGCCCGAGGGCCGTCAGTTGGCGGTGCAGGTGGAAGCCGCCGGGTCCGGCTTCATAAACCACGAACACCTGGTCGGCCAGCGTGAGCTGTTTCTGCACGAAGGGCAGGAAGCTGGCGGGCGTAAACCGCTGGGCCGGTTGGGGCGACTGCCCATCGCACATCCGGACCACCCGGAATTGATCGGCGTGCCAATCCACCCCCAGCTTGAGCTGTTGGATACGGACTTGCGTTTCGACGGTTGCAGGCGTAGTTGTTTTCAAGGCATGGTTGAGTATGGTTTTCATATACAGGAGTTGTCGCCCGTCGCGACCTCCAACTCAACTCATGCCTTCTTTGGATCGTTAGGCAGCAAGACCGTCGAGCTATGACAGACCTTCAATATACAATTTGGTTGGCTAGGCAAGCGATGAGCGCGTTGTTCTATTTTTGGCCGATTTCTCTGATTCTCGTTGCCGGTTTCGTTGTCGCTTTGGTAGTGAGGTCTCCATTCGTCGGTGCTGATTCCAAGTTTTGCCGACGGCATCTTTTTATTTTTTCTCCATTAGTTGTGACTTTGCTGATTCTGATTTTGGGCACGGTGATGGCACATCCAAGCACGTCGCAGATTCAAGCACCCAGTTGGCCAGATTACCTTGTGGACGTGCTTCTTTTCATTCAGCTTGTCGTCAGTATTTGGGTTGTTTGGCTGATGAAAGGCTACCGTTGGTTTTCGGTTTTCGCCGTTGCATTGCAGCAGTGGTTTGGCCTTGCGTGTGCGTTCATCGCCGGGATGTCAGTTACGGGAGATTGGTTATGAGATTTTTGCTGCCTCCTGAGAAACAAGCGGAGTAAGTCATTGGGATACAATCAAGCGATAGCCGAGAGCGGCGGCGGTGTTTTGGAGTCGAGCCAGTTTTTTGCGGCGCATTTTTTCCTCCTCTTTGCGAAAGACATCCGGGTTGAAAGCCTGGCGATGTTTGAGCAGATGCCAGACGATGCGTGCCAGTTTGTGAGCCATGGCGGTAATGGCCTTGGGTCCACCCCGCCGGGCTTTCCAGCGGCGGTATAATTCTCCGAAATAATTCTGGGCGTGCCAGAGACTTTGGGCGGCCAGCCGCAGCGTCTCGGCAACGCGGCTCTTCACGTCTCGGGTGGCCGAACTCATGATCTTGCCGCCGGTGATGCGATTGTCCGGACACAGGCCCAGCCAGGAGGCGAAGTGTTTGGCGCTCGGAAACTTTTGGGCGAAGTCGGGCCCCAACTCGGCCAGCAGCACCAGTGCGGTGGGAGCCTGAAAGCCGGGCAGTGCGGTCAGGTCCACGCCCAGCACGCGGTAGCATTCGGTGCGGGCATCGAATTGCGGCTCGTTGCGTTGCGCGGTGCGATGGGTGGTCCTGGGCGGAGGCAGCGGCTGGGCTTGGAGGTCCACGCGCGCATCCCAGTTGGTCAGTTGGAGTTCAATCTGTTCATCGCAGGCGGTGATTTGCTAACACCGCGCGAGGCCGTGTAAAAAGTCAGGCGGAGTGAGCAGAAAAGAGATGGGCCGGCGGTCCGAAAGTATGAATCGCGGGTTTTTAACTTCCGGGAGGGGAATCGGTGCGGACAGCGATTGGGGTGGATGCGGGGATGGAGGAATGAAAAAAGGGCGTCGCCGCCTGGCTTTGATGATACAACACCTTCCGCCGGCACTTCGGTATGAACACCGCATGATATTTGCATTCCCACATCGTGTGTTTCAAACTCTCATTCGTTTGCATGGTCTGTCCCTTTCGTAAACTTTGAGCGGTTCACGAAAAACAGCCTCACAAACGACTCCCGGAGCTGTCAAACTCCGGGAGTCCTCCGGCAGAGCCGGAGGGTTTCCTGGTGGACTAAATGAAACACAGCATTTCCTCCGACGCGCATTCAAAAGAGAGCTTCATGCGCCTTCCGACGTCAAAAAACTCAAACCGCTCGTGGACAACCTTGCCCCTCAATTAAACTCATACCTGAAATCAATTGGTCGCAATCGCCGAACCGATTAGCTACTGACCACTAACTACTGCCTGCGAACTTCCTGCTAAAATTCGATGGGCTCATTCGATTTGCCGCACTGGGAGCAGCGCGAGCGGTCCACGTCCGGGTCGTCGGTGTAAACATAACCACAGCCGGAACAACGAAAAATCCGGTCCTCGGTGTGCGTTGGCCAGAACCGGCGCCGGCGCATCTCGGAATAGACACCCAAGGCGCACAAGGCGCCGAGCGCCAGCGCCACATACATTACAATAAGCCAGTCGATGGACATGGGGCAACCATTCAGGGGTTGACCGGGGTGTTGGTCGCAGGGGGCACGATCGTACGCCAGCCGAAAACCAGTGTGCCGAGGGTCAAACCGGAAGCGGGCGCGAAGCGCGCGGCCCGGGCCAGTTCGAGCGCCCGCTGGTCGGCATCCGCATCGCGCATTTCACCGGAATTATCCGACGGCAGCAAAACCGCCGAGACCACATGGCCGGCGGCATTCACCAGCACCTGCACCCGGCTCGGCGCGATGACGTCCGCATACGGCCACGATGTCAATTCCATGGGGGTCAACAAGGACCGCCGGACCAGATCGCCTTCGACGCGAAAGGTTGAACGTTCGGCAAACTGCGGTTCCAAGGGCACCGCCGGTTCGGTAAACCGGGGCGGCGGGGTCAATTCAAAGCGGAATCCGGCAAAAAGGTTTGTCTGCATAAACTCACCGAAAATGGCGCCCAGGTCTCCAACCGGAAGTTGCAGCCAGCGCGGCGGTTCGGTCCATTCCTGCCGGTGAAATTGTCCAATCTGTTGATCGCGCAGCATCGGACCGGCAAAACCTGCAAGATGCGGCAAGGCAAAGAGGGTCGGGTCGTTCAGTATCAGCCATTCATTTGAACTGCGGGCCAGTTCCAGCTTCGGCGCGTTGGTCACGGCGCGCGGGGTGACGGGTTTTCGCCCGCCGAATATGAAAATCGACACGATGTGCGCGGCCAGGACGAGCACGATGAGCAGCAGCCAGCGGCTTAAGCGCCAGGGACTTTTGCCCCGGGGTCTGGATTCCCCGGCCGAACTCAAATCGCCAGACCCGGTTCTCATGGCGGATCGGACTCGCTGCTCACCCGCGGGAGCGTGGCCAGCAGGACGTTGCGCATGCCGGCGTCACGCGCGAGCAGGGTCAATTGGACGAGCTGGCCATACGTCACGGTCTGGTCGGCCTGCACAATGAGCGTCAATGGTTCACGGGACTTTTTCACGGCGTCAACCAGATGCGCCTTCAATTCGCTTTCCGTAACCATCTGGTTGGCAAAAAACAGCCGGCCATCGGCGTCAATCGCCACGGCCACGGTCGGCTTGTCCGTGCCAGGCAGATCCCGTCCGGGCGAGCCGTCCGTGACCGGCAGGCGCAACGACAGGCCGGGCGTGGGCAGGAGCGAGGCGAGCGCCAGAAAAATGACCAGCAGAAAAAAAACCACCGCGAAGGGCGCCACATCGAACGTGCTGCGCAGCAACCGGATATTGCGTGGGAATTTCATGGCGATTTCGGCCCGCCGTTTTCGGTGACAATGTTGACGATTTCACCGGCGGCACGTTCCATGTCGAGCACGATTTTATTGATGCGGCTGACGAGATAATTGTAGCCGGCATGGACGGGGATGGCCACGGCGATGCCCGCCGCCGCGCAAATGAGCGCCTGCCAGATGCCCGTGGACAGCGAGCTGATGTGGGCGTAAAGGCCTTCCTCCTGCAATTGCATGAACATGCGGATGAAACCGAGCACCGTGCCGAGCAAACCCAGGAGCGGCGCGAGTTGCGCGATGGTCGCCAGCAGATTCAACCGTTCCTCGAGCTGCGGCACCTCGGCGAGGCCGGCCTCTTCCACCGCCTCGCGCACGCGGTCGCGCCCGCGGTCGCGGTTGAGAATGGCGGTCTTGACCAGGCGCGCCACCGGCCCGGGCGTGGCGTCGCAGATCGAAATGGCCTCGACGACATTGTCGCGCTTGAGCACGTTGCGCACGCCGTTGAGGAATTCCGCGGAATTGATTTGCGAACGGTGGCAGTACAGCACGCGTTCGATAAACACCACCACCGCCACGGCTGCGGCGATCAAGATCAGCCAGATCACCGGGCCGCCGTCGGTCAGAAACGTTGGCAACATGCGACTTTTATAGGCCGTAGCCGACCAAGTTCAAAGCGCAAAATGGCGCGGCTTGCCCAACTTCGTCCTCATTCTCGCTCTCATATTAGGCTGCTCCGAATTGACGGACGAGGAATCGGGTGAACAATGAACCAACAAGGCCATGAACACAACACCTGTCAAAACCCGTCGTATCTTCGACGAAACGTTCAAACGCGAAGCCGTCCAAAACTGGCTCAATCGCGGCAAGTCCGCCTCGTGATCGCCCAGGAGCTGGGCCTCAGGGCCAATCGACTTTACGCCTCGAGGAAGCGCTTTGCCCCCGCCGACGCTGGGGGAGAGTGGCGGCGGGGGCAAAGCCCGGCTCGCTCGCCGATCTGCAAGGCCAACTGGACGACACCCGGCGTGAGTTGGCGCGCGTGCGTGAGCAGCGGGATATTTTAAAAAAACCGTTGGGCATTCTCTCCGAACCATCCACGAACGCTATGCCCGGATTGACGCGATGAAACTGGATTACACCATCCTTTCGCTGTGTGCCAATCTGGAAGTCTCGCCCAGCGGTTATTATGAGTGGCAAAAACGGCGCGTTGCGCCCGGCCCGCGTGCGCTGGAAAACCAAGCGCTGGCCAAACAGATCGAGGCGATTCATATCCAAAGCCGGCAAACTTACGGTAGTCCGCGCATCGTGGATGCGTTGCGTAAACAAGGCTGCCGTCACGGCCGTAATCGCATCGCCCGCCTCATGAAGGCAGGGAGCTTGTGCGGTCGCCAGCAGGGTCGCTATCGCGTTCTGACGACCGACAGCAACCACCAAGAGCCCATCGCACCCAACCGCCTGGCCCAGGCGCCCAAGGCCACCGCGCCCAACCAGCTCTGGGTGGCCGACATCATCTATATTCAAACTCAGGAATCTGGCCAGCACCGCCGAAGTCCGAAAGGCCCTCCGGTCACCGCATTGAATCTTTACTCCGGGCTGAACCTATCAGGAATAATACATTATCGCCAGACATGGGACTAAATTTGGCACGGTCAGCACAATTTCTTGTCTGCCAGTGAGTTTCGCGCTGAACTTGCAAATTCACCCCACTTCGGTTCTCCTTAGCCGAAATGTGGCGACGAAGTTGCCTGATTGTGACGGTGGTAATGGCCTTGACGAGCCGGGTGACGGCCAGTCCGGAGTCGGGTGACGTTAACCTTGGTTATGTCATCAAGCGTGCCGAGGAGCGGGCGCGCAAGCCCTTTCACTCACCGCGCGCCGACCTGCCGAAAGTCCTGCAACAGGACAACCTGGATTACGACAAATACCGGCAAATCCGGTTCCGCCGCGCCCAGGCCTTGTGGCGGGTGGAGAATCTTCCCTTCCGCATCGAGTTTTTCCACCCGGGCTACCTCTACCAGGAGCCGGTGCATGTGTACGAATTCACGGCAACCCATTTGCAGCCGATCCGGTTCGTGCAGGATTTTTTCGATTACGGCAGTCTGAATATTCAGGACGAAATTCCAGCCAACACCGGTTACGCCGGTTTTAGAGTCCTCTATCAGCTCAACAAGACCAACCAATGGGACGAGCTGGGCGCCTTCCTGGGCGCGAGTTATTTTCGATTGCTGGGCAAAGACCAGAATTATGGCCAGTCGGCGCGCGGCCTGGCCCTGGACTGCGGGGAAATGGACCGGCCGGAGGAATTTCCCATCTTCACCGACTGGTGGCTCGGCAAACCGGAGGCGGACGACCAGGAGCTGACGTTGTTTGCCCTGCTCGACAGCGTCAGTTGCACCGGCGCCTATCAATTTGTCATTCATCCGGGCGAAACGACCACGGCTGAGGTCGAGGCGGTGCTCTTCTTCCGTGAACCGAAGGAAATTCTCGAGGCGAACCCGCAAAAGCGGCTGCCCGTCAAAACCATCGGACTGGCGCCGTTGACCAGCATGTTCTGGTACGGCCAGAATTCGGAACGCAAATTTGACGATTATCGTCCGGAGGTGCATGACGCCGACGGCCTGCTCGTTCACATGGGCAGCGGCGAAATGCTCTGGCGTCCTCTGGATGATCCGTCCGTCCTGCGCCACCAGATTTTTCACGCGCCGGACATCCGCGGCTTCGGCCTGCTGCAGCGTGAACGCTCCTTTGCCGCTTATCAGGACATGTTCAACCTGTTTCAACTGGAACCCAGCGTCTGGGTGGAGCCGCACGGTGATTGGGGCGATGGCGATCTGCACCTGGTCGAATTGAGCGCGAAATACGAAGGCCTGGACAACATCGTCGCGTTCTGGGACCCCAAGGACAAACCCGCGCCGATGCAACCGTACCGGTTCGGTTACACCCTCTACTGGGAAATGGGAGGGGCGGACGTAAAGCTTTCCGAAAACCGGGTCGTGGCCACACACCTCGGTCTGGTTCCCGGGGATGCGAACACCCGGCTCATCGCGATTGATTTTAAAGGGCCGAAACTGGACGCCCTGCCCCCCAACAATCCGCCGGTGGCCATCGCCAATTGCAGCACAAACGCCGCGATTGTGGAAAACCAGGTATTGCGCAATACTTTCCTGAACACGTGGCGCGTGATTTTGAAAATGCAGCCCAAACCCGGCAATCTCAATCCCGTGGATATCCGGTGCACGTTGCAAATGGGAACCAACATCCTGAGCGAAACATGGACCTACCAATGGAGCCCACCCTAACCGGCCCGGGCACGCTGACGGGCGTGGCCGGCCAGCTGGCCGGCCGGCCGTTGGCAGAATGGAATGCCGCCTATGCCAAGGTGGAAAACTATTTCCACGCCCTGCGCATTCGCAACAAGGCGCTGCTGGGCCAGCTGGTGCTCCGGGTGCTGGAACGCGCCATGAAACGCGCGCCCGCCGAGCCGGACCATTCCGCCACGCAAATTGCCGCCGAGGAAATGGACCGCACCGTGACCGAATGGTTTGCCGAGGTGCTGCAGGCGCCCCCCACCAATGCCGACCAGATGCTTTCCACCCGCGGACGGCTGGCCCTGCTGCTCGCGGACATGCCCGGCAAATGGCAGGACCAGTTCCTGCGCCCGCCCCCCTGGCCGGAGGAGTTCGTCAGCGCGATGCGCGAAACCTTTTTGCGCGCCGGCCCGGATTTTCAACTTTCCAAGATGTCGGCGCGCCCGTTTGACCTCGGCCCCATCACGACCCTCACGAACCTGGGCCGCGTTCCCTATTTAAAAATGTCGCTGGCCTGGACATTGTTTGTGCTGTTCCTGGTCGCGGTTTTTTATTTCACGCACTGAACCATGCCGGGCACTGCCTCCCAGTCCGTTCCCGCATCGGACCAGTCGCCGCCGATGGTGGCAAGTCCCCTGCCCCGGGCTTACCGCGGCTGGCGCGTGTTTATCTTTTATTCTTCCGCCTTCCTGTTAACGGGGCTGGTTTCCATGCTGTTTGCCGACCTGCTCTGGCGCACCGGCTGGTCCGCCTCGCGCACCATCCTGTTCGTCGGGTTTGTCATCTTGTTCCTGCTGATTGCCGTCGGCTGCATGCACGGTGTGTTTGGCTTTGTCTTGCGCGCCTTCGGCGACCCGCGGCGCATCACGCAAACGGATTACCGCAACCAAAGCCTGGCCGGCACCAGCACGGCCATCGTCTTTCCCATCTATAACGAAAATATCGTCCGGGTTTATGAAGGCCTGCGCGCCACCTATGAGTCGCTCGAAAAAACCGGCCAACTCGGGCACTTTGACTTTTTCATCCTCAGTGATTCCACCGATCCGGACAAGTGGGTGGAGGAAGAGCGGTGCTGGTATGAGTTGATCCGCGAGCTCGACGCCCTGGGGCGGATTTATTATCGCCGCCGGACGGACAATGAAAGCCGCAAGAGCGGCAACGTGCGCGACTTCCTCAATGCCTGGGGGCGCCGCTACCGTTATTTTCTGGTATGTGACGCCAACAGCGTCATGCGCGGCGGGACGCTGGTGGACCTGGTCAAATTGATGGAGGCGCTCCCGACCGTCGGCCTGATTCAAACCGTGCCGGCGCTCGTGAACGCGGAATCGTTGTTTGGCCGCATTCAGCAATTTTCCAACCGCCTTTACGCGCCGCTGTTCATTGCCGGCCTGAATTACTGGGCATTGAATCTGGGCAATTACTGGGGACACAATGCCATCATCCGCACCGAACCGTTCATGCAATTCTGCGACCTGCCGCAATTGCCGGGACACAGGCCGTTTGGCGGGCAGATCCTGAGCCACGATTTTGTCGAAGCCGCGCTGTTATCGCGGGCCAACTGGGAGGTGTGGCTCGCCTACGATCTGGAAGGCAGTTACGAGGAGGTCCCGCAGGGCATGATTGAAAATGCGCAACGCGAACGCCGCTGGTGCCAGGGCAACCTGCAACACGGCCTGGTGTTGTTTGCCAAGGGCCTGCGCGGCGTGAACCGGTTGCATCTGTTGCTGGGCATCTGCGGCTATCTCGCCGGACCGCTGTGGCTGGTGTTTTTGCTGACGTTCAACTGGATCCACTGGTACCAAAAATACACCGGCCTGTCGAACATCACGGTCCATGCCTTCACGCCGTATCTGAACCTGAGCGGCACCGCACATGCCTTTTTGGTCTTCATCATTTGCATGGCGGTCCTGTTTTTACCCAAGGTGCTGGCCCTGATTGACCTGGCGTTTGACTGGGAACGCCGCCGTGCCTTTGGCGGCCTGGCGCGCACCACGGTGGGTGTCGTGGGCGAAACGATTTTCTCCACGCTGCATGCGCCGTTGCTGATGCTCTGGCACACGCGTTTCGTGGTCACGAACCTGTTTGGCGTCAGCGTGAACTGGAGCCAGCAAAAACGCGGGTCGGACGGCACGACCTGGCGGTTCGCCCTCCGGCGGCATTGGGGCCACACCCTCATTGGCCTGGTCTGGGGCGCCTGCATGTGGCGGCTGAACCCCTATCTGTTCTGGTGGTTCACCCCCGTGTTCACGGGCATGGTCCTCTCCATTCCGCTGAGCGCGTGGACCAGCCGGCGCAGCCTGGGCGCACGGGCGCGAAAGCTCGGGCTGTTTCTGACACCGGAAGAGACCAAGCCGCCGGTCGAACTCGTCTCCATCCGCTCACAACTGAAAATTCACGAAATCACCGACGACACCACTCCGCGCCGCCCCCATGCCGGGCTGGCGGAAGCCGTGCTGGATCCTTATGTCAACGCAATCCACGTCTCGTTGTTGCGTGAAAAACGGTTTAACCCCGTTTATGCCGAACAACTCGCCAAACTCGGGGTCGGACGTGAAGCCGTGCGGGTTCTGGGCGAAAGACTGCTGGCCGAAGGACCCGCCCAACTGGCGCCGGCGGACCGGCTCTTGATCATGACCGACGCCCACGCCATGGTCTGGTTGCATCAACAAACGTGGCTGCGTCCGGGTGAATCCCTTGCCCCGTGGTGGCGTACTGCGATCCAGGAATACAGCCATCGCGATTGACCCGGACGATCCGGCGCCGTCTTTGGCCTCGGCGGCAAAAATGAACCGCCGGTGGCCGCCGAAAACCTTCGGTCGCGAGAGTTACGAGGCCGGAATGATTTCGATGGCGTTGATTTCGGGGTTTTCGATGTTGGGCGTGAACGTGATGTCCAGTTTTCCGTCCGTCACGTCCACATCCACGGTTTCAATGTAAGCGTGTTGCGGGCCGCCGGCCTTCACCCATACGTCAAAATCCTTGAATGCGTGGCCGCCGATGCTGAACGAAAAAACCCGTTGACCGGGGCCGGTGATGCCTTCGTACGTTTCGCAGAAATGGAGTTTCACGGTATATTTCCCATTGGGGACACTGTAGGAAAATTCCGTCATGCCGTAGTGTTCGGTGCGATAGAGGGCCGGGTCATCGGTGTTGGTGATTTGCAGGTCGCTGTCCCGCTCAATGGTTTCGCCGTCCACAAAGCCCTGATCGGCAAGCCACACCTCGCCCGCGGAGTTGGTGTAGGCGTCGGCGGAGCCGGCGTCAATGCGGATGATTCCAGCCGCCGAAGCCGGCGCATTGGTCGTGGCTGGCGCGGGTGCCGCCGCCGGAGCTGCGGTAGCCACCGCCGGGGTTGCCGCCGGGGCTGCCGCCGGCGTCATGGTTGGGCTTGCAGCCGGCGGTTTGCCTGACTGACAGCCAACCAGCAAAATCAAGGCGAGCGCTGAAATTAACGACCCGCATGTCTTAAGAGTTAAACGCGTTGTATGGTTCATAGTTTTCCCGGTTTTAATTTGGATTATCAATGGCTGCGCGCATGCTGCAACGTTGGCAGCGGAACGACAAGTGAAAAAGCGGTTCCAGATAAATCTTTAATCTCCCGCCGCGGCTGCGTTTATTGTTTCTCGAGCCGCAGCATCAGGACATCGTGCCCCGGCAACTCGGCATTTAAAGGTTCTGCCGTGGTCCCCAAATCCTGCCTCGCCCAGAGGTCGCGGATGCGATACACGGTCGTGTCAAACGCGGTTCCCCGCTTGGAAAGCTCATCGTTGACCTTTTCCGTTTTCCAATCAAAAAAGACCTTCTGGTGCCGGGTGCTGCGATTGAGCACGCACATCGCCCAATCTCCATCCGCGAGCGGTTTGAACCAGACTTCCCGGAAGCCATCCGTCGAATACCGGAACGCTTCGATGCCCAGTTTATCCTGATCCACCGCGATGGCCTCCGGGTTGGTCAGGATTTTCAAGATGTCCGGGGACATGTTCCCCAAATCGTTTCCGGCGATGAGCGGCGCCGCGAGCATGCACCACATCGAAAAATGCGCCCGGTCTTCATTGACCGTCATGCCGTTGCCCACTTCCAGCATGTCCGGGTCGTTCCAGTGGCCGGGGCCCGCGTACTTTCGCAACCCTTCCTGCTGGTCCAGAATTTGCAGAACGCCCCACTGATACCACGTGCCATGATCCTGTTTGCAATCGAAGCAGGCATAAATGTCGCCGGTTGTGCGCCACAGGTTGCCGACTTCGCCGCCCCATTCCCACGGCTTGCTGTTGCCCCATTCGCAGATGCTGAAAACCATCGGCCGGCCCGCGGCATACAACGCGTCCCGCATGGTGGTGTACGCGCCTTTGGCATTTAAATCTTCACAGCCACACCAGTCGTATTTCACATAATCGATGCCCCATTGGGCATACCTCTGGGCGTCCTGATATTCGTGGCCCCGGCTGCCGGCCCTTCCGGCGCATGTCTTGGCGCCGGCATCCGAATAAATCCCGAGCTTCAGTCCCTTGGAATGGACATAATCGGCCAGCGCCTTCATTCCTGAAGGAAACCGCTTGGGATCGGGCTGGATGAACCCCTGGCGGTCGCGATCGCCCTGCCAGGTGTCGTCAATGTTGATATACTCATATCCCGCGGCTTTCATGCCTGAGGCCACCATGGCGTCGGCGGTTTGCCGGATCAGCTCCTCACTGACGTTGGCGCCGAATTTGTTCCAACTGTTCCAGCCCATCGGCGGGGTCAGGGCGAGATCGGGAAATTTCTGGCCGCAGGCGCTGGCACAAACCAGACAGAAGAATAGCAGGATTTTTTTCATGGTGTCTAAAGGTTTGAGGACAAAGTACCTGGCCAATCCGGGGAGTAAAGCAAGATCTGGCGCGGGAAATTGCAGTACCCATAATTGCCAGAAGCGTCTCCCGGGTCTTTCGGCTACTGTTGCAAACGGAAGAATTGCTGGCTGCGGGAAACCGGCACCAGCACCGAAATGGCGCTGCCATTGGTGGACAAGGTTTGCGTCACGCTCGACCAAACAGCAGAAGAATTCAGGTTGGTCGCCGACTGAAGCTGATAACCGGCCGCGGCGCTTGACCAGGAAACCATGGCATTGGTGCCTGCCAGCGAGATGGTCAGCAACAGCGACGGCCCGCTCGCGATGAGTTCGGTGATTTGCGTCTGCCACAGGTTACCGCTGTCCAGCGAGCTGTCGTAGAGGGGAAGCATTTGAATGGTCCAGAAGCGGGTCGGATCGGACGGGTCAACCGAGACCGTGCTGTAATCGCCCCAGCGGCTTTCGGTGGCACCCAAATATTGCTCGTTGAGGTCGTGATAATTGACACTGCTCGCGGCGAGCAACAGCGGGCTGCCAAAGGCGGTGACGCCGTTGACGGTCTGACCGGCGTAGGCGTAAGAACTGATGTAGGTATTGATGCTGCAACCGTTGCAGGCGATGACGACAACGCCGTTCGGGTTCGCCGCGATGGACGGGAAAAACAAGTCCAGGTTCGGGTCCGAGATGGTGCCGGACTCGAGCAGGGCGTAATTGGCCGCGTTAATGCGATACCACCGGATCGCGGCGCGCCCGTTCACTTCCGTGTTGTGAACGGCGTAAATCACACCGCCGACGGCATAAACCCGGGCGTTGAACCGCGCGTCGTTATCAGCCAGCGTGTCGGTGCCATCGGGTTGGGTCGGGTCGAGCGGGGCGGTGTAAGCGTCAACGAAAATGGTCGTGGCCGGCGCCAAGGTGGCGTTGGTGGCGCCGGGATGGAGCACGGTCGTCGCTACGAGGTTGGAGTGGAAAAGAAAATCATCACCAAGCGACCCCGCCGCCAGGATGTTTCCCACGCTGCCGCCGTCCAAGCAGGTGACGGGTTGCAGCACGGCGCCGCGCGCCGCGTAATTCGTCACGCCGAAAAAAACCCGGTTCGTAATGACCGGCGGGCTGGCCAGTAAATCTCCCTTCGGAATCATCGTCAGTGAAGTTCCGAGTGAATTGGATGCTCCGTGATACATGTCGCCCGCCAGATAGACGGCGTTGGCGTCCACGCCCAGGGTCGGAAAGTCCGCAAATCGGATCCCACCCGGCGCCGCGAGGAAGGAAAACACGTGCCACGAGCCGCTCGGGTCGTCGGTATCGGAAACACCGAGCAGATAGTAGTCGGACTCCAAGGACGGGTCCGCCGCGCCGCCGTCGAATTTCACCTGCGAGGCGAACCACCGTTGCGAAACCGGATCATAAATGACGCGTGGGTCGCTTATCGCGTCGGACGACGCAAAGTTGATTCCGCCGACTCCGCCGCCGTCGGGCCCGGCATTGCTCCAGAATTGCATGTCGGAGATTTTTACCACCCCCGACCCATCGGATTTATTATAGACGGCAAACGAACCGTTGATGAATTCGACAAAATAGTTTGATCCGACCGCCCCGTTGGCATCCGCCGGCGTGATATAAGTCTGGGAATTGTCACTGCCGGCAAAATTCTGCCCGATCCGGACCGTCACCTGGGCATACCCGCTGGCAACGGACAGAAACAGACAGGGAAGAAAGGCACATAACCACCGTCTGGGGTTGCTTCGGACGAGGTTCATTACGGCCTGTAACATACCCGTCAATCCGGATTTGTCGAACTGTCCGTTTAACGGAGTAGCGGTCAAATTTTATGCACTTCCACTTCCCGGGCCAGTCGCTTAACGTCTTCCCCATCCACCTCGCCGGGCATCAGCGTGAGCGCGTTGGCCGCTCCGGCGGCGGCCCCCCAGCGACAGGCCTCCCCCAAGTCGTCACCACGCGCCAGACGCAACACCAGGCCGGCGGTACAGGCATCACCCGACCCGATCGGGTTCATCACCTCAATTTTCGGCAGGACAATTCGCCGGAAAACCTTTCCGTCAAATGCCAGCGCCGGCTCCTTTCCCGCCGTTACCACCACCCGTTGCGCACCGCGTTCGCCCAATTCGCGCATGGCCTTCATCACCCCGGCTTCGTCCTTGAGTTCGCACCCCACGGTCGCCGCCAGTTCGGAACGGTTCGGCTTGACCAGTCCCGGCCGCGCTTTCAGCGCCTCGACCAAGGCAGCCCCCTGTGCATCCACCACGGACAGGGCTCCGGTCTTGGCCGCCAGTTGCGTGCAATCGAAATACCAGCCCGCCGGACCTCCCGTGACAATGGTTCCCGACATCACCACCGCCCGGCATTCCGACACCCGCCGGCGGACCACCGCCAGCAGTTTGTCAAAGTCCGCCGGCTGGACCGGGTGGCTCTCTTCCACCAGTTCCGTGTGGGTGCCGGCCGATTCGTCAATCATTGTGAGGCATTGTCGGGTCCGGGTTGACACTGCCACGAAATCGGACTCGATGCCTTTCTCCATCAGCGCCACCCGCAGAAATTCCCCACGGTCGCCACCGAGAAAGCCGGTCGCCACCGGTTCGCCGCCGAGGGTTTTCAACACCTTGGCCACGTTGATGGATTTGCCCGCCGCGCCGTCAAGCGTGGTCGCCGCCCGGTTGACGGCATCCAGCGTCAGTTTGCGGAAAACCATCACCCGTTGCACGGCGGGCGTGGTGCCGAGGCACAAAATCTTCATTGAATCCATTTTGAACCAACGGGCGCCGGGAGGAAATCAAATTGCCGCCGCCGGGATGGCGCGCCCACCGGGCCGGTCACACCGTGAGCCGGGAGACAACCTTGCCGGTCCAGAGCGAGGCGAACTGGGTGAGCATGACGGAAACAAAAAACAGGAAAAAGCCGTCGCCCACCCTGATGTTGGCAACGCCGGTGGATTTGATCGTCAGCACCAGGATGGCCACCACAAACACATCGAGCATGGACCATTTGCCGAGGTTCGACACAAAGTGGAACAGCGTTCGCGCGTGGTCGGCGCCCACCCGCGGATAAAGCCACAATGTGAGCATGGCCGAGAGTTTCACGAGTGGAAAGCAAACGGTGAACACAAACAGGATGAGGAACAGGAACAGCTCGCCCGCCTGCCACAAAATGATCAAACCGTGATAGACCGAGATTTGATTCTGAAACAGCCAGAGCTTTGTCACCGAGGTAAACGGGAGAAAAATCCCGGCAACGAAAAAGGCCGCGGCCGATACCAGCATCAACACAATCACAATGCCGGACCGGAAGTAGGTCCTGACCAATGCCTGTCTGCCAATGTCGTCACCCATATTTCTAATTCTAACCGCCGGTGGGAGCCGTCCGGGTAACCGTCAGCCCCGTGACACCAGCACAACATCCCAAAGTCTGTGTTCACCCCTCCAGCCGGGCGTCCATCGTCACGTTCGCCTTGAGCAGGCGCGAAATGGGGCAACCGAGCTTGGCCACGTTCGCAATGCCGAGGATCTGGGCCCGGTCCGCGCCGGGAACTCTCGCGACCACATCCAGATGCGATGCCGTGACCGTCCAGCCCGCTTCGGTTTTGTCCAGCGTGACCGTGGCCGTGGCGGAGATGGCTTCCGGGCTGATGCCGGCCTTGCCCAGTTCCGCCGAAAATGCCATCGCAAAGCAACCCGCGTGGGCGGCGGCAATCAACTCTTCAGGGTTCGTGCCGATGCCGTTCTCAAAGCGCGTGCTGAACGAGTATTGCGCCTCCCGGAGCACACCGCTTTCGGTGGAGAGGCTGCCCTTGCCATCCTTCAACCCGCCGCGCCAGACCGCCGATGCTTTGCGTTTCATAAATTCCTTTCTTTCATCCTCGGAACCCGAACCCACTCCGATGCCAAAGAGACTAACGGAGGTTCCATACAATCTCAAGCAAAGCAACCATATTCCTTAACCCCTTGATCCGTCGGGACAAAATCTCACGCCATCGACACTCTCAACGAAACGCACAACGACGGATGAGTCAAAATGAGAACGCGACTTTGCGTGTCACGACCGCCCCGCCCTCGGACGTTTCGCTCAAACACGGCCCTGATCCTCGCAGGCCCGGAGCCGTTTCGCCAGGAACGCCTGTTCGGATTTGATTTCCGCCAGTTGCAGTGATTTGCGGAAGTGGCCGGCAGCAGCCCGCGCATGGTTCAACCGTGACTCGAATTCGCCGAGCACCGCATGGAGCAGATAATACGACTCCAGGGTCTGCAGGTTCTGAATCGTGTTGACGGCTTCAATTCCCGCCTGCGGCCCGCGGACCTCGGCCAGCGCCACCGCGCGGTTCAGCGCCACAACGGGCGAATCATCAAATTCAACCAGATGGTCATAGAGCGACAGAATCTGGGGCCAGTCCGTGGACGCGTAGTCCTTCGCCGCGCAATGGCAGGCGGCGGGATTTTTCGGCACTCCGTAAAACGGCCACGTCTGCGACGCGCGGGCCAGCGCTTCCTGGACCACGTCCTCGGCCAGGGTGAGGTGTTCAATGCCAAAAATTCCCGTCAGCGTGGCGACCATTTTTCCCGCTTCGTGCCGGAAAAGATGTTCCACCACCCGGGAGACTTCCGGGGGATTTTCCGCAGCGGCCGGGTTTTCGATTTCCATTCAACCCCCCGCCATGGCGCCGACAATCAGGAACGGTTCCTCACCCTGGACGATGGCATCAGGCAAACCCGTCTCCGGCGGTTCAAGCGACAGATCCTCTTTGCAGGCAAAAAACCTCACGAATGGGCGCCGCTTCAACGTGTCGTGGTCACGAATCGTCCCCCGCAACGCGGGATAACGCGCTTCGAGTGCGTCAAGCACGGCACGCACGGTCACCGGACCTTCCACTTCCAGCTGCACCTCGCCGTCCACGCGTGCCAGGTTGCGCAGATGATGGGGCAACACCACCCGGATCATGGCCGGAGGACAGGCGTCGCGCCTGTCTCAAAATAGATTTCCCGCTTAAGCGGAACAAAAAATACAGAGACAGGCGCGACGCCTGTCCTGCACAAACTGCGCCCCGTGGGAAATTCGTGTTTATCCGTGTCCATCCGTGGTTTCATTTCAACATCTGCACTTCCACCGAATAAACCGCCGGCAGGTCGCGCACGATGGGATTCCACGAATTGCCGCCATTGGCCGAACCGTAAACCTGTCCGCCGGTCGTGCCGAAATAAACGCCGCACGGTTCCAGCGAATCCACGGCCATCGCGTCGCGCAGCACATTGACGTAACAGTCCTTTTGCGGCAGGCCTTTCGTGAGCGGTTCCCATTCGTTGCCGCCGGTCCGGCTGCGATACACGCGCAACTTCCCGTCCGGCGGATAGTGTTCGGAATCGCTTTTGATGGGCACGACGAAAATGGTTTCCGGTTCATGGGCATGAACGTCAATCGGGAAACCAAAGTCGGACGGCAGGTTGCCACTGACCTCCCGCCATTGTTCACCGGCGTTGTCGGTCCGCAGCACGTCCCAGTGCTTCTGCATAAACAACACATCCGGGCGCGACGGGTGCAGGGCAATGCGATGAACACAATGTCCGACTTCCGCATCCGGGTCGGGAAGTTCATAGGGGGACTTCAGGCCGCGTGTGATCGGTTTCCACGTCTTGCCTCCGTCATCGGTACGAAAACAACCTCCCGCCGAAATGGCGATATAAATCCGCTTCGGGTTCTTCGGATCGAGAATAATGGTATGGACCGCCATGCCACCCGCGCCCGGCTGCCAGAGATGGCCCTTGGCCTGGCGCAATCCGGCCAGCTCCTTCCACGTCTTGCCGCCGTCCGTCGTTTTGAAAATGGCCGCGTCTTCCACGCCGGCATAGGCCGTGTCCGGGTCGGCCAGCGAGGGTTCGATATGCCAGACGCGCTTGAATTCCCACGGATGCTGCGTGCCGTCGTACCATTTGTGTGTGCCGACTTTGCCGGCATACGAAAATTTGTTGCTTTCGCCCTTGGGCATGCCTTCCGGACCTCTCAATTCCTCCGGGCTGCTGCCGGGCGTGTTCCAGGTCTTGCCGCCGTCATCGGAACGCTGGATGATCTGGCCGAACCAGCCGCTCGTTTGCGACGCGTAGATGCGGCCCGGCTCAACCGGCGAGCCTTTGACGTGATATATCTCCCAACCCGCAAAATGCGGGCCGCTGACCTTCCAACTCTTGCGCTTGCCATCCGAAGTCAGGATGAATGCGCCCTTCTTCGTGCCGACCAGGACTCGTATTTTGCTCATAGGTTTTCTCCCTTCGGTTTAGGCGTGAACGCCGGTTTTTCCTGCTTCTGCCTCCGCCACTGATTTCATATCTGCCAGTCCTTTTTCTGGTTTGGTTGATTAATTGTTCCAGTTTTTTGGCAACCGGGTCAAGCGATTGTGCCCGACACGGTTCAGCCGGCTCCGGGTTTTGCCCGCATGACGAGCATGGGTAGATATGCCTTCCGATACGACCAGGCGAGATACAGTTCCAGGACCAGGACCACGATGCCCGGGGCGATGGTCGAGGGCATGAGGAAAACATGGAAGGCGATGATGTTGACGATGACCGGCGCAACCAACGCCAGCGCGAGCGGCACAAAACGGTTCAGCAGAAGCAGCGCGCCGACGAGTGTCTGGGTCCCAAAAATCAGCGGCATCATGTAGCCGCTCTTCATGAATCCGCCCATGAGCGCCATGACGCCGTCCGGCATGGGGGTCTTGGGCTGCGGAATGAAATGGAGAAATCCATTGAGGCCGAACACAAAAAACATCAGGCCCATGAGGCTGCGGGCGATGGCCGGTAAAAACCGGGCCGGGGATTTTGATTGAGATTCATTCATGGTTTCGAGGTGTTATCGGATGGTTCCATTTCATGTTTCGGACCGTGAAGCCCGTTTCAGTTTCTTGATGTCAAGCTTCACCATTTTGAGCAGCGCCTGCATGATGCGCTCGCTTTTTTCGGTGTCCCGGTCGCCCAGCAATTCGCCCAGGACCGTGGGCACGATCTGCCAGGAGACTCCGTACCGGTCTTTCAGCCAGCCGCATTGCACCGCTTTGCCGCCGGCGGAAAGTTTTTTCCAGAAGTAATCCACCTCCCGCTGTGTCCGGCAGCTCACCACGAACGAGATGGCCTCGGTGAACCTGAAATGCGGGCCGCCGTTCAGGGCGATGAATTTTTGTCCCGCCAGTTCAAACGCCACGGTCATTACCGAACCCCTGGGTTTGCCCGACGGTTTTTCCGACGCCGCGCCATAGCGCGCAATATTCAGGATTTTGGATTTCTTGAAGATGGAGGTGTAAATGGAGGTGTAAAATTTCGCCGCCGCCTCGGCCTGGCCGTCGAACCACAGGAATGGGGTGATTTTTTGCATGATTTGGCCAAGGTCGGTCCGGGTCACGCTTTCGCCAGATAATAGGCAAGTTGCTCAAATGTGCCGCCCCAACCCTGCTTCATGCCGTCGTGCGCGGAATCAAACGTCCGGCGCTCCTCGTCCGTCGGATTCAACGGCACCCATCGCACGGTCAGCAAGGTTTTTCCGTTTTGTTCCGCAAGTGTGACGGTCGTCAGCATCTGCAGCGGCCAGTTGGGGCTCATCGGATGCCGGGTGATGCCGCCGTCCCGGTCGGAAAAGTGCTGGACATAAACCAGCCGCTCCGGCGCCGTGATTTCGCGGTAGACAAATTTGCCCCACATTTCACGGCCATCCGGAAAGCGCAGACAGGAATGGCAGGTTCCACCCGGCCGGAAATCCATTTTGGCCTCCAGCATCGTGGAACCTTTCGGCCCAAACCATTGCATGAGGCGCTCGCGTTCCGTCCACGCCTTCCACACCCGTTCGCGCGGCGCGTCAAACGTGCGCGCGATGATAAAAGGCCGTTCGGTCGTTTGTTTGGGTATTGTTGTCGTCATGCTCGTTCGGGTGTTGGTTTTTCGGAGGTTTCCGGAACTTTAAGATTGCACAATAACCATCCACAACACGCCGAACCGGTCCACCACCATGCCAAAGCGTGGTGAAAAAAATGTTTTTCCCAACGGCATTTCAATTTTTCCTCCATCCGCCAGGACTTTGAATGCCTTGTCCGCTTCCGCTTCGGTTTTCACCGAGAGCGACAGCGCGAAGCCCTTGAAATCCGGCTTGCCGGTGCAACGGCCGTCGGAGGCCCTGATCTGCGTTTCGCCGACGCGGAAGCTGGCGTGCATCACCTTGTTTGAATCCGGCGGGGCGCAGCCCGGCGGCGGCGGTTCAGGATTGTCTTTGTAACGCAAGAGCATGTCCACTTCCGCGCCAAGCGCTTTCTTGTAGAATTCAATCGCCTCTTCGCACCGCCCGTCGAAGAACAGATAAGGTTGAACCACGGGATGTTCATTTGTCGTGCTCATAATTTTAGTTTTGATTGGTTGATTTTGGAGGTGGGCGACGCCGCAGCGTCGCCCTGCCGACTGCTTTTACGCGATAACCCCGCGGCGGTTACGCCGTCGCCTCCGCGAGTTGCGCTTCGGGCACGGCTTCGCCCGAGAGCGGGCATCGCGCCATGACGGGCCGGACTTCGACCTTGGCGCCGTACGGCAGGCCCGGACATTCCTGGGCAATGGCCACGGCTTCGTCCAGGCTGTCCACCTTCAGCAGGAAATAGCCGCCGATGGCTTCCTTGGATTCCGCAAACGGGCCGTCGGCCACCACGCGCCCGTTTTTACCGGAAACGATTTTCCCCTCGCGTTCCAGCGGGTTTCCAGCCACGGCCTTGCCCTGCTCCATCAGCCGTTTGAACCAGGCCATCCAGCAGTCGGAAACCTGTTGCATGTCCTCCGGTGAAAGGCCCTTGTGCCAGTCGGTGCCGCGGAATATCAGCATGTATCCTTTGTTTGATTCTGTGCTCATAATGTTTCTTTCGTTGTTGGTTGATGATTTTCGGTCATTCCATAATACGACGAATGAGAAATTGCAATCAGGACAATTATTTTGCCTTTTGATTCATTTCCCACAGCGCGAAGGTGTTGCCTTCCGTGTCCTGGCAGACGGCAAAGTAGCCCATCTGCGGCACCGCCGATTTGGGCACGCAGACCTTGCCGCCCAGCTTTTCCACCGTCACCGCGGATTTGGCCACCGACGCCACATTGACATAGTTGGTGATGGATTGCCCCGGATGCCGGCGCTTCATCAAGCCGCCGTCCGGGGAGGCATCCGGGCCGCCGGTGTCAATGTGCTGGTAATCCGGCATGGTGGGAAATGGATTGATCTTCCAGCCGAACAACTTGCTGTAAAACGCCTTGGCGCGCTCGGGATTGTCAGCCGGAATCTCGAACCAGACGATGCCGGCCGCCGGCTTTTTCCTGGATGTACTCATGTTTTGCCTTTCTTGTTGGATTGTTTTTTAACCTTTCAATAAGACGACGAACGGGCGGCGGCGTTCAGGACAATTACGTAAAAATTCTTCGGATCCACCAAAACGGCCTGCGCCAACATGGCTTGGGACCGGGCTTTTGCGCATTGGCATCAAACAAGCTATATTGGCTGCGGCGTGAGGCATGAACCTCCACGCCTTTTCTGTAAATATGCGCCTGACCGAACCAGACCTGAAATTCGTCGTGGAAACCGTGGCCACCCGGCGGCGGGACCACGACCACATCATGGACCTGGTGAGGGACAAGGACGACCTGCTGGAACCGATGTTGGAGGACCCGAAACTCGCGGAACGGCTCATCAACGAGCTGGAAGTGCTCGTCCGCGTTTCGCCCTACCTGATGTTCAGCGTGTTGTTGCGCCGCGTCCGGCGCGACCTCGCAGGCCAGTCTTACGTGCTCGAACGGGACGCGCACGGCAAACGCATCCCGGTTTTCGAGGCGGCCCAGGCCGGGCAATTGCTCGGCGACCCGCCCCTGCGCGAATATCTCACCGAGATGCTCTGCTCGTTTGTCCGCACAAATGTCGGCGTGCTGTACAAGCAGGAGGGCCGCGGCTGGCAGAAACGCAAATTCAGCGACATGGACATGGACGACATGATTGCGCTGTGCCAGTTGGTGGAGTCACAACTCAAACCGCGCCTGTATAAACGCATCGCCGACATCGCGCTGTTTTTCACGGGCATCTATCCCGACCACGCCTCGTCCGTCGTCCGGCGGCCCCGGAGCCAGGACTGGCGCGTGGTGCCCGAGTACGAGCGCGAAGGCCGGCGCTTTTACGCGCTGGCGGCGCGGGAGATCGAGCCGCCCGGACCGGCGTCCGTCTTCGAGCAATTGGCGGAAAAATTCACACTGGCGCGCGAGGCCTTGAATACCTTGAGCGACCACTACCTCAAACCGCTCCGGGCACGCTATTTCGACCAACCTGACGAGTAAAGCAAGCCCGCCGCAACCGCAGGACATTCCGCGCGTGATGGAGATTGCGAAAAAATTCGGCTGGAATTCCTGTGCCGCCCGGCGTGTGAGCGGAACTCTGGCTGTAATCGCATTGCGCCAATCCCAACGGGATTGCGGCCTTCAGCCCAAGGTTGCGAGGCATGAGCTACCTTGGGTCTCGATTCGGAAATAGATTCAACCGCAACGCGGTTGCGAAAGAGCCCGCAACGGCGAGAATTCAATCCCAGACGTATTTTTCGTCCCATCCAATTTCATGCCGGCGCAATAACGCGCGCAACTCGTCCTGAAATCCAACTTTGCGATGATGTTCCTCCTGTCCGGTGATATATTGCTTCACCTGCTCCAGATTCGATTGGCTCACGGATAAATCGGCATAACCGCCTTGCCATTCAAAATCGGCATAATCCCGGCCGCGCTCCTTCAGCCAGATGTTTGAAACGCGTTTCAATTCCTTCACCCATTCGGCCTGGGTGATTGTGCGACCAAATCGCGCGAGTAAATGAACATGGTCTTCCACGCCGCCGATCTGGATCGGCGCACAATCGAGTTGTTTGGAAATGCCGCCAAGATACGAATGGAGTGCCTCGCGCGTGGTCTTGTCGCGCAGAAACGGCCGACGATCTTTGGTGGAGAAAACAAGATGAATATAAACGGCGGAAAGGGACTGGGGCATGGCCAGCGTTATGCCCAAACGGGGCATGGTTGCCAATCCCAAAGGAATTGCGTCTGGCAACGCCCGAAACTCGGTTTGAATGCCCCGACGGGGCATTGGCCTCCAACCCAAGGTTGGCGCGTTTGCGCCTACCTTGGATTCGCGGTTGCAAAGTGAAACAACGCCAACGGCGTTGTGGCCTCCAGCCCAACGTTGCGGCAACGCCGCTACGTTGGGTAACCGGGCAAAATAGGGAACAACCACAACGTGGTTGTGGCGGTTTGTGTGGGGCGCGCAAATGGATGGGCCACAACCGCGTTGCGGTTGATGATATTTTCGGAACGATGACCCAGGGTAGCTCGTTCCTCGCAACCCTGGGCTTTAGGACGGAATCCCGTTGGGATTCTCGGACCGCGCGTGCTCAGTCCGCAGCAGCCACCGCAGGACATCCCGCGCGTGATGGAGATTGCGAAAATATTCGGGTTGGAATTTCTGCCGCCGCCCAGTGCGTGACCGCACTGCCAGTATCGACTATCATTGGGGTTCGAATTAATCAAGATCTCCTAGTTGATCGGAAAGTAACTCAACGTCGGTGCATACTCCTCAAGTTGCTTCGCCAGTCCCTCAAGTGCAGCGCGATTGAGATGATCAAAGCTCTTTTTGGCCCAACATTCAAATGGATCTCCTACCATAAGCTTTCCAAGTGTTGGCATCAGAAGCCGTCTATTTTTCAGAAGGTCAAAGAGTTTTGGCAGATCGATAAATCTACGAAGTGTCTCACCATCTGAAATGCCGTTTAGCACCAACTTTGGCAATGCAGCGATTCTCTTGTAATTTTCTCTCCTCCACTGCTTTCTTTTTTCTGGATCTGCTGGGGCTTGTTTAGAGATATCAATGTAGTTCATGGAATCAGCGATTGATGTTAGTGCTGAAAAGCTTTTCCACCTTCACCTTCACCGCCTCATCCATCCGTATCAATGGTGGCCAGGTGCGTTTGAAGCCTTCACCTAGCAGCTTTTTCGTGGCGTCAATTCCGAGCTTTGTTCCAATAGCCATTTCCGAAGTGGCATGGTCCAAAACGTCGGCCGGGCCTTTGGTGAAGATGCTGTCGCGCTGCGGATCGGTGTTGGCGCAGAGGCGGAACAGGACGTCGCGGGTGTTGTGCACGTCCACATCGGCATCCACCACCACGATGTATTTGGTGAACATCATCTGGCCCATGCCCCAGAGACCGTGCATGATTTTGTACGCCTGCATCGGGTAGGTCTTCTTGATGCTGACAAAAACGAGGTTGTGGAACACGCCTTCCGCCGGCAGCGCGATGTCCACAATCTCGGGAAAATTCATCTTGAAGATGGGCAGGAACAGTTTCACGCTCGCGCCGCCGATGTAAAAATCCTCCATCGGCGGGACGCCCACAATCGTTGCCGGATACACGGCGTCCTTGCGATGCGTGATGGCGGTGATGTGAAAGACCGGATACGGCTCGGGCAACGTGTAATAGCCGGTATGGTCGCCGAACGGCCCTTCGTCACGCAATGGTTCCTTCGGGTCCACGTAACCTTCGATGACGAAGTCCGCGTTGGCGGGGACTTCAAGGTCGTTGGTCTCGCATTTCACCAGTTCGACGGATTTTTTGCGGAGATAACCGGCCAGCAGGAATTCATCCAGCCCGTCCGGCAGCGGCGCGGTGGCGGCGAAGGGAAACATCGGGTCGCCGCCGATGAAAATGCTCACCGGCATGCGCGTGCCGGTCTCGTAGTAACGCCGCCCATGCCGCGCGCCGACCTTCTGGAGCTGCCAATGCATGCCGGTGGTGCGGTCGTCATAAATCTGGATGCGATACATGCCCACGTTGCGTTCGCCGGTGTCGGGGTCCTTCGTCACCACGCACGGGAGCGTGATGAAGCGTCCGCCGTCCAAGGGCCAACACTTCTGAATGGGCAAGTTTGCCAGCGTAGGACAGGCGTCGCGCCTGTCTCTAATATTTTCCAAGGAAGATGGAGACAGGCGCGACGCCTGTCCTACACCGAGAATGTCCGCCGCGTTCGGCCACGGTTCGGTGCGGGTCGGCGGCGCATCAAAACGATGCACCATTTCCTTGCACGGACCATCCTTCACCAGCTTCGGTTTGGCGTGGCGCAGGTCGAGGGCCTGGCCGAGCAGTTTGATGGCTTCGCGGAAACTGGTCGGCGGCTTGGCTTTCATGAGCGAGCCCAGTTCGGCGGCGACTTCATCCACGGAACTCGCCCCCATGCTCATGGCCATGCGTTTCCAGGAGCCCATGGTGTTGATGGCCAGCGGGAATGGCGAGACTTCGCCGTTGACGGTGGGCTTTTCGAACAGCAATGCCTTGCCGCCGCCGGACAATTTCATTTCGCGGTCGGCGATTTCGGTGATTTCCAGTTCGGTGGCGACGGGTTGGGCGATGCGCTTGAGTTCGCCGGCGCGGTCGAGTTGCCCGACAAAATCGCGGAAGGATTCAAAAGCCATACGCGCGCGAGGTTAATAGAAAAGGCAGAAAAAAGCCACAGATGAACACAGATGGACACCCATAAAAACTACCGGTTAAAAATCTGTGCGTAATCTGTGATTATCTGTGGCCAAAACTACTTCGGCAGCAATTCGGCGACCAGTGCGCGTTCTTCCTTCAATTCGTTCACGGTCGCGTCAATTTTCGAGCGGCTGAAATCGTTGATGGCAACGCCCTGGACGATTTCCAATCTCTGACCGTTACTGCGGACCGGGAAGGAGCAGATCAGATTTTTCTCAATGCCATAACTGCCGTCGGAGCAGACACAGACGCTGTGCCAGTCGCTGGCGGGCGTCGGTGTGACAATGGAACGGACGCTGTCTACGACGGCATTCGCGGCGCTAGCGGCGCTCGACAAACCCCGCGCCTTGATGATGGCCGCGCCTCGCTGTTGCACGGTGGAAATGAATTCGCCTTTCAGCCAGGCTTCATCGGTGATGGCCCCGGTGGCGGGCTTCCCATTGATTTTGGCGTTGTAAAAATCGGGGTATTGCGTGGCGGAATGGTTGCCCCAGATGGCGACGTTGCTGACGGCGGTAATGTCCACGCCGGCTTTTTTCGCGAGCTGGGCGCGGGCGCGGTTTTCGTCGAGGCGCGTCATGGCAAAGAACCGGTCGCGTGAAATATCCGGCGCATTGTGCATGGCGATGAGGCAATTGGTATTGCAGGGATTGCCGACGACGTGGATGCGCACGTCCGCCGCAGCGTTTTTCTGGATGGCGTGGCCCTGGCCGATGAAGATTTTGCCATTGATGCCGAGCAAATCCTTGCGTTCCATGCCGGCCTTGCGCGGCACGCTGCCGACGAGCAACGCCCAGTTCACATCGCGAAACCCCTCGTCCAGGTTCGCCGTCGGCACGATGCCCTTGAGCAGCGGAAACGCACAATCGTCGAGCTCCATCACCACGCCGCCGAGCGCGGGCAACGCGGGTTCAATCTCAATCAGATGGAGAATGATGGGCTGTTCCGGCCCGAACATCGCACCGGAGGCGATGCGGAACAGGAGGGAATAACCGATTTGGCCGGCGGCGCCGGTGACTGCGACTCGAATGGGTGATTTCATAGTAAATTGAACCCGGAGTATAATTCTCCAATTCAAATTCGCGCAAGCGCAGATCAGAAATGTTTGGGATGATCTCGTCGGCAACCATTGCCGTAGGACAGGCGTCGCGCCAGTCTCAAAAATAATTTCCGCTCAGGCGGAACAAGAGTCAGAGACAGGCGCGACGCCTGTCCTGCGTCTCGCGGAAAATGTTTCTCAACCTGCCGGTTCCTCGGTCACGTCAAACCGCTGCCACAGTTTGCCGAGCAGCATCACGCCCAAGCCGGCTTCCGCGGCCAGAACCAGGGTCGCCGCGAGCGCGGCGGCCGGCACGGCCACCGCGAGGCCGAGTGTGAAATTCAGAAGGAAAAAGACGCCAACGAACGCGGCTGCCGCCGGCAGAAGTGCCACCAGGAGGACGAGCATTTGTCCCAGGGCAAAAATCAGCCGCTGGCCGGTGGTTTCAATGCCGCGGGGGCTGTCCCGGCCCGTCTGAACCCACGACGGGAACAGCAGTACCGCGGCATTGGGAATCAGCAACAGGAGCAAATCCATCACCGGCAGCAGGAACGCGGCGCCCAAGGCAATGGCCAGGAACAGGGCCTCCTGTTTGACAGGCAGGTAAAAAAGGAGCCCGGCACCAACCAGCAACAGCAGCCATTGGAACGCCACCAGCACAACCACGGGGGCGAGGATTTCGCCCAGGGCAATCTGCCAGCCGCGCAACGGAAAGGTTTTCAGGATGTCCGCCAACGGCAGGTCATTCCGAAAATCCAGGCGCAGCACTTGCGGCCCCAGCAACAGCGAATAGACCAGGGCAATGGCAACAAAGAAGGCCACGACCATGGAGATTCCCTGCCTATGGACCTGGCCGTTAAGCGCGAAGCCGAAAATGACCAGGACAATGACAATGGTAATGCCGAGGCGAACGGAAAAGACCTGGCCGACGCCGATGAGATTCTTCCAGAACAACGCCGTGGCGGCGGGCCCGGTCGCGGTCAGTTTGAACCACGGGCGCCGGGCTTTTTGATTTTTCTTCACGCCCCGCCAGTTGCCGGCGCGCACCGCGGCCACCCTTGCGGCCAGCTTTTGCGAAGCTTCCACCGAGGCCTCCTCGAAGGCCACGTCGGAATAAATGACCCACAGGTAATGGAGCAAAAAGAGCAGCAGCACTGCGGGGAGTGCATTGAAAAACGCCGGGGCGTCGGGCGCAAAAAATGGCCGCACCATCAGCCGGAAGGGGAACAGCAGGTACAAGGCCGGGCCGGTGCTCAAGACCCGCTGGGCGTAATCCAGCATCGCACCGGGATTGGCGGTGTCGGCCGGATCCGGGGCCGGCAGGGTTTGTTTCGCCCACATCCAGACACCACCGGCCAGGGCCAGGGCCAGCCCGAAAACCAGCAGCCGCCGGAGCCGGTTGGAAACCCCATGATCCAGCAACATCGTCCGCGCGAATGAAGAGCCGATTAAGTGGAGGTTCAGGGTCGAAAGCACCAGCCACCAGCCGAAGGCGTGAATCCAGGCATTGCCGCCGAACCGCCGGGAAACAAAGGTCAGGAGAAGAACGCTGAAGAATATCCGCAATTGGGACCGGAGGAGTTTGAAGTGAATCAGCGTACGCCGGGTGACCGGCGCCGGAAACAGAAATGCCACCTCGGCCTCGGTGAACGTCAGCGCCGCCCGTTCATGCGGAATGATCCACGCCAGCAACACGATGACGAACAGAATGAGCGCGCCGCCTGATTCAAAAAGCTGCAGGTGTTCCGGCGAAACGGCCAGATTGGCCATCGGCCGCCCACCGAACCCGCGAAACAGGTAACGGAAGAAATAAAAGTAGAAATAGAGTCCGCCCACGACGGCGCCGATGAGGTATTTCGGCTGCTGGAGCCGCTTGAACCGGCTGACGAGCCGGTTGCGGAACGAGTGATATTGCAGGTAGAGCAGCGCGGCGATCATCATTCGTGTCAATGCGGCAGCGGCGGTGGCACGGCCGGCGCGCCCGGGCCGGGTTCACTCGTGGCGCGGAAGAAAATTTCCTCCAGGTTGGCGTCGCCGGGCTGTTCGGAAAATTTCCGGGTCACTTCATCGAGCGTGCCGTCAATGATCTTCCGGCCGTTCTTGAGAATCAGCAGGCGCGAGCAGATTTCCTGCACGAGGTGCAACAGGTGCGAGCTGATGATGATGGCGGCGCCGTCGCGCGCCCGTTTCAGGATGGAATCCTTCATCCGGCGGATGCCGAGCGGGTCCAGCCCGGTCAACGGTTCATCAAAGTAAATGACCTTTGGCGAATGCAGGAGGCCGCAAGCAATGGCGAGCTTTTGTTTCATGCCGCGGGACAGTTCGCCGGGCAGCGCATCCCGCTTGTTCGCGATTTCGAGTTCCTCCAGCAGTTCCCGGCCGGTGCGTTCGTAATCGGGCACCTGGTAGATCCGCGCCACGAAATTCAAATGCTGCCAGACCGTGAGGTAATCGAACAGGCGCGGTTCGTCGGTGAAAAAAGCGAGCTGTTGCTTGGCGGCAATCGCGTCCCGGGCGATATCGTGGCCGCCGACGCGCACGGTGCCGCGTGTGGGCGGGATGATGCCGGACAAACAACGCAACGTGGTGGTCTTGCCCGCGCCGTTCGGGCCAACCAGGCCCATGACTTCGCCGGGCTGGACCGCAAACGAAAGCTCGTTCACGGCGACAAACTCGCCGTAAAGCTTGGTGAGACCTTCGACCTGGACCATACGTTGCCGTTGGGGTGCGATGATTGCTTCCGGATGTCCCAACCTACCAGTCCATTGGCCGGGGCGTAAAGCGCGCAG
>CAWACS010000014.1:0-9542 GCA_963780535.1 uncultured Verrucomicrobiae bacterium
CAGGCGCTCGATATCATCAAGCGCCAAGGGGTCGGTGAGAGGGTCGCCGGTGTCGAAGCAGGTCGTGGTGGGATGCTCGCTTTTCCACTTCCAGGATTCCGCGTGCGCGTCGGTGAAGGTAAGGACCGTGCCGTTCTGGTGCCGCCAGGCGGGAATGTTGAGCCAGTTATTGATGGTGGGGGATTAAAGGAAATGCCCGTCGTCAATGGTTAGATCATCCTCGTCAATAAACGTGAGGGTTTTGGACGGACTGCGAATCTGGCCCGATTGGATGAAGGTCGGACGGTAGTTGGTATCATCAATCCCGCCGTGAGTGTAGCCGCTCAAGGAAAAGCTGCGGAGTCGGAGAGTGCCGGTGTCGTTGACCAAACTGCGATCCGCCGGGCAATCGTACAGCTTGATAGTCTTCACATACGCGTAAAGGGTTCCGCAGGTGATCGTCGCCGGGTTGGCATCCACGGCACAGTTGCCGGTGACCCAGGAATTCGTTGTGCCTTCGGGTGTTCCCCCGCCGGAAATATCCACCTCGTTTAACGCCAGTCTGCCGTTGTTGTCACCGGCATACATCTCCCAAGCCAGGCCAAGCTGTTTCTGGTTGTTCAAACAGACATCGCACGGTGCCGTGAAACACCTTCGACTCATGCGTTCACCACTTTACCGGCTTGACCGTGAATTCAACAAACCGGCTTTTGTCCACCGCCAGCGTGATGTTCAGGACCCGCGCGTTGCCGAGGTTTTGCAGCCAAAACATCTGATTGCCGCTGCCGGAACCCAAACTCCTGTTTTCAATGTCCCGTCCTTGATCGTCCGTCACGGTCATCAGCGTCATGCGCATTCCTTCCGGCTCTGGATCGGCCTGAACCAGAAAACCGCCGCTGATCTGTCCACCCCGACTCTGGCCGGCGAATTGAATCACCGGAAACAGCTTCAGATGAATTCCATTGAGCGTGGTTTCGGCAAAGGCGGCGGTTTGGCTGCGTCCCTGATTCCAGAAGTCCTGCTGGCTGCCGGGTTGCACCGGAATATTTTGAACCGTCCACAGTTCGTCGCCGCCGAAACCCGAGGTGCGCGCCATCTCGACGCGCAATTTCCAGGCCGGTTCATCCGGCCACAAACCCCATTGGTAGGTGACTGTCGCCTCGTCGTTCCCGCGCGTGTAATTTGAACCGTTGTTGTAAGCCTGATTGCCCGTCGCATCGGAGGTTTCGATCCGAACGGGCCGCCAATTCCACACGACCGCGCCGTTTTGCATCGTGCGAAATGCCGCCAGCACTTTCTTGTTGAGCGGGTCGTACCTGGTTTTCTCGACGGAACCCAGATTATAATTGCCAAAAGAATGCGCGCCATAGACCAAACGGGTGAGGGTCACATCCAAATCACCGCTGGATTGTGTATCTGGCAACGGCTCCGGCGTCCATTTCGGAAACGGGCCGCGCACCGGATTGGCAATAACGAACTGGCCTTTGGCGGCCATTTGCGGACCGCGCGGCGACTGCTCCATGAAACGCAGGTAAAATGTTCTGCCGCGCCGGGGAAAGGCATCAAGTTGAATGCACGCGATATCCATACCCGGGCTGATTTGGCGGTAATTTCCCGGATAGGCTCCCACGCAACCTGTCCCAGCGCGGTCATAGACCAGCGCGAGCGCCTGATAAATGGGCGGCTGGGTGCCGGGCTTGTGTTCCAGCTTGAGCCAGGCCACCAACGTGTCGTCTGGCGTGTCAAATGAGATCGGCCCGCCGCCATTGCTGATGCCACCTGCCGTCGCGCTCACTTCGGGGCACTTGTGGCGCCTGCCGTAATCCACGCCCAACAGCGTCAGCTTCGCGCCGTCGTTCAGCCCGACGGTTTGCGGACGGCTCGACCAAAAAAATGCGCCGATGACGATGCCGGCAATCAAAGCCGGAATGATAATCCACCGCAGGCCTTTTTTCATGGCTCAAATTCGTAACGGTCCGCAATTTATTTTCATCTCCCCACCGGTCATTTGCCTTTCACAAATGTGGACGCGCACCCGCATGATTTTCATTCAGGCGGTGGGGGGGTCGGCATGGTGCCGGTGGTATCGGCCGAAGTCCGCGTTCGCATCCACAGCCAGTCTTTGTAATCCGCCAATGTGTTAATGACATATCCCTCGCACCCCTTTTCCGTGGGGCTTTGCCAGTGATGGGCTTCGCAATGTCCGTCGGCAAAGACGAAGCTGCAACCTCCGTCGTGGGCCGAGCCGGGAGAGTCATACCATACCGGTTGTTCCATGCCAAAGCACACGGCCGCGTCATTCAAGCTGACAACGTCCTCATCCACCAGCACCCAGAGCATGGAGGGGCCGGGAGGGCCGGCGTCGGTGATTTTGCCGAAGGTGCGCCACGGGTGGTTCCGGCGATGTGTGTTCTGGTTGTTCAGCCACGGACCGTTGACCGATAAATCAGGAATGCCCCAGTGGCTGGCGCTGCTGCTGGTCCCGGGACCGGCGGTCTCATCAAAACCAGGATCAATGGTGCCCACCGCATTATTCATCGAATAAGTTCTCGCCGCGGGAACAATGTGGCCAGCGAGTGACGGGTTTGTTCCTTGATATAATCCCATGCGCGTATCCGCCGGGCATCTGAAAACGGCAATGTTGCCGCCAAGATAATTGATCAACAACGAGCGCGTCGGGTCTTTGATCAGGTCGGGATTGAATTCGTCCGCCATGCCGATTCCCGCCTCTCCGGGGCACCAGTTGTAACCGGGATCCGTCGTCCCGCCATCGGGATTCGGCGGGTAAAATTGATGGTGATCGTCGGCGTAAATGATCACGGCCGTCATCAATTGCTTGCTATTGTTGAGGCAGGCCATGGCCCGCGCCCTGGCTTTGGCACTGGACAAAACCGGCAACAGCAGCGCCGCCAGAATGGCGATGATGGCGATGACGACCAACAATTCGATGAGCGTGAACGCCCGCCGGCGAATTTTCGTGCCGGGAAAATTCATAGTATCCCCCCATGACGCGTCGAGGGGCACGATTTGTCCAGCCTAATTTGTCCTTTGGACCACGAGCACTTCCATCAGGTTGCAACGCGGCTTCAACGCACGAAGTCGACAGACGTAAACGGCTGGTTCACAACTATGCCGTTCCACGAGCGTGGTGAAGGCCGATTCCCAATTATTTTCGGCATATTGCCGCAGCAGCGCGATGTCATCCATTTCCGGCATTTACCTATAAATGTCCGTCCAAGTGGAAAAGGGAACAGAAAAAATTCCAATAATTTCGTAGCCGCCAACGTCAGTCGGCTCGCTTCTCAACAAATTGGAGCGGACTCACGTCCTCTGCCACGGCTTTGAGGATGGCGGACGCCGTGCCGCGATGCTGAGCGGCTCGATGTGCACGAGCACGTCGGTGACGGCGGGAATGACGCCGCGGATTTTGTCCTTCACAGCGTGGGCGATTTCATGCGAGCGGAGCACGGTCATTTGCGGATCCACCTCCACGTGCATGTCCACGAAATACTGGTAACCCACCTTGCGCACGAAGCATTTTTCCACGCGGTCCACACCGGGCGTGGCGGCCGCAATCTGGCGGATCTGGTCAATCACCTCGCGGCCGGGGGCGGTGTCCATGAGTTCATTGAGCGCCGGGCGAAGCAAATGCCAGCCGTTCCACGCAATGACCCCCGCCGCCGCAATTGCCGCAACGTCATCCGCCGCTTCAAAACCCTTGCCGCCGATAAGCGACACGCTGATGCCGATGCCGGCGGCCACGGACGTGATGGCGTCGCTGCGATGATGCCAAGCGTCGGCCTTGACCGCCGAACTGTCCACGGCCTTGCCCTCGCGCGACACAAACCGGAACAGGCCTTCCTTCACGGCCACCACCGCCACCAGCACGATGAGCGTGAACGGCGCCGGCGACGAGTGCGGTTCCATGATTTCACCGCAAGCCTTGAGCGCGATCCACAATGCCGCTCCCAGCAACATGGCGGCCACGATGGCGGAGGCGATCGGTTCGGCCTTGCCGTGGCCGTACGGGTGGTCTTCGTCCGGCGGCTCCGCCGCCACGACCAGTCCGCGCCACACGATCAGCGAACTGAAAATATCGGCAAAGGATTCAACGGCATCGGCGACCAGCGCGTGCGAATGGCCGGCGATGCCGGCGGCGAGTTTCGTGGCCGATAACACGACGTTGACGGCCATGCCGGCGAAGGTGGCGCGCAGGCCGCGTTGGAGACGGTTCAAGGACACGGGGGAATGTTGATTTTCCAACCGGGCGTGTCGAACGCAAAATCAGGATTAATGGATTATGGAATGGTTGGATTGTCCGATTGGAGCCCATTTATCCATCCATCCACCAATCCGTTCATCCAGCCTCAGATCAGGTGGCAGAACATCCCATCGCGCAGCTTCGGTTCGAACCACGTGCTTTTCGGCGGCATGATGCCCCCCGCGTCGCTGATGGTCATCAGGGTTTCGGTGCTGACGGGGTACATCGAAAACGCGCAGGCGTATTCACCCCGGTTTACCAGCTTTTCCAGTTCCTCGGTGCCGCGGATGCCGCCGACAAATTGAATGCGCTGGTTCGTGCGCGGGTCATCAATGCCAAAGATTGGTCCGAGCACGTGCTTTTGCAGGAGGGTCACGTCGAGCAATTCCCGGGCGTCGTGCACCTCCAGCAGGTTGTGGCGAAAACCCAGGGTATGCCATTTGCCGGCCAGATAAAGGCCAAGTTCATGTTCGCGCGCGGGCACGGCCGTGCCGTAGGCATTGATGGCGAAGACCGTGCCGAGAATTTCCAACAGCTGCTCTGGCGTCCAGCCGTTCAGATCCTTCAACACTCGGTTATAAGGCAAAACCTGCATCTGATCGTGAGGGAATATCACGGCCAGAAACCGCCCGCTCTGCCCGGCGCCCTGGCGGGATTCAAAGATGCGCGCCGCCGCTGCGCTGCGATGATGGCCGTCGGCAATGTACAGGTTGGGAATCCGCGCAAATTGCGTTTCAATGAATTTGACATGGTGCGGGTCCTGAATCGTCCAGGACACGTGCCGCACACCGTCCCCGGCCGTAAAATCAATCTCCGGCCTGGCGGAGGCCTTTTCCGCAATGAACCCGTCCAAAGTGCGGGCGGCCGGGTAGGTCAAAAAAACCGGGCTGGCCTGCGCATTCAAGGTTTCGATGTGCCGCACGCGGTCGTTCTCCTTGTCCACGCGCGTCTGCTCATGCCTCCGGATGATGCCGCGCTGATACTCCACGCAGCTCGCGGCCGCGACGAGGCCGGTCTGGGTGTGGGCACCCATGATTTGCCGGTACAGGTAAAAACCCGGCTGCGCGTCCGGCCGGAGCACGCCCTCCCGGATGAGTTTTTGAAAATTCTCCCCACCCTTGGCATACACTTCCGGCGCGTGAACGTCCGTTCCCGGCGGCAGATCGATTTCCGGTTTGCTGACGTGCAGAAAGCTGAGCGGGTTGCCGGCGGCGATGGCGCGCGCCTCGTCCGACGACATCACATCGTAGGGGAGCTCGCAGATGCGCGCAGCCAGTTCCGGTTTCGGTCGCAACGCGGCGAAGGGTTTTACCATGGCCATAAAAGCGCCGCGAAGATACGGGCGATTGGGCCCGGTGGCACGCCGAAATTGCCGAAATAGTGCTTGCCACGGCGGGTTTGGCTGCTAAGCTCCGTGACTCTTTACTTAAATTTTATGGCACGCATTTGTGAATTGACCGGCAAACGCCCGATGAAGGGCAGCATCATCTGGCGCAGTGGCAAGCCCAAGAAACAGGGCGGCATTGGCACGCACATCACCGCCATTACCAAGCGCCGGTTCCTGCCGAATTTGCAGCGCGTGAAGGCCCAGCTGCCCAACGGTGAAGTCCGCTACATTCGCGTTTCCGCCGCCGCCATCAAAAAAGGCCTCGTCCTCAAGGCGCCCAAACGGAATTGGAAGAAGCCCGAAGCAGCCAAGGCCTGATTGGCCATGACGAACATTGCCGCCTTGAACCTGGCGGAAATGAGGCAGGCGTCCGCGGGGCAATCATTGCCGGCACACGAATATGCGGTTCCGTTCATCCTTGAAACTGCTGTGCGCCATACTGGCGGCGCTGCTGCCCGTTTCAATTCCTGCCAGGGCCGACAACGCGGCGGCCAACCAATACTTCGTTTATTTCGGAACCTACACCGGGGCCAAAAGCCAGGGCATCTACGTTTCCCGCTTCGATACCGCGTCGGGCCGATTGACCGCCCCCGCGCTGGCCGCCCCATGCGTCAATCCCTCGTATCTCACCCTGGCCCCCGATCACCAATTTCTTTTCGCCGTGAATGAGACGGATCGTTTCAACGGCCAGGCCGGCGGGGCCGTCTCGGCATTCAAACTGGATCCAGCGACGGGCAAACTGGAATTTCTGGACCAGCAACCTTCCGGCGGCACCAGCCCTTGCCACCTTGCCGTGGACGCCGCCGGCAGATTTCTGGTCGTGGCCAATTATAACAGCGGCAGCTTGGCGGTCTTCCCCGTGCAAACCACCGGTTTCATCGGCCCGGCGACGGCAGTAATCCAACATCACGGCTCCAGCATCAACCTGCAGCGGCAGGCCGGGCCCCATGCCCATTGCATCGCCCTCGACAGCGCCCATCATCGGGTGTTCGCCTGCGACCTGGGGCTGGACAAGGTGATGATTTACCGGCTCGACGAAACCAATGACACGCTCACACCGGATGAACATCCGTGGGTTGAACTGAAGCCCGGCTCCGGCCCGCGCCATATCGCCTTCAGCCGCGACGGCCGGCAGGCCTGTGTCATCAGCGAGATGGCTTCCACGTTGACAACTTTTGCCTATGACCCGGAACACGGCACGTTGAAGGCGGAGCAAACGGTTTCCCTGTTGCCACCCGATTTTCAGGGAAAAAACACGGCCGCCGAGGTGGCCATCCTTCCTTCCGGCAAATTTGTTTACGGCTCAAACCGGGGGGATGACAGCATCGCGGTGTTTGCCGTGGATGAGTCGACCGGCCGGCTGAAGTTTGTCGAACGCCAGTCCACCCGCGGCAAAACCCCGCGCTGTTTCGCCATTGATCCCACCGGCCAGTACCTGATTGCCGCCAACCAGGATTCCGACAGCGTCGTGCTTTTCCGCATCGATCCCCAAACCGGAAAATTGACCTGGACCGGACAAACGGTCGCAGTCGGCCAGCCGGTGTGCGTCACTTTTGTTCCCGTGGAGGCCGCAACGCCCTGACGCCGCCGCCGGAAAAAACGGCGCATTTATTTTCCCTTGGACCACTTCATGGTCGCGCGTTTCATGTCGCGGTCGGAGTCGCGTTTCCTCAAATCCTCGCGTTTGTCGAACTCCACCTTGCCCTTGCCCACGCCGAGCGCCACCTTCACCTTCCCGTTTTTCCAGTAAAACGACAGCGGCACGATCGTGTTGCCCTTGACCGAGGCGAGTTCGAACAGCTTCCGGATCTCCGACCGGTGCAGGAGCAGTTTGCGCGGGGCCTTGGGCTGGTGATTCTGGAGATTGCCGTGCGAGTACTCGTCGATGTGCGCGTCGTAAAGCCAGACCTCCTCCTTGTCCACCCGCGCGAAGGCGTCGGCAATCTGGCCCTTGCCCGCGCGCAACGACTTGACCTCCGTGCCGTGCAACACGATGCCCGCCTCAAAGGTTTCGAGGATGTGGTAATCGCGCCGCGCCTTGTGGTTGGTCACGATGTCGGCCATGAGAAAAATTTAACCGCAGATGCCGCGGATTTCACGGATTAAAACACAACAGCCAGAGGGACGCCCTCTGGCTGTGAAAAATCGGGCGCCTTGGGCGCCTAGCGTTTGCGGCGTTTCTTGGCCGCGGGCCGGACCAGCTCGACCGTTTCGGGCATTTCCCAGCCGATCTTTTCCTCGAGGATCTCGCGCAACGCGATGTCTGCCACGCCGAGGTTGGTCGTGTTGGCCACCAGCGGACGGCTCAGGCCGCCGTTGCCGGAATTGAGCTGGCGGACCCGGCGGGAAATGAGGTTCACCAGCACGTTGGGATTGCCGACCTTTTCGGCGGCTTTTCTACAGAGTTCAGAGTTCACAATTTTGGTTCGAGAAATCGAGCAGGGAAGTCTATCCGCTCCGCCCATGGATGCAATAAGAAAATTTGACCGTCCCGGGAACGTAAATTGGATGCCGTTTTGCTGCCGGATTGAACGAAATGGAGCCAGTGTTGAAAACGGCAGGCTGACGTGGCTGCTTTCGGCCGGCGGCCGCCTTTTGAAATGGTAGGGCCGCGCTGCTGCGCGGCCTCGTACAACCAGCAGGTCGTCCCTGCCGCCCCCGAAAACCCACAGCTTGCACCGGCACGCGTTTTTTCTAAAATAATGGCGCATGTCCGCAAAGTCCCAATTCGATTTACAACAGTTTCTCGCCACGCGCACCGAAACTGTTAATCGCGCGCTGGATCAATTTCTGCCGTCCGAGAAAACCAAACCCGCGACCATCCACAAAGCGATGCGTTACTCGCTGTTCGCCGGTGGCAAACGGATGCGCCCCGCGCTCTGCCTCGCCGCTGCGCAGGCGTGTGGCGGACGCGAAGCCGATGCCCTGCCATTGGCGTGCGCCGTCGAGTGCATCCACACCTATTCGCTCATCCACGACGATCTGCCGGCGATGGACGACGACGATTTCCGCCGCGGCAAACCCACCAACCACAAGGTCTTCGGCGAAGGTATCGCCGTGCTGGCGGGCGACGCGCTGTTAACGCAGGCATTTGAAATCGCTGCACAAGCCAAAGGCTGGCCGCGCTATTCGCACCGCGATTTGATTCTGGAAATCGCGAAGGCCTCCGGCTCACTGCAACTCGTGGCCGGGCAGGTGGCGGATTTGGAAGGCGAAGGCAAAAAGATTTCTGCCAGTGAACTCCGCTACATCCACGAGCGCAAGACCTCCGCGTTGCTGTGCTGTTCCGTGCGGCTTGGCGGCATGAGCGCCAACTGCACGTCCGCGCAACTCAAGGCGTTGACGGATTTCGGCTATCACGTCGGGCTCGCGTTCCAGGTGATTGACGACATCCTGGACGTGACCCAGACCAGCGAGCAGCTTGGCAAGACGGCGGGCAAGGACACGGCGGCGCAAAAGGCAACCTACCCGGCGATTGTCGGCCTGGAAAAATCACGGAAGATCGCGGAACAACTGACCACCAAGGCCTTCGCCGCGCTGAAAGCTTTTAAGGGCAAAGCCGTTGCCCTCGAAGCCCTGGCGGAGTTTCTTTTGAAGCGGGACAAATAATTTCCCCATGAATAAGCCATATTCTTGTTTTGTCATAATGCCCTTCAGCGACACTGAACACGAGTCTGAAAATGACAGAAGAAGAATTACCGAGGCACAGTGGTCACATGTATGAGTAAAGAAAAGAAGCGCTTCGATGAAGAATGGGATGCTCATGTAAATGCCGCTATCGACACAATCAAGTTGGTGAAGCACGGCAAATAAAATCAAAAGCAGAAACGGCTTGAGCGGTTCGCCTCCTTTAAAACCTCGTCAGCTTTTCCAGTTCTTTCACACGCCGTTCAATGTCAGCGCGTTTGGTCTGGG
>CAWACS010000015.1:0-33722 GCA_963780535.1 uncultured Verrucomicrobiae bacterium
ATTTCAGCAATCGCTTCACTCATAAATTCAAATCCTTCACCAAAGCAGAAGTTAGACCACTTTTACGGCCTCACCGTTCGAGGACAACTTCGTTTTTACGGCGGCAAGAATCTCCTTCACCTTCCAGGTCAGGCCGTCGGTCTTGCTGATGCTGCGGATGCGCGCATCCGCATAACGCCCGCGCAACAACGTCGCCAACTGGCCCTGGCCATAAAGGCCTTCGTCGTTCATCTCAACGACAAAGACGTGATGAAAACCGGAAAAAATGTCGTCCAACCCGTTGGGCAGCGG
Organism: uncultured Verrucomicrobiae bacterium; assembly: GCA_963780535.1. Classification (GTDB taxonomy): domain Bacteria; phylum Verrucomicrobiota; class Verrucomicrobiia; order Limisphaerales; family UBA11358; genus UBA11358. The sequence continues at coordinate 292 of CAWACS010000015.1, forward strand.
ATTGAGGTGACGCAGGTGCAGCGATGAAATACTGTCGCCCTCCGCCCGGGCGCGGTCCACGGCTTCGCAAATCGGCCCCCGGGTCGAGCCCCAACCGACCAGCAGCACGTTGCCCTCGGGCGGGCCGTAAATTTTCGGCGGCGGCAGTGTGGCGGCCAGCGCCTGAAGTTTCTTGCGGCGCTTGGCGGTCATTTGCATGTGCAATTTCGGCGAGGCGGTCGGATGCCCCATTTCATCGTGTTCCAAGCCGGTGGCGATGGGATATTTGCCGCTGTTGACGCGCGTGCCGGGCACGATGCGCGGCACAATGCCGTCCGGCGTGGTCAAATCGTACGGTTTGAAATCCGGTACGGGCGAAAGGTCGGGGGAAATGTTCTGGCAAACCTTTTCCAGGTTCGGCTCCAGAAATGCCTCGATGCGCGTGGCAATGGCCTGGTCGCTCAGGATCAACACCGGCACGTTGTATTTGCGCGCAATATTGACGGCTTCAATGGCCGTATAAAAGCAGTCCTCGACGTTCGCCGGCGCGATCACCACGCGCGGTGCGTCGCCGTGTCCGCCGAAGCAGGCAATGTAAAGATCGGATTGTTCCACGCTGGTCGGCATGCCGGTGGACGGCCCGCCGCGCTGCACGTCCACAATAATCAGCGGCATCTCGGCCATCACCGCCCAACTGATACCCTCGCTTTTCAGGGAAATCCCCGGGCCGCTCGAACCGGTCACCGCCAGGCGGCCCGCATAACTGGCGCCCAGAGCCATGGAGATGGAGGCGATTTCATCCTCGCACTGCACGAAGGTCCCGCCGTATTTCGGCAATTCGCGCCGCAACAATTCCATGATGTCGGACCAGGGCGTGATGGGATAACCCGCGCCAAAACGAACACCCGCAGCGATAAGGCCATGGCCCAGCGCCTCATTGCCGTTCATCACGACCTGATGCCCTTCGCGCTTTTGGCTTTCGGAAAACCGGAAGGTCTCCAGCAGATTGCTGACGTTGTGGGAATAACCGCCGTGAAACGCCGCGAGCGCGTTCTTGACAATGCTCTCGTCCTTGCCGCCAAAACGCTCGGCGATGAGTTTTTCAAGACGCGTCACGTTCAGGTCGAACATCCGCGCGATGAGCCCCAGGGCGTAAATGTTTTTGCCCTTGTCCTTGGCCGTGCCGCCGATGGCTTCAATGGTCAGCGACGAGATCGGAATGCCCACATGATGATAATCCTTCTGCCACTCCGGCCTGGGCTCGACGTGATCGGTGTCGTAAAGCACAATCCCGTTCTTCTTGAGCGAACCGATGTGGTCCTCGTATGAATGTTGATAGAAGGCGAGCAGCACGTCGGCGTCATCACCCGCGGTCAGGACCTCGCCGGAACCGATCCGAACCTGGAAAATCGAAGGCCCGCCGGAAATCGTGGACGGGATGGTCATGAACGTCATGACCTCCTGTTCGCTGCGGCCGGCCAGTCGTGCCAGAAATCCGCCGATGGCCTGGATGCCATCCTGCGAATTGCCGGCGATGCGAATCACCGCTTCGTTGATGCTGGATACCTTCGGTGCGCCGCCCGGGGACGACGCGGTTGCCATTGTGTCACTCATGAAACCTCAAATTCAAAATTTAACTGCGCAAGGTGAGATGCACTCCCTGAAGGTGAATCGGCACTCCACCATTGCCATGACACATTAAGCTACGCGAAGCGAGCGTGTCAAATTCTAATCGTGTGTATATGTTCTTTTTAATAAATGAGTTGTGCCAATTTTTGAGACTGTCCTGGGGATAACAAGAAATGTAAATTAGTTATCATTATATCAATGGCCGGGCTGCGGAAAGTTTCTATTGCCGCCACCGGTTGCTTGCGGGGGAGCCATCGGGTGCGCTAGCGTTCACCTAGCCGCATGACGCTCCAGGAACAATACGACGACGCAATGTTCGCCTACAGCCGCGGCGACTTTGACGGTGCCATCGCCAGACTCAGGGCGGTATTGGCCACCGACCCCGCGCACTTCGACGCCCAACTGGCGCTGGGCATGGCGCATTATCGCCGGGGCGATTACGCCGCCGCCATCGCCGAAGGCCACAAAGCCGAGCAACTCCGGCCGCGTGAACAGCTCGTGCACACGAATCTTTCGTTGTTTTACATGAAAGCCGGCGACAAGCCGAAGGCCGAGCATCACGGCTTGCAGGCGAAAATTGAGTCGTGGCGTGCCGATGCCGCCAAAACCGGCGAACCGGACACGAAAACCGGGAACGATGCCGAATTGCAAATCGCGCGACCGAAGCCGCCGCCGATCAAATTTCCGAGCCAGCCGTGGAAGAAGAAAAACTAAATGGGAGGGACGGCGTGTCGCCGTCCCCAAAGTAAAATCCGGGTCGCCGACATGGCAACCCGTCAAACTAAAATATGAAGACCGCCTACGAACTCGCGATGGAGCGTTTGAACAAGGACACCCCGGCAAAAAAATTGAGCCCGGCGCGGAAACAGGAACTGGCGGAACTGGGTTCGAAATACGCCGCGAAAATCGCCGAGCGTGAAATAGGATTGAAGGACGAAATCGCCCGGGCCGCCGCCGCGGGCGAGTCCGAAAAGCTCGAGAAGCTGCAAGGGCAACTGGTCGCCGAGCGCCGGAAACTTCAAGCCGAGTTGGAAGAGAAAAAGGAACAGGTGCGGCGGGCGGCCCGATGAGATGGGGAACCTGAGATGTTCCGCAGCGGCTGGCCCGCCTGCGCCCTTTGCGCTTCGGCGCGGCATTTTTCGCTCCGCGAAAAATGGTGCGCGCGAGAGGACTTGAACCTCCAACCCTTGCGGGACCAGATCCTAAGTCTGGCGCGTCTGCCATTCCGCCACGCGCGCAACCGCTACAGGTTGCGCCTCGCGCCACGGAATCTCAAGCCCGCTTTTGCCGGATGGACCGGACGGACAGGCGTTAAACCAACGTACGATTGCGTCCGTCCAAGGGTTCGTTTAGGTTCGCATCATGTCATTTGGAAATCGCTTCTGGTTCGGCGTGTTCGCCCTTTGGCTCGGGATCGCGCTGAGCGGTTGCCTGCCGTCGGATCAGGATCAGTCGGACGAGGAAAAGGAGCCGCACTTTGTCCTGGGCAAGAGCCGCATCAACACGATGGACTATCAGGGCGCGGTCGAGGCCTTTGAAGAATCATTGGAAGTGAATCCCCATTCGGCGGCGGCCCATTTTGAACTCGGCTGGCTCTACGACGAAAAGGAATCCGACCCGGCCGCGGCGATCTATCACTATCAACAATACTTGAAGTTGAATCCCAACGCCGGCAACACGGAGGTCATCAAACAGCGCATAGAAAGTTGCAAACAGGAACTGGCGGCCGATGTGCTGCCGTTGCCGAGCACGCCCGCCGCGCAAAAGCAAATCACCCAGTTGATCGAACAAAACCAGCAATTGCAGGACGAGGTCAACAAATGGCGCGCGTATTTTGCGAGCCAGTCGGCCGCGAAAAATCAGCCTTCCACGGCCCCCATTCCGATGGCGGCGCAGTCCTCCGCCAATTCAGGTTCGCCGCCACCGGACCATAATGCCTCCTCCGTGTCGGACGGTTCGAGCCAGGACCACCCGGTGCATTCGACCCCGGCCAAATCAATCCTGGGCACCCATACGGTCGTCGCCGGCGAAACCGCCGTCCGTATTGCCCGCCGGTACGGCATCAGTCTGGACGCCTTGCTGGCGGCCAATCCGGGTTTGGAACCCCGGCGGATGCGCGTCGGCCAGACCCTGAACATACCTTCCACATAAACGGCCGCATGATCCCGCGCCTCACTTTTCTGTTGATCGCCGCCTTTTGGGTGGCGATGAACGTGCTTTTGTGGCGCGCGGAATACGACTCGCACGGGGTCGGCGTTCGCGTGCCCGTGGCGCTGGTCTGGCAGAAAATTTTGACCGCGCCCGATATTTCCTCGTTGAATGTCTTTCAGGACGGCCAGCGAACCGGTTTCTGCGAATTCTCCACCAGCGTGGAGCAGGAAATGGCCGCGCTGGACGAAGTCAAACCGGTACCCTCGGGCATTAACACCCGCGCCGGGTATCAAATTCGATTTAACGGGAACATGGGGCTTGGTGATTTTACCAACCGGTTGACTTTTAACGGTCAACTCGAATTTTCACGCAGGCGCGAATGGCGTCAATTGGAACTGAAAGTGTCTTCACATTATGCCACGGTCGAAATTCACTCCCTGGCCGACGAACAAAATGTCCATCTGAAAATCATCACCAACGGTGTCAGCGCGGAAAATGTGTTCACCTTTGACGATTTGAAAAATCCGAATGTAGTATGGCGCGCGTTCACCGGGGATTTGGGTGGGGAATGGGCCGCCGGACTGGATTGGCCGGTCGTACCCCAGACGCCTGACACGCTCGCGCAGGACATTCATTGGGAGGCGCATCTTGATCGCCTGGCGCTGGGCGGGGAGGCCGTGCCCGTGTATCGATTGGAAACGCGCGTGCTGGACCGTCCCATTGTCATCTATGTCAGCATGGTCGGTGAAATTCTACGCATCGAACTGCCCGGCGGGGTCACCGCGGCGTTTGACCAATTTGGCAACCCTTGAACGCACGCCGTGATCGAACTCATCCATCTCGTCAAAAAATTCGGTGACCTGGTCGCGGTCAACGATGTGACGCTGACCATCCCGCGGGGGGAATTTTTTGCGGTGCTCGGACCCAACGCCGCCGGCAAGACGACGACGCTGAAGCTGCTCGCCGGGTTGATGAAGCCGAGCGCCGGCGGCGTGCGCGTGTGCGGTTTTGATGCGCAGGCCGAACCGATGGAAGTGCGCCGCCGTCTGGCCTATGTCCCGGATTTTCCCTTTCTTTATGACAAACTCACGGCCTGGGAATTCTTCCGCTTTATCGGACAGTTGTTTGCGATGACCGACGCGCAAATTGAAACCGGCGCGAAGGAATTGATCGCGCGTTTCCACCTGGCCGATTTCGCCCATCTCCCGTTGGAAAGCCTTTCGCATGGCACCCGCCAGCGCGTGGCCATTGTGTCCGCCCTGTTGCACCAGCCGGAAGTCTTTGTGATCGATGAACCCATGGTGGGTCTCGATCCGCAACATGCCCGCGTGGTGAAAGACGTGTTCAAGGAACGGTCGCGCGCGGGAATGACCGTGTTGATGTCCACGCACGAACTCAGTGTGGCCGAGGAAATGGCCGACCGCATCGGCATCATCAACCATGGAAAATTGATTGCCGTCGGCACCCGCGACGAACTCCGCAAGTTGAGCGGCACGTCCGGCCCGCTTGAAGAGGTCTTTTTGGCACTGACCGCTGAAGTGAAATAATGTGCCATAAAAACCCTTGCCCTTCGGAGGCAGATTATTAGAATGAGTCAAATTGACGCGTCATTGTGAATGGTTAATTTGTTAGTTTTTTTCAATATCCATGGCCAAATCCAGCTTTCTAGACAAAGTCCTTGGCCGCATTGGGCGACTGGACGCAGAAGGCCTGCAAACGGTTGTCAAACGTCTGGCGCGGGAACGCAGTTTTCTTGAAACCCTGTTCAACACCATTGAAGACGGCGTGCTTGTGGTGGATGAGCAAGGCCGGATTATTTATTTCAATCAGGCGGTCACGCGCCTGCTTGGCTTGCAGCCGGGAATCGAAGGCCAGCATGTCAATCGCTACCTGCCGGAACTTGAATGGGAGGGCATTCTGCGCTTTGACAGTGAAGGCGGCTCACGCGTCGCGCGCCACGAATTTGAAGTGAATTATCCGCGGCCGCGCTTTTTGCGCCTCTACGCCGCGCCGCTCGATGGCCAGGCGGCCGGCAGCTCCGGCGTTGCGCTCATTTTGCACGATGCGACTGAAACGCGTCAGAAAACCCTTGAAGCCATCGAAAGCGAACGGGTTCAAGCGCTCACGTTGCTCGCGGCCAGTGTTGCGCATGAAATCGGGAATCCGCTCAACGCGCTGCACATTCACATGCAACTGATGGAACGTGAAATGAAAAAGTTGGAGAGTGATGGGAGCCGGGTGACCAGCGGGCGGAAAATCACCCCCGCCGTCTCCCGTCCCCCGCCGCCACCGGACAGTCTGCGCAAACTGTCGCAATACCTCGAGGTGGCCAAAGGGGAAATCAACCGCCTGGATTACATCATCACGCAATTTTTGCAGGCGATCCGCCCCGTGTCGCCGCAATTAAAATTGGTTTCCTTGAACGAGGTGGTTGAAAAAACCCTGGATCTGCTGAAACCGGAGCTGGACAACCGCGGGCTGAATGTCCGGACCAAATTGGCGTCCCGGTTGCCGGCGGCGCCGGCGGACGCGACGCAACTGCAGCAGGTGCTGGTGAATCTGGTCAAGAACGCGATGCAGGCCATGTCCCGGGGCGGCACGCTGACGTTGCAGACCGGCGAAGGTGCGGCGGGGGTGTGGGTCAGCGTGGCCGACACCGGCAGCGGCATTCCTCAGGAACAGATCAACCGCATTTTTGAGCCGTTCTTTACGACCAAAAAACGAGGCACGGGGCTGGGATTGATGATTGTGCAACGCATCGTGCGCGCGCACGGCGGCAAAATCGAGCTGGAGAGCCACGCCGGTCGCGGCACCACCTTCCGCATCTGGCTGTCGCTGCGCGAGCCGGGGCCGCGATTGCTCGAGGAAAAAACCGAAGCGGTGGTTGAATCACGATGACCGAAAAACCGACATTATTGATTGTGGACGACGAGAAACCGACGCGCGATGGATTGCGCGCCGCCCTCGAGGATCGTTATGATGTCTATGTGGCGGAGGATGCGAAGACGGCGATGGAGTTGCTGGAACGTGAAAATTTTGACGTCTTGCTCACGGATTTCCGGCTGCCGGGCGAGGACGGCATGAAATTGATTTCACGCGCCAAATCGCTCGCCCGGCCGCCGATCTGCATTTTGATGACCGCCTACGGCTCGGAAGAGCTGGCGGTGGACGCCATGAAGCGCGGCGCGGACGATTATATTTCCAAGGGCCGCCTGCAAATTGATGAACTGGAAATGCGCATTGCGCGGGCCGTGCGCCGGCAGGGCTTGGAGACGGAAAATGTTGCGTTGCGCCAGCAGCTCGACCACAAGTTCGGTCTGGAAAACATTGTCGGGGAATCACCGGCCATGAACGAGATTTTTGAAATCGTTCAGCAGGTCGCGCCCTCACGCGCCACGGTCCTGCTGACCGGTGAGAGCGGGACGGGCAAGGACTCATCGCCCGGGCCATTCACCAACTCAGTCCCCGCACCCGGCAGCCGCTGGTGATCGTCCACTGCGCGGCGCTGGCCCCAACGCTGCTGGAAAGCGAATTATTCGGCCACGAAAAAGGCGCGTTCACCGGTGCGCATGAACGGCGCATCGGCCGTTTTGAACAGGCCCAGGGGGGGACCTTGTTTCTCGACGAAATCGGCGAGATTGATGCGACCCTCCAGGTGAAGCTGCTGCGTTTTCTGGGGGAACGGACGTTTGAACGGGTCGGGTCGAACAAGACATTGACGGCGGATGTGCGGCTGATTGCCGCGACGAACAAAAATCTGGAGGACCTGGTCAAGGCCGGCGGTTTCCGCGAGGATTTGTTTTTCCGGCTGCGGGTGGTGGAAATCGATTTACCGCCGCTGCGGGAGCGGCTGGGCGACATTCCCCTGCTGGCACAACGTTTTTTGCGCGAATTCGCGCGCGAGAACCACAAGGCCGTGAACGAGTTTGCGGCGGATGCCCTGGAACGGCTGATGCATTACGCATGGCCGGGCAATGTACGCGAGCTGCGCACGGCCATGGAGCACGCGGTGGTGTTGTGCCGGGGTGAAAAGATTTCGGCGCGTGATCTGCCCCGCCAGATTTGCGCCGGGGAACGCGGCGACCCGGCCGGGCGTGCCGGCGCGGCGCCATTATTTGCCCGAAATGATTTGACAGTAAAAGAGGCCGAGAAACAATTGATTGTTCATGCTTTGAAAGAGACAAAGGGCAATCGCACATTGGCCGCCAAAAGGGTCGGCATGAGCCGGCGGACCTTTCACCGCAAATTGCACACGTATCATCTGGAGGAATTTTAATATGCCGTTCCTGCAAGACTGGATTCACAAGCTCGAAGAAGGCGCGTGGGCGCGTTATGTCAAAATTGCCGCCTTTTGCGTCGCCATTCTGTTCCTGGTGCTCACCTACGATCTTCGGGCGTACCGCAATTTTGCCACGCCGGAAGCGATGGACTCGGCGCAATTGGCGCGCAACCTCGCGGAAGGCAGGGGCTATACCACGTTGTTCCTCCGCCCCTTCGGCCTGTATCTCGTGCAAAGCCATAACCAGGCCCAGGCGGCGGATGTGCTGGCGAGCGCCGGCACGGACTTCGCGGAAATCAAAACCGCACACCCGGACATTGCCAATCCGCCGGTGTATCCGCTTGCGCTGGCCGGCCTGATGAAAGTGCTGCCGTTCAAATATGCGCCGAACCTGGGCAGCGCCTTTTGGAGCGACAACGGTAATTTCTGGCGTTATGAACCGGATTTTCTGATTGCGTCGTTCAACGAGGCACTTTTGCTGGTGGTGGTGGTGTTGACGTTCTTCCTGGCGCGAAAACTGTTCGACACCAGTGTTGCCTGGCTTTCCGCATTTTTAGTGCTGGGGTGTGAACTATTGTGGCGGTTCAGCATCTCCGGGCTGTCCACGATGTTATTGATGATCATTTTCATCGGGCTGACGTGGTGCATCCTGTGGATTGAAGAAGCGGCGGGCGACCCGCAGCCACGATTTCACCGGCTGCTGGGGCTCGCGATTGCGGCGGGCATGGTGACGGGTGCGGGCGCGCTTACACGATATGCTTTTGGCTGGGTCATCATTCCGGTGGTGGTGTATCTCATACTGTTCAGCGGGCCCAGGCGGGTGTTGCATGCGTTGGTGGCGTTGGGCGCCTTCGCCTTGGTGCTGGCACCCTGGATCATTCGCAATATTACCGTCAGCGGCACTCCTTTCGGCACCGCGGGTTTTGCGGTGGTGGAGGGGACCGGCGCCTTCCCCGGATTTCAACTGGAACGCTCGATTCATCCCGATCTTTCATCCGCGCTGGGGTTGTCGTTGTATGTGCATAAATTTCTGATCAACCTGCACTCCATCCTGCAAGACGCGTTGCCCAGACTGGGCGGCAGTTGGGTGAGCATGTTGTTTCTGACGGGTCTGCTGCTGAATTTTCGCAGCCCCGTCGTCCGGCGGCTGCGCTATTTTTCGGTCATGTGTCTGGCGGTTTTGATCGTGGTGCAGGCCTTGGGCCGCACGCAACTTTCGGAGGAGTCACCCGAGATCAATTCAGAAAATCTTTTGGTGCTTCTGCTGCCGCTGGTGTTCGTCTATGGCGTGAGTTTGTTCCTTATCTTGCTGGAGCAAATGGCGTTGCCGCTCCGGGAATTGCGTTATGTGGTCAAAACCCTCTTCGCCGCATTGTGCTGTGCGCCGATGATCTTTGCCCTCCTGCCACCCAAGACGATGCCCGTGGTTTATCCGCCATATTATCCGCCTGAAATTCAGAGAATCGCCGGCTGGATGAACCCAAACGAGTTGATGATGAGCGACGTGCCGTGGGCGGTCGCGTGGTATGGCCAGCGTCAATGTGTCTGGTTGACCCTGAATTACCAGGACGATTTCTTTGCCATTAATGATTATCTGAAGCCGGTGCAGGCACTTTACCTCACGCCCGAAACGACGGACGCCAAATTCGCGTCCAGTTGGATTCGGGCTGACGATCACACTTGGGGCGGCTTTGTGCTTCAAGCGGTGGCACAGGGTAAAATTCCGGTCAGCTTTCCTTTGACCCACGCCCCCCTGGGTCTGTTTCCGGAACGCCTGTTCCTGACCGATGCGGATCGCTGGAAACTGCAGAAATAAATTCCTCACGCGCGGCGGAGCTTACGCGGCGGCGCGCCGCAGCCGGTCGGCAATGGCCGACCATGCCGGCGTTTCCGGCGGCGCTTCCACCACAATCCATTCCGCGCCGGCGTCGTCACAGCGGTGTAATTCCGCGTAAATGGCCCGCGCAAAAGCCTCGGCATCGCGTGGAATCACGCTCACCTGCACAAAATTTTCGCCGGAAGGAATCGTGGTGTGCGCAATGATATGGCAGGTTGAACGTGGCAGGTTTAGTGTGGAAAGTTGAGAGTTTAAATCCGCATCGTTCCGCCAGCTCAAAACCACCAATCTTGCTTTCGGCGAATAATGTTTCTTCAACAATCCCGGGCTGCGAAGCGCGGAATCCGGACTTTGGACTTTGGACTTTGGACTTTGGACCTCACCGCAAACGGCAGCGAGCGATTGGACGTCAATCATGCCCGGCCGCAGGATTTCCGGCGGCGAAACCGTCAAGTCCAGCACGGTGGATTCAATGCCCACCTGTGATTGGCCGCCGTCAACAATCATGGCAATTTTGTCCCCCAATTGTTGGCACACGTGCCCGGCATTCGTTGGCGAGACCCGGCTGGATAAATTCGCGCTCGGCGCTGCCAGTGGAAAACCGCACCGGCAGATGACCGCTTGCATCAACGGATGGCTCGGCCAGCGCACGCCCACCGTCGCGCCCCCGGCGGTGACAAGATTGGGGATTTCCGTCGCCCGTGGCAGCACCAGCGTCAAGGGTCCGGGCCAAAACGCCTTTGCCAGTTTGTCCGCCCTCGTGGACCAATCGCTGACACAGCGCTGCGCCATATCCATGCCGGCCACGTGGACGATGACCGGATTGTTTGCGGGCCGGCCTTTGATCTGGAAAATTCTCGCGACGGCCTTTGCGTCCAGTGCATTGGCGGCTAGGCCATAAACGGTTTCCGTCGGCAACGCAACGACCTCGCCGGCGCGCAACAATTCGGCCGCGCGTTTCACGGCGGCGTCAAACAGCGCGGGCGTATGGGTGGGCAGGACTTCGGCCGTCACACGCTATTCATAGTGCAACGCGTCAATCGGGTCGAGTTTGGACGCTTTCCAGGCCGGGTAAAATCCGGAGATAATGCCGATGATGGCGCTGGAAACGAACGCAATGACGATCCAAGCCACGGGCGTGACGGTGGGCATGTCTTTCAGGTAGGCGACGACTTCGGAAAAGCTGACCCCGCCAACAATGCCAATGAAACCGCCAATCGCGCTGAGCGTGACCGCTTCAATCAGAAACTGCACAAGGATGTCCGCCGCGCGCGCGCCCACGGCCATGCGGATGCCGATTTCGCGCGTCCGTTCCGTGACGCTCACCAGCATGATGTTCATGATGCCGATGCCGCCCACCACGAGGGAGACGGCGGCGACGCCCGCGAGCAAAAAGCTCATGGCGCGCGAAGTAGCCGTGACGGCCTGCATCAGTTCCAGCTGGTTGCGCACAGTGAAATCCTGTTCCTTGCTCCGATGGCGCACAAGCAGCAAATCCGTGATGTCATTTTGGACGCTGTCGATCACCTTGTCGTTGGCGGCCTGCACCAGAATGTCGTTCACAAATGTGCGCGTGGTAATGCGGTGCATGTGGCTCGTATAAGGGACGACAACGGTATCATCCTGGTCCTGCCCGAACAGGTTGAAGCCTTTGGGGGCCAGCACGCCGACAATCAGAAACGGGAGATTCCGGATGCGGATGGTCTGCCCAACGGGATTTTCGTTGGGAAACAACTGATCGGCCACGGTCTTGCCGATGACCGCGGACTTCGCGAGACTGCGCACATCCTGGTCGGTAAACATCGAGCCGCTGGCGATACCCCAGTTGCGAATTTGCGGGTAATCGGGCGATTCCCCCATCACTTGTGTATTCCAGTTAAGGCCGTTGGCGAGCACTTGGGCGCGGTCGCGTACCTCGGGACTGACGGCCACGACGTTTTTCAACCCGGCAATCGCTTCGGCGTCGGCCACCGTCAACGTCGGCGCACTGCCCCAACCGCCACGCATGCCGCCCTGGGTGAAATTGCCGGAAAAGACGGTGATCACACTTTCGCCCAGGCTGCTGACCTGGTCCTCGACCTGCTTGGTGGCCCCGGAAGTCAGGCTCACCGAGCCGATGACGGCGCCGACGCCGATGATGATGCCGAGCATCGTCAGCAGCGAACGCATTTTGTTGCGGCGCAAGGCGCGGCCGGCGATTTTCAATGAAGCAAAAATTCTCATCCGAGTTGGACTGCCTGTTGCGCCTGCCGTAAATTGCGCAGTTCGTTTTCAGCAATCAGCCGATTGCCCACGGTTTCGTCCGACACGATTTTTCCGTCGCGCAAAATCACCATGCGCTTGGTGTAGCGGGCCACATCCAGCTCATGCGTGACCATGACAATGGTGATGCCCTGGTCATTCAATTTTTGGAACACGCCCATGATTTCGATGCTCGTCTGGCTGTCGAGGTTGCCGGTTGGCTCGTCGGCGAGCAGCAAGGACGGCCGGTTGACCAGCGCGCGGGCGATGGCGACGCGCTGCTGCTGGCCGCCGGAAAGCTGGTTGGGATGATGGTCGGCGCGCCGGCTCAGGCCGACAAGTTCGAGTGCGTTTGTGGCACGTTCTAACTGCTCGTGCGCGGCGATGCGCTGGCGGTTGTAGAGCATCGGCATCTCGACATTTTCCAGTGCGGACGTTCGTGAAAGCAGGTTGAAACCCTGGAAGACGAAGCCGATTTTCTCGTTGCGGACATCCGCGAGCGCATCGCGGTCGAGCGTGGAGACATCAATGCCATCGAGCAGATAATTGCCGCCGCTGGGATGGTCGAGCGCACCGATCAGGTTCATCAACGTGGATTTGCCGGAACCGCTCGAACCCATGATGGCGACGAATTCGCCGGGCAGAATTTCCAGCGAAACCCCGCGCACGGCATGCACGTCCACTTCCCCCGTGTGATACGTCTTGTTGATCTCGGCAAGTTTGATAACGGGGTTGGTGTGCACGGTGACGGGTCAACATCTGGGTTTAGCGCATCCGGGGAAAGCCGCCGCCGAACGGATTGGCAGCCGCCGCAGTCTTTGTTCCGGGGGAGTTCACACCAATGACAACCTGGTCACCTTCCTTCAAACCCGAAAGCACCTCGGTGTCGATGCCGTCGCTAATGCCGCTCTTGATTTGCACCGCCTGCAGCCCGGCATCGTCACCCGTGCCTGCGAGAACAAATATCGTGTGGAAAATCGGGCGTTCGCCGCGCGTGTGGCTGTTCCCGCCGTTGCGCCGTCCCGGTGTGCCGGTCCCGCCACGATTGCCCGAGTTGGTGGCCTGGGCGGCCTGAGGGGTGGTGGCATTGGCATTGGTTTGTACGACGACGTTCTCCGGCGGGCGAAAGCGCAGCGCGGAATTGGGAATCGTCAAAGTGTCTTCCCGTTGTGCAATCACAATGGAAACATTGGCCGTCATGCCGGGTTTCAATTTGTAATCCGCGTTGGTAACGCTGATGACGCAGTCGTAGGTAACTACGTTGTTGACGGTCGTCGGCGAATTTTGCACCTGCGTGACCACCCCGTGAAAGTTCCGATACGGATACGCATCCACCGTGAAATCCACATGCTGGCCTTCTATGACGCCGCCGATATCAGCCTCGGCAACACTCGAATCAATCTGCATTTTTGTCAGATCATTCGCGATCTGGAAAAGTGTGGGCGTGTTGAAACTGGACGCCACCGTCTGGCCGAGGTTTACCGCACGCGAAATCACGATGCCATCCACCGGTGAACGGATTTTGCAGTAACCCAGATTTGCGTTCGCATTGTCGAGTGAAGCCTGGTCCAGTTGCACCATGGCTTCGGCTTCGTGCAACGTGGCGATGGCCGTGTCGTAGTCGGAGCTGGAAACCAACTTGTTGGTGAATAACTCGGCGCTGCGATTGGCTTCCACCTGTTGCAATTCCAAATTCGCCTTGGCGTTGGCGAGATTGGCTTGGGCTTGCTTCACGATGGCCTCATAGGTCGAAGGATCAATTTCCGCGATGACCTGGTCTTTTTTCACCAGCGAATTGAAATCCACGTAAAGCTTGGTGATGATGCCTGAAACCTGGCTGCCCACTGTCACGTTGGTCACCGGGTTCAGCGTGCCCGTGGCTGTGACGACCTGTGTCAAAGTCCCGGGCTCGACTGTCACCGTCTGATAAGCCGGCACAACAGCGTGCCCGTGGCGAAAATACCAAATGACGGAACCGGCAAACACAATCACAGCCGCCACGATGATTCCCCACTTCAACCAATTGTGACCGCGTTTGTCTGCCATATAGTATTGATACCTTCGCTGTTTAGAGATTGAGACAGCGACCGTGAACGACAAGTTACGGAATTTTCCGCGATTGTCGATGTTTTCGTTAACGGTAATGGGAACAATCAAACGCACTTTCCGCTTTGTGCCGCCATTGTCCGTTCTTAGAATCGGTCCGTGCTCGATACATTCACCCAGCAACTCGCCCGGGCAGGCCCGCTCACGGACGGACAGGTCCGCCAGGCCGTGGATCAATTGGCCGACGGAAAAATTTCCGCGGCTGTCAAAGCCGGTTTTCTGGCCGCGCTGGCGCAAAAAGGCGAAACTCCCGCTGAAATTGCCGCGTTTGCCCGCGCCCTGCGTGACAAATCCATTCCGCCCCCCATGGATCCCGCCTGGCGGGAAACCCGCGAAATTCTTGACGTGGTGGGCACCGGCGGTGACCGCATCGGCACCTTCAATATTTCCACCGCCACCGCGCTGGTGTGTGCCGCCGCCGGCGTCACTGTCGCCAAGCACGGTAACCGGGCGGTTACTTCGCAGGCCGGCAGCGCGGACATCTTGGAATCGCTGGGCGTACGGATTGATTTGACTCCACGAGAGGCCGTCCGCTCATTGCAGGAACGCCGGTTCGCCTTTTTCTTCGCGCCGGCCTGGCATCCAGCGTTCAAACACATCGCCCCCGCGCGGAAACTCTGCGCTGAACGCGGTCAGCGGACCATTTTCAATTATCTCGGTCCGCTGCTGAATCCCGCGCGTCCATCCGCCATGCTCGTCGGTGTGCCGCGCCCGGAACTATGCGAACCGCTGGCGCGGGTGCTTCAATCGCTTGGCGTCCGTCGCGCCATGGTCGTGTGTGGAAAAGTCCGGAGTCCGGAGCCCAAAGCCCAAGGCTTCATTGACGAACTCTCGACGCTCGGTGAAAACACCATCGCCGAGTTTTATCAGGAACGCGGTTTTGCGACTTCCACCTTGTCGCCGGAAGCCTTTCCCCTGCGGGCCGCGACGTTGGCCGATTTGGTCGGTGGCGATCGTTTGGCCAACGCGGAAATCATCCGCCGCATTTTTCGCGGTGACGAGCGCGGTCCCAAACGCGACGCGGTGCTGCTCAACAGCGCCGCCGCCCTGTTCGTGGCCGGCAAAACGAAGTCGGTGGCTGAAGGCTGGGAGGTGGCCGGCCGGACCATTGACGACGGACTGGCCCGGGCGAAGCTTGAAGAACTGACGCACTAAGTCGCGGGCGTTGTGCTTTCCGGTGATGCCTCTTCGGCGGCCTCGGCGGATTCGCCTGCCTCCGGCTCTTTCAGCGAGGCGTAATGCAATCCCAGGTTGTGCTGCGCGGTCTTGTCACCCTGTCGCGCGGCGCGGATGAACCATTTCATGGCTTCCTGCTGGTTTTGTTCCACCCCGCGTCCCGTCTGGTAGCACAGGCCGAGGTTGCATTGAGCGGGGGCGCATTCCTGTTCGGCGGCCGCACGGTACCATTTGACGGCTTCCGCAAAATTCTGCGGCACGACCTGGCCCGTTTCGTAAAAAACGCCCAGGTTGAATTGCGCCACGGGATAACCGCGTTCCGCCGCTTCGCGGTACCATTTGACGGCCTCCGCAAAATTTTGCGACACGCCCTGGCCGGTCTCGTATAGCACGCCCAGATTGAATTGCGCCGCGGGATCGCTCTGTTCCGCCGCCTCGCGCAGCCACTTGGCCGCCTCGCCAAATTCCTGTGGCACGCCCGCACCATGCAGGTAGCACACGCCCAGGTAGCACTGCGCCACCGGATCGCCTTGTTCCGCCGCCCGCCGGAACCATCTTACCGCCTCCTGATGGTCTTGCGCCACACCCTGGCCGGTTTGAAAACACACGCCCAGATAACATTGCGCCTGCGGATTGCCCTCCTGGGCGGCCTGGCGCATCGCTTCAAACGAATCCCATGTCTGGCGGTTGCTGGACATCACAAAACCAAAGTTAAAGGCACTTTTGTGCTGCCCCTATCATAGATCGTTACCACACAAATTCAAGCCATGAGTTAGCCCTGCGTTTTCACTTCCGTTCTTCCAGACGGCCTGCTACAAAATTTTCATGGCAACCAATCTCACCATCGGTTTTCTCGGCGCGGGCAAAATGGCCGCCGCGCTGGCCCGCGGTTTCATCCACGCTGAGCTCGTCGGCCCCAAGGACATGGTGGCGGCCGACCCGGTTGCCGCGGCGCGGAAACATTTCGCCGATGAAATCGGCGTCGCTCCCGTCGCCTCCAACCTGGCCGTGGCGAAAGCCGCTGGAGTCCTGATTCTCGCCGTAAAGCCGGACCAATGCCCCGGCGTTTTGGCCGAATTGCGCAACAGATTCACCGACCACCATCTGCTCATTTCCATCGCTGCCGGGGTGACGCTCGCAAAACTGGAGGGCGCGTTGCCGGCCGGTGCGCGCGTCATTCGCGTCATGCCCAATACTCCGGCACTCGTCGGCGCGGGCGCCGCGGCGTTCGCGCTTGGCAAATCGGCGACCCCATCGGACGGTGAACTGGCGAAGAAACTGCTTTCCGCGGTGGGCATTGCCTTTCAGGTCAAGGAATCATTGCTTGACGCGGTGACCGGCTTGAGCGGCAGCGGTCCGGCTTATGTTTATCTGTTCATCGAGGCGTTGAGCGACGGTGGCGTGGCCGCGGGTCTGCCGCGTGACGTGGCTACGAACCTCGCTGCGCAAACCGTTCTGGGCGCGGCCAGAATGGTCCTGGAAACCGGCCAGCATCCCGGTGCGCTGAAAGATCAGGTCACCAGCCCCGGCGGCACGACCATCGAAGGCTTGCACGAATTGGAAAAAGGCCGGCTGCGCGCCATCGTGATGAGTGCCGTCCGCGCCGCAACGGAGAAATCAAAAAAACTGGGTAAAACCTGAAGTTTTTCCCGCGTTTCAATTTGTTTACTGGCCGTGCAGCTTCCGTACGTCGACGGCTTCCATGCCTGCGGAACGAATGGCTGTCAAGCCGAGGTCCGTGTCTTCATAGGCGCGGCAGAATCTGGGGTCCACGCCGATGCGCCGCGCGGCTTCGAGAAAAATGTCCGGTGCGGGTTTCTGGTGCTTCACCATTTCGCTGGTCACCACGGCCTCAAATAGGTGCCGGATTTTGAGGTGGTCGAGCACCAGGCCGATGATTTTTTCAGTGCCGCCGGACGCGACCGCCATCGGGATTTTGCCGTGGTTCGCTTTCGCAATTTCCACGACGGCATGGATGGGCTCAATCCGTGCCATCAACGGCAGATAGGCTTCCTCCTTTTCATGCGCGACGGCAATATGGTCCAGTGACCGGCCCTGTTCCTCGGCCAGCAATCTCAGGATGTCGCGCGAGGGCACGCCGCCAAAGGCGTAAAAGCGGTCCTCGGGAAAATGAAGATTGTGGCGCTGCGTGACGATTTGCCAGGCATGCCAGTGCAGCGGCATCGTGTCAGCCAGCGTGCCGTCACAGTCGAAGATGAGTCCTTTGGTTTCTTTCATTATGGTGTCGCGCGAAGAACGCGAAGAAAATGAATCAAAATCTTCCTTCGCAAACTTCGCGGCCTTCGCGCGAAATCAAATTCTTAGTTCTGCCAGTTTCATTTCCAGATCGTGGGTCATCAGCGGGTCAATCAGCGGGTCGAGATCGCCTTCGATGAAGTTTGCCAGATTGTAGAGCGTCACCTCGATGCGGTGGTCGGTGACGCGGTTCTGCGGGAAATTGTAGGTGCGGATCTTTTCACTGCGTTCGCCGGTGCCGACCTGGTCTTTGCGGTGCGCGGCATATTTGGCGTTTTCCTCGGCAATTTTCCGGTCGAGCAGGCGCGAGCGCAGCACCGTCATGGCTTGAATCCGGTTTTTCTGCTGCGAACGCTGGTCGGCGCAACGGACAATCAGTCCGGTCGGCTTGTGGATGATTTGCACCGCCGAATCCGTGGTGTTCACGCCCTGTCCGCCCTTGCCGGACGCGCGGCAGACGTTGATTTCGATTTCGTCAGGCTTGATTTCAACGTCCACCTCCTCGGCCTCGGGCAACACCGCGACGGTGGCGGTGCTGGTGTGGATGCGGCCCTGCGCCTCGGTGGCCGGCACGCGCTGGACCCGATGCACCCCGCTCTCGTACTTGAGCCGCTTGTAAACGTCTGCGCCGCTGATCTGGAAAACGATTTCCTTGAAGCCGCCGAGGTCGGACGGATTGGAATCAAGCGTCTCAATCTTCCAGCCGCGGGCCTCGGCGTAACGGCAATACATCCGGTAAAGGTCGGCGGCGAACAGCGCGGATTCCGAGCCGCCCGCGCCGGCGCGGATTTCGATGATGGTGTTGCGCGAGTCGGTCGGGTCCGGCGGTACGAGGCCGAATTGGATCTGCTGCGAGAGTTTTCTCTCGTCCGCCTCAAGCCGGGCAATTTCCTCCCTGGCCAGCAGCGCCAGTTCGGATTCCGCCGATTCGGATTTCAACAACGCGCGGTTTTGCTCCAAATCGGCGTGCGTTTTCAGGTAATGGTCGCCCTGCGCCACGAGCTCCTTGAGCCGGGCATATTCGCGGGACAATTCCTGCGCGCGTTGCGGGTTGTCAAAAGCCTTGGGATCGCTTAACGCGGTCTCCACCTCGGCGGACCGGCGGCGGAACTTGTCAATATGCGGTCTTAAATCCATTTTCGCAAAAAAGAATCCGCCCGCGTGTGATGATACACCAGCGGGCGGAATGAAATCGGATCGCTAAGCCTTCTTTTTCTTTTTTGTGGCGAACGCGGCCTGGGCGGCCTGCGTCTTGGCAGCGCGCTGCTGGAATTTATCCACGCGTCCGGCGGTGTCCACGAACTTCTGCTGGCCGGTGTAGAACGGATGGCACACGTTGCAAATGCCGACAATGATCACAGGCTTGGTGGAACGGGTCGTGATCACGTTGCCGCAGGCGCAACGGATTTCCGCATCCACATATTTCGGATGAATGTCCGTCTTCATAAAAAGGGGCGTTAAGTTACCATGAATGCGCGGGATGACAAGACGGAATTTGCGGGAATTACACGCCCCCAATCCACTGGCGGTCCTCCCAAACGGCCTTGAGCGAAGTCAGGTTGCGCGAATCAAAGACGTGTTTGGCGGCTTTGACCAGGTCACCGCGTTTCAAGGCGTGCCACGCATCACTGGTGTTGATGGCAATAAATTGCAGCACACTGGGGTCCCGGTAGCAATCGATCATGCAACGCGTGCAACCATCGCGGATAAGTTTCGATTCATCCCATTCGTGGACCTTGCACATCGGCTTTTCCCAGAAATGACAGCGGTAAAGATCGAGGTTCCAGTCGAGGTAAAAATACTTGTGCCCGCCCAGACAGCCGAAATTTTCGCGTTCCCCGCGCAAATGTCGTTGCATTTCGGAGAGCGATTCCATGGGATTGACGACCGGGAACCCGCTGTGCTGTTTCAGCTGTTTGATTTTCTCAAATACCTGCAGCAGTTCATCTTTCGAATAGTTCACCAGGCCGCTGTCGCTGAAACTCAAATAGCTGCTGGCCAGCGACGTGAGAGGATAGCTGAACGTGCAGCTCTTGAATCCGAGCGTCTCCAGGAAGGCAGGCAACTTGTCGTAATCGTCAATCAACCGGCTGGCCGTGATGCTCGCCGTGGTTTGAATGCCGGCGGAATGGAAAAACTTGTTGGCTTGCGTGATCTTCCGGCAAACGTCCGGGAGGCTGCGGTTTTTTTCATGCTTCACCGCGTCGTACGCGTCAATGGACATGATGACGCTGCTCAAGCCGGCGTCGGCCAGTCCGCGCATGTTCTCCTCCGTCCAAAGCCCGCCATTGGTGCAAATCATTGGGTGAATACCGTGTTCCGTGGCGTAGCGCGTCATGGCAAGCAAATCCCGATGCACCATGGGCTCACCGCCAACAAACAGCAGGTAGCCGATGCGATTTTTGGCCGCGACCTCAATCGCAGTACGCGCCTCCTGCAACGTCACGCTGCGCCGGGCTTGGGGATTGAACTTGGAACGCGCAAACCCGCAAAAACCGCAGTCGGCATTGCAAATGTTGGTGATGGCAAATTGGAGGTAGCCAGGCCCACCGTGACGCAGGGCTTCGCCGATGAGTTTCAGTGGGCCTTTCTTTGGCAACCGGACCGGTCCATCCAGTGCGGTTATCGCCGCCGGACCGGCTTCAGCAACCGGCGGTTCTGATATATTTAAAATGTTACCACTCATTTAAACTGTCATAATGTGATGGCAAGAAGTGGTGCGGGCAAACTTTCTTTCACCGCCGGCAATGGTCGCCGACATTTTCGCTTTGCGCGGACGATGTGGAACGATTAGTTTCCGTGAGGTTTGTCCGATGGTGTAATGGTAACACAGCGCCCTTTGGAGGCGTTATTCATGGTTCGAATCCATGTCGGACAGCCAATCACCAGCTATCCTTCAAGTTCAATTTCACAGGAGCCGCTGGCGCCCATATCCGATGTAGAATTTGTTTTACCGTTGGCGTTGGAACTGCGCTTCAACCAAACCAGCAGAATTCCGATATCGGCGGGCGATACTCCGGAGATGCGGGCAGCTTGACCAATGGTCACCGGCCTGATCCGGGTAAGCTTTTGCAAAGCTTCGAGCCGGAGACTCGGTACTGTGGAAAAGTCGAACGTGTCAGGAATACGCTTGTCTTCCATGTTCTTGAATTTCTCAACCTCCAGTTCCTGGCGGTCTATGTACCCGGCATATTTGACTGCAATTTCGATTTGTTGAATGATTTCTTTGGATAAAGCTTCGTTCTTGTCAGGCAAATCCTTGTAAGCCACCTCAGGCCGACTAAGAATCTTCATTAAAGTATTTGAACCATAACGAGTTGTAATTATTCTATTCAATTCATCGGCGATGGCTTGTTGCTTGGCGCGAAACTTTTGGTAATGCTGTTCCGGCAAAAGGCCAATCTCATGGCCGAGTTCAGAAAGGCGCAAGTCGGCGTTGTCCTGGCGCAGCAGGAGGCGATACTCCGCGCGTGAAGTGAACATTCGATACGGCTCGGCAGTACCCTTTGTGACTAAATCGTCAATTAAAACACCGATGTATGCCTGGTCTCGACGTAGAACGATTTGTCCAAGCCTTTTGACTCGTCTTGCCGCGTTTATTCCAGCCATAAGACCCTGAGCACCAGCTTCTTCGTAACCAGAAGTCCCGTTAATTTGGCCGGCTAAGAATAGATTGCGACAAATTTTTGTTTCCAACGTCGGTAACAGCTGCGTTGGAAAAACGAGATCATATTCAACGGCGTAGGCCGGGCGCATGATTTCGGCATTTTCGCATCCGATGATTGTCCGGACCAATTCAACTTGGACCTCAAATGGTAAGCTTGTGGAAAAGCCGTTCACATAGATTTCATCCGTTTCGATGCCTTCCGGTTCGAGGAAAATTTGATGTCTTTCTTTGTCGCTAAATCTTACTATTTTATCTTCAATGGAAGGGCAATACCTTGGCCCAATACCTTCAATTACACCAGAATACAAAGGAGATTTATGTAGATTCTCTCGAATTAGTTTGGCGGTTTTTTGAGTCGTATAGGTGATATAACAAGGCATTTGACCATTTAATCGCTCAAGAATTGACCGTGGCGGATATTTGCCGTTTGCCGGCCTGTTTCTAGCTTGGTCTTTATCATTTTGTTCCATGTGGAACAAATCGTCCTTCCAGTAGGTGAAATATGGAACCGGCTCATCGCCTGGCTGTATTTCAGTCTTTGAAAAATCAATCGAACGTCTAAGCAGACGTGGCGGGGTCCCGGTTTTAAACCGGCCGAGCTCCAAGCCGAGTTCTTGAAGTGACGACGAAAGGCTCATTGCAGCAACGTCGCCAGCGCGGCCACCGGTCTGCTGATTGGATCCGATGTGCATTAAGCCTCTCAGAAAGGTACCCGTCGTTACTACAACGGATTTACCGTGGAATTGAACCTGCATTGTTGTTTCAACGCCAAATGCCTCGCCATCTTTATGGAGTATTTTGGCAGATTGGCCTTGTCTGACATCGAGGTTTGGTTCCTTCTCGCATACCCATTTTAATCTGAATTGATAGGCCTTTTTGTCGCATTGAGCGCGCGGAGCCCAAACTGCAGGTCCCTTTTTCGTGTTCAGCATTCGGAATTGAAGTCCAGTCAGGTCGGTGTTCTTTCCCATCTCACCTCCCAAAGCATCAATCTCCCGAGCCAAGTGACCTTTGGCCAATCCGCCAATCGCCGGGTTGCAGGACATTTGACCAATCGTATCTACATTCATGGTCAGAAGAAGAGTCTGACATCCCATACGTGCGGCTGCCAGTGCGGCTTCAACTCCAGAATGGCCAGCGCCGACAACAATGACGTCGTATTGCTTTGGAAAAACGAACATGGAATAACTAGCTTAAGCCATACTTCGCATCGAGCAAAGACCGACCTGGAGTTTTCGAAATTCCGTGGTTGGCATTTGCTGTTAAATGCTGAATAACTTTTGTTACTGTCTCCACTTCTTCTTCCATTGCAATTGCTTTTGAAACTTCAAGCGCTGTGAATAACTTGTGCGGATTATTGGAGATGTAAGCCGAAATTTTTCTTTGGATTTCAATGACCTGACCAGCTGCTTTTTTACCGGCTTCAACCCCGGGTTGGTGGTAGGCATTGATATTGACCAGCGATGCGTAGAATCCGACGGCACGCTCAAAAAGAGCGATTAGCATTCCCACTGTACGTGCTGAGACATCCGTCACGGTGATTGTCATGGATTCCCGATCCTTCTCCGCGAGCGCTTGCCTTGTGCCCAGGTAAAACCCATGAAGAAAATCTCCACCCGTTACATTTTCCTCGACCATCAGGGCTGAATTATGGCCGTCGGCCAACACCTCAATGAAGTTGACAAAAAAATCGTTCAACCCGTCCCTCAGTTGTTGAATGTAGGAATGCTGGTCGGTAGAGCCTTTGTTGCCGAGAACAGTGATCCCCTGATTTACAATGTTTCGATCGAGATCCAATTCCTTCCCCAACGATTCCATAACAAGTTGCTGAAGGTACTTTGAAAACAGCTCCAGTCGGTCTTTATATGGCAAAACAACCATGTTTTTAGTTCCTTTACCGTTACCGGACTCAAACCAAGCTAGTGCCAATTGCATTGCTGGATTTTCTTTGACGTTCAGTGTCCTAGTCTGTTTGTCAATATCACAAGCTCCTAGTAATAAACTTGTTATATCAAATCCTTGCAATGCTGCTGGTAGTAAGCCAACCGCAGATAGTTCACTGGTTCTTCCTCCCACCCAATCCCACATCGGAAAGCGTGCCAACCACTGGTTTTGAACTGCGAATTTATCCAGTTCGCTTCCCATCATGGTAGTGGCAATGGCATGTGAACCAAAATCCAATCCTACCTGTTCATAGGCCGCCTTGGCGATAAGCATCCCGTTACGGGTCTCTTTGGTGCCACCGGACTTTGAAATGACGATGCATAACGTCCGGTTTAAATCGTTGCCCATCATTGCCAGTACCCGGTCCATGCCGTCGGGATCGGTGTTGTCAAAAAAATAGGGTTTCAGCTTGTCGGTGCGGGGGTCGCCCAGGGCCTGGGCTACAAATTGAGGACCGAGTGCGGAACCGCCGATTCCGATCAGCAGATAATTTTTAAAGATTCCCCCTTTGCCGCGGATTTCTCCGGCGTGAATTTTGCCGGCAAAGTCCTTAATACGGCTGGTGGTTTCTTCAATTTCGCTGCGGATTTCCCGGCTTGGTGCGAGGGCGGGATTCCGCAACCAATAGTGGCCGACCATTCGATTTTCATCGGGATTCGCCATGGCGCCCTTTTCCAAGGCCGCCATGTCCGCCAGAGCCTTGGTAATCCGTGGTGCCATGCTCGTGAAAAATTCCTCAGACACGTTCATGCGGCTTAGGTCCACCGCCAAACCCAGCTTGGGATATTCGCTGTAATACTTTTGGAACCGCTCCCACCATTGCCACTTTGTGTAATTCATAAAATCTATTCCAAACGAGGTGAATAAATTTGATGACTGTCTCTGGCAAGAAAATAGCGCAACGAGTTTTGCCGGGGGCGGGGACGGTCTAACCAAATTTTCCCGCGCTGATGGTTGTGAAGCTTCCGGAGATCTGCTACACCGGCAGCGTGATCACGATGCCAGTGCCGTGTTTCAGGCGGGATTTGATGCGTATGCTGCCACGGTGCGTCTCAATGATGCGACCGACAATGGCGAGACCGATGCCGGTACCCTTGGCCTTGGTGGTACTGAGCACGGCGGTGAAGGCGCGCTTCTGAAATTCCTCGCTCATACCCTTGCCCGTATCCTTGAATTCCACCGAGACATGCGTTGGTTTTTCGCTCGCTCGCGGAAGGCGAACGGCCCGCGATTTGATCGCGAGCGTGCCGCCTTCCGGCATGGCTTCGGCGGCGTTGAGAATCAGGTTCAGAAAGGCCTGTTCCAGTTGCGGTGCGTCGCCCATGACCACGGGCAAATCCGACGCCAACTCGCGAACCAGCTTGATGTTTTGATTCGCCAGTTTATGGCGAACCAGCAGGCCGAGTTCATCAATTAATTCATTCAGATTCACCGGTGCCAGTTGCGGTTCGGTGGTGCGCGCAAAAGCCAGGATGCGCTCCACGATTTTGTTCAAATGTTCGATTTTTGCCTCAATCAGCCGGGCATCCTTCATGCGCGGGTCGCCGTCGGGAAACTTCAGATCCAGCGAGTGATAGAGCAGCTTCATCACCGTGAGCGGATTCCGGATTTCGTGCGCCACTTCGGCGGCCAGCAGGCCGAGCGCGGAAAGTTTTTCGTTCTGCCGCAATTGCTCCTCCACATCCACGATGCGCTCGTAAAGCCGCGCCTTTTCAATGGCAATACCGGACAATTCCGCCAGCGCGCTCAAAATGCGGATTTCTTCGTTGGAGAAATTGTAAGCCACCCCGGTGTAAACGCTCAATGTGCCAATGGCGTGGCCGGCAAACACCAGCGGCACGCTCAACAGTGAAACCAGGCCTTCACGCCGCGCGACCTCGACGTTCTGATAACGGCTCGAGGTCTGGACGTTTTCCAGTTGCAACGGTTTTTTGCGGCGCGCGACGACGCCGAGCACGCTTTCCTCGACGCTCAATCGCGGTTTTTTGAGATAAGCCGTCCCCGCGCCATAGCTGGCGCGCAAATCCAGCCAGGCGCGGCTTTCATCCAGCATCATCAGTGAACACATGCGTGCGCGCATGAGCACGCACGCCTCCCGGGTGATGACGCGCAAGGCCTCGTCGAGGTTCAACGTGGAGTTGATGGTGCGGCTCACGCTCGCCAGCGATTCGAACAGACGCGCCTTCAAGCGCAACTGTTCGTAGAGCCAGGTGTTTTGAATCACCTTGGCCGCCTGCACCGCCAGCTCCTGCAACAGTTCCTGATCTTCGGCGCTGAAGGTGTCCACCCGGTCCGAATCCACATTCAGCACGCCGCGCGTCTCACCGTTTACTTCCAGCGGCACGGCCAGCTCCGAGCGCACGCCGGATCGGGCGGCGACGTAACGCGCGTCCTGGGTCACGTCGCCGACACGCGCGGGTTTGCCATAGCGCGCCACCCAGCCGGTGATGCCTTCGCCGGGTCGCAGTTGCAGGCGCGCGGCGCTGGAAGGCAACCCTTGGGCGGCGTGGATCTCCAGAAAGCTCGAAGTGGGATTGATCAGGACCACCGAGCCGCTGGAGGCGCGCATAAGGCGCACGGCTTCGCTCACGATCAATTGCAACGCCTCCTGCGGCTCCAGCGTCGAGTGGATGACGTTGCTCACCTGGTAGAGCAAGTTTAACCGCTCGTAGCGCGACATCAATCTGGCGAGTTCGTCATTCACGGTTTTGAGAAATCAACTTCATCGCACGCGCGCGGTCAGCCACAATCCGGTGGCGCCGAAAACCAGGTTCGGCAGCCAGGCCGCCAGCCACGCCGGCAAATATCCACCCGTGCCCAGCGCCAGTGCGACCTGCTGAACCACGAAATAAGTGAAGCAGATGAAAATGCTGCCCGCCACGCCGACAAACAGGTTTCGCCGGCCTGAGGCCACGCCAAATGGGATCGCGATGAGCACCACCACGAGGCACGCCCACGGTGCCGCCAGCCGCCCGTCAAATTTGGTCCGCCACTGGGCGGCTACGGCGTGCGGCAAATTCGGATGCCGCCGCAGGTATTCCCAAAGGACCGAGAGCGGAACGTTCAGTTTGCCCGAGTGCAGGCTCTCGTACTCGCCCATTTTGATTTCGTTCTCAATTTCCGCCGGGGTCTCGTCAAATTCCGGCACGGTCAATTCATTGGTTTGAAGATACGGAACCACCGGGGCCGTTTCATCGGCCTGCTCGAATTCCTTCACGTTGAAAAACGTCCATCCGGGCTTCGCGTAAAGCGCCCGGTCCGCATACAGCTTCCGGATGGAACCATCCGGCAAAGTCCAGTTGACCACGATGGAGCCGGACATCTCAGCCGTTTTGGGATGATATTCGTTGAAAATCCAGATTCGGCTGGCGCGTGCGGTGGTGAAACCATGGAACTGATTTGGCGCGTCATCCGGTTTTGACACATAACGATTTAAAATGCGGTCAGCCCATGCCGTGCTCCGGGGCACGCCGATTTCGTTCAGCGCAAACAACGCGACGCTGGCGGCAAAGCCCACGAGAAAATAGGGCAGACACAACCGCCACAGGCTCACCCCTGCGGCGCGCAGGGCGGTGATTTCGTTGTAGCGTGCATGGTGGGTGAGGGTGTAAAGCAGCGCCAGCAGAAGCGCAATGGGCAGCACCGTCACCAGACATTCCGGCGTCCAGGCGAGACACAGCTCGATGACATCCAGCAGATGCAATTTGGCCTCCTGCAAATCGTCCAGCCGGGTGAACAGGCTGAAGGAAATCCAGAAAACGAGAAAGCCGCCGAGGCAATACACCAGCGGCGTGAGCAATTCGCGTAAAAAATACCGGTCGAGCAACCGCACCGGGGCAGGGTAAGCGGCGCGCAGAATTGAGCAAGTCTGGCCTGCCGAGTCGTAGCCCTCCAATTTCGCCGTGTTGGACGGCCCGCCTTTGCTTCGCTACGGCGCGGCAGTCTTCACACTCCGTAGTGCTCCGGGCGAGGCGTGGTGGAGGCGGCGGGAATTGAACCCGCGTCCCTGGCAAACAAACCAGCCGCGACTACATGCTTAGTCCGGAGAAGGTTTTCTGCTATGCGATGGCGTCCGAACTCGAATCGCACTGCCTAGTCCGCATGGAATTTTCTCGGCCAACGACGCGCGGTCCCCGCCGTCAACCATGCCTGCCATGGCGTTCGTCCGGCGTAGCAGGTGTCCACCGGTGAACGTCGCAGCCTTAGGCCGCGAGAGCTAATTCTTGGTTAGCTGTTTTGTTTGATGCGATGATTAACGAGGCCAACGCATCGTCCTCGGCATGCCGCCTCTGGCGCATTCCCCAGGTCGAAACCGGTGCGCCCCCGTCCAATTGGGTGGTAATACAATCCTTTAATTCAATGCGCCGGTCAAGTGAAGTGAAACGATAAAATCTGCGGACAATGTCACCTCGGAAAACGCCGTCAAATTCCTCATGCGTGCCGATCCAAAACCAAAGCCAGTCATCGTCGTAACGCCGGGCGACGGCCCGATATTTCTTGGAAACGCGAACCGACCATGCGCGTCCATCGGAGCGCAGCCGTTCCAGTTGCAAGCCGGGATGCGCCTGATTATCCAAAAATATCCGAAATGCCTTCTGGGCCGCCTGGCGTATCTCCGGTGAGAGGGCGTGATACAACCGCCAGAAATCGGTTGTACCGCGCGAGGTCACTTTTTGCTCCGCAAAGATTTGTCATTCAATATCAGGAAATTCTCCGGTTTTTTGCGAATGCTCGGTGTCCAGCTTGTCGAGCAACGAAGTCAGTGCGGAACGCGGCGAGGGATCGCGAAGAATGGCGTCCCAGCCGCCAGCCGGAAATTCACCGGGGCACAGCGCGGGAATATCCTGCACAAGCTGGCGCCGGGCTTTCGGCGGCAATTTGGCAATGGCCTCCTCAATTTCCAGTAGCGATTTCACGCTAAAAAAATGCGCCAACGCGAAACTTCTGTCAACGCCCTAAAAACCGCTTGACACTTTAACTAAATAACTATAACAATTAACTGTGAAACAAAAACTACAACAATTAGGCCAGGAAGCAATGAGTCTGATTAAGAATCCGGTGCTAAACGATTCAGCAACGATCGCCCGGCTTGGGCCAATCCCAGCCAAACTCCAGCAGATGCAAATGCAAATTAATGAAATCGAACAGGAGGCAGCGCGCATCGAAAATCTACTAAAAACATTGAACCCGAAAGAAAAGAAGGCGGCGGCAACGGGTGTCGCCTATCAAAATGTGGAAACTTTGCCACGTCTAAATGGGCGGCAAGAGCAAAAAAAGATACGAATTGAAATTGATGGCTCATTTTTTGGGAATTCTCATAAACCTGAAATTTTTTGTGAACACATGGCTTCAGACACATTGGCTAAATTTTTTGCGCGCCTTTCTGCGGTTAAGGGCCTCGAGGTTTTGGAAAAATTAAGCAGGTTCAAGGTGAACCGGCGTATGCTCGTTTCCAACAATCCCAAAAGTGATTACAGGTATTGGAGTGGAGCAGTGGAAAAGATCTATGCTCACCAACCAATTGGGAATTCAGGTTATTTTGTGCTAACTCACAGCAAAACAGGCGAAAAAGCCGAATTTCTCCGAACGGTTTGCCGTAAGATTCTAAATCTTCCTGATCGAATGTTCAAAGTTGAGGAAGTGGAAAAGAACGATTGGTTAAAAGATTTGCTCGCTTGAAAGCTTTCACAGTTTTGGCGATTGATTTTAGGACAAAAACGCGGCCCGGATTTCTCCGGGCCGCGTTCAATTTTCGATTCCGTGGCTTTATTGCTCCACGCCGATGCGATAGAAGCTGGGGTTGCCGGGAAGAGCCGTTGTGTCGGTAAAAATGTTCGTCGGCGCGGTGGCAGCAATATTTGTGGCCACCACCGTGCTAAATCCGGTTTCCAGGTTTGTAGAACGGGCCAGCCAATATAATTTTCCCGTCACGCTCGACCAGTTTACTACAACGCCGTTGGAGTTGGTGGCGGACACCACTGACGCTCGCAGACACGAGGCGGCATTGGTCGGATTCGTTCCGGCAATCCATTCCGCCAGGTTGCTCATGCCGTCGTGGTCGGGGTCGGCGTTCGGATCCGTGCCGGTGAGATGGCCGAAATACTCCAATTCCCACCAGTCCGGCAGGCCGTTGCCATCCGTATCCACCATGCGTTGCAGGTTCAGCCGCCGGCCGTTGTGCGCCCAACCCCGCAAATCCGGGATGACCTCCGCATTCGTAAGGACGCGTTGAACCCGCTGCGTCACGGTTTCAGTCGGAAAGTTCATCGCGGCGAACGCGACCGCGCCGGACACGTGCGGCGTCGCCATCGAAGTGCCGTCCAGGTATTGATAAAGCCCGTGGACGACGGTGGCGGAAGCATTGGTTTGCAGCGCCAGTCCGTCGGCCTGCGCGAGGGAGACGGCGGGAATCCAGTTGTTGGTGCCGCCCAGGGTAAAACCAAAGGTGCTGCCGCTGGTGTTGTTGTAAATGATGGCTGCGCGTGCACCGGCCGCCATGGCGTTGAGGACCTTGTTGGAAAACGTCAGCGTGCCGCGCTCAATCAACGCGATGTTACTGCGGACTGCCGCCGGAAAATCAGCGGGATTCCCCAGCCCACAAGCATAGACCGTGGCGGTGAGGCCGGTGGTGACGCCGGAATAGATCAATTCGTTAGCGCTATAGGCGGTGGCACCCTGCTGGACCTGAGCGATAACCGTGCCCTCCGGTGGGATGCCCGGGGCAATGGGCAGCAAGGACAGAATGTTCACTCCCGGCGCGCCCAAATCCACGGTATTGGTGCCGTAGTCCGAGAAAGACGCCAGGGCATCGTTCTGGTCGGTGGCCGCCACGACGATCTGGTTGCCCAACCGGTAATTGGCGGGATAAAAAGGAGTCGTATCGTTGTCGCTGCTGCTGTTTCCCGCGGCGCAGCAAAAGATGATGCCGGCGGTGCCGGCGGCCTGCATCGCGGCGATTTCAGAGCTGCTTGATCCGCCACCGCCGAAGGATTCATTGATGGCGACCACGTTGACACCCCGGCCTTTCATCATGGTGGCGTATTGGATGGCCAAAATGACGGCCGAATCCGGCAGCGAGTTACCGTCGCTCGATGCCCGGAGCGCCATGATCCGCGCCTGATAGCAGACCCCGATCACACCCAGGTTGTTGTTGCCAACGGCGGCAATCGTTCCGGCCACGTGCGTTCCGTGAAAACCGGAATCCATCGGGCTTGGCAGGTTGTCCGCGAAATCGTAACCGTAATAATCATTGATATATCCGTCCCCGTCGTTATCCAATCCATTGGTGGGATTCTCGGCGGTGTTGATCCAGATATTACTGGCTAAATCCGGGTGCCGGTAATCCACGCCGGTATCAATAACCGCCACCACCGGCGGATTGGTGCCCGGCTGCTGGGCCAGCGCCCAGGCGGGAATGAAACGGATGTCATCTCCCGCCGTGCCCGCAAGGCCGTTGATTGACTGGCCGGTGTTTTGCAAGGCCCACAGATTGGTAAAAAACGTGTCGTTGGGCGGCGCGGTGGCAACCCAGCGCAGGTAATTCGGCTCGGCGATTTCCACGTTCGGGTCGTTTTTCAATTCGGCAATCAGTTGCGCCGTCGTCCGGTTTTGGGCATGCACCAGACCCGTCTCTTTTCCCTGATGCCGGGATAATCCGGCGAAATGCTGCTTCCACACCAGCGCGTGGCCGGCCAGTACCTGCTGGGCGTTCACCAAAGTGACTGACGGCTTGAAAGTGACGATGGCGTCACCCTCAACGTATTGTGTGTCCGGATGGTTTGGGCTGGCCCACGCACCCATCGTCAGGCTTAACAGGACAAGGACGGTAGATACTCCCAAGGAAAAGGTTTTCATCAAAACTCAGGTTATTGTGCACATAATAGCATCTTGGGTGCCGAATGACGAATGGCAAAAATGCAAAAAACGAGGCGGGAATTGCTTCCCGCCTCGCCTGATTCGTTGGTGTAGCGTCGAGCCTTTGGCTCGACTTTCGGCGCACAGCGCCGACGCTAACTTTAATTTTAGTACCCGCCCATGCCGCCCATGTCGCCCATGCCGCCGCCATGCCCGCCACCACCCGGTGCCGGCTTGTCCTTCTCCGGCAGGTCGGTGATGAGGCACTCGGTCGTGAGCAGCAATCCGGCGATGGAGGCCGCGTTTTGCAGCGCGGAGCGCGTGACCTTTTTCGGATCCACGATGCCGGCTTTCACGAGGTCTTCATATTCGCCCGTGGCGACGTTGTAACCCTCGTTGCCCTTCGCCTTCTTGACCTGCTCGACGATGACCGAGCCTTCGACGCCTGCATTGATCGCGAGCGCCCGGAGCGGTGATTCGATGGAGCGTTTGATGATGCCGACGCCGATTTCCTCGTCTTCGTTCGAAGTCTTGACGGCTTCAATCGCTGACAGGCATCGCAGCAGGGCCACGCCGCCGCCGGCGACAATGCCTTCCTCGACCGCCGCGCGGGTTGCGTGCAGCGCGTCTTCGACGCGGGCTTTCTTTTCCTTCATTTCAGTCTCGGTCGCGGCCCCGACGTTGATGACGGCCACGCCGCCGGCGAGCTTCGCCAGGCGTTCCTGCAATTTCTCACGGTCGTAATCGCTCGTCGTCTCCTCGATCTGGCGGCGGATTTGATTCACGCGGCCCTGGATGTCGGATGACTTGCCGCCACCTTCAACGATGGTGGTGTTTTCCTTGTCCACAACGATGGATTTCGCCCGGCCGAGGTCGGTCAGTTCAATGCTCTCGAGCTTGATGCCGAGGTCTTCGCTGATGAATTTGCCGCCGGTCAGGACGGCGATGTCTTCCATCATGGACTTGCGGCGGTCGCCGAAGCCCGGCGCCTTCACGGCGCAGACGTTCAACGTGCCACGGAGCTTGTTCACGACCAGGGTCGCGAGCGCTTCACCTTCCACGTCTTCGGCGATGATGAGCAGCGGTTTGGCAGAGCGCGCCGCTTTTTCAAGCAACGGCAACAGGTCCTTCAGGCTGCTGATTTTCTTTTCGTAATTGAGGATGTACGCGTCTTCGAGCTTCACTTCCATCGTCTCGGCGCTGGTGACGAAGTACGGTGACAGGTAACCCTTGTCGAACTGCATGCCTTCCACCACTTCGAGCGTCGTCTCAATGGACTTCGCCTCTTCCACCGTGATGGTGCCGTCCTTGCCGACCTTGTCCATCGCCTCGGCGATTTTATCGGCAATTTCGAAATCCCAGTTCGCGGAAACCGCGGCGACCTGGCGAATCTCGTCCTTGTCCTTGACCTTCTTGGTGATTTTGTCGAGCTGGGCCACGGCGGCCTCAACGGCCTTGTTGATGCCGCGTTGGATGCCGATCGGGTTCGCGCCCGAGGTGACGAATTTCAAGCCTTCGCGGTAAATGGATTCGGCCAATACCGTCGCCGTGGTCGTGCCGTCACCGGCGGTGTCGCTGGTTTTGCTGGCCACTTCGCGGACCATCTGGGCCCCCATGTTTTCGTAGGGATCTTCCAGTTCGATTTCCTTGGCCACCGTCACGCCGTCCTTGGTGATGGTGGGGGAACCGAATTTCTTGTCGATCACCACGTTGCGGCCCTTGGGTCCGAGCGTGGCGACGACCGCCTTGGAGAGTTTCTGGACGCCGCGCAGGATCGCCTGCCGCGCCTGCTCGTCGAATATCAATTGTTTTGCTGCCATAATTTTATTCAGTTTTAAATTTTAAGTGTTGAGTGGTGAGTTAATCAAGGACTGCCAGGATGTCGTCCGAGGACAAAATCTTGTATTCCTTGCCGTCAATCTTGATTTCCGTGCCGCCGTATTTGGAGACGAGCACGCGGTCGCCTTTTTTGACTTCAAACGGGATTTTCTTTCCGTCGTCGTTGGTTTTGCCGGTGCCGAGGGCGACGATGATGCCCTCCTGCGGCTTTTCCTTGGCGGTATCGGGAATAATGATGCCGCCCTTCTTGACTTCCTTCTCTTCAACCGGCTCGACCAGAATGCGGTCGCCGATCGGTTTAACGTTTAGTGCCATAGTTTGTCTTTTGGTTGTTGTTGGTTTGTTAATCGTAATCAACTCCCACCGCACCCGCGATGGGAAAATTGTTCAGGTTTCGGGGAGCGCGCCCGTCCCGGGCGTGGTCCGACGCGTCTCGCGGCGGACAATTGCGGCGTCCGCGAGCAAATCAAATT